>NZ_JACYVB010000001.1:0-1076648 GCF_014842095.1 Pseudomonas sp. CFBP 13719 | reverse complement strand
CGCGAAGCATTCGGTGCGGTCTTTCTGATGGACCGCGGGGTGGCTTTCGCGGCCACAGACCGCTCCTACACGAGGGTGCGCGTCAGGCCTGGGCGGCTTCGGCCGGGGAGACGATGCTGGTTTTCATGCCGCGCGAGCGGCCTGAGCTGAGGTAGGCGGCGATGGATTCCTGGGTCACTTCGCCGAGGAACACGTTCTCCGCGTCCAGCACCGGCAACCACGAGCGGTTGAACTCGTACATGCGCGACAACAGGATGCGCAGGTGCTCGTCATACGCCGCCGTGGCGTTGAACTCGCGCAGGAAATCCACACAGCTGCCGGTCTGGCGATGCAGGTCACGGCGGCGAACATAGCCCATGGCCTTGTTCTGCGCATCGGTCACCACGACGTAGCGGCGGTCGTGTTCGTCCATCAATTCCAGCGCATCGGCCACCGGCGTTTCCGGGCTCACCGAAGGCGCATTGTCGGCGGCGTCCTCGGCCTTGACCAGCAGCAGGCGCTTGAGCGTGCTGTCCTGGCCGACGAAGTTGCTGACGAAGTCGTCCACCGGATGGGCCAGCAAGGTATCGGGATGGTCGATCTGCAACAGCTTGCCGGCACGGAAAATGGCGATCTTGTCACCCAGCTTGATGGCTTCGTCGATGTCATGGCTGACCATGATCACGGTCTTGTTCAAGGCCCGCTGCATTTCGAAGAACTCGTTCTGGATCATCTCGCGGTTGATCGGGTCGACCGCGCCGAAGGGCTCGTCCATCAACAGCAGCGGCGCCTCTGCGGCCAGGGCGCGGATCACGCCGATGCGCTGTTGCTGGCCGCCCGAGAGTTCGCGCGGATAGCGGTGCAGATACTGCTTGGGCTCCAGCTTGATCATGCTCATGAGCTCGCGGGCCCGCTCGGCGCAGCGCTTCTTGTCCCAACCGAGCAGGCGCGGGACCACGGTGATGTTCTCCTCGATGGTCATGTTGGGGAACAGGCCGATCTGCTGGATGACATAGCCGATGTTGCGACGCAGGGTGACCTCGTCCAGGCCGGTGGTGTCCTCGCCGTTGATCAGGACCTTGCCGGAGGTCGGCATGATCAATCGGTTGATCATTTTCAGCGTGGTGCTCTTGCCGCAGCCCGATGGCCCGAGGAATACGCAGATCTCGCCTTCGTTGACGGTCAGGCTTACCGCGTCGACGGCTTTGACTTCCTTGCCGTTGCTGTGGAAGGTCTTGGTCAGGTTCTGAAGTTCGATCATTTCAATAATCCTTTGGGAGTCAGGGCGCGTTGCAGCCATTGCAGGAGCAGGTCGGCGATGATCGCCAGGACACTGACCAGCACGGCGCCGACGATGAGCATCGACATGTCGCTGCGGCTGATGGAAGTGAGGATGAGAACGCCCAGGCCGCCGGCGCCGATGGTGGCAGCAATGGTCATGACGCCGATGTTCATCACCACGGCGGTGCGCACGCCGGCGAGGATGACCGGTACCGCGATGGGCAACTCGACCATGCGCAGGCGCTGGCCGAAGGTCATGCCGATGCCTTTGGCGGCTTCACGGATGCCAGGCTCGACGCCGGTCAGTGCCAGGTAGGTGTTGCGCAGGATCGGCAACAGCGAATAGAGAAATACCGCAGTGATGGCCGGTAGCGGCCCCAGGCCTTGGCCGAACTTGGAGTAGAACGGCAGCAGCAGCCCGAACAGGGCAATCGAGGGGATGGTCAGCAGCACCGTGGCGCAGGCCTGCAGAGGCCCTGCCAGCGCTGGAAAACGGGTCATCAGGATACCGATGGGTACGCCGAAGACGATGGCCAGGCTGACCGCAATGCCGACCAGAGTGATGTGCTGCCAGGTCAGTTGCAGCACCAATGGCCAGTCGAGGTGGGAGAAGGTGTCGAGGAAACTCATGGCTTCTCCTGGGCTTGGACGTTGATCGGATGGGCCTTGAGAAACTCTGCCGCCACCACCGTCGGGCTGCGGTGCGCGACGTCGACCTGCGCGTTGAGTTCGCGCATGGTGGCATCGTCGAGCATCTCGGCCAGTGGCTTGAGTTGCGCGGCCAATTGCGGATGAGCATCGAGCAGTTGCTGACGGACCACCGGCGCGGCGGTGTAGTCGGGGAAGTACTTGAGATCGTCTTCGAGCAGCTTGAGCTTGAAGGCGTTCAGACGCCCGTCGGTGGTGTAGACCAGACCGGTGAATACCTGACCGTTGCGCAGCGCGGTATAGACCAGGCCAGCGTCCATCTGGCGAATGTCACGGCGGGTGAATTTCAGGTCGTAGGTTTGGGTCAGTCCCACCAGGCCGTCAGACCGGTTGGCGAACTCGGTGTCCAGGGCCAGGATGTGGCCTTTCTTCGGCTCGTCGATCAGCACCTGGTTCAGTTGGCTGATGGTGTTGACCTGGGGATAGGCCTTGGCCACTTCTTCAGGTAACGCCAGGGCATAGGTGTTGCTGAACCGCGAGGGCGTCAGCCAGACCAGGCCTTTCTGGGCGTCCAGTTCCTTGACCCGTGCGTAGGTGGCCGCGCTGTCGAGTTTTTCGTCGATGTGGTTGTAGGACACTAGCGATACCCCGGTGTATTCCCAGAGCATGTCCAGCTGACCGCTTTCCTGGGCGCTGCGCGCCAGGTTGCTGCCCAGGCCACCAGTGACGCGCACGTCATAGCCTTTGCTGCCCAGGTATTGGGCAGTGATTGCTGCCAGTACGGTCTGCTCTGTGAACACCCGGGCGCCGAGGCGGATCACCGGTCTGTCTGCGGCGTGCACGACGCCTGCGCACAACAGGGCCAGGCCCAGTACGATGCTTAACTTTTTCATTGAATTCATTCCTTCGCTCAGCGAGTCAGCCCACGTTCGAACCACAGGCGGCTGACCAGGGTCACGATGCCGTCCAGGATCAATGCCAGCAGCGCGGTGCAGGCAGCGCCCAGCAGCAGTTGTGGCTGGTTGTTCAAGGCGATGCCGGGGAAGATCAGGCTGCCCAGGCTGTTGGCGCCGATCAGGAACGCCAGGGGCGCGGTACCGACGTTGATCGCCAGCGCCACGCGCACGCCACCGACCATGATCGGCACGGCGTTGGGCAGCTCGACCTTGAACAGCACCTGGCGCGGCGTCATGCCAATGCCGGTGGCGGCTTCCTTGAGCGAGCCCTGGACGTTTTTCAGGCCTTCGTAGGTGTTGCGCACGATAGGCAACAGGGAGGCGAGAAACAGCGCGAAGATGGCAGGACCGCTGCCGATGCCCAGAATGCCCAGAGCGATGGCGAGTACCGCCAGGGGGGGAATGGTGTTGCCGATGTTGAAGATCTGCATGAAGCGTTCGGCGCGCTTGACCATGCTGGGGCGGCTCAACGCGATGCCTGCGGGGATGCCCACGAGCAGTGCGGCGAACATTGAAACCAGCACCAGGATCAGGTGCGCCTGCAGGTAGAAAATCAGATCTTCGCGGTAGTGCTCGATAGTGCTTATGCCGATCCAATGGACCAGCAGGGCCAGGACAGCAACGATAACCGCGCCCCCTAACAGCCCTTTGCCATAGCGATTAGCCACAGGCGGACTCCTTTTTTCAGTCGGCGCCTACCGGGCCTGCGATGAGCACTCGGGAGAGTGATCGGCCCAGGTAGGACGCGAATAGCAGCTCACGTGGTGCGAGCCATAAGCGCAGCCTCGTCAGGCTAACTTGCTGATTTTGCAGCCCCTGACGATAGCGCGAATCAGGGAATGGACGTCTCCGTGCCGCGAGAGGTTCCCACAGTGAGGCAGCATTTGGCCACCTTTAACCGATGTTTCGGCCCATTGCGTGGCAGTGACAGGCGCTTGCAACACGGTCCCTACGGTAGGTTTGCAGTGCAATGAAATCGGCAGGGGCAGGTGGCGCAGGATGCGGTTTCGCCTGAAGCAGGCTATAATTCGCGCCCTTTTTCATTCCCTCGCCAGGCGATCATCCATGACCCAACAGGCCGCCGAAGTCGCGAAACGCCGCACTTTCGCCATCATTTCCCACCCGGATGCGGGTAAAACCACCATCACCGAGAAGCTCTTGCTGATGGGCAAGGCGATTGCCGTGGCCGGTACGGTGAAGTCGCGCAAGTCCGACCGTCACGCGACCTCCGACTGGATGGAAATGGAGAAACAGCGCGGGATTTCCATCACGACGTCCGTGATGCAGTTTCCCTACCGCGAGCACATGGTCAACCTGCTCGACACCCCGGGCCACGAAGACTTCTCGGAAGATACCTACCGCACCCTGACGGCGGTGGACTCGGCGCTGATGGTGCTCGATGGCGGTAAAGGTGTCGAACCGCGGACCATTGCCCTGATGGATGTCTGTCGCCTGCGCGACACGCCCATCGTCAGTTTCATCAACAAGCTGGACCGTGACATTCGCGACCCGATCGAGCTGCTCGACGAGATCGAGGCGGTGCTCAAGATCAAGGCCGCGCCAATCACCTGGCCGATTGGCTGCTATCGCGACTTCAAGGGCGTCTATCACCTGGCGGACGACTACATCATCGTTTACACGCCGGGCCATGGCCACGAGCGCACCGATGTGAAAATCATCGAGAAGCTGGATTCGGACGAGGCGCGCGCGCACCTGGCCGACGAATACGACCGCTTCGTGGAACAGCTGGAACTGGTGCAGGGTGCCTGCCATGAGTTCAATCAGGACGAGTTTCTGAACGGTCAATTGACGCCGGTGTTCTTCGGTACGGCGCTGGGCAACTTCGGTGTCGACCATGTGCTCGACGCCGTCGTGAACTGGGCGCCACGCCCTTTGCCGCGAGTGGCGAACGAGCGGACCGTGGAGCCTGTGGAAGAAAAATTCACCGGTTTCGTGTTCAAGATCCAGGCGAACATGGACCCCAAGCACCGCGACCGTATCGCCTTCATGCGCATCTGCTCGGGCCGCTACGAGAAGGGCATGAAGATGCGCCATGTGCGCACGGGCAAGGACCTGCGCATAGGCGACGCCCTGACGTTCTTCTCCTCCGAGCGCGAGCAGTTGGAAGAAGCGTTCGCCGGCGACATCATCGGCCTGCACAACCACGGCACCATCCAGATCGGCGACACCTTCAGCGAGGGTGAAAGCCTGGGCTTCACCGGTATCCCGCACTTCGCCCCGGAGCTGTTCCGTCGGGTGCGCCTCAAGGATCCGCTCAAGTCCAAACAGTTGCGTCAGGGCTTGCAGCAGCTGGCCGAGGAGGGCGCCACCCAGGTGTTCTTCCCCGAGCGCAGCAACGACATCATCCTGGGGGCGGTGGGCGTGCTGCAGTTCGACGTGGTCGCCAGCCGCCTGAAAGAGGAATACAAGGTGGAATGTGCCTACGAGCCGATCACCGTATGGTCCGCCCGCTGGATCGAGTGCGCCGACAAGAAGAAACTCGAGGAATTCAGCAACAAGGCTGCGGAAAACCTGGCCCTCGACGGCGGTGGGCACCTGACCTACCTGGCGCCGACTCGGGTCAACCTGGCGCTGATGGAAGAACGCTGGCCAGACGTGAAATTCCGCGCCACCCGCGAGCATCATTGATCGATCCCATGCTCGCCTCAGTGACGGATCTGGTTCCAGGTGCGGGTGCGTAGCTGCTCGATATCGGCGGGCATAGGTTGCAGCAGGAACAGCTTGCTCATGACCTCGGCGCTCGGGTAGATGCGTCGGTCACCCTTGAGTGCAGGGTTGACCCACTCATCGGCGCCTTCGTTGCCATTGGCGTAGTGCACGCTGTTGGTGATGCCGGCCATGACCTTGGGTTCGAGCAGGTAGTTGAGAAAGGTGTACGCGGCGTCTTCGTTCGGTGCATTGGCAGGGATGGCGACCATGTCGAACCACATGGTCGAGCCCTCGCGCGGCAACGTGAACTCGATCTCAACGCCCTGGCCTTCCTGTCTGGCCTGGGTCTGCGCCTGCAGCACGTCCCCGGAAAAGCCGACCACCGCGCACAGCTTGCCCTCGGCCAGTTCGTGGCTGTACTCCACCGAATCGAAATAGCGTACGTAGGGCTTGATGCTCAGCAACAGCGCGCGTGCCTTGTCGTAGTCGGCAGGGTTGCGGCTGTGCGAGGGCAGGCCCAGGTAATTGAGTGCCATTGGCAGCAACTCGGGGCCGATGTCGAGGATGGCGACCCCGCATTTCTGCAGGCGAGCGATGTTTTCCGGCTTGAACACCAGGTCCCAGGAATCCACCGGAGCATCGTCGCCGAGTGCTGCCTTGACCTGCTTGACGTTGTAGCCGATGCCGCTGACGCCCCACAGGTACGGAAAGCCGTAGCGGTTGCCGGGGTCGTTGATTTCCAGTGCACGCAGAAGCGCGGGGTTCAGGTACTTCCAGTTCGGTAGACGGCTGCGGTCCAGTGGCGTGAGGTTGCCGGCGCTGATGTGGCGGGTCATGAAGTGGTTGGAAGGGAAGATCACGTCGTACTTGCCGGGCGATTCGCGCAGGCGCTTCTCCAGGGTTTCGTTGCTGTCGAAGAAGGCGTACTGGGTTTCGATGCCGGTCTGGCGCTGGAAGTTGGGCAAGGTATCGGGGGCGATGTAGTCGGGCCAGTTGTAGATGCTGAGCTTGCCGGCGGCGAACGCCATGGGCGTGACGAGCGTCAGTACGGCGAGGGCCAAGCGAAGCATGTGGTGATTCCTGAGCCGCCGTTGATTGCCTACTGTAATCATAGAAACGAAGTGGGGGAAGGCCCGGGGCTGCATAGAGCTGCGCGCTGTCATGCGACAGCGGTATAGTGCCCGGCGCACCCTGTCATCGAGGAGATCGCCGTTGCGTTGGGTATCATGGATGCTGGCCACCGTTGTATGCGCCGCACAGGCCGCCGTCGCTGCGCCACCGGTGGCGACTCTCGACCGCAGTCACTGGCCCGAACGCATCGATTCGCCGGTGTTGTTCGACGTCGCCTCACGTGCGCACATCCTGCTGTTCGCCCGCTCGTTGTTGGCCAGTGAAAGCCAGGACGAAGCACAGCTGACCGCGCGCCTGGGCCTGCGCCAGATCAATACGCTGGCGATCAACGATTTGCGCCAGCGGCTCTGGCAGCGGCTCTGGGCCAACTTTGACCTTGCCCAGCAAAGCTGTGAACAGGATGCTTCGTTCTGCTATGCCATCGACAGCGAAGGCGACCTGCGCACCCAGGCGGCCGACCTGGGAATCGATCCCGAATCCTTCTACTCCGGGTTCGCCGTGCCGGGCCAGGTGTTCAGCGAGGCCTATCTCAACGAACTGCTGCGCCTGGCTGCGGTGTCACCGCAGACCACCAGCGAAGTCCAGTTGTTGTCGGAGCAGGAATTCGATGGTAACGGTTTTGCCGACCGCACGTTCCTGCTGACCTTCGATGGCGGACCGAGCCCGGTCGATGGCTCTACCGATGCGTTGACCGGGTACCTGCGAGCGCAGGATTCGAGCGCCACCTTCTTCGTGCCCGGACAAAGCCTGCAGGCGCGTGCCGAAAAGACCTCGGTGGCCCAGTTGCAGGCGCTGTATGCCGGGCAGTGCGTGGCGACTCTGGGTTGGCAATACGTGTCCCATGGGCAATGGGACAAATGGCAGGACTCGATCTTGCGCAGCATCGCCCTGCTGCAGACCGACCTTCCCGACAGCTACGTGCCCTGGTTTCGCCCGCCGTACGGTCAGCGTCGCGCCGACAGCGCTGCATTCTTTGCCGGAGCCGGGCTGAAAGTGGCGCTGTGGAACATCGATTCGATGGACGATGACAGCCGCCTGACGGCCATGCAGGCTGGCGAGCGGGCGCTGAGCCTGATGCTGCTGTGGCGGCGCGGAATCGTGGTGTTTCACGACAACCTGGCCAAGGCACAGACCGCGCTGCCCTGGCTGATGCAGGAAACCGCCCAGACCGGTATCAACTGGCAGGCCTGTGCGGATGTGCAATAGGCCCAGGCAGCAAATGCCAGCATTTACGGGGGGTTGGCGGGTTTTTGGGAAAAATTGCGCAGGTGAGGCGGGGCAGGGCAACTTCTGACTCTAACGGCGTCCGCGCCACCCGCCAAGCGTTATTCGCACCGCTGAAAAATAAACTTCAAAAAACCGTAAAGAGCTTTTTTCCTTCATGGGTTTTGCGGTATTACGAAGACAGACCGCCGAACCCTGCATCACAGGTGGCGTCTTCGACAGACTCTCCACCTGTGCGCAGGTCCTGCTCCTTGATGTGGGAATCCGGCGGCCTTTTCGCGGCGCAGCACCGTCCAGGTATTGCGTTGTCAGGCTCCCAAAAAGGTGACCGAGTATGGATGAACAAGGACGCAGTACCTCTTCCAATCAGCCAATCCTTTATGTGCTCGATACCAACGTACTGATCCACGATCCAAACGCTCTGCTGAATTTCGAAGAACATCGTGTCGCCATTCCCATGACCGTGCTGGAGGAACTGGACAAACTCAAGGATGGCAAGCAGACCGTCGCTGCCGAATGCCGGCAGGCTATCCGCCTGATCGACAAGACCCTGGGCGATGCGTCGCCGGCCGTGGTCGAATCGGGCGTGCCGATCATGCGCGTGAGCGGCAACACCAAGGGCTTTCTGTCCATTCTGATGGACAAGCGGCCCGAGCCCTCGAACCTGCTGCCGCAGAACCTCAACGACAACATCATCATCAATCAGTTGATCGACCTGCACACGCGTCACCCCGACCTGAGCGTGATTCTGGTCACCAAAGACATCAACATGCGCCTCAAGGCACGCGCCTGCGGGATTGCCGCCGAGGACTACAGCACCGACCAGTTGGTGGACGATGTATCGCTGCTTTCGCGTGGCTATCACAATGTGACCGGCTCGTTCTGGGACCGCGTGAGCAAGGTCGAGACGCGCCAGGATCATGGTCGTACCTGGCATCGGGTGCAGTTGAGCGAAGTGCTGCCATCGGTGCACATGAACGAATTCATCATCGACGAGCAGGGTTTCGTCGGCTGGATCAAGGGCATCAAGGACGACGAGCTGATGATCCTCGACCTGCACCAGGAGCCTTTGCTGCATCAGGAAGCCTGGGGCCTCAAACCGCGTGACATCTATCAGGGGCTGGCCCTGTTCGCTTTGCTGGATCCGGACATCCATCTGGTCAACCTGACCGGTGCGGCGGGTTCGGGCAAGACCATCCTGGCCCTTGCTGCGGCCATCGAGCAGACCATGGTGACCAAGCGCTACCGGCGCATCATTGCCACCCGCAGCGTGCAGGGGCTCGATCAGGAGATCGGCTTCCTGCCCGGTACCGAGGCCGAAAAAATGGAGCCTTGGCTTGGCGCCATCACCGACAACCTCGAAGCCCTGCACATGGAGGACGAAAACACCCACGGCAGCGTCGACTACATCCTGAGCAAGGTGCCCTTGCAGTTCAAATCCCTCAACTACATCCGAGGTCGCAGCTTTCAGCAAAGCCTGATCCTGATCGACGAATGCCAGAACCTGACTCCGCATCAGATGAAAACCATCATCACCCGTGCCGGCGCTGGTTCCAAGGTCATCTGCCTGGGCAACCTGGCGCAGATCGATACGCCCTATCTGTCAGCCCCAAGTTCCGGGTTGACCTACCTGACGGAGCGCTTCAAGGACTTCCCGCAAGGCGTGCACATCACCCTGCAGGGTGTACCGCGGTCGATCCTGGCCGAATACGCCGAAAGTCATCTGTAAGTCGGCAACCTCCTCCGACCGGCTTCGCCTCGGTGCCCAGGCACCGATGGCGGGCCTAGCCTTCGAATTCCTCGTGGCGGTTCTGCGAACCCTCTTGCAGAACAAAGCGATAGGTACGCCCGGTTTTCTTTTCGAACGACAGTGTCTTGCCCGGCCGGATGTGGTGTTTGGTGGGCGGCGCGCAGTTCTGGCCGTTGCGATCGCAATCATTGAAGTGATCCAGCACCACCGTGGCGTTGCCCTTGTTGGGAATAGCGAACCGGCCGGCCTCATGCAGCACTTCAGTGGCGTAGGTCGTCTGTGCAGGCTTGACGAACATCACCGCGCCATAGCCCGCCAGAATGCTCACCCCTGCCGATAGCGCGTCGTTGTACTGCCTGGCTTGCTCGCTGCTCAGGCCGAAGCCATCGCCGGTTTCCGGAAGTACCGGAATGAAGCGCAAGCGGAAGTAGCGCTCGGCCAAGCGCTCGCCGCGGTACAGCAGACGTACCTGCTGCATGCCGTCGGGCGGCACGATCACCCGTGCCGGGCTGGCGATCAGGCTACGCTGCTCGGCCGGCAAACCCTCCAACGGCACTTCGCTGACCGTGCCGTCGGCAGCGTAGACCAGTTCGGCCACGGTGATCTTGACGAACGCTGCGGTGTCGCCGCTGTTGTAGATACGCTTGAGGGATGTGCTGCGGTCGCCATCGAAATATTCGTACAGGCTGCCGATGTTCAGTTGTGGGGCCGCACTAACATTGAAAGTGATCAGGCCGAGCAGTAGCAGAAGGTGTTTCATCACGTGATCCTCACGGGTTGGCGTCGTAGATGATGGTGATCGCGCCGCTGTAGCGTGAGCCGGGGTAAAGGAGCATCTCGGCAGCGCGTCGGCCGGTAACATCGAAATGAAGCGTGCCGGGTGCGTTGGTGGCCATCGTGGTAGGCGTGATGATTCGCCCATTGCCGACATGGCTGTACAGCGGCAGGCGATCGACGGGCTGGCCATCGCTGGTGAACGCACCGGGAAGGGAGATCGCCGTGTCCACCTGCACGTAGTGATCGTTCGCCTGGTTCTTCATGCGGCAGTTATAGGCGTTGCCCAGGTGTTCGCAGGCCAGGTACACCTTGAAAGCCGCGCCAGCCCAAAGACGCAAGGGCGAATCATGGAAAAGCCGCACGGGAGCCTTGCTGGAATTGATTGCGCTTTCCCAGCCGCCTTGTGGGGCAAGTTTCACCTCGGTGCCATCGGCAGGAAAATCCACGCGGATGTCGTGCTGCACGTCGAACCGGACACGAAAACGGATCGCATCGGTGCTGCTCTGGACGATGTTGCCGAAATCGAAGCCCTGGCCCATGCCCACCGGGTAGTCGAGCGTGCCTTCCCACCGGCCGGGAGCCAACGAGGCCGCCGATGGAAACTCGGGGCGGAACATGACGCCCGAGCGCGTGAACTCCGAATCCTCGACCTGTGTATTGCCGGATTTGTCCGATACGCAGGCGGGAGGATTGGTGGTGTTGGTTACCGACCACAGGAACTGCGAGTAGCCAGGACCCCCACCCATACCGCCATAGGCCACGCAACCGATGGGCCGAAGGCCAACCACGGTTTCGTTGCTGTAACTGACTCGCTGGCTGACATCGGCGAACGCAATGAACATGGTCGCGGTCTGTCCGGTCAGCTGGTTCTGCAGGGTCAGCGCCTGGCGCGGAGGCAGCTTGATATAGACCTTGTCGCGAGCATTGGCGGCATTCACGTCGACCCATTTGCGATAGGTGATCGGTAGATCCACGGTCCATTTGTTGACGCAATACGCTCCGCCTTGAAACGAGTTGCAGTAAGTGGCTTTGGGCGTGGTGTTGATGAAGTTGGTGCCTTCGATGCGGGCCGTTATGAGCGCTTCGTTGGCCTGGACATTGTGTGTTGCGGCCAGAAGTGCCAACAAGGCGGTCAACCATCCGACTGATTTCATCCTGCTTCTCCTTGCCCAAGGCCCTCGGACGCGGCCAGGGTATCTGTACTGCACTGCTGGTCACCGACCATCAACACCTGGTTCTCGCGCCGGGCATGGCCGCTGTCCAGTTTCAGGAAGCACAGGCGCACACCGCTGCGACGCACCTCCAGGGTGGGCGTGGATTCACTCATCTCGACGGCAAAGAAGCCGTCGGCCTCACTGACGCTGCGGCTGGCATGGTTGATGACCAGGACGCCCTTGATTGGCTTGCCATCGGGATCCAGCAAGCGACCGAGCACCGTGACCGTGCGCATGACGCGAATCTTCTGGTAATCCACCGCGCCGCGGTTGAGGTGGTAGCTGAAGCTGGGTGGCTGAATCACTGCGGTGGGTGCATCGTGGTGCTGGAAATCCAACTGCACCTGGCCAGGCCGGAAGGCGCGCGCGGCGATGACGTTGCGGCCAGGGCGCAGGGTCGAGCTGGGCCCTTGCGGGGTGTCGGCGCGCAGTTGCAGGTCAGCGAAGTCGGACTCCACATCCACGATCATGCCGGCCTCGTATGCCTGGAAGTCGCCGCTGACCGCTACCTGGCCAGCGCCCAGTGCTACGGTGCTTTCCAGATTGAGGCCGCCACTGACGGCGTTGTCGTAGGAGGAGTTCTGCAAGTAGGCATCGCCGTACAGGGCACGGTTCTGGAACTGCACATTGCCGGCCAGGGCCGCGCCGTAGCGATCCCCGCTCAGCGTACCCGCGACGTTGCGCAAGGTGTGGTGGTCCAGGGCCTGCTGGTAGGTGAGCGATACGTTGCGGTCGCGGCTGCCATCCACGGCGGTGCGGCTGCCCAGGGTGGCGGAGAGTCGCCGACCGTCCTCGCCCAGGCTCATGCTCAGGGTGAAGTTGACCCCGCGGTTGCGTGCGCCATCGGTATTGCTGGTGCCTGGACGGTCGAACACCGAAGCGCGCCAGTTGGCCTGCGAGCCCATCAACGTGCCGTGATAGACCAGGCCCAGGTCCAGCGAAGTGCCGCCATACAGGCCGTCGGCCTCGGCGACGCGGGCATGGGTACTGATGCGTTGGTTCAGGCGGTGCTGCCAGGACAGCGAACTCTGCGTCACTTGCCGGGCCGCCTGCGGCTCGCGCTCGCCGCGCAGCCGCGGATAGCGCTGCCAGTTCTGGCTGCGGCTGAGCACCAGGTTGCCCATCGGATAAGTCCACAGCGCCTGCAGGTCGTAGCCTTCACCGTGTTGATCGGTATGGAACAGGTTGGCGTACAGCTTCAGGCTCTGCAACGCATCCCAGTCGGCCGACAGGCCGTACTGATTGTAACCATCGACCCGCTGCAACGAGCCACCCAGTACCACTCGGGCATGGGCAAGATAGTTGAACAGCGCACCGGCGCTCACTGAATGATCGTTGTCTTCTTCCCAGTTGCTGAGCAGGGTACTGCGCTGGCCCAGATACAGGTTGTAGCGCCAGGGCTGGTCGGGATCGCTCCAGTTCGACGGCTTGTAGATGAACGCTTCGCTACTCGACGTGGTCCGGCCATCCTCGATCAGGCGTACCTCGATATCATAGATGCCGCCGGGCAGCACTTTGGTATCGATCGCTTGCAGCCCTGGTTGAACGGGCTGGCTGTTGATCAGCACGCCGTTGCGGTAGATCTCCACCACACCGGGCCGGTTGGGCGTCACATAGATAGGCGTGGCACTGGGCTTGGCATTGTCGACAGCAAGGCTGTCACTGCTGCCGTACATGATGCCCAGCGCTGTGACCGGGCTTTCGCCCAGCAACCTTGGTTGGCGGCTCAGCCCTTGAGCATCCGGCATGAAGTAGCCCAAGCGGTAGAACCGGTCACGCTGTACCCGCTCGGCGTAGAGCTGGTCGACCCTGTGCCGGGTCCCGTAGCGGCTGTCTTCGCTGCGGTCGGCCTGCAGTTGCGCCAGCGCCGTCCAGTCGCCGAGACTGCCCTGGCCCTGCAGCGCATAGCGGCCGGTTTGCTCATGGCGTCCGGCGGAAATGTTCATCTGGTTGCGCAGGATCAAGCCATGGCTGCCCTCGTCGGGGAGGCTGTAGTAACGCTCGTCGGCGCTGCTCCTCTCTGCGGTGCGGGTCAGAATCGACAGGCGTGAGTCGTAAAGGCTGTAGTGCAAGGCCACGAGGTCTTCACGACAGTCGCCGGTGCAATCGCCCAGCGCGGTAGGCTCGGCAAGCAGTTCTGCCCAGCGTTGCCGCCGCGGATCGTGGGCCTGATAGGCCTCACCGTTGGTGAACTCGATCAACTGCACTCGCTCCCGGCGATCCAGAGTGATCAGCGCTTCGCCCAGCGGGCGGCCGTCGAGATCGACGTGCACGGCGAGGGGCACGTCGAAGAAATAGTCATTGAATTCGCGAGGCAGGCCTTCGGCCTGGCTCGACAAGCGTCCCGGCCCCGGGCCCGCTGCCTCGACCAGCAGTGGCAAGGCCGCCAGTGAAAGCAGGCCGAGCGCGAGCGGGCCGGTGAAGGCCGATGGGGTGTTTCTAGTCATGGGTATCACGCAGGCAGGGTCACCCTGCCAGACGCACGAGCGACCAACAGGGTGACGTTCCAGACACAAAGGGGACGAGCAGGGATCAGACCGGATCAGGTGTTTCGAAGACCAGGTTCACCGTGCCCTGATAGGCCCCTGGTGCATAACCTGCGGAGGGCTTGCCGCCAGCGGTGACCAGAAAGTCGACCACGGTGCCAGCTGCGGCGTCGGCGACGTTGGCGACGATTTCCGATGTGGTACTCAGCGCCTGGCTGCCGACCTTGACGTTCAAGCCGATCGAGTTGGTGCCGCTGGTCATGGTCGGGGTGTTCATCAACTTGGCGGTGATGGCGCCGCTGGTGCTCTTCATGGTCAGTTGTTTGCGAATCGGCTCCAGAGTGCCGTCCACGGGTTTGAAGCTCATGTTTTGTGGCTCGTTCATCCAGTTGCCGCCCAGGGGCTCGACGATGAATTTGTCGGTGGGTACGGTAGCGGTCACGGTGACGGTGTGATCGATGCGCTGGTCGGCCATGGCCACTCCGGCGAACAGCATGGCCAGTGGCAGAGCGAGGATTGAAGGTTTCATCGGGTTGCAACTCCTTGGTTTCATATAAGCGACAGGTGCGCGCCCCGTCCCTGGTGAGCCAGGATGAGTGCAGTGGCCCACCGGATTGGCGCGGAGAGGAAGTGTGCCGAGCGCAGGTCGATGAAAAAGTCAGACTGTTCCCAAACTTCGTAGGATCCTTCCTACAAAGCGGTGCTTCAGGGTTTGTGCAACCCACCGGCTCCGGGGCTACAATCGCCTCTTCTGGAACAGGAGTAAGGCTGTGCTGACCCATCTCGATTCACAAGGGCGCGCCCATATGGTGGATGTCACCGAAAAGGCCGTGACCTTCCGCGAAGCCGTGGCCCAGGCGCGCGTTCGCATGCTGCCGACGACCTTGCGCATGATCGTCGAGGGCGAACACCCCAAGGGTGATGTGTTCGCGGTGGCGCGTATTGCCGGCATTCAGGCGGCGAAGAAAACCAGTGATCTCATTCCGCTGTGCCATCCGCTGATGCTGACCGGTGTGAAGGTCGAGTTGGCAGCCGATGGCGAAGACAGCGTCTTGATCACCGCCCGTTGCAAGCTGGCGGGGCAGACCGGGGTCGAAATGGAGGCGCTGACCGCGGCCAGCGTTGCCGCCTTGACCGTCTATGACATGTGCAAGGCGGTCGATCGCGGCATGCTCATCGAGCAAGTGCGCTTGCTGGAGAAGCAGGGCGGCAAGAGTGGGCACTTCAAGGCGGACGTGTCATGAAGTACACCGTGCTGTATTTCGCTCGCTACCGCGAACTGCTGGGCACCGGTGAGGAAGTGGTGACGGGTGAGTTCGCCAGTGTAGATGCGTTGCGCGAATTTCTCATCCTGCGGGGCGATCGGGAGGTACTTGGAGAAAAGGGCCTGATGTGCGCTCGCAATCAGGAAATGTGCGGGCTCACCGAGCCGCTGTTCGATGGCGATGAGGTCGCTTTCTTTCCCACCGTGACCGGAGGTTGAAATGAGCGTTCGCGTGCAGCACGAGCCGTTCGACCCTGGGGCTGAACTCAATGCCTTGCACCAAGCCAACACCGGCGTAGGTGCGGTGGTGAGCTTTGTCGGCTACGTGCGCGATTTCAACGACGGGCTGGAAGTGCGCGGGATGTTGCTGGAGCATTATCCGGGCATGACCGAAAAAGCCCTGGACAAGATCGTCTTCGAAGCGGCTCAGCGCTGGCCGTTGCTCAAGCTCGAGATACTGCACCGGGTGGGCGCGTTGGCGCCAGGCGAGCCGATCGTGTTCGTCGGCGTGGCCAGCGCCCATCGTCAGGCGGCGTTCCAGGCGTGTGATTTCGTCATGGACTATCTCAAGACCCGGGCGCCGTTCTGGAAAAAGGAGAGCACCGAAGATGGCCCGCGCTGGGTGCAGGGGCGCGAGAGCGACGAGGCAGCAGCGCAGCGCTGGGAGTGATGGTCTGCACAGGTGGTGTGGCAGGTTGGGACGCAGGGCGGCTTTCGCGGCCGATGACCGCTCCTACAGGGGGCTTGAGTACGTCCGTGGGAGCGGTCATCGGCCGCGAAGAGGGCGGCGCGGTGAGGCAGGTGGACGCGGTGCGGCTTTCGCGGCCGCGGACCGCTCCTACAGGGGTTGTGGGTGTTTGCGTTCGACGGGTTTCAGCAGCTCGGCCGACGGCATTTCGAAGTTGATCTTGCGACCCAGCAACGCCTCGATCGAAGGCAGTTGGTAGGAGTCGTCTTCGCCGGCGAAACTGATCGACACTCCGCTGCTGCCGGCTCGGCCGGTACGCCCGATGCGGTGAACGTAGTCATCCGGCACTTCGGGCAAGGTGAAATTGATCACATGGCTGATGCCATCGATATGGATTCCGCGGCCTGCCACATCGGTGGCCACCAGCACTCGGATCTTGCCCTCGCGAAAGCCCTCTAGCGTTTTGATGCGCTTGTGCTGCGGCACATCGCCGGACAGCTGCGCGGCATTCACGCCATCGCGCACCAGACGCTCTTCGATGCGGCGCACCTCGTCCTTGCGGTTGGCAAACACGATGACGCGCTCCCAGTCGTTGCTGGTGACCAAATTGTAGAGCAGTTTGTATTTGTCGCTGCCGGCCACTGCATACACGTGTTGCTCGACGGTCTCGCTGGCCACGTTCTCCGGTTCGATTTCGACAATGGCCGGGTCGGTGGTCCACTGCTGGGCGAGGTTCATCACGTCAGCGGTGAAGGTGGCGGAGAACAGCAAGGTCTGGCGTTCCTGCTTGGGCGGCGTCTGGCGAATGATCTGCCGCACCTGGGGGATGAAGCCCATGTCGAGCATGCGGTCGGCTTCATCGAGCACCATCACCTCGACCATGTCCAGATGCACTTCGCCGCGCTGGTTGAAGTCCAGCAAGCGGCCGGGGGTGGCAACCAGAATGTCGCAATGGCGTGCTTCGAGCTGCTTGAGCTGCTTGTCGAAATCCATGCCGCCGACGAACGTCATCACGTTCAGGCCGGTGTACTTGGTCAGGCCTGCGGCATCCTTGGCAATCTGCACCACCAACTCACGGGTCGGCGCGATGATCAGCGCGCGCGGCTCGCCCATGAAGCGCTCCTTGGGCGGAGGGGTCTGCTGCAGCTGGGAGATGATCGACACGAGAAAGGCCGCGGTCTTGCCGGTGCCGGTCTGCGCGCGTCCGATGGCGTCGCGGCCCTTGAGCGTGTAGCCCAGCACCTGAGCCTGGATCGGTGTGCAGTACGGAAATCCCAGGTCGTGGATGGCGTGCATCAGCTCGTCGGTGAGCGGAAAGTCGTGGAAGCGGGTCTTGCCTTCCTGCGCCTCGACCTGAAAATCGGCACGGCTCCAGGCGACAGCGACGGGCTTGGGCAGGCGGGAACGCGCAGGCTTTTCAGCGGCGATCACGGCCGGTGCGGGTGTTTCGGGTTCGGGGCTGACGCTGGGAGCTGGCGCAGCAACCACCGGCTGGGCCGATTCGTGGGTGTCGACGGGTAGGACGCGGGTGGCGCCAGTGTCGGCTGCAAGGGGTTGCGCCTCGCTTTTGCCGAACATCTTCTTGAGTGCTTTGAGCACAGGCTTCTCATCGATTGGTTGAGGAATGAACGTCAGGCAGTGTAATGCAAGAATCGAGCACGACGATAGAAGAGTGGTGGGGGCGTACGGTGACCGCTGTGTGGCTGGTACTGCGCAGTGTCTGCTTCGCGGCCGCTGACCGCTCCCACGAGTCGACCGCGAACCTATGTAGGAGCGGTCCGTGGCCGCGAAGGGCGCGCTGCGGTTGGCCGGACACACCGCGGCGTCTGCTTCGCGGCCGATGACCGCTCCCACGAGTCGACCGCGAGCCTATGTAGGAGCGGTCCGTGGCCGCGAAGGGCGCGCTGCGGTTGGCCGGACACACCGCGGCGCCTGCTTCGCGGCCACAGGCCGCTTCCACGGATGGGCCAGGTGTCAGTGCAACCGTTCGGCCAGCCAGTCGCCGATGTCGGCGATCTCCTGCGGTAACACTTGGTGACCCATGGGGTATTCCTGCCACGCTGCGTCAACGCCCCAGCGTTTGAGGTATTCATAAGCGCTGCGGCCCATGGCGTTGATCACGACTTCGTCATTCTGTCCATGCAGGCACAATGCCGGAGTGCGCTGCTGACTGGCAGCCAGTTCGATCTGGTCGTCGAAGGTGGGCGCATAGGTCGACAGCGCCAGTACTCCCCCAAGCGGACCTTGCCAGGTGATATAGGCCGTATGCAATGCCACCGCGCCCCCCTGGGAAAAGCCTGCAATGAAGATCCTTTCCGGCGGGATGCCGCTCGCCTGCTGCTCCTCGATCAGCCCGCAAAGCATCTGCGCAGACGCCTCCAGCTGGCTTTGGTCGATGGCCCGTGCCGGACTCATGGCGATGATGTTGTACCAGCTGGGCATGGCGTAGCCGCCATTGATGGTCACGGCGCGGGTGGGCGCCTGCGGCAGTACGAAACGCGTTCCCCGCAGCCGTTGCTGCAAGGCTTCCGCCACGGGCAGGAAGTCATAGCGGTCAGCGCCTAGGCCATGCAGCCAGATGACACAGGCGTCGACGCTGTTGTCGGGTTCGATGATCAAGGGATCGGTCATGGTTGCTCCGTTGTGGGGCGCCCGCTCTGTTTGGGTGCAGTGCGACGAGGCGCGATGGTGCGATCTTTGAAGAAGATGTCGCAAGGCTACAAGTTTTTCTATTGACGCGCATTTAAACGCGCTCGCCGGCCACTATGGTACGGCGCTTGCTATGTTACTGGCGTAATACCAGCATCGTCATCGACGGTAACACTATAGAACCGTTATGGACTGACGCAGAGCAGTCAGCGGCGATGCGGAAAAATTTGCCGATGGTCACCAGAGACGCCGCAGACCACTGCGTCGAACCTTGCGGGGAGCGGGGGCAAGCGTTGCATATCCCGGTCGCGCCATTCGGTCGGTCGGGTTCATCACTTGTATTGCGATTGATGCTTGACCCAACAACTAGCCAACACGGGTCGAAACCGCCTCATTAAGGTGCAGCGCAATTCAAGCTCGGACACAACAAGAGCAACTGGAGGTTTTGAATGAAGATGTTGAAATCCACCCTGGCAGTACTGACCGCTGCGACCGTCCTGGGCGTAAGCAGCTTCGCTCAGGCGGGTGCCACTCTGGACGCCATCCAGAAGAAAGGTTTCGTACAGTGCGGCGTCTCCGACGGCCTGCCTGGTTTCTCCGTTCCTGATTCTTCGGGCAAGATCGTCGGTATCGACGCCGACGTCTGCCGCGCAGTCGCCGCTGCCGTGTTCGGTGACGCCACCAAGGTCAAATTCAGCCAGCTGAACGCCAAGGAGCGCTTCACCGCCCTGCAGTCCGGTGAAATCGACATTCTGTCGCGTAACACCACCTGGACCAGCTCCCGTGATGCGGGCATGGGCATGGTCTTCGCCGGCGTTACCTACTATGACGGCATCGGCTTCCTGGTGAACAACAAGCTGGGCGTGAAAAGCGCCAAGGAGCTGGACGGCGCCACCATCTGCATCCAGGCCGGTACCACCACCGAGCTGAACGTGTCCGACTACTTCCGTGGCAACGGCCTGAAGTACACCCCGATCACCTTCGACACCTCCGACGAAAGCGCCAAGTCCCTGGAAGGCGGTCGTTGTGACGTGCTGACCTCCGACAAGTCGCAGCTGTTCGCCCAGCGCAGCAAGCTGGCCAAGCCGGACGACTACGTCGTGCTGCCGGAAACCATCTCCAAGGAGCCGCTGGGCCCAGTGGTACGCCGCGGTGATGAAGACTGGCTGGCGATCGTCAAGTGGACCCTGTTCGCCCAGCTCAACGCCGAAGAGGCAGGCGTGACTTCGAAGAACGTCGAAGCCGAGGCCAAGGCCACCAAGAATCCTGACGTGGCACGCTTGCTGGGCGCCGATGGCGAATACGGCAAGGACCTGAAACTGCCGAAGGATTGGGTCGTGCAGATCGTCAAGCAGGTCGGCAACTACGGCGAGATGTTCGAGCGCAACCTGGGCGCGAACACCCCGCTGAAGATCGACCGTGGCCAGAACGCTCTCTGGAACGCTGGCGGTATCCAGTACGCACCTCCGGTGCGCTGATCGGCCCGGCGCCTGACGGCACGTTGCCGTCGGGCGCTGTTCTCCATCTCTCCTGGGGCTTTCCATGCAAAATCAAATCGGCGCACCCAAGCAGGGGTTATCCCTGACTGATCCACGTGTGCGTGCGTGGCTTTTCCAGATCATCACCATTGTGGCGGTGGTCGGTATGGGCTGGTTTCTGTTCGACAACACACAGACCAACCTGCAACACCGGGGCATCACTTCCGGCTTCGACTTCCTTGAACGCAGTGCCGGCTTCGGCATTGCCCAACACCTGATCGACTACACCGAATCGGACAGCTACGCGCGCGTGTTCCTGATCGGCCTGCTCAATACCCTGCTGGTGTCCATCATCGGCATCATCCTGGCGACCGTGCTGGGTTTCGTGATCGGTGTGGCGCGACTGTCGCCCAACTTCATGATCAACAAGCTGGCGACTGTCTACATCGAGGTTTTCCGCAACATCCCGCCGCTGCTGCAGATCCTGTTCTGGTATTTCGCGGTGTTCCTGACCCTGCCGGGTCCGCGCGCGGCGCATGGTTTCATGGACAGCTTCTACGTCAGCAGCCGCGGCTTGAACATGCCGGGCGCGCTGGCGGCGCCAGGCTTCTGGCCATTCGTGATCAGCGTGGTGATAGCCATTGTCGGCGTCGTGCTGATGTCCAAGTGGGCCACCAAGCGCTTCGAGGCCACCGGCCAGCCGTTCCACAAGTTCTGGGTGGGCCTGGCGATCATCATCGTATTGCCGGCCCTGTGCGCGCTGATCTTCGGCACGCCGGTGCATTGGGAAAAACCCGAGCTCAAGGGCTTCAACTTCGTCGGTGGCTGGGTACTGATCCCGGAACTGCTGGCCTTGACCCTGGCGTTGACCGTGTACACCGCGGCGTTCATCGCCGAGATCGTACGCTCGGGCATCAAGTCGGTCAGCCACGGCCAGACCGAAGCGGCCCACTCGCTGGGACTGCGCAATGGCCCAACGTTGCGCAAGGTGATCATCCCGCAGGCCCTGCGCGTGATCATTCCGCCACTGACCAGCCAATACCTGAACCTGGCGAAGAACTCTTCCCTGGCCGCCGGTATCGGTTACCCGGAAATGGTTTCGCTGTTCGCCGGTACCGTGCTCAACCAGACCGGGCAGGCGATCGAAGTCATTGCCATCACCATGAGCGTGTACCTGGCAATCAGTATCAGCATTTCCCTGCTGATGAACTGGTACAACAAGCGCATTGCGCTGATCGAACGGTGAGGATGAGCGCATGACGACCCATATTTTCAAACCCGACCAGCCGCCACCCAGCAAAGTCTTCGGACCTGTCGCGTGGATGCGCCGGAACCTGTTCTCCAGCTGGCTCAACACCCTGTTGACCCTGCTCTCGCTGTACCTGATCTGGCTGATCGTTCCGCCACTGTTGAGCTGGTCGATCTTCGACGCGAACTGGGTGGGTACCACCCGTGCCGACTGCACCAAGGAAGGCGCCTGCTGGGTGTTCATCCAGCAGCGTTTCGGCCAGTTCATGTACGGCTATTACCCGCCCGAGCTGCGCTGGCGCGTCGACCTGACCGTGTGGCTGGCAGTGCTGGGTGTGGCGCCGCTGTTCATGTCACGGTTCAAGCGCAAGGCGGTCTATGGCATCGGCTTTCTGGTGCTGTACCCGGTCATCGCCTACTTCCTGCTGCATGGCGGCGCGTTCGGCATGCCGACCGTGGCAACCAGCCAATGGGGCGGCCTGATGCTGACCCTGGTGATCGCCACCGTGGGCATCGCTGGCGCCTTGCCGCTGGGGATCCTGCTGGCGTTGGGCCGGCGTTCGAAAATGCCGGCGGTGAAGGTGGTCTGCGTGACTTTCATCGAGTTCTGGCGTGGCGTACCGCTGATCACCGTGCTGTTCATGTCCTCGGTGATGCTGCCGCTGTTCCTGCCTGAAGGCATGAACTTCGACAAGCTGCTGCGCGCGCTGATCGGCGTGATCCTGTTCCAGTCCGCGTATGTGGCGGAAGTGGTGCGCGGTGGCATGCAGGCGATTCCCAAGGGGCAGTACGAAGCTGCCTCGGCCATGGCGCTGGGCTACTGGCGCAGCATGGGCCTGGTGATCCTGCCGCAGGCCTTGAAAATGGTGATCCCCGGCATCGTCAACACCTTCATTGCATTGTTCAAGGACACCAGCCTGGTGATCATCATCGGCCTGTTCGACCTGCTCAACAGCGTCAAACAGGCGGCAGCCGACCCGGCATGGCTGGGCATGGCGACGGAGGGCTACGTGTTCGCGGCCCTGGTGTTCTGGATCTTCTGTTTCGGTATGTCCCGCTACTCCATGCATCTGGAGCGCAAGCTGGACACTGGCCACAAGCGTTAGGAGCTTAATCATGAGTGAAGCGATCAAGAAACCGGCGGGCGCACCGGGCATCATCCAGATGCAAGGCGTGAACAAGTGGTACGGCCAGTTCCACGTGCTCAAGGACATCAACCTGAACGTGGCCCAGGGCGAGCGTATCGTCCTGTGCGGGCCCTCGGGTTCGGGCAAGTCGACCACCATCCGTTGTTTGAATCGGCTGGAAGAGCATCAGAAGGGCACCATCATCGTCGACGGCGTGGAGCTGACCAACGATCTCAAGCAGATCGAAACGGTACGTCGCGAAGTGGGCATGGTGTTCCAGCACTTCAACCTGTTTCCTCATCTGACCATCCTGCAGAATTGCACGCTGGCGCCGATGTGGGTGCGCAAGATGCCCAAGCGCCAGGCCGAGGAAATCGCCATGCATTACCTGGAGCGCGTGCGTATCCCGGAACAGGCGCACAAGTTTCCCGGCCAGTTGTCCGGTGGCCAGCAACAGCGTGTGGCCATTGCGCGGGCGTTGTGCATGAAGCCCAAGATCATGCTGTTCGACGAACCGACGTCGGCGCTCGATCCGGAAATGGTCAAGGAAGTACTCGACACCATGATCGGCCTGGCCGAAGACGGCATGACCATGCTCTGCGTCACTCACGAAATGGGCTTCGCCCGCACCGTGGCGAACCGGGTGATCTTCATGGACAAGGGCGAGATCGTCGAACAGGCCGCGCCGAACGACTTCTTCGACAACCCGCAGAGCGACCGGACACGGATGTTCCTGAGCCAGATCCTGCACTGATTGCCTTTTGCGGCACACGAAAAACCCGGGCCTGTGCCCGGGTTTTTTCGTTTCAGGTCTGCTGCACCGCAGCGCCTGCTTCGCTGCCGATGACCGCTCCTACGGGTTGCGCGGATACCTGTAGGAGCGGTCCGTGGCCGCGAAGGGCGCACTGCGGTTTGGCTGACACACTGCGTCGTCTGCGTCGTCTGCTTCGCGGGCAGAGCCCGCTCCCACAGGGACGTGGGTCATCCCGTAGGAGCGGTCCGTGGCCGCGAACGGCGCGCTGCGGTCTGAAGGGCACACTGTCAGCCAGGTATTTGCCATTGCTGGCAATACGCTCTACGCTTCCTCGTTCAAAGCCGTATTCAAGAGACCATCAGGCATTCCCGTCCTGGCAATGGTCCGCACCTTCGTTTCTGGACCTTTATGCCTACTGCCAACTGTACCCCTTCGAGTCGCGATATCGTCACGCCGCTGCATAAACCCTGGTTGCTGATCCTTGGCTTGGTGCTGGTGGCGCTCAACCTGCGTCCGGCCTTGTCGAGCATGGCGCCATTGCTTGCGCAGGTCTCTGCCAGCCTTGGCCTGAGCGGCTCGACGGCCGGGCTGCTGACTACGCTTCCAGTGCTGTGCCTGGGTCTGTTCGCGCCCTTGGCGCCTCTGCTGGCACGGCGTTTCGACAGCGAGCGCGTGGTCTTGGGTGTGTTGCTGGTGCTGGCAGCCGGCATCGCGCTGCGCAGCCAGTTGGGCATCTGGGGCCTGTTCGTCGGCAGCCTGGTGGCCGGTGGCAGTATCGGGATAATCGGTGTGCTGCTTCCCGGCATCGTCAAGCGTGACTTCGCTCGACAGGCCGGCACGATGACCGGTGTCTACACCATGGCATTGTGTCTGGGAGCTGCACTGGCCGCCGGTTCCAGCGTTCCCCTCAGTCAGTATTTCGATGACAGTTGGCGCATCGGCCTGGCGTTCTGGATGGTGCCTGCCCTGTTGGCCGCGGTGTTCTGGCTGCCGCAGACGCGGCAGAAACATGGTCTGCAGCGCGCTCGCTATCGGGTCAGCGGGCTGTTCCGCGACCCCCTGGCCTGGCAGGTCACGCTGTTCATGGGCTTGCAATCATCGCTGGCCTACATTGTGTTTGGCTGGCTGCCGTCGATCCTGATCGGTCGGGGCTTGTCGGCAGCCGAAGCTGGGCTGGTCATGTCGTTCTCGATCATCGTGCAACTGCCCAGCGCGCTGACCGTGCCATGGCTGGCCACCCGCGGTCATGATCAGCGTCTGCCGATTCTTGCAGTGATGGCACTGAGCCTGACTGGTTTGTTTGGCCTGCTCTATGCACCGTTGAGCGGGATGTGGGGCTGGGCAATCGTGCTTGGTCTGGGGCAGGGCGGTGTGTTCGCTTTGGCGCTGACCTTGATCGTGCTGCGTTCGCGCGATGCCCATGTGGCGGCCAACTTGTCGAGCATGGCCCAGGGTGTGGGCTACACCATCGCCTCGATGGGGCCCTTCGCGGTAGGACTGGTGCACGACATGACGGGCGGCTGGAGCGCAGTGGGCTGGGTGTTTGCCGTGATTGGCATCGCTGCCACGGCGGCGGGTATGGGGGCCGGGCGTACGCTGCATGTGCGTGCGGTGGCGACGAAGGTGGAATGATGCCGCGGGTTTGCAGACAGGCGCTGCTGAATCAATGACCGACATCACGCCACCCAAACCTTGGTATGTCTACTTGGTCCGCGCGGCGAACGGCTCGCTCTACTGCGGCATCAGCGACGATCCGCACAGACGCTTCGCCAAGCATCAGAGCGGCAAGGGCGCGCGTTTTTTTCTCTCCAGCCCGGCAGTGGCGCTGGTGTACTACGAAACCTGGCCCAGCAAGGGTGAAGCGCTGCGCCACGAGCGGCTGATCAAGCGCCTACGCAAAGTTGCCAAGGAACACCTGGTAGCGTCTTTCCGCCACCTGTAGCAGCGGCGCGAGCCGCGTCCGGTGGCACCGCGATCATTCAGGCGCACCGCATACACCGCCGACGCGGCTTGCGCCGCTGCTACAGACCATGCATCCCCTGTAGCAGCGGCGCGAGCCGCGTCCAGTGGCACCGCGTTCATTCAGGCACACCACACACACCGCCGACGCGGCTTGCGCCGCTGCTACAGAGCACGCAATCCGTGTAGCAGCGGCGCGAGCCGCGTCCGGTGGCACCGCGTTCATTCAGGCACACCACACACACCGCCGACGCGGCTTGCGCCGCTGCTACAGACCACGCATCCCCTGTAGCAGCGGCGCGAGCCGCGTCTAGTGGCACCGCGTTCATTCAGGCACACCGCATACAGCGCCGACGCGGCTTGCGCCGCTGCTACAGACCATGCCGCCCCTGTAGCAGCGGCGCGAGCCGCGTCCGGTGGCACCGCGCTGATTCAGGCACACCGTATACACCGCCGACGCGGCTTGCGCCGCTGCTACAGACCATGCATCCCCTGTAGCAGCGGCGCGAGCCGCGTCCGGTGGCACCGCGATCATTCAGGTGCACCGCATACACCGCCGACGCGGCTTGCGCCGCTGCTACAGAGCACGCAATCCGTGTAGCAGCGGCGCGCGCCGCGTCCGGTGGCACCGCGTTCATTCAGGCACACCGCATACAGCGCCGACGCGGCTTGCGCCGCTGCTACAGGGGTATGTGCTCTGCGCGCGGGCGAGTAAGCTGTGAGCTTTCCCCATCCTGCTGGAGCCGATATGTCCGAGTTGATCCTGCATCACTATCCGACCTCGCCGTTCGCCGAGAAGGCCCGCCTGATGCTCGGCTTCAAAGGGCTCGCATGGCGCTCGGTACTGATTTCGCCGATCATGCCCAAACCCGATCTGACGGCGTTGACCGGTGGCTACCGCAAGACCCCGGTGTTGCAGATAGGCGCCGATGTGTATTGCGACACGGCCCTGATCGCTCGCCGTCTGGACCAGGAAAAAGCTTTTCCATCGCTGTTGCCCCAAGGTCAGGAACTGACTGTCGCCACGTTCGCCGCCTGGGCCGATTCGGTGCTGTTCCAGCATGCGGTCAGCCTGGTGTTTCAACCCGAGTCCATCAGTGCCCGTCTGGCGCGCCTGCCGGAAGACGCCGCCAAGGCGTTCATCGCCGATCGCATGGCGCTGTTCCAGGGTGGTACGGCCACTCGTTTGTCGGTGGAGCAGGCCAAGCATCAGTGGCCGACGTTCATGGCGCGGCTTGAACAGCAGCTGCAGGACGCAGAAGGCGACTACCTGTTTGGCGAACCTACCCTGGCAGATTTCTCCCTGGCCCACCTGTTGTGGTTTCTCAAGGGAACGCCGGTCACTGCACCGCTGGTGGATATCTATCCCGCCATTCATGCCTGGCTCGGCCGCGTGCTGGGCTTTGGCCATGGTACCTACAGCGACCTGAGTGCCGATGAGGCACTGGCGATAGCCAAGACTGCTACTCCGGCAGCCTTGCCTACGGAAACGTTCGAAGACCCCAATGGCTTCAAGGTTGGCGATCAGGTGAGCATTGCGGCGGTGGACTATGGCGTCGACCCGGTGCGTGGAGAGTTGTTGTTTGCCGGTGCCGAGGAATTGATCATCAAGCGCGAAGACGAGCGCGCCGGCGTGGTGCATGTGCATTTCCCACGCGTAGGTTTTGCGCTCGCGAAGCAGTAACTGCTCTGCGTTCGATTGGATACACCGCGGCGCCTGCTTCGCGGCCGCTGACCGCTCCCACGGGATGTCCGCGATGTACAAGGGCCTGGTGTGGGAGCGGGGCGGGCGGCTGAGCCCTCTGCCCGCGAAGGGCGCGATGCGGTCTGATTGACACACCGCGGCGCCTGCTTCGCGGCCGGTAACCGCTCCTACGGGTGGATGCGAACCTCTGTGGGCTCAGCTCAATCCTTGCGACGTTTGAGCTGGTCGGTCAGTTGCGAGGGCAGGCCCTTGATGATCAAGGTGCCGGCTTCTTCGTCATATTCGATCTTCGAGCCCAGCAGATGCGCCTCGAAACTGATCGACAGCCCCTCGGCACGCCCGGTGAAGCGGCGAAACTGGTTGAGGGTGCGTTTGTCCGCCGGGATCTCTGGCGACAGACCGTAATCCTTGTTGCGGATATGGTCGTAGAACGCCTGCGGGCGCTCTTCATCGATCAAGCCCGACAACTCCTTCAAGGTGACCGGCTCGCCCATCTTGCTCTGGCTGGTGGCGTACTCCACCAGGGTTTGGGTTTTTTCCCGCGCAGACTCTTCGGGCATGTCCTCGCTTTCGACGAAGTCGCTGAACGCCTTGAGCAATGTCCGCGTTTCGCCCGGGCCGTCGACGCCCTCCTGGCAGCCGATGAAGTCGCGGAAATACTCCGAGACCTTCTTGCCGTTCTTGCCTTTGATGAACGAGATGTACTGCTTGGACTGCTTGTTGTTCTGCCACTCCGACAGGTTGATGCGTGCCGCCAGGTGCAACTGCCCCAGGTCCAGGTGCCGCGACGGGGTGACGTCGAGCTCTGATGTCACTGCCACGCCTTCGCTGTGGTGCAGCAGGGCAATGGCCAGGTAATCGGTCATGCCCTGCTGGTAGTGCGCGAACAGGACGTGCCCGCCGGTGGAAAGATTCGATTCTTCCATCAGTTTCTGCAAATGCTCGACGGCCGTGCGGCTGAACTGGGTGAAGTCACGACCCTCGTCCAGATAGTCCTTGAGCCAGCCACTGAAGGGGTGCGCCCCGGACTCGGCATGGAAGAAGCCCCAGGCCTTGCCCTGCTTGGCGTTGTAGCTTTCATTGAGATCGGCAAGCAGATGCTCGATGGCGCTGGACTCGGCCAGTTCGCTGTCGCGCGCGTGAAGCACGGCGGGGGTGCCGTCGGGTTTCTTGTCGATCAAGTGGACGATGCAGTGACGGATCGGCATGGGCTTCTCGGCTGGTCTGTTTGACGGGCACGGTGGACGTGGCGAGCCGTGCGGCAAAGGGGCGAAGTGTAACGTAGATAGGGGTTTTACGGATTGCTGGTGACGGGTGCGTGCGCTGAAACGACGAAATCGTCTACTTTTCGGCCAAACCCATGATAAAGCTGAATAAAAGGACCGCTTGTGGCGGATATTTGTCTGGCTCTGTGCTAGTTTTGCCCGGTCTTGCGGCCCACAAGGCCGTGAAGCCCCGCAGAGAGCGGCTTTCGAGTCGAACCAAACGCCATTCTGGGTATCTACAATGGCGATTGGCATGACCGAAACGTGAGCCCCGGCGGACGTCGCACGCCCGGCTCCGACTTACGCTGCACTTTGCAATCCAATTGAATTTGATAGGGAAGGTACACCACCATGGCATTAACCAAAGACCAACTGATCGCCGATATCGCTGAAGCTATCGACGCGCCGAAAACCACCGCGCGCAACGCTATCGAGCAGCTGGGCCAGATCGTTGCCGATCAATTGGAAAATGGCAACGAGATCACCTTGCCTGGTATCGGCAAGCTGAAGATCACCGAGCGTCCTGCCCGTACCGGCCGTAACCCTTCGACCGGCGCTGCCATCGAAATCGCTGCCAAGAAAGTCGTCAAGTTCGTCCCAGCCAAAGTGCTGACCGATTCCGTTAACAAGTAATTGTAACGGCTCGACGAACCGTGCCGCGGGTCAACCCGGGCGCGGTTTTTTTGTGCCCGCGAAATGTACCCGACCCTGTGGGAGCGGGCTCTGCCCGCGAAGAGCGCGCCGCGGTACACCTGGTACACCGCAGCGCCTGTTTCGCGGCCGATGACCGCTCCTACGAGGTTTGTAGTGAGCTGAACCAGGTATTGCGTGCCTGCTCGGGCTGAAAGGTCCAGGCGACGAAGCGGCTTTGCTTCTGGCCCTGACCCATTTCCACCACCCGTACCTGGGCCGCCTGGACCTTGCTCAAGCTCGCCTGGATGGCCGCCAGGTTGGAAGCCTTGGACACCAGGGTGGAAAACCACAGCACCTGCTTGCCCAGCGCCACGCTTTCGTTGATCAACTGCGTCACGAAGCGAATCTCGCCCCCCTCGCACCACAGCTCGTTGTTCTGCCCACCGAAGTTCAGCACCGGCAGCTTGCGCTTGGGATCGGCCTTGCCCAGTGCGCGCCACTTGCGCTGGCTGCCACGCGTCGCTTCCTCCAGCGAAGCATGAAACGGTGGGTTGCACAGGGTCACGGCGAACCGTTCCTCGGCGCCTATCAGTCCCTGAAGAATCTGCCGTGGCTGGCTTTGCAGGCGCAGGGTGATGGCCTTGCCCAGCTTGTTGGCCTGGATGATGGTGTTGGCCGAGGCCAACGCCACCGGATCTATGTCGGACCCCACGAACTGCCAGCGATAGTCGCTGTGCCCCAGCAATGGATAGATGCAGTTGGCGCCCACACCTACATCCAGTGCCTTGACCGCAGCGCCTCTGGGAATCTCTGCGCGGTTGCTTTCGGCCAGCAGGTCCGCCAGGCAATGCAGATAGTCGGCGCGCCCCGGGATGGGCGGGCACAGGTAGCCGTCCGGGATATCCCAGTGGTGGATGCCGTACAACGCTCCGAGCAGGGCCCGGTTGAATACCTTCACCGCCGCCGGGTCGGCGAAGTCGATGCTTTGCTTGCCGTACGGGTTGAGGATGACGAACCGGGCGAGGTCCGGATGGGCCTTGATCAGCTGCGGGAAGTCGTAGCGGCCCTGATGGCGGTTGCGCGGGTGCAGGGTGGGTTTTTGCGGGGTGGACATGGGGAGGTTACCGGTGGGGCTGCTGGCCTCTTCGCGGGCAGAGCCGGCTCCCACAAGGATCTACAGGGTTGCATAGATCTCTGTGGGGGCGAGCAGCGCCCGCGATGAGGCCCGCGAGACGGATTACAGGCTGGCGATCCGCGCGTGCTGTTCGGCCAGCTTGGTCAAGGCTTGTTCGGCTTCGGCCAGTTTGGCGCGCTCTTTGTCGATAACGGCGGGAGGTGCCTTGTCGACGAAGGCTGCATTGGACAACTTGCCGCCCACGCGTGCCACTTCACCGTTCAGACGCTGGATTTCCTTGTCCAGGCGCGCCAGTTCGGCGTCCTTGTCGATCAGGCCGGCCATGGGCACCAGCACTTCCATCTCGCCGACCAGCGCAGTGGCACTCAAAGGCGCCTCCTGGCCATCGGCGAGCACGGTGATGGATTCCAGCTTGGCGAGCTTGCGCAGCAAGGCATCGTTCTCCTGCAGGCGACGCTGGTCCTGGCTGCCGGTGTTCTTGAGGAACAGCGCCAGCGGCTTGCCTGGACCAATGTTCATCTCGCCACGAATGTTGCGCACGCCCAGCATCAGGCCCTTGAGCCACTCGATGTCATCTTCGGCCGCCGTATCGATGCGGCTTTCGTTGGCCACCGGCCAAGGCTGCAGCATGATCGTCTTGCCCTGCACACCGGCGAGCGGCGCCAGGCGCTGCCAGATTTCTTCGGTGATGAACGGCATGAACGGATGCGCCAGGCGCAGCGCCACTTCGAGCACGCGCACCAAGGTGCGGCGAGTACCGCGCTGACGCTCGATCGGCGCGTTTTCGTCCCACAGCACAGGCTTGGACAGCTCCAGGTACCAGTCGCAATACTGGTTCCAGATGAACTCGTAGAGTGCCTGTGCGGCCAGGTCGAAACGGAACTGGTCGAGGTGGCGGGTCACTTCGGCTTCGGTGCGCTGCAGTTGCGAGATGATCCAGCGATCGGCCAGCGAAAGCTCGTAGGCTTCACCGTTCTGGCCGCAATCCTCGCCCTTGTCGAGCACGTAGCGCGCGGCGTTCCAGATCTTGTTGCAGAAGTTGCGATAGCCTTCGACACGGCCCATGTCGAACTTGATGTCACGACCGGTCGACGCCAGCGAACAGAAGGTGAAGCGCAAGGCGTCGGTGCCGTAGCTGGCGATGCCGCCTTCGAACTCGTCGCGGGTCTGCTTTTCGATCTTCTTCGCCAGTTTGGGCTGCATCAGGCCGCTGGTGCGTTTTGCCACCAGGGCTTCGAGCTCGATACCGTCGATGATGTCCAGCGGGTCAAGCACGTTGCCCTTGGACTTGGACATCTTCTGGCCCTGGCCGTCACGCACCAGGCCATGCACGTAGACGGTCTTGAACGGCACCTGCGGGGTACCGTTCTCGTCCTTGACCAGGTGCATGGTCAACATGATCATCCGGGCGACCCAGAAGAAGATGATGTCGAAGCCGGTGACCAGCACGTCGGTGCTGTGGAATTTCTTCAGGAATTCGGTCTGTTCCGGCCAACCCAGGGTGGAGAAAGTCCACAGGCCCGAGCTGAACCAGGTGTCCAGTACGTCGTTGTCCTGGTTGAGCGTCACGTCGGCGCCCAAGCCGTGCTTGCTGCGCACTTCCTCTTCGCTGCGGCCGACATAGACCTTGCCGGACTCGTCGTACCAGGCCGGAATGCGATGGCCCCACCAGAGCTGGCGGCTGATGCACCAATCCTGGATGTCACGCATCCACGAAAAGTACATGTTCTCGTACTGCTTGGGTACGAAGGCGATGCGGCCGTCTTCCACGGCGGCGATGGCAGGTTCGGCCAGCGGCTTGGTGGACACGTACCACTGGTCGGTCAACCAGGGCTCGATGACCGTACCGGAGCGATCGCCCTTCGGCACTTTCAGGGCATGGTCGTCGACGCTGACCAGCAGGCCGGCGGCGTCGAACGCGGCGACGATCTGCTTGCGTGCCTCGAAGCGATCCAAGCCGGCGTATTCGCCAGGCAGGGTGCCATCCACGCTATCGTTCAGGGTGCCGTCGAGGTTGAACACCTGAGCGCTGGCCAGCACTTGGGCATTCTTGTCGAAGATGTTGAGCAGCGGCAGGTTATGGCGCTTGCCGACTTCGTAGTCGTTGAAATCGTGGGCCGGGGTGATCTTCACGCAGCCGGTGCCGAATTCGGGATCGCAATAGTCGTCGGCGATGATCGGAATCCGGCGGCCCACCAGTGGCAGTTCGACGAACTTGCCGATCAAGGCCTGATAGCGCTCGTCGTTCGGGTTCACCGCGACGGCGGCGTCACCGAGCATGGTTTCCGGGCGCGTGGTGGCAACGATCAGGAAGTCATTGCCTTCGGCTGTTTTCGCGCCGTCTGCCAGCGGGTACTTGAGGTTCCAGAGGAAACCCTTTTCGTCGTGGTTTTCCACCTCCAGGTCGGAGATGGCCGTGTGCAGTTTGGTGTCCCAGTTGACCAGGCGCTTGCCGCGATAGATCAAGCCGTCTTCGTGCAGGCGCACGAACGCTTCCTTGACCGCTTCGGACAGGCCGTCATCCATGGTGAAGCGTTCGCGGCTCCAATCGACCGACGAGCCGAGGCGGCGAATCTGGCGGCTGATGTTGCCACCGGACTGGTCTTTCCATTCCCAGATCTTTTCCAGGAATTTTTCCCGGCCAAGATCATGGCGATTCAGCCCTTGGGCTTCGATCTGACGCTCGACCAGCATCTGCGTGGCGATACCGGCGTGGTCGGTACCCGGCTGCCACAGGGTGTTGCGGCCCTGCATGCGACGAAAACGGATCAGCGCGTCCATGATGGCGTTGTTGAAACCGTGGCCCATGTGCAGGCTGCCGGTGACGTTCGGCGGCGGAATCATGATGGTGTAGGAGTCGCCGGCACCTTGCGGGGCAAAATAGTTCTCGGCCTCCCAGGTCTGGTACCAGGAAGTTTCGATAGCGTGCGGCTGGTAGGTCTTATCCATGCGCGGCGGGACCCTATAAGGCATTTATTCAAAGAAAGCCGGGAAGTATAGCGGGGATATGGCGGCTATGGGAGGGAGGCGGGCTGCGTAGGAGCGGTCCGTGGCCGCGATGGGCGCGATTCGGTATGGCTGACACACCGTAGCGCCTGTTTCGCGGCCGATGACCGCTCCTACGGTGGTAGGCGAACGGTCCGTGGCTGCGAAGGGCGGGGGAAGGGGATCAGGGCTGGTTGAGCAACCTTTCCATGCGCGCTTCGAGGCGGCGCTTGATCTCGGTTTCGATGTGAGGCGCGAAGTCGTCGATCACGTCCTGCATGATCAACTGGGCAGCGGCGCGCAGTTCGGCGTCCAGGTGCAGCAAGGTATCCTGGCGGTTTTGTGCCGGACTGGGTGCCGCCGCCGGTTCCGACGGCAGGGCCGCCGGTGCAGTGGCCACGGGCTCGTCGTGCAGTTCGAACAGCAACGGCACCTCGGGCTCGCTGCGAACCACGGCGTCGGTCAGCAACGGTGGTTGCAGGGTGTCGTCGCCGAGCAGCTTGCGGATCGACTCGAGGTCGTCCAGCAGGTGTACGGATTTGGGCAAAGGCTTGGTGTTGTTGTCCATCTTGGGCTCAAAGTCGCGATAAGCGGTGGTCTTGCAGAGGATAGCCTTGTTCACGGTAGAAACGAAAACTCTCCCGGGCGGCCTGACGAATAGCAGGGTCTTCAACAACGATTTCGGCAACGCGCGCGAACTGGCCGGCAAAGCCTGGAACGTTCAAGGCCAGGTTGATCAGGAGATCGTCATGGCCTGCCGCCTGCGCTGCGATGCCCAATGTGACGGGCGCGTGAGGGTCGTCCTCCTCAAGGCTGTGGGGCACGAAGCTTTCACCCTTGAAAGTCCACAAGCGTGCGTCCAGCGCTTCACGCTGGGCAGCATCGGTGCAATGAACGTACACCCGGTGACCCAGCCGCCAGGCTTTTTCAGCCAACTTGCAGGCGAAATCCAGGCGTGCGGCGGGCAGGGGAGTGGGCAGGACATAGAAGTCGACTTGGGGCATGTGGTGTGTTCCTGGGGCGGGAGACCGCGTGGCCCCTTTCGCGGGCAGAGGGCTCGCGAAAGGGGCCACGCGGACTGTGGGCAATTACACCCCGGCGCGGTCCAGCAGGTACTGGGTGAGCAGAGGCACCGGACGACCGGTGGCGCCCTTGTCCTTGCCGCCACTGACCCACGCCGTGCCGGCGATGTCCAAGTGCGCCCACTCGTAGGCCTTGGTGAAACGGGACAGGAAGCAGCCTGCGGTGATGGCGCCGCCCTTCGGCCCGCCGATGTTGGCGATGTCGGCGAACGGGCTGTCCAGTTGCTCCTGATACTCTTCGAACAGCGGCAGCTGCCAGCAACGGTCGTCGGCCTGCTTGCCCGCTTCCAGCAACTGGCCGACCAAGGCCTCGTTGTTGCTCATCAGGCCCGTGGTATGGCCACCCAGCGCCACAACACAAGCACCGGTCAGGGTGGCGATGTCGATCACCGCGCGCGGGTTGAAGCGCTCGGCGTAGGTCAGCGCATCGCACAGCACCAGACGGCCTTCGGCGTCGGTGTTGAGAATTTCCACGGTCTGCCCGCTCATGGTCTCGACGATGTCGCCAGGGCGCGTCGCGCGGTCACTGGGCATGTTCTCGGCGCAGGCCATCAGGCACACCAGGTTGATCGGCAGCTCCAGCTCCAGCACGGCGCGCAGGGTGCCGAACACGCTGGCAGCGCCGCACATGTCGTACTTCATCTCGTCCATGCCGGCGGCCGGCTTGATGCTGATGCCGCCGGTGTCGAAGGTGATGCCCTTGCCGACCAGCACGTAGGGCTGCTCGGATTTCTTCGCGCCTTGATAGTTGAGCACGATCAACCGTGGCGGCTGCGCGCTGCCCTGGGCGACGGCCAGGAACGCACCCATGCCCAGTTCCTTGAGCTTCTTCTCGTCGTGAATCTCGACCTTGAGGTTCTTGTGCGCCTTGCTCAGGCTCTTCGCGGCTTCAGCCAGGAAGCTGGGGTGGCACAGGTTGGGCGGCAGGTTGCCCAGGTCCTTGGTGAAGCTCATGCCACTGGCGATGGCCTTGGCGTGGGCAACGGCGCGTTCGACGTCGGCCTGGCTGGATTTCTGGGTCAGCAGGGTGATCTTCTGCAAGGCACGTGGATCGGCCTTCTTGCTCTTGAAACGATCGAACACGTACTCGCCATCGAGCAGGGTTTCTGCCAGCAGGCGCGTTCTGCCGTAGGCATCGCGACCCTTGACGGTCAGCTCGTCGAAGGCAAACACGGCATCGCTGCCTCCCAGGTTCTTCAGCACGCCGTAGGCAGCGCTGGCCAGTTTGCGCCACGGGCGGTCGGCCAGTTCCTCATCCTTGCCGCTGCCCACCAGCAGCAGGCGCTCGGCCTTGAGCGCAGGCACGCCCGGCAGCAACAGGGTCTGGCCCGCACGCCCGGCGATGTCGCCACGCTTGAGCGCGGCGCTGATCAAGCCGCCGCTCAGGCCGTCGATCTTGCTGGCAATGGCGCCCAAGGCGCGTTCTTCGCCGATGGCGACGACCAGGGTCGCGGTTTTAACTGATTCGGCAGCAACGCTCTTTACAACCAATTCCATATCCAGAACCCCTGATTCTAGGTCGATGCTTGCGCAAGACGGTTCGCGCGAAAGCAGCCAGTTTGACCCCAGCCCCAGCCCGCTCGCAACCTTTGCATGGCGGTAATTGTCCACCCGATGCCGCTGTTAAGTGACAGGCACAGCCTTTCACAGGATAATGCGGCGACTTTTTACCTGGCCCGCTCAAGCGGACCGGCCCCTGTCATGGCTGCTACGTTCCCCTGTCGGGCTGCCTGCGCGCGACGACCCTGGAGTGTCTGGTTTGATCGTTTTCCGTTATCTGTCCCGTGAGGTCATGATCACAATGAGCGCCGTGAGTGCCGTGCTCCTGGTGATCATCATGAGCGGGCGCTTCATCAAGTATCTGGCCCAGGCGGCGTCCGGCATCCTGGACCCCGGCGTGCTGTTCATGATCATGGGCTTTCGCCTGCCGGGCTTCCTGCAACTGATCCTGCCGCTGGGCCTGTTCCTGGGCATCCTGCTGGCGTACGGACGTCTGTACCTGGAAAGCGAGATGACTGTGCTTTCCGCCACCGGCATGAGTCAACAGCGCCTGCTGGCCATCACGCTGGCTCCGGCGACGCTGGTCGCCCTGCTGGTGGCCTGGCTGAGCCTGAGCCTTGCCCCGCAGGGCGTTGCTCAGGTCGCCACGATCATCAACCAGCAGGACGCCATGACCGAGTTCGACACCCTGGTGCCGGGTCGCTTCCAGGCATTGCGCGATGGCACACGGGTCACCTACACCCAGAGCCTTTCGGAGAACCGCGTCGATCTCAGCGGCGTGTTCATTTCCGAGAAGCGCATGTCCCAGGACAAGGCCAAGGACCGCGGAATTTCCGTGCTGGTGGCTGAAAAGGGTCGCCAGGAAGTGCGTGCCGACGGCAACCGCTACCTGATCCTGGAAAATGGCTTCCGCTATGACGGCAATCCGGGCGAGGCCAACTACCGCGCCATCCAGTACGACACCTATGGCGTGCTCCTGCCCAAGCCGGATGTGAGCAGCGACATCACCGACCGCGAAGCCATACCTACCGGCGAGCTGTGGGGCAGCACCGATCCACGGCCGCGCGCCGAGCTGCAGTGGCGTCTGTCGCTGCCGGTGCTGGTATTCATCGTGACCCTGATGGCGGTCCCGTTGTCGCGGGTCAACCCGCGCCAGGGCCGCTTCCTCAAACTGCTGCCGGCGATCCTCTTGTATATGGCCTACCTGACTCTGCTCATTGCCGCGCGCAGCGCCATGGAAAAAGGCCGCCTGCCTGCAGCGCTGGGCATGTGGTGGGTGCACGTGCTGTTCCTGGCCATCGGCCTGCTGCTGATGTATTGGGAGCCGATGAAGCTGGCCCGTGCCAGCCGCCGTGCCAAGGGGGTGACCCATGGTCAAGCTTGATCGCTACATCGGCAAGAGCGTGGCGGTTGCCATCCTCGCGGTGCTGGGCATCATTCTCGGGCTGGCTTCGTTGTTCGCCTTCATCGATGAAATGGGCGACATCAGCGACAGCTATACCTTGTTCGATGCTGGCAAGTACGTTGCCCTGACTGCGCCGCGGCGGGTCTACGACATGCTGCCGATGGCAGCTTTGATCGGCTGCCTGATCGGCCTCGGCAGTCTGGCCAGCAGCAGCGAGTTGACCATCATGCGCGCTGCGGGCGTCTCGGTCGGGCGCATCGTCTGGGCCGTGATGAAGCCGATGCTGGTGCTGATGGTGGTAGGCGTGCTGGTAGGCGAATACGTCGCTCCGCCGGCAGAGAACAAGGCTCAGGCCGAGCGCTCGCTGGCCCTGGGCAGTGGCGATGCGCAAAGCGGCAAGCACGGCATGTGGCACCGCCAGGGTGACGAGTTCATCCACATCAACACGGTGCAGCCACGCGGCCTGCTGTACGGGGTGACGCGCTACCGTTTCGATGATCAGCGCCACATGCTCAGCGCCAGCTTTGCCCGCAAGGCGCAATACGACGGCGATCACTGGCAGTTGAGCGAGGTCACCACCACGCTGTTTCACGCCGATCGCAGTGAAGTGGTCAAGGCTGCCGAGGAGCGTTGGGATGTTTCCCTGACACCCCAGTTGCTCAGCACGGTCATCGTCGCACCCGAAGCGTTGTCCATCTCCGGGCTGTGGGGGTACATCCACTACCTGGCCGACCAGGGCCTCAACAACGGTCAGTACTGGCTCGCGTTCTGGGTCAAGGTCCTCCAGCCGCTGGTAACGGCGGCACTGGTATTGATGGCCATCTCCTTCATCTTCGGTCCCTTGCGCTCGGTCACCTTGGGCCAGCGTGTGTTTACCGGGGTGCTGGTGGGCTTCGTGTTCCGCATTGCCCAGGACTTGCTAGGGCCTTCGAGCCTGGTGTTTGGCTTTCCGCCACTACTGGCAGTAGTGCTGCCTGCGGCGATCTGCGCGGTGGCAGGACTGTGGCTGTTGCGACGCGCGGGTTAGCGACTGGCAGCAACTTTCGAACCGGCCCTCAGTGGCCGGTTTTTTCTTTGCCAATCCGCACGACCTGGCTGCGTGAACCCAGGTCGTGCCAGGTGCGCTGGCGGCGCTCGATCAGCATCCACCACCAGCCTAGCCCTAGGCATAGCCAGGACACCATTGCCAGCGCGAAACGCAGCAGCGCCTGGCCGGGGCTGATGGTGCTGCCGTCAGTATTCTGCACGCGAATGCCCCAGGCCTGCATGCCCAGGGTTTGTCCGGCATGGGTCCAGAAACGTGCGAAGAAAGCGAACGACAGGCTCGTCAACAGCAGCGACAGCCATGGATCGTGATCCAGCGCACCCGCCTCGGAAAGGACGCGCAGACGTGCCTCACCGTACCAACCCATCTGGGCCAGCTTGTACAGCGCGGCGGCAGCCATCAGCAGCGCCAGACACAGGATCAGGTCATAGGTCGCCGCAGCCAGGCGCCGAGCCAGGCTTGCCGGTATCGGCTGCACGTTGTCCGCTGCAATGAGCGCCATTGAAGATCCTTGGGCAGAGTAGGCCGGTCACGTCAGCCGAGCGGCCACAAAAAAGCCCCAGGCTATCAGCGCTGGGGCTTTTCGGCGACGCTCGAATCAAGCCTCGGCTTGAACCTCGTCTGCCTGCAGGCCTTTCTGGCCCTGCACGGCAACGAAGGTGACCTTCTGGCCTTCCTTCAGGCTTTTGAAACCATTGCCCTGAATGGCGCGGAAGTGTACGAACAGGTCCGGGCCGCTCTCAGGCGTGATGAAACCGAAACCTTTTTCGTCGTTGAACCACTTGACGGTACCGCTTTGACGATTCGACATAGCTTAATTTCCTTGAAACCTAGAATTATTAACAGCGTCTTTCACATGAAAGATGACTGGGCTGATTTGCAGGAAAGTAAGAGACGTCGAACGGGTTGTAGCAATGATCAGAGCTACTGCCCAGGTCACGATCCAAGCGACCCATGCAAACACAGTGGAGAAACTTTACGCTAACTTCAGCGACAAAAACAAGCCCTCGAAACCCCTGTGTTTTGACCTTTTCATGCCGCATTTCAGGCCGTATCCGGGACGTTGCCCCACGATCGTGCATGACCTGCATATCGTTGACGTCAGCGCGCACGAACCCTGCAAAGAATGCCGGAAGCGGTGTTGGTACTATGACGCTTTCCCTGCGGTTCATAGTTTTTATCTACCAAACCGCTTTGATTGCCCGGTGGCGTTGATGCAATCAGCGAGTTGCACTCATCCGCGATAATAACGTTGCGGGACGAAGGGCATCTTGGCAACTTTCAGCGCTACGGGCTTGCCGCGCACGATGGCACTGAGCGTGCTGTCCAGAGCCGCCGAGCTGATCTCCACATAGCCCATGGCAACCGGAGCCTCCAGTGTCGGGCCGAAACCACCGCTGCATACGCGGCCGACTTCGACGCCTTGGGCATCGATGATCGGCGCGCCCTCGCGCACCGGTGTGCGCTCCAAGGGCAGCAGGCCGACCCGCTTGCGCGCGACCCCATCGCGTTGCTGGGCAAAGATGATCTCGGCACCCGGGAAGCCTCCGGCGCGCGCACCGTCGGCACGACGCGCCTTGGAGATGGCCCACAGCAAGCTGGCCGCGATCGGCGAGGTCTCGCTGTCCATGTCATGGCCATACAGACACAGGCCCGCTTCCAGCCGCAGCGAATCGCGTGCACCCAGGCCGATCGGTTCCACTTCAGGCTCGGCCAGCAAGGCACGCGCAAGCGATTCTGCCGCGCCGCTGGGCACGGAAATCTCGAAGCCGTCTTCGCCGGTATAGCCTGAGCGGCTTACATAGCAGTCCACGCCCAACAGCTTGACGCTGGCGAACTGCATGAAGGTCATGTCGGCAACTTCCGGCGCCAGGCGTGACAGCACCGTTACCGCTGCTGGCCCCTGCAGCGCCAGCAGCGCACGTGCGTCGAACAACGCTTCGATTTCGCAGTGCCCGTGCAGATGGCTTTGCAGATGGGCAAGGTCCTGATCCTTGCAGGCGGCGTTGACCACCAGCAGCAAGGTGTCGTTGCCCAGGTTCGCCACCATCAGATCGTCGAGAATGCCGCCCTGTTCATTGGTGAACATGGCATAGCGCTGCATGCCCACCGGCAGGTCGATGATGTCCACCGGAACCAGCGTCTCCAGTGCCTTGGCGGCATTGGCGCCGGTCAGGCGAATCTGACCCATGTGCGACACGTCGAACAGCCCGGCCTGGGCACGGGTGTGGCGGTGCTCCTTCATCACGCCCAGCGGATACTGTACCGGCATGTCGTAGCCGGCGAACGGCACCATGCGCGCGCCCAGTTCCAGGTGCAGCGCGTGCAGGGGTGTTTTTTGCAAAGTGGCATCGGACATTTTTCGTTCCTTGCGAGGCGGGGCGCGCAGCGATCAACGCTGCGCGCCGCAGTTGTCACGCTTGCTGATAGGCTTCGATGGAAGGGCAGGCGCACACCAGGTTGCGATCCCCGAAAACGTTGTCGACCCGACCCACAGGCGGCCAGTACTTGTTTTCCTGCAGCGTCGGCAGCGGGTAGACCGCCTGTTCGCGACTGTAGGCGTGGGTCCACTCACCGACCAGTTCGGCGGCGGTGTGCGGCGCATTCTTCAGCGGGTTGTCTTCGCGATCCAGACGGCCTTCCTCGACGGCGCGAATCTCTTCGCGGATCTGGATCATGGCGTTGCAGAACCGATCGAGTTCTTCCAGCGACTCGCTTTCGGTCGGTTCGATCATCAAGGTACCTGCCACCGGGAACGACATGGTCGGGGCATGGAAGCCGAAGTCGATCAGGCGCTTGGCGACGTCGTCGACGCTGATGCCGCTGCTGTCTTTGAGTGGGCGTACGTCGAGGATGCACTCGTGAGCCACCAGGCCGTTGCTGCCGGCATAGAGGATCGGGTAGTGCTGTTCCAGGCGCCGGGCAATGTAGTTGGCGTTGAGGATGGCCACCTGGGACGCGCGCTTGAGACCATCGCCGCCCATCATGCGAATGTACATCCAGGTGATCGGCAGGATGCTGGCGCTGCCGAACGGCGCCGCGCAGACCGCGCCCTGTTTGCGCTCCAGCGCGGCATGGCCGGGCAGAAACGGCGCCAGGTGCGCTTTCACGCCAATCGGGCCGACACCTGGGCCGCCACCGCCATGGGGAATGCAGAAGGTCTTGTGCAGGTTCAGGTGGGACACGTCGCCGCCGAACTTGCCCGGTGCGCACAGGCCGACCATGGCGTTCATGTTGGCGCCATCGATGTACACCTGGCCGCCGTGGTCATGGATGATCGCGCAGATCTCGCGGATGCCTTCCTCGAACACGCCATGGGTGGATGGGTAGGTGATCATCAGTGCGGCGAGCTTGTCACCGTGCTCGATGGCCTTGGCGCGCAGGTCTTCGATGTCGACGTTGCCGCGTGCATCGCAAGCGGTGACCACGACGCGCATCCCGGCCATGTGCGCGGTTGCCGGATTGGTGCCGTGCGCCGAGGATGGAATCAGGCAGATATCGCGGTGCGCTTCGCCGCGACTCTGGTGATAGGCCCGAATGGCCAGCAGGCCGGCGTATTCACCTTGGGAGCCGGCGTTGGGTTGCAGTGACACGGAATCGTAGCCGGTGGCCGCGCACAGCATGCTCTCCAATTCGTCGGTCAGCAGCTGGTAGCCCTGGCTCTGCGCAGCCGGCGCGAATGGGTGCAACTGACCGAACTCGGCCCAGGTCACCGGGATCATTTCGCTGGCGGCATTTAGCTTCATGGTGCAGGAGCCCAGCGGGATCATGGTGCGATCCAGGGCCAGGTCCTTGTCGGCCAGGCGGCGCAGGTAGCGCATCAGCTCGGTTTCTGAGTGATAGCGATTGAACACCGGATGCTGCAGGATCGCCGACTGGCGCAGCAGGGATTCGGGCAGTTGATCGGTGACTTCATCGGCCAGGGTCTGGAACGTTACCTGGGTGCTTTCGTTGTGGAACAGCGCGAACAGCGCTTCCACGTCGGCCTGGCGGGTAGTTTCGTCCAGCGAGATACCCACACGCTGCGCGTCGACTTCGCGCAGGTTGATACCCGCTGCACGGGCCTGCTCATGCAGGCGCTCGGTCGCACTGCCGGTGGCCAGGGTCAGGGTGTCGAAAAAATGCTGCTGTTCGACGCGCACGCCCAATTGCGTCAGGCCGCGCGCCAGGATGGCGGTCAGCTGATGGGTGCGCCGAGCGATCTGGATCAGACCGGCCGGGCCGTGGTAGACCGCGTACATGCTGGCGATGTTAGCCAGCAGGACCTGCGCCGTGCAGATGTTGCTGGTGGCCTTCTCGCGACGGATATGCTGCTCGCGGGTCTGCATGGCCAGGCGCAGGGCGCTCTTGCCGTGGCGGTCCACGGACACGCCGACCAGACGGCCCGGCATGTCGCGCTTGAAGCTGTCACGGGTGGAGAAATACGCCGCGTGCGGACCGCCGAAACCCAGTGGCACGCCGAAACGCTGGGCGCTGCCGATGGCGACGTCGGCACCGAACTCGCCCGGTGGGCTGAGCAGCGTCAGGGCAAGCAGGTCGGCCGCTACGGCGACCAGTGCGTTGCCGGCATGGAAGCGCTCCACCAGTTCACGGTAGTCGAAAATGTCGCCGTTACTGGCGGGATACTGCAGCAGGGCGCCGAAGAAGCCGTCGGTGTCGGCAAGCTCGTGCTCGTCGCCAATGACCACCTCGATACCCAGCGGCTCGGCGCGAGTGATCAGCACGGCCAGGGTCTGCGGATGGCAATGGCTGGAGGCGAAGAAGCGCTGGCTGCTCTTGTTCTTGCTCAACCGTTTGCAGAAGGTCATGGCTTCGGCGGCGGCGGTCGCTTCGTCAAGCAGCGAGGCATTGGCGATGGGCAGTCCGGTCAGGTCGCTGATCAGGGTCTGGAAGTTGAGCAGCGCTTCCAGGCGACCTTGGGAAATCTCTGGCTGATACGGCGTGTAGGCCGTGTACCAGGCGGGGTTCTCCAACAAGTTGCGCAGAATCGGCGCGGGGGTGTGGGTGTTGTAGTAGCCCTGGCCGATGTAGTTCTTGAACAGTTGGTTCTGCTGGGCGATGGCCTTGATCGCGGCCAGGGCATCGGCTTCGCTTTGCCCGGCCGAAAGGCCCAGCACGCTGGTGCCCTTGATGCTTTCGGGGATGACGCTGGCGCTCAGGGCATCGAGGCTGTCGAACCCCAGGAAGTCGAGCATCGCCTGCTCATCGGCCGGGCCCGGGCCGATGTGGCGGGCGATGAATTCGTTGTCGGTGTGCAATGCAATGGCGCGAGTCATGGTCGGTCCTCAGCCTTGGGCGGCGATCAGGTTGTCGTAGGCGGGCTGGTCGAGCAAGGCGCGAACCTGTTCGAGGTCGTCGGGGATGAACCGGAAGAACCAGCCTTGTGCCAGTGGGTCTTGGTTGACGAGTTCCGGAGCTGCATCGAGCGCCGGGTTGACTTCGACGATCTCGCCATCCAGCGGCATGTTGATGCTGCTGGCGGCCTTCACCGATTCCAGTACCGAAACCTCGGCATCGCGCGCATGACGCGCGAGCTCGGGCAACTGCACGAACACCACGTCGCCCAGGGCATTCTGGGCGAAAGGGGTGATACCGACCGTGACGCTACCGTCGGCTTCGAGGCGCAGCCATTCGTGTTCGACGGTGAAACGCAACTCGCTCATGGAAACTCCGCAATGATTTGGGGTTCAGCAATGGCGGTTACTTAGCAAAATGGTTGCCAGATTTCCCAAAGTCACAGGCTGCAAGGGCTCCAGGCAGATAGCCCTCATGAAGGATCACACCCCCTGTAACGAAAACGCTACGATACCCCCAGGCCAGCAAGCACCCCGCCTCCCCTGTAGCAGCGGCGCAAGCCGCGTCGGCGGCAGACGCGGTCTATCGCATGGACCCGGACGACCCCTGACGCGGCTTGCGCCGCTGCTACAGGAGTCGTCTAACGCCTCACTGCCGAGCCGTATCGAATTGCGTACGCTGTATTTAAATCGATACAGTCCAGTTCGTCTGTGATATCAGTTCGCGCCACCGATCCCATACTTGCGCAGCCGATTGGCAATGGCCGTGTGAGATGTCAGTAGACGGCTGGCCAGCTGCCGGCTGGATGGATAGCTGGGGTACAGCTTTTCCAGCAGCGCTTTTTCGTAAGCCCCAACGGCCTGTTCCAGGCTGACGACTTCACCGTCATTGCGGCGAGTTACGCTGGTGCCGGCAATATCCAGATCGCCGATGTCCACTGTGTTGCTTTCGCAGACGGCGGCTGCACGAAAGATCACGTTCTGCAGTTGCCGAACATTGCCCGGCCAACGGTTGCCCAGCAGGGCGGGATAGGTGCTCGCCGTCAGTCGACACATCGGTCGCTGAATCTGCGTGCAGGCCTGCTGCATGAAATAACGGGCCAGCAGCAGGATGTCTTCGCCGCGCTCGCGCAGGGGTGGCACATTCAGGTTGAGCACGTTCAGGCGGTAGAACAAATCTTCCCGGAAGGCGCCCTCGGCCACCATTTGCTCCAGGTTGCGGTGGGTGGCGCTGAGGATGCGCACGTTGACCTTGACCTCGCGGTCGCCGCCTACCCGGCGAAAGCTGCCATCGTTGAGGAAGCGCAGCAGCTTGGCCTGCAGGTATGGCGACATTTCGCCGATTTCGTCGAGAAACACCGTGCCTTGGTGGGCCAGTTCCATCAGGCCAGGCTTGCCGCCGCGCTGTGCGCCGGTGAATGCACCGGGGGCATAGCCGAACAGCTCGCTTTCGGCGAGGTTTTCCGGCAGGGCGGCGCAGTTGAGCGCCAGGAACGGCGCGCTGTGGCGCGCGCTGACGGCATGGCAGGCCCGTGCCACCAGCTCCTTGCCCGTGCCGGTTTCACCCTGGATCAACAGCGGTGCATCCAGGGCCGCAACACGTTGCGCCCGGGCCTTGAGCGCACGGATCGGTGCGGAATCGCCCAGCAGCGAATCGAACCCTTCGGCGTGGTCGTGGTGCAGGGCGGCCAGCCGCTCACCCATGCGGTTGGGCGGGTACAGCGTCAGCAGGGCGCCGGCGTCGGTGATCGGTGTGGCATCGAGCAACAGTGTCTGGCCATTCAGGTTGACCTCGCGCAGTGGCAGGCGAAACCCCTGTTCGAGCAGGGCGCCGAGCAAGGCAGGATCGGCGAACAGGTCCGCAACCGACTGTCCGGCCGGCTCGCGGCCGTACAGCTCGACCAGAGCCGGGTTGGCCAACAGCACATTGCCGGCACTGTCCAGTGCCAGCACCGGATCGGCCATGGCGGCCAGCAAGGCTTCGAGCTGCAGGTGCCGGCGTTGTCCCGGAAGAATATCGACCACGCGCACGTCCTCCACGCCCCGTACCCGAAACAGCGCATCGTGCAGCTCTTCCAGTACCAGCGGACTGAGGGTCGGCGCGTCGATGTAGACGTTGGGCGGGACCATTTCGACTGCGTCGAGGTTGAGGTTGCGCGCCCCCAACAGGGCCAGCACTTCCTGAGTGATGCCGACACGGTCGATGAAGCTGACGTGGATACGCATGGGGTCTCGAGCATTCCGGACAGCGGAGGGACGCAGTATGCCTTGCCATTGCGCAAAGCTGTAGCACCTACGCCGGCTTGCTCAGCGCTGGGGTTTGATGCGTTCGGGCCGCGACCAGATCCACAGGTTGACCAGCACCATGCCGGAGATCGCTGCGTATACCGGCCAGTGCTGCTTGAGGGTGAACCACATGAGCACTGAACAGAGCACCATGCTCACGGTTGCGCTGACCTTGGTTCGGCGGGTAATCACCTTGCCGTTGCGCCAGTTCCGCAGCATCGGGCCGAACAGCTTGTGGTTCTCCAGCCAGGCACTCAGCCGCGGTGAGCTTTTGGTCGCCGCCCACGCGGCCAGCAGAATGAACTCGGTGGTGGGCAACCCCGGCACCACGATGGCGATCAGCCCGATGATCAGGCTGGTATAGGCCAGCAGGCCGTAAAGCACGCGGGCCAGCTTTGAGGGGAGCGGGCGAGGGTTGTCCATGAGTTCCATACATTGGGGTCAGGCCGGCGCCGTTTCCTTGTGGTCGGCGTAGGTGTGTTGCAGCAGCACCTGCAGGCGCGCAAAAGCATCGTTGGCCGCCTGATCGGCTTGCGCTTCTTCAGCCGCGCTGAATGGCAGGGCGTCGAAGATCGCGTTGAAGGCCTTCCAGCCCTTGCCGCGTCCGCCCTCGGGTTCGGCCAAATGGCGAGCACCGAAACTTGCGGTGTAACCCAGGGCGTTAGCCCGTTTGATCAGGATGGCGGCGCCGAGTTTAGACCCTTCGGAGACGCGAATCCAGGTGAGCGCCGTGGCCTGACTGGGCTCGCTGAGGGCGCCCGGCACAGGTTGCGGAATGGCCACGCCCAGATCGAGCAGGTCGGCCTTGGCCGCCTCTGCGCGGCAGCGCTCCGGCAGATCGGGAAACAAGGCGATCAGCGCCGGGTCGTTGTACAAGTGTTGCAACTCGGATTGGAACAGGTACTGCATCTGCAGGAAGCGCGCATAGCTTTGCGGCGTATCGAACGGCGCGTAGCGGGCCACGGTGTTTTCCAGGCTGTCGTGCAACGCCTGGCTGATCGCGCGCAAGCGGGCGGAGCGCAGTGGGGCGTGGTCCTGAGTGTACTCGGTGACGGTCATTGCGAATTCCTTGAAAAATGCGGTGCTGTGTAGACGAGACGAATCAACTCACAGCGGACCGTAAAAAAATCCCACCACAGGGGCAGCGCTTATCTGCCCCTACAGTGCCATTATCAGATGTCCCAAACCAGATTGATCGCGAAATTACGACCGGGAGCAGTGAGGCGGTCGAGGTTGGCGGGTGATGTCACCGCCGCTTCGCCGACGCCGTCATAACTGCGCACGTCGTCCCATAGCCAGTATTTCTTGTCGGTGAGGTTGTACAGGCCGGCGTTGACCGTGACGTCGTCGGTGACCTTGTAGTAACCGGCCAGGTCGAGGATGCCGAAGCCAGGCGTTTTGAACACACCGCTGCCGTCCGGCGACTTGAACGCGCTGCTGTCCACTCGGTTCTGACGCTTGACCAGTGTCCAACTGAGCAGGCCACCATACTGCTGCTGCTCGTAGCCCAGGCCGAATACGCTCTTGAGCGGATTGACGCTGTTGATCGGTTGGCCGTTGTCTTCGTTCTTGCCATGGGCGTACGCGATGGAGCCCTGGCTGTAGAGACCTTGCGGTGCACCGAAGCTGTCCAGGTTCAAGCGGCCTTTGAGCTCGACGCCCTTGATGGTGGCATGCTTGATATTGTTGCTTTGGAACACGGCGGACGTCGCCCCGGGGCTGACTGCATCCTCGTTGATGAAGTCGCGGTACTGGTTGTAGAACACCGCGATATCGAAGGTGCCTGCCTCGAAGTTGCCGCGTAGGCCGGTTTCATAGCTTCTGCTTTTTTCAGGTTCCAGATTCGGATTGGGCTGGACCGTATAGCCTGCGCCAAGGTTTTCGAAGCGGCCGTACAGTGCCTTCGCCGACGGCGTGCGGAAGCCTTCGGCGTACTGCCCATACCAGGTGTAGTGGTCATCGAACTCGTAGGTCACGCCCAGCGTGGGTGACAACCGATGCCAGTTCCGATCGCTGTCGGTCACGGTGTATTCACCTGTGGGGTTGACCGTGCGCAGGAACTCATCGGTCGCGTGTGGCTTGAGCTGCGTGTAGTCGTAGCGGGCGCTGGGTCGCAAGGTCCACTGATTCCAGCGAATCTCGTCCTGAGCGAACAGGCTGTAGGTGTTGATGGTCGGGTCGGGGAAGTCGCTGGATTTGACCAGGCGATCGGTTGAGCTGTCGGCGCCGATGGCTCGGCAACTGCCCATCACGGTCAGGCAGGTCCCGTAGCCGCTGCGTGAGCCGGTAACCTTCTGCTGACGAATGTTGGTGCCGTAGGTCAGCAGGTGATCGGTTTCACCCACCTGGAAGGCCTTGTCCAGTTGCAGGTCGAATACCCACTGGCGCTCTTTGTAAAGAGTGTCACGCGCTCGCAGCACATCCCGTGCGCGCGGAACGACATAGTGCTCCTCGGTGTGCTGGTCGGTCTTGGCGATCTGGTAGTTCAAGCTCCACTTGATGTGATCGGCCACGGCGCTGTCCAGGCCGAAGTCGTGGTTCAAGCCGAAGCGCTCGCGGGTGATCGTGTCATTGCCACCGCGGGATCGATAGAAATTCAGCGGGCTGCCATTTGCATACGGGCCGCCATAGGCGCTTTTCAGGTCAACGTCTCGGTCGTCCTTGTATTTCTCGTAGGTGAGCCCGAACCGAGCATCGTCGGCGTAGTTCCAGCCCAGCTTGGCTAGGACATTGGTGGAACGCACGTCCTTGGGGTCGGCTGCGGTGCGGCTCAGCCCCGTGCTGGTATGGTCGCCGGAGGATTCGGTCTCGTGGCCATTGCGCTGGCTCAGGTGCAAGAGGGCATCGACGTCACCCGCACGGCCGGCCACGGTGGCCGAGTTCAGCCAGCTTTCGTCTGCCGAACTGTAACCGGTCTTCAAGCGTGCGCCGACATCCTTGCCGGGCTTGATGATGTCTTCGGGGTCCAGGGTGTAGTAGCTCACCACACCACCGATGGCACTGCTGCCGTATAGCGACGACGCCGGCCCGCGCAGGATTTCCACGCGCTTGACGATTTCCGGGTCGACGTAATTGCGCTCGGTTTGCGCGTAGGGGCCGTTGAAGAAGCTGTCCGGCACTTCGACGCCATCGACCTGGGTGAGCACACGGTCGCCGTCGATACCACGAATGTTGTAGCCGGTGAGGCCGCTGCGCAAACCAGTGCCGCCTGCGGAGACGCCCGGTTCGTAACGCACCAGGTCCTGAAGGGTGTTGACGTTATCACGGTCCAGCTGCGTGCGGCCCTGGACGCTGACGGTGCTCGGGACGCTGTCGGCGCTTTGTTCCTGGCGTGTGGCGCTGACGGTCATCTGTTGCAGGGCGATCACGGCGCCCGGCGAGCTGCGCTCGAGCACGACATTGTTGGCGCTGATTTTTCGATAGCGCAAGGGTGTCCCCGCGAGCAGCCGATCCAGTGCCTGTTCCGGCGTCAGGTTACCGCGCGCGCCGGGTGAAATGACGTCCTGGGCAAGCTCGGCGGGCAGTCCGACTTGCCAGCCCGTCGTGGTGCTGAAGCCGTTCAAGGCCGACGCCAGAGGCTGCCGAGCAATGCTGAAGGAGTGATTGACGCTGTTGCGGGCGCTGTTCGGTGTCGGCTCCGCGGCGCTGCCCACGGCGGGCACGGCGGCCAGCAGCAGGGCAGCGGTGAGCACCGAGTGGTGAAACTGTGGACGAGTGAAACCTTTGGACATCGAAAGCGCTCCCTGTCGCGTGTCGTTATAGTGTTACCGATCCGAATGCGAATCAGTTGCATCGGCTATGACTAGACGGATGGGGAAGCGCTACAGCGTAAAAATAATTATGCGGGGTGTCGGTTCATGGCAATGAGGTATCTGTCAGTTCAGGATGACCAGCGCCGGAAACTCCCGCACCTGTGCCGACGTCACCTGAGCCAACGAGCGAACCACTTCGAGCGGGTTGTCCAGGCGGTAATTACCGGTCACTGCCACCTGCTCGAGCTTCTTGTCGGTGTTGATGATCCACCCCGGGTAATAACGCCGAAGTTGGGCGAGTACCTCGCCTATGGGGCAATTCTCGAAGATCAAACGGCCCTGGACCCAGGCCAGATCCTTCTGTGGATCAAGCCGCTCACGCGTGCCGAATCCTTTGGGGCCTATGCGTATGCTGTCGCCGGCGTTCAGGCGCACCGTCTTGTCATGGCTGGCGCTGAGGTCGACATTGCCGCGCTGCACCCGCACTTGTGCCTGGCCATCGTGGTAGCTCACGGCGAAGGCACTGTCGAGCACATCGGCACGCACCGGGCCGGCTTGCACCTGCAAGGGTTGCCGACGGCTGGGGGGTACCTCGAAAAACGCCTCGCCTTCGTATAGGCGCGCGCTGCGTTGCCGGGTGTCGATGCGGCTGGAGAAGGCCGAATCGGTGTTGAGCAATACTTTGGAACCGTCTTCCAGCTGCAGGTGTTGCCGTTCGCCGACCTGGGTCAGATGAGCGGCCTGTACGCGCAGCGGCAGGTGGGTGAAATTCAATACGCCTACCACCAGTATTGCGGCGCTAGCCAGTGGTTTCCAATGCCGACGCCAGGCCGGCGGTTGGCGCCGCGTTTGCAGGGCGACGGCGGCCTGGTGAACCGGCGCGCCGTGCCACACCGCGCGGGCCTGCTCAAATGCCGCGGCATGTTCGGGGTCGGCCAGCAGCCAGTCCTCGAATGCCCTTTGCTCGGTGGGGTCGGTGCAGGGCTGGGCGATCAACCAATCGATGGCTTGCTCCATGGCAGGCGTCGGTGGCGCCCGCTCAGGTAGATGCTGCCGACTCACGAATCTTCCTCCAGGCGCTGCGCGACGCCGACGCAGATCGCCATGATCAATTTCAATTCCTTTTGCACGGTGCTTGCCGAGACGTGCAGCTCAAGGGCAATTTCCACATAACTGCTGCCATGCACTCGGCTCAGGATGAAAATCCGCTGCTGGCGCGGCGTCAGTCGGGCCAGGCTCACGGTCAGCCTGGCCAGAAGGCGCTCCGCATGGGCGACCTCGTCCGGACTACTGGCCACTGCTGCAATGCTTTGTAGCACGTCGAGGGGCACATCTTCGACCATGGTTCGCTCGTGCACCCGTCGTGAGCGCAGATAATCCAGGGCCAGATTGCGTGCTGTCTGAAACACGAAGGGTTCGAGGTGCTCGATGCGTCGCTCACCCAAGGCACGATTTACCCTCAGGTAGGTTTCCTGAAGCAGGTCTTCGGCGGTGCTGGGGTTGCGTACCATGCGCTGAAGGGTGCGCAGCAGACTCAAGCGTTGGGAGAGGAAAACGGAATTGAAGCGTGATTGACTCACGGAATTGCCCGACCGGAAAGCAGGAGATGATAATGCTTCTCATCTGCACGCCTGGTCAAGCCACGATCTTTGCAAGAAGTATCGCGGCTGGAGACGGTGCCTACCGTATCCAGCCGCTATGAGGCCTTACTTGGCGTTGATCAGCGCCAGGCAGTTGTCCAGCATGCGGTTCGAAAAGCCCCATTCGTTGTCGTACCAGGCCATCACCTTGACCAGTTTGCCGTTGACCTTGGTGTGGTTGGCATCGAAGATCGACGACAGCGGGTTGTGGTTAAAGTCGGTGGAAACCAGCGGCAGGGTGTTGTAGCCCAGCACCTTGGACTGCTCGGCAGCGGCGTGCATCAGCGCATTGATCTCGTCGCGGCTGGCTTCACGCGACAGGTTCAAGGTCAGGTCGACCAGCGAGACGTTGATCACCGGTACGCGCACGGCCATGCCGGTCAACTTGCCGGCCAGCTCCGGCAGCACCAGGCCAACGGCTTCGGCGGCGCCGGTCTTGCTGGGGATCATCGACTGGGTCGCCGAGCGGGCGCGGTAGGGGTCGCTGTGGTAGACGTCGATCAGGTTCTGGTCGTTGGTGTAGGCGTGGATGGTGGTCATCAGGCCCTGCTCGATGCCCAGCTCGCGGTGCAGCACCTGGGCCACCGGGGCCAGGCAGTTGGTGGTGCACGAGGCGTTGGAGATCACTTCGTGGGACTGGCGCAGCACGTCGTGGTTGACGCCATACACCACGGTGGCATCGGCGCCCTTGGCCGGTGCCGAGATGATCACCTTGCGAGCGCCGGCCGTCAGGTGCGCGGCAGCCTTTTCACGGTCGGTGAACAGGCCGGTGCACTCGAACACCACATCGATGTTCTCGGCCTTCCACGGCAGCTCGGCCGGGTTGCGGATGGCACTGACCGAGATGCGGTCGCCATTCACCGTGAGGCCTTCCTTGTCGTGCTCGACCGTGCCATCGAAGGTGCCGTGCACCGTGTCGTACTTGAGCAGATGGGCGTTGATCGCGCTGTCACCCAAGTCGTTGATGGCGACGACCTGCAGGTCCTGGCGGTAGCCTTGGGTATAGAGTGCCCGCAGGACATTGCGGCCGATGCGGCCAAAACCGTTGATTGCTATGCGAATGGTCATGAGTGATTCCTGTAATCAGATTGGGTGATTCCCCTTGGATCAGGTCCGGGCAAGCAGGTCACGTAATCTGTTTTGTTGTTGGAATTACAAGATTATTCGCATAGAAATAGAAAACAAGCCTTTTTAATGGCAATATTTTGTTCTATCTACAACGAGTGACCGGTACAACCCTTCCTTCACATCGATTCTTGCCTGCAGGGCTTTGAGCCCTGACACGGGTCGTAGTTCGGACAGAGTGTTGCAGAGGTCGCCCCCAAAGCCTGGAGTTCTTCACATGCATCCCCGCGTCCTTGAGGTCACCCAACGGCTGATTGCGCGTAGCCAAGCTACCCGCAAGCACTACCTGCAACTGATCGACAGCGCTGCCAGCGACGGGCCCATGCGCGGCAAGCTGCAATGTGCGAACTTTGCCCACGGCGTAGCGGGGTGCGGCACCGAAGACAAGCACCAACTGCGCATGATGAATGCGACCAACATCGCAATTGTTTCGTCATATAACGACATGCTCTCGGCGCACCAGCCTTACGAAACCTACCCCGAGCAGCTCAAGCAGGCGTTGCGCGAGATCGGCTCGGTCGGCCAGTTCGCGGGCGGCGTGCCGGCCATGTGCGATGGCGTGACCCAGGGCGAGGCCGGCATGGAGCTGAGCCTGGCCAGTCGCGAAACCATCGCCCTGTCCACGGCCGTGGCCTTGTCCCACAACATGTTCGACGGTGCCCTGATGCTCGGCATCTGCGACAAGATCGTCCCGGGCCTGATGATGGGCGCGCTGCGCTTCGGCCATCTGCCGATGGTTTTCGTCCCCGGCGGGCCAATGCCTTCGGGCATCTCCAACAAGGAGAAGGCCGATGTTCGCCAGCGTTATGCCGAGGGCAAGGCGAGCCGTGAAGAATTGCTCGAATCGGAGATGAAGTCCTACCACAGTCCGGGCACCTGTACGTTCTACGGCACGGCCAACACCAACCAGTTGCTCATGGAGGTGCTGGGGCTGCACCTGCCGGGGGCTTCTTTCGTCAATCCCAACACACCGCTACGCGATGCGCTGACCCACGAAGCGGCCCATCAGGTCACACGCCTGACCAAAGCCAACGGCGAGTTCACCCCCATCGGCCGCATCGTCGATGAAAAATCGCTGGTGAATTCGATCGTCGCCCTGCACGCAACGGGCGGCTCGACCAACCACACCCTGCACATGCCGGCGATCGCCATGGCAGCGGGCATCATTCTGACCTGGCAAGACATGGCCGACTTGTCCGAAGTGGTGCCAACCCTGTCCAACGTCTATCCAAACGGCAAGGCTGACATCAACCATTTCCAAGCAGCTGGCGGCATGGCTTTCCTGATTCGCGAGCTGCTCGCAGCAGGCCTGTTGCACGAGGACGTGAACACGGTGGCTGGTCACGGCCTGAGCCGCTATACCCGCGAACCATTTTTGCAAGAAGGTCGGCTGGTGTGGCGCGAAGGTCCCGAGGCGAGCCTCGACGAAACCATCCTGCGCCCCGTGGCGCGACCTTTTTCAGCCGAGGGTGGATTGCGCGTGATGGAAGGCAATCTGGGTCGTGGCGTCATGAAAGTGTCTGCCGTGGCTTTGGAGAACCAGGTAGTGGAAGCGCCTTGCCGCGTGTTCCAGGACCAGCAGGAGCTGGCCGATGCGTTCAAGGCCGGCGAACTGGAGAAGGATTTCGTCGCCGTCATGCGCTTCCAGGGACCGCGCTCCAACGGCATGCCGGAACTGCACAAGATGACGCCTTTTCTCGGCGTGCTGCAGGATCGCGGCTTCAAGGTCGCGCTGGTCACCGACGGGCGCATGTCCGGTGCGTCCGGCAAGATTCCCGCCGCGATCCACGTCAGTCCCGAGGCGGCCAGCGGTGGCCCGTTGGCCTTGGTGCGCGATGGCGATATCATCCGGGTCGACGGTGTCGAAGGTACCTTGCAGGTACGCGTCGATGCCCAGACGCTGGCCAGCCGTACCCCGGCGGTCGGCACCTTGGCCAATGGCGTAGGGTGCGGGCGTGAACTGTTCGGGTTCATGCGCCAAGCCTTCAGCTCGGCCGAGCAAGGCGCCAGTGCCTTCACTTCGGGGTTGGAGATTTTGCGATGACACTCGCCCTTATCGGCGACATCGGCGGTACCAACGCACGTTTCGCCCTCTGGGAAAACGATGCGCTGCATTCGGTTCGGGTCTTCCCCACGGCAGACTACACCAGCCCCGAGCACGCCATCGGCGTCTACATGGCCGACCTCAAGCTGCAGAAGGGCGACATCGGCGCCGCGTGCTTGGCGGTAGCAGGCCCGGTGGACGGTGACGAGTTCCGCTTCACCAACAGCCATTGGCGCCTGAGCCGCAAGGCATTCTGCGCAAGCCTGCAGATCGGGCACCTGCTGCTGATCAATGACTTCACCGCCATGGCGCTGGGCATGACCCGTCTGCAGCCCGATGAGTACCAGTTGGTCTGCGAGGGCGAAGCGGATCCCGCCCGTCCGGCAGTGGTCATCGGTCCGGGCACCGGGCTGGGCGTGGGCACGCTGATCGGCCTGCGCAACGGTTGGATGGCATTGCCGGGTGAGGGCGGCCATGTCGACCTGCCCGTCGGCAGCCCGCGCGAAGCTCAACTGCGCGCGCACATCGAAGCGCAGATCGGTCACGTCAGCGCCGAAACGATTCTCAGCGGCGGTGGATTGTTACGGTTGTATCAAACTGTGTGCGAAGTAGACGGCCATACGCCTTCCTGCACCTCGCCTGCGGAAGTCACCGACGCCGGCCTTGCCGGTGATCCCGTCGCTAGGGAAACCCTGGAGCAATTCTGCCGCTTCCTGGGCAGGGTGGCGGGCAATAACGTGCTGACCGTGGGCGGTCGGGGCGGCGTGTACATCGTCGGTGGCGTGATCCCGCGCTTTCTCGACATCTTCATGCAAAGCGGTTTCGCCGAGAGCTTCGCCGACAAGGGCTGCATGAGCGATTACTTCAAGGGCGTTCCTGTGTGGGTGGTCACGGCCGAGTTCTCCGGGCTGTTGGGCGCAGGCGTGGCCTTGCAACAGGCGCAGGCTTGAGCGTTTAATCAGCCCTTGAAAAAAGCCGGGCGTATCGACCCGGCAATGACAACAAGGACGCCCACGTGAGCACTGTCGGCAAATCGATCCTGCTGGTCGATGACGATCAGGACATCCGCGAACTGCTGGACACCTACCTCAGCCGGGCCGGTTTCGCCGTGCGCACCACGGCCGACGGCGCGGGCTTTCGCGAAGCGCTTGGCGCCGAGGTCGGCACCGACCTGGTGATTCTCGACGTCATGCTGCCCGACGAAGATGGCTTCAGCCTGTGCCGCTGGATCCGCCAGCATCCGCGCATGGCCCAGGTGCCGATCATCATGCTGACCGCCAGCTCCGACGAAGCCGACCGCGTGATCGGCCTCGAACTGGGGGCCGATGACTACCTGGGCAAGCCGTTCAGCCCACGCGAGCTGCAGGCGCGCATCAAGGCGTTGCTGCGACGCAGCCAGTTCGCCAGCGAGCGCAGTGGCGAGGTGCTCGGCTTCGACGACTGGCGGCTGGATACCGTCAGCCACCGCCTGTTTCACACCGACGGCGAGGAGGTGTTCCTCTCAGGTGCCGACTTCGCCTTGCTCAAGCTGTTCCTCGATCATCCCCAGCAGATTCTCGACCGCGACACCATCGGCAACGCCACCCGCGGACGCGAGCCAATGCCGCTGGATCGCATCGTCGACATGGCAGTCAGCCGCCTGCGCCAGCGCCTGCGCGACAATGACAAACCCCCGCGGCTGATCCGCACGGTGCGCGGTAGCGGCTACCTGCTGGCGGCTCACGTTGCGCCTGTTTAAGCCGCGCTCACTGCTGGGTCGCATGCTGTTGCTGACACTGCTGGCGGTGCTCCTGGCGCAGGGCTTGTCCAGCGTCATCTGGCTGTCGCAGCTGCGGGCCACGCAGCTCGAAGGGCTGGTGACCAGCGCCCGCAGCCTGGCCCACTCGATGGCGGCCAGCGTCAGCTATTTCCGTTCGTTGCCACTGGCCTATCGGCCACTGGTACTGGACCAACTGCGCAGCATGGGTGGTACGCGCTTTTTCGTTTCACTCAACGACAAGCCGCTGGGCATGCAACTGCTCGAGCCCACTGCGCGCAAGACTGCGGTGATCGACGCGGTTTCGGTTGTGCTCCGCACCCAACTGGGCAGCGACGCGGACATCTCGGTGGCCTTCGTCAGCCCCGACGATCTGCGCATCTTCAACAGCGGCCTCAAGCTCGACGAGCTACCGCGTTCCTGGGCGCACTACGCCTTGACCCTGGAACCGGTGAACCCACCGGTGCTGGTCACCCAGATTCGCCTGGGGCCCACTGAATGGCTGTACATTGCTTCGCTGTTGCCCGAACCCTATACCACGCTTGAGGAAGAGGGCCTGCCTGCCCAGCAGATCTGGTTCATCGCCCTGACCAGCGGTTTTTTGCTGCTGTTCATTGGCGTGCTCGTGCACTGGCAAAGCCGGCCCCTGAAACGCCTGGCCCGCGCCGCACGCGAGTTGTCGCTGGGCGAGGTGAGCAACGAACCGCCCATGGACGGTGGCGGCAGCGAGGTGATGGAAGTGGCGCGGGCGCTGAATGCCATGCGCGAGCGTATCAGTCGTTACCTGACCGAGCGCAGCCAGCTGTTCAGTGCGATTTCCCACGACTTGCGCACGCCCATCACACGCCTGCGTCTGCGTGTCGAACTGCTCGACGATCCAGCCCTGGAAGCCAAGTTCGGCCGTGACCTGGACGAGCTGGAATTGCTGGTCAAGGGCGCGCTGCAATGCGTCAAAGACACGGACATCCACGAAAATATCGAGCGGGTCGATCTCGATCAGGTGCTCGATTGCCTGGTGGAACCCTATCTGGCGCCGCACGGCAACGGCCGAGTGACCCTGGAAGGCAAGGCGCGCTGGCCCTACGCCGGCAAGCCGCTGGCCATCAAGCGCTGCATCGGCAATTTGATCGACAACGCCCTCAAGTACGGTGACCGCGCGCACCTGTCCATCCACGACGATGCACAGGCCTTCGTGCTGTACGTCGACGATGAGGGTCCAGGCGTACCCGAGCAACGGTTGCAGAAGGTCTTCGAGCCGCACTTCCGCCTGGCCAGCACCCAGCAGGGCTATGGGCTGGGCCTGGGCATCGCGCGCAACATCGCCCACAGCCATGGCGGTGAGGTGACGTTGCAGAATCTCCCGGCCGGCGGCTTGCGGGTGACATTGGTCTTGCCGCGCAAGACGGTCTGAGCGATCTACGTGTTTCTGCACACCGACCGTTCTGGTGATCATGAATGTCACCAGTCCGTGACATTTCCTTATCCCTTCGTTACCTGCACCCCACTTGGCGGTGTTTACACTCTCACGCAACGCAAGCATCAGACTTGCCTCTGCATAACAACAAAAAAGGATGTCCCATGAACTCGCTCTCGCGCCTCGCCATCGTCGTATCCCTCGCCTCCGTGTTCCCGCTCAGTGCCCTGGCTGCCGACTCCAAAGGTTCGGTGGAAGTTGTCCATTGGTGGACGTCAGGCGGTGAAAAAGCAGCGGTCGATGTGCTCAAGGCGCAGGTCGAGAAAGATGGCTTCACCTGGAAAGACGGAGCTGTTGCCGGTGGTGGCGGTGCCACTGCCATGACCGTGCTGAAAAGTCGTGCAGTCGCCGGTAACCCGCCTGGCGTTGCCCAGATCAAAGGCCCGGACATCCAGGAGTGGGCATCCACTGGCCTGCTCGACACCGACGTGCTGGAAGACGTCGCCAAGGCGGAAAAGTGGGACAGTCTGCTCGACAAGAAAGTCTCCGATACCGTGAAGTACGACGGTGATTACGTCGCCGTGCCGGTGAACATTCACCGCGTGAACTGGCTGTGGATCAACCCGGAAGTGTTCAAGAAAGCCGGTATCACCAAGAACCCGACCACCCTCGAAGAATTCTACGCCGCGGGCGACAAGCTCAAGGCTGCGGGCTTCATTCCTCTGGCCCATGGCGGTCAGCCTTGGCAGGACAGCACCGTGTTCGAAGCGGTAGTGCTTTCGGTCATGGGTGTCGATGGTTACAAAAAAGCCCTGGTGGACCTGGACAACGCCGCGCTCACTGGCCCGGAAATGGTCAAGGCGCTGACCGAACTGAAGAAAGTCGCGACCTACATGGACGCCGACGGCAAAGGTCAGGACTGGAACCTGGAAGCGGCCAAAGTCATCAACGGCAAGGCCGGCATGCAGATCATGGGTGACTGGGCCAAGTCCGAATGGACCGCCGCCAAGAAAGTCGCCGGCAAGGACTACGAGTGCGTCGCCTTCCCGGGCACCGACAAAGCGTTCACCTACAACATCGACTCGCTGGCCGTGTTCAAGCAGAAGGACGCAGGCACTGCGGCCGGTCAGCAGGACATCGCCAAAGTCGTGCTGGGTGAGAACTTCCAGAAAGTCTTCAGCATCAACAAAGGCTCGATCCCGGTTCGCAACGACATGTTGAACAACATGGAGCAACTGGGTTTCGATTCCTGCGCACAGACCGCTGCCAAGGACTTCCTGGCGGACGCCAAGTCCGGCGGCCTGCAACCAAGCATGGCGCACAACATGGCGACCACGCTGGCCGTGCAAGGCGCGTTCTTTGATGTCGTGACCAACTACATCAACGACCCGAAAGCCGACCCGGCCGACACTGCCAAGAAACTTGGCGCAGCGGTCAAGTCTTCCAAATAAGCCGTAGCGGCAAGCTGCAAGCTGCAATTCAGAGCACTGCCCTGCTTATCTTGCAGCTTGAAACTTGTAGCGTGTAGCTGCCCTTTTCTTTTTCGATGGATTTCCCCATGAGCTCTGTTGCTGCGTTCAGCAAAGCCTCGCCGTTCGATGCGTTGCAACGCTGGCTGCCAAAACTGGTGCTGGCGCCGAGCATGTTCATCGTGCTGGTGGGCTTCTATGGCTACATCCTGTGGACGTTCGTGCTGTCGTTCACCACTTCGACGTTCCTGCCGACTTACAAGTGGGCGGGCCTTGCGCAGTACGCGCGGTTGTTCGACAACGACCGCTGGTGGGTCGCGAGCAAAAACCTCGCCGTGTTCGGCGGCATGTTCATCGGCATCACTCTGGTGATCGGTGTGTTGCTGGCGGTGTTCCTCGACCAGCGCATCCGTCGCGAAGGCTTTATCCGCACCATTTACCTGTACCCGATGGCACTTTCGATGATCGTCACCGGTACCGCGTGGAAATGGCTGCTCAACCCGGGCATGGGCCTGGACAAATTGCTGCGTGACTGGGGCTGGGAAGGCTTCCGTCTCGACTGGCTGATCGACCCCGATCGCGTGGTCTACTGCCTTGTGATCGCGGCGGTGTGGCAAGCCTCGGGCTTCATCATGGCGATGTTCCTCGCTGGCCTGCGTGGTGTCGATCAATCGATCATTCGTGCCGCGCAGATCGATGGCGCGAGCATGCCGACAATCTATTGGAAGGTGGTGCTGCCAAGTCTGCGTCCGGTGTTCTTCAGTGCGGTGATGATTCTGGCGCACATCGCGATCAAGAGTTTCGACCTGGTCGCGGCGATGACCGCCGGTGGCCCGGGTTATTCCTCTGACCTGCCGGCGATGTTCATGTATTCCTTCACCTTCAGTCGCGGCCAGATGGGCATGGGCTCGGCCAGTGCGATTCTGATGCTCGGTGCGATCCTCGCGATCATCGTGCCTTACCTGTATTCCGAGCTGAGGACCAAGCGCAATGACTGATCTCGCTGCCAAACCCGCCATCAGCCTGAGTCGTATCGCGATCTATGCAGTACTGATCCTCGCCGTATTGCTTTATCTGGTGCCGCTGGTGGTCATGTTGCTGACCAGCTTCAAGACCCCGGAAGACATCAGCACCGGCAACCTGCTGAGCTGGCCGACCGTGGTCAGCGGCATCGGCTGGATCAAGGCCTGGGCCACGGTTGACGGGTATTTCTGGAACTCGATCAAGATCACCGTACCCGCCGTGATCATCTCCACCGCCATCGGGGCACTGAACGGCTACGTGCTGTCGATGTGGCGCTTCCGTGGTTCGCAGTTGTTCTTCGGTCTGCTGTTGTTCGGCTGCTTCCTGCCGTTCCAGACTGTGCTGCTGCCGGCCTCGTTTACGCTCGGCAAGATCGGGCTGGCGAACACTACCACCGGCCTGGTGTTTGTCCACGTGGTTTACGGTCTGGCGTTCACCACGCTGTTTTTCCGTAACTACTACGTGAGCATTCCCGATGCGCTGGTAAAAGCCGCACGTCTGGACGGCGCGGGTTTCTTCACGATTTTCCGCCGCATCATTCTGCCGATGTCGACGCCGATCATCATGGTTTGCCTGATCTGGCAATTCACCCAGATCTGGAACGACTTCCTGTTCGGTGTGGTGTTCTCCAGCGGGGATTCGCAACCGATCACGGTGGCGCTGAACAACCTGGTCAACACCAGCACCGGCGCCAAGGAATACAACGTGGACATGGCGGCGGCGATGATCGCCGGTTTGCCGACCCTGCTGGTCTATGTGGTCGCAGGCAAGTATTTCGTGCGCGGGCTGACAGCCGGCGCCGTCAAGGGGTAATCATGGCTACGCTCGAACTTTGCAACGTCAACAAGACCTACGGTCCCGGCCTGCCGGACACGCTGAAGAACATCGAACTGTCGATCAAGGACGGGGAGTTCCTGATCCTCGTCGGCCCGTCGGGATGCGGCAAGTCGACCCTGATGAACTGCATCGCCGGTCTGGAAAGCATCACTGGCGGCGCGATCATGATTGGTGATCAGGACGTCAGTGGCATGAGCCCGAAGGATCGTGACATCGCCATGGTGTTCCAGTCCTATGCGCTGTACCCGACCATGAGCGTGCGCGAGAACATCGAATTCGGCTTGAAGATCCGCAAGATGGCGCAGTCGGCGATCGATGAAGAAGTCGCTCGCGTGGCCAAGCTGCTGCAGATCGAACACCTGCTGAACCGCAAGCCGGGTCAGCTCTCCGGTGGTCAGCAACAGCGTGTGGCGATGGGCCGTGCCCTGGCACGTCGGCCGAAGATTTATCTGTTCGACGAACCGCTCTCCAACCTCGACGCCAAGCTGCGCGTCGAGATGCGCACTGAAATGAAACTGATGCACCAGCGCCTTAAAACCACCACGGTCTACGTGACCCATGACCAGATCGAAGCGATGACTCTGGGCGACAAAGTGGCGGTGATGAAGGACGGCATCATCCAGCAGTTCGGCACGCCGCAGCAGATCTACAACGATCCGGCCAACCTGTTCGTGGCCAGCTTCATCGGTTCGCCGCCGATGAACTTCATCCCGCTGCGCCTGACCCGTCAGGACGGCCGCCTGGTAGCGCTGCTCGACAGCGGCCAGGCACGTTGCGAGCTGCCGCTGGGCATTGCCGACGCGGGGCTGGAGGATCGCGAGATCATTCTCGGCATCCGCCCCGAACAGATCGCCCTGGCCAGCGAACAGGTCACGGGTTTGCCCACCCTGCGCGCCGAAGTGCAGATCACCGAGCCGACCGGGCCGGACACGCTGGTGTTCGTCACCGTGAACCAGACCAAGGTGTGCTGCCGCATGGCGCCGGACGCTGCGCCGGCCATAGGCGCCACCTTGAACCTGCTGCTGGACCCGAGCAAGGTCCTGATTTTCGATGCGGCCAGCGGTGAGCGCCTCGGCGCTACGCGAACCGTGCAGGAAGCTGCACCCTTGGGCAACGTGACCCAGTTCAAAGGACGCTGAATAGCGATATCGGCGGGCGGCCTGTCGCCTGTCATTGGCAAGACTGTACAACACGTCAATAACAATAAAAGAGGAAGAGGGATGAACAGCAGACTTATCACTAAACCCAGACTGATCGGCCAGTTGTCGATGCTTGGCGCCTTGAGTCTGGCCGGCAGCGTGCATGCCGCTGGGGCCTTTACAGAAGAGTCGCCGTGGATGACCGGTGATTGGGGTGGGGCGCGTACGGAGTTGCTGGAAAAGGGCTACGATTTTTCGCTGGAGTATGTAGGGGAGGTAGGCAGCAATCTCGACGGTGGTTACAACGACGACACCACCGCACGCTACAGCGATCAGTTCGCTCTGGGCGTGAAGATGGACCTGGAAAAGATCCTGGGTTGGAAGGACGCCGAGTTCAAGCTGGCCATCACCGAGCGCAGTGGCCGCAACATCTCCAATGACCGGATCGGCGATCCGCGTGCCGGCACCTTGAGTTCATCCCAGGAAGTCTGGGGCAGGGGCCAGACCTGGCGGCTTACCCAGATGTGGTACAAGCAGGGTTATTTCGACGACAAGCTCAACGTCAAGATCGGCCGCTTCGGCCCTGGCGAAGACTTCAACAGCTTTCCGTGCGACTTCCAGAACCTGGCGTTCTGCGGTTCGCAGGTCGGCAACTGGGTTGGCAATATCTGGTACAACTGGCCGGTCAGCCAGTGGGCCCTGCGTATCAAGTACAACATCACCCCGGAAGTGTATGCGCAGGTAGGCGTGTTCGAGCAGAACCCCTCGTACCTGGAAACCGGCAATGGCTTCAAGCTCAGCGGCAGCGGCACCAAGGGCATGATCCTGCCGGTTGAGCTGGTATGGACGCCCAAGCTCAACGACCTACCAGGCGAGTATCGCCTGGGCTATTACTACAGCACGGCCAAGGCCGACGATGTGTATGAAGATGGCAATGGCCAGGCGGCTGCGGTTTCCGGCGCCAGCTACAAATCCCACAGCAGCAAGCACGGCGCCTGGATCGTCGCCCAGCAGCAGCTGACCAGCCATAACGGCAGCGCCGCGCGTGGCCTGAGCATCTTTGCCAACGCCACCGTGCACGACAAGGACACCAACTTCGTCGACAACTACCAGCAGATCGGCCTGACCTACATGGGGCCCTTCGACGCCCGGCCCAAGGACGACATCGGTGTGGGCATCGCGCGCATCCACGTCAACGACGACGTGCGCAAGAATCGCCGTCTGGTCAACGATCTGAACAACATCGAAGACTACGACAATCCGTCATACCTGCCGATCCAGGACACCGAGTACAACGCCGAGATCTACTACGGCTTCCACGTGACCAACTGGCTGACGGTGCGGCCCAACGTGCAGTACATCAAGCATCCTGGCGGCGTGAACCAGGTGGATGATGCGCTGGTGGCCGGGCTGAAAATCCAGTCCAAGTTCTGATTTGTGGTGTGCTCTTTACGGGCGACTTCGGTCGCCCTTTTTTTTCGACCCAGTAACGGGCGCACCGTAGGAGCGGTCATCGGCCGCGAAAGCCGCGCCGCGGTGAAACTGGCACACTGCGGTGTTCTTTTCGCGGCCGCTGACCGCTCCTACGTGGGATCACGGGCTCATTCATACAATTACCTGCGGTTTGACTGTGGGAGCGGTCATCGGCCGCGAAAGGCTTGCTGCGGTGAATCTGATCCACCGCGGCGTTTTTTCGCGGCCACTGACCGCTCCTACAGATCCAGGTCCTTTACCTGCATTCAGTCCAGGCCATCCCCTGCCGGATAGCGACTCACGTTGAGGCTTTCCTTGATCTTCCTCAGGTGTGGCTGGAAATCCACGCCGCGCCGTAGCGTCATGCCCGTGGCCAACACGTCCAGCACGGTCAGTTGCACGATGCGCGATGTCATCGGCATGTAAATATCCGTGTCTTCGGGCAGGGGTATATTCAGACTCACGCTGCTGGCCTTGGCCAGGGGCGAGCCTGCCGCCGTCAGCCCCAGTACCGATGCACCGTTTTCCCGTGCCAGACGAGCGACTTCAACCAGTTCGCGCGTGCGCCCGGTGTAGGAGATGATCACGAACAGCTCGCCGGTATGGGCAACCGACGCCAACATTCGCTGCATGAGGACATCGGCATGCGCCGACACCGCCAGGTTGAAGCGGAAGAACTTGTGTTGCGCATCGAGCGCGACCGGCGCCGACGCGCCGAGACCGAAGAAGTGGATCTGCCGCGCCTGGATCAACATGTCCACGGCACGGCTGACCAGCGCCGGATCGAGTTGCTGGCAGGCGCTGTCCAACGAAGCGATGGCGCTGCCGAAAATCTTCTGGGTATAGGCAGCAGGATCGTCGTCGGCTTCCACCGCACGACTGACGTAGGCGGCACCGCTGGCCAGGCTTTGCGCCAGTTGCAGCTTGAGCTCGGGGTAGCCACTGACGCCGAAGGAACGACAGAAGCGGTTCACCGTCGGCTCGCTGACCTTGGCGGCCTGCGCCAGGGCGGCAATACTGAAGCGGGTCGCCTGCTGCGGATTGAGCAGAATGACCTCGGCCACCTTGCGCTTGGCCTTGTTCAGCTCATCGAGGCGGCTCTGGATCTGTTCCAGAAGATTTCGCACACGGTCCATGGTATGTCCTTGGGTCTACTGCAGCGCCAGCGAGCGTTTCTGGCCAGGCTGTCTTCACGGGTGGCTTATCCTACTGGGGGGCGCAGTGCGCCACCACCCGTATCTGTCTGAATGGGTAAATGTTGTGGTTATTACTACATTCTGCCTTGAATCGTGCCCTGAAAAAGGGTATTTCTACGTCAACTTGATAGAAGAACAAACATCATGCCCTCAATGACCGCAGGATCATGCACCTTTGCCCTCTTTGGCGCCCTGGGCGACCTGGCATTGCGCAAGCTGTTTCCGGCTCTATATCAACTCGATCGCGCGCAGTTGCTGCACGCCGATACACGCATTCTCGCCTTGGCCCGCGAGCCGGGTGACGAAGCCCACCACCTGGGTGTCATCGAGGCAGGACTGCGCAAGTTCGTCTCCGATGCACAGCTCGAGCCCGATGCGGTGCAGCGTTTTCTCGCGCGCCTGAGCTATGTACACGTGGACTTTCTGGATGCCGACACCTACGTCGCACTGGCCGAGAAAGTCGGTGACGCCGAACAACTGATCGCCTACTTCGCCACACCGGCGGCGGTCTACGGCGCCATCTGCGAAAACCTGCACAAGGTGGGCCTGACCGAGCGCACCCGCGCCGTACTGGAAAAGCCGATCGGCCACGACCTGGAATCCTCGCGCCGGGTCAACGATGCCGTCGCGCAGTACTTCCCGGAAAACCGGGTCTACCGCATCGACCATTATCTGGGCAAGGAGACGGTGCAGAACCTCATTGCCCTGCGCTTCGCCAACAGCCTGTTCGAAACCCAGTGGAACCAGAACTACATTTCCCACGTTGAAATCACCGTGGCGGAAAAAGTGGGTATCGAAGGGCGCTGGGGCTACTTCGACCAGGCCGGCCAGCTGCGCGACATGATCCAGAATCACCTGCTGCAGCTGCTTTGCCTGATCGCCATGGACCCACCGGCCGACCTGTCCGCCGACAGCATTCGCGACGAGAAGGTCAAGGTGCTCAAGGCGCTTGCGCCATTCACCGCCGACGGCTTGACCCAGCAGGTCGTGCGTGGCCAGTACATCGCGGGCTACAGCGAAGGCCGTCCGGTGCCGGGTTACCTGGAAGAAGAAAACTCCAACACCCAGAGTGACACCGAGACCTTCGTCGCGCTGCGCGCCGACATCCGCAACTGGCGCTGGGCCGGCGTGCCGTTCTACCTGCGCACCGGCAAGCGCATGCCTGAAAAGCTGTCGCAGATCGTCATCCACTTCAAGGAACCGCCGCACTATATCTTCGCGCCCGAGCAGCGCCTGCAGATCAGCAACAAGCTGATTATCCGCCTGCAACCGGACGAAGGCATATCGCTGCGCGTGATGACCAAGGAGCAGGGCCTGGACAAGGGCATGCAACTGCGCAGCGGGCCGCTGCAACTGAATTTCTCCGACACCTATCGCAGTGCGCGTATTCCAGACGCGTACGAGCGATTGCTGCTGGAGGTGATGCAGGGCAATCAGAACCTGTTTGTCCGTAAAGATGAAATCGAATATGCGTGGACATGGTGCGATCAGCTCATCGCCGGCTGGAAGAAATCCGGCGATGCTCCCAAGCCGTACGCGGCGGGTTCATGGGGGCCGATGAGCTCGATTGCCCTGATCACACGCGATGGGAGATCCTGGTATGGCGATATCTGATTTGCAGTTCCCCGACGGGGTCAAGGTTCACGACTGCGTGAGCGCGCCGCTGTTGGCCGAAGCACTGGCCGGCAAGGTCGCCGAGCAACTGCGCGAGGCGATCGAGCGCCAGAACGTGGCAACCCTGGTGGTTTCCGGCGGGCGCAGCCCGGTGGCTTTCCTGGAGTGCCTGGCGCGTCAGAGCCTGGACTGGTCACGGGTAGTGATCTCCCTGGCCGACGAGCGTTGGGTGCCCATCGAGCATGCCGACAGCAATGCCGGTCTGCTCAAGCGCCACCTGCTGGTAGGCGCGGTCGAGCAGGCACGTTTCGTCAGCCTGTACCAGACCACCTCGAGCCAAGAGGAAGCTGCCGCAGTGGCCGATGATCTGCTCGGCCAATTGCCGCCGATCGACGTGCTGGTACTGGGCATGGGTGATGACGGGCACACCGCTTCGTTGTTTCCCGATAGTCCCAACCTTGAACAGGCTCTGGCGCTGGACAGCGAGCGCCGCTGCTGGCCGATGCTGGCGCCGAGCGTGCCGCATCAACGCCTGAGCATGAGCCGTGCGTTGCTGGCCTCGGCCCGCTTCAAGGTGCTGTCGGTGCAGGGCGAAAGCAAGTTGACCACGCTGCGCACCGCACTGTCCGGCGACGACGTGGCGCAGATGCCTATCCGCGCCTTCCTGCACTCCGCGCTGGATATTTACTGGTGTCAATGAATCAAGGAACCGCCGCTATGATTACCACCGAACAACAGCAACGCATGGTCGACAAGGTTGCCCGGATCGACGCCTTGGCGGCGCGTGCGCGAATTCTGCCGGTCATCACCATTGCCCGTGAAGAAGACATTCTGCCCCTGGCCGATGCTTTAGCGGCCGGCGGCCTGACTGTGCTGGAAGTGACCCTGCGCTCGGCCTTGGGCCTGAGGGCGATTCAGGTGCTGCGCGAGCAACGCCCTGAACTGCTGGTCGGCGCTGGCACGGTGCTGACCCGCGAAATGCTCGCCGCAACGGAGCAGGCCGGTTCGCAGTTCACCGTCACTCCCGGCGTGACCCAAGACATGCTCGAGGCTGGTGTGGAAAGCTCGTTGCCGTTGCTGCCGGGCATCAGCAGCCCGTCCGAACTGATGATGGGTTATGCGCTGGGCTATCGTCGCTTCAAGCTGTTCCCGGCAGAGGTAAGCGGTGGCGTAGCTGCCATCAAGGCGCTCGGCGGCCCTTTCCCGGAGGTGCGTTTCTGCCCTACGGGCGGTGTCGGCCCGGGCAATATCAACAGCTACATGGCTCAATCCAATGTGATGTGCGTGGGCGGCTCGTGGATGCTCGACAGCCAATGGATTGAGAACCGCGATTGGGCACGTATCCAGGAGTGCAGCGCCCAGGCGCTGGCTTTGCTCGACTGATTCGACTTCGTTAGGCGCTTCACGGTTGTCTTTCAGTGCGCTCGGTCGGCGCACTTTTTTTTGCCTGAAAGAAAGTCGTCAGGCGATTCAGCGCCCATCGGCAATGCGCGGCTTGCCATGTTTGACCCGCAGCGGATCGAGCAGGTCGGACAGGCCGTTGTGATCGATTTCCTGCATCAGCGCCAGCAGGCCGCCCAGCTCCCCCTTGGGAAAGCCTTCGCGGGCGAACCAGTTCAGGTAATGCCCCGGCAGGTCGGCGATTACCCGGCCCTTGTACTTGCCGAAGGGCATGGCAAGCGTCACTAAAGATTCGAGTTTTTCGGGGTTCATGACTGAATATTCACAAGGGTGTGGGTCTGCGAGAACGGCTTGGGGCAAGGTTACATGCATTCTGCACGGTCCCAAAGCCGTCCATCATGCATAAAGACAGCTTCGCAAAATCCCAGTCCACGCTAACTGTTTGAAATATATAATTTTTCTCTGGAATGAAAGCTGGCACGAAGGCTGCTCTATCGACAGCATCCCAACGCGGTTTCCGATTTTCACAGGAATTCAAAAAGATGAATGATTCTGCCAAGACGGTTGTTTCCATCCTGAACAAGCTTATCGAGACCTGCAAGGACGGCGAGGAAGGCTTCAAGACCTGTGCCGAAGACATCAAGAATCCCGAACTCAAGGCGTTGTTCACCAAGCATTCCCAGGAATGCGCCGAAGCGGCTGGTGAACTGCAGGCCGAGGTCATCGCACTGGGTGGTACTCCGGAAGACTCCACCAGCGTGAGCGGTGACCTGCATCGTCGCTGGGTCGACGTCAAATCAATCTTCACCGGCAAGGATGAAGAAGCGGTACTGAACGAAGCCGAACGCGGCGAAGATGTGGCTTTGAAAGCCTACAAGGAAGCCTTGACTGAGGCGCTGCCTGCCAACATCTTCACCATCGTCGAGCGTCAGCTTGCCGGTGTGCAACGCAATCACGATCAGGTCAAAGCCCTGCGCAACATAGCTCGCGCCAGCAGCTGAGCAGTCACGCTGGCGCTGTAAAAAAAACGCCCGCATCGGGCGTTTTTTGTTGGTCGACGTTCAGTGGCTGGCCGGCAATGCGGGCGTTCTGGACCCGTCGGTGCGATGGAACAACCGCTCCAACTGCAGATAGATCACTGGAGTGGTGAACAGCGTCAGCATCTGGCTGATCAGCAGGCCTCCCACCACAGCGATGCCCAGCGGCTGGCGCAGTTCCGCGCCGGCGCCATAGCCGAACATCAGCGGTAATGCGCCCAGCAGTGCCGCCAGTGTGGTCATGATGATCGGGCGGAAGCGCGTCAGGCAGGCCTTGTGAATCGCTTCGCGCGCGTCCAGGCCTTCGCTGCGCTGCGCATGCAGGGCGAAGTCGATCATCAGAATGCCGTTCTTCTTGACGATACCGATCAGCAAGACCAGGCCGATCAAGGCCATTATGGAAAAATCCTGTCCCCAGAGCCATAGCAGCAACAAGGCGCCCAGCCCAGCCGATGGCAGGGTCGAGATGATTGTCAGTGGGTGAACGAAGCTTTCGTACAGCACGCCCAGAATGATGTAGACCGCCACCAGTGCAGCCAGAATCAGCCAGGGCTGGCTGGCCAGCGAACTCTGGAAAGCCTGGGCAGCGCCCTGAAAGCTGCCGGCGATGGAGGCAGGCATGGCCAATTCGGCTTGCGTGCGTTCAAGCAGGACGACGGCCTCGCCCAAGGCCACGCCGGGCGCCAGATTGAACGACAGGTTGGCCGCCGGAAACAGGCCGTCGTGGCTGATCGACAGCGGGCCCTGAGTGGGCGCCTCGACTTTGGCCACGGCCGACAGCGGCACCATTTCGTTGGTCAGGGGAGAGCGCAGATGGAAGTACTGCAAGCTCTGCGCCTTGCCACGCTGGTCCGCCTTGAGTTCGAGGATGACCTTGTACTGGTTGGTCTCGGTCTGGAACTCGTTGATCTGGCGCTGACCGAATGCATCGTACAGCGCCTGGTCGATGTCGCTGGTGGTCAGGCCGAAACGCGACGCCGCGACCCGATCGATGCTGATGTGGGTCACGCTGCCACCCAGCTGCAGGTCGTTGGACAGGTCGCGAAAGGCCGGGTTGGCGCGCAGTCGTTCGGTCAGGCGCTCGGTCCACAGGTTCAGGCTCGGCCCGTCGTTGCTCTTGAGCACGTACTGGTACTGGCTGCGGCTTGGCCCGGCGCTCAGGTTGATGTCCTGTCCGGCGCGCAGGTAAAGCACCACGCCAGGCACCTGGGCGAGCTGGGGCCGCAAGCGGTCGATGAATGCGCTGGCCGACACGTCGCGTTCGCGCTGTTCCTTGAGGCCGATCCAGAATCGCCCGGTAGCGATGGTCTGGTTGCTGCCGGTTACGCCCACGGCGTGGGAATAGGCCCTGACGGCTGGATCTGCGCCGACGATACGGGCCAGCGCAAGGTGTTTTTCCTGCATGTCTTTGTAGGAAATGTCGGCGGCCGCTTCGGTCGTGCCGAGAACGAAGCCGGTGTCCTGCACCGGGAAAAACCCCTTCGGAATGAGCACGTAGCCCGCCACCGACAATGCAACGGTCAAGCCGAACACGGCCAGAGTGATGCCCTGGTGAGCCAGTGCGCGGATCAGACCCTTGTCGTACCAGGCCAGCAGGCGCTCACTGAAGCCTGCGCGTGCGGTGTGTGCGGGTCGGCGCATGAACAGCGCGCACAGCGTCGGTGCCAGGGTCAGGGAAACCACCACCGAAATGAGGATGGTAGAGGTGGCCGTCAGCGCGAACTCCTTGAACAGCCGCCCGACCACGCCGCCCATGAACAGCAGCGGAATGAACGCGGCAATCAGCGAAAAGCTGATCGAGACCACCGTGAAGCTGATCTCGCTGGCGCCCTTGATCGCCGCTTCACGCATGCCATCACCGGCCTCCAGATGGCGATGGATGTTCTCCACCACCACGATTGCGTCGTCGACCACGAAACCGACACTGATGACAATGGCGACCAGGGTCAGGTTGTTCAGGCTGAAACCCATCAGGTACATCGCGGCGAACGTTGCGATCAGCGAAACCCCCAACACACTGGAGACGATCAGCGTGGCCGACAGCTGGCGCAGGAACAGCGCCATGACGGCCACCACCAACAGCACGGCGATCAGCAGCGTCAGTTCGACTTCGTGCAGTGATGCACGGATGGTCTGGGTGCGGTCATTGAGTACGGTGACATCCACGCTTGCCGGCAGCATCTCCTGCAGGCGGGGCATGGCCGCCAGTATGCGGTCGACCGTGTCGACGATGTTCGCACCGGGCTGGCGGAAGATCGTCAGGTTCAATCCTGGCTGGTCACCGGACCAGGATTGCACGTAGGCGTTCTCCGCACCCTTGATCACGGTCGCGACGTCCTTGAGTTGTACCGGGGCACCATCACGGTAGGCCACCACCAGCTGCGCGTACTCTTGGGCTTCGAAGAGCTGGTCGTTGGTGGCCAGTGTCGACACGCTGGTGTCACCGTACAAAGCACCCTTGGCCAGGTTCAGGCTTGTCTGCTGGATAGCACCGCGCAGGTCGGCAAGCGTCAGTTGCAATGCGGCCAGGCGCTCTGGGGCAGCCTGGACACGGATCGCCGGGCGTTGCTGGCCGGTGATGTAGACCTGGCCAACGCCCTCGATCTGGCTCAGTTGCCTGGCCAGCAGGGTTTCGGTGTAGTCGCTCAACACGTGAGTGGGCATTAGCGCCGAACTGACGCTGAGGATCAGCACCGGACTGTCACCCGGATTGACCTTGCGCCAGGTCGGCAGATTCGGCATGTCCTGCGGCAAGCGCCCGGCGGCCGTGTTGATCGCCGCCTGGACCTCTTGGGCGGCGGTGTCGATACTTTTGCTCAGGCTGAACTGCAGGATCAGGTTGGTCGAGCCCAGCGCGCTGCTGGAAGTCATCTGGGTCATGCCGGGAATGGCGCTGAACTGAACTTCCAGCGGCGTGGCCACCGAAGAGGCCATGGTCTGCGGACTGGCGCCGGGCAGTTGCGCGTTGACCTGGATGGTCGGGAAGTCCGCTTCGGGCAGTGGCGCGATCGCCAGTCGGGTGAAAGCCAGGCCCCCGAGCAACACCAGTGCCACTGTCAACAGGACGGAGGCGACCGGATGGTCGATGCACCAGGCGCTGATCGAGCGCCCGTTGCTCATCGCGGGGTCGCTGCGTTGTCTGCCGTTGGCTCGAGTACCTGTACGCGGGCGCCCGGCCTTAGCCGCGATTGCCCGTCACTGACCAGCACGTCACCTGCGGCCACACCGTCTATCAAGCTTTGGGTCGAGGTCTGGTAGCGCACCTGCACCGGGACCTGCTCGACTTTGGCATCCGTCACGCGGTACACGTAATGGCCCTCGATACCACGCTGCACCACGGCCAACGGTACCACCAAGGCGTTGCGTTCGACGCCGACCTGCAAGCCGACACTGACCAGTTGGCCAGGCCACAGGGTATGTCGGCCGTTGTGAAACTCGGCCTTGGCGCGGATGGTCCCGGTGCTTGCGGCAATCTGATTGTCGAGCAGCGTCAGATGACCCTCGCCGACCAGCTTGCCTGTTTCGGTATCGCCATCGATGTAGGCGCGAACCACTGCCGGCTGCGGTCGATCAAGCAAGGACTGCAACGTCGCCAGTTCCTGCTGGGGGAGCGAGAATTCCACGGCGATGGGGTCGATCTGGGTCACCGTGAACAAGCCTTCGGCATCGCTGACACGCAGGAAGTTGCCCGGATCCACACGGCGGATACCGACCCGACCGGTCACCGGAGAGTGAATCTGGGTGTAGGACAACTGCACCTGAGCGGCAGCAATGGCGGCCTGATTGCCTTGCAAGGTCGCGGTGAGCTGCTCGAACAGGGCCTGTTGTTCGTCGAGCAGCTGACGCGAAATGCCGTTGTCGCGGCTCAGGTCCTTGTAGCGGCGCAGATTGACCCCTGCCACCTGCAGCTGCGCCTGGCTCTGACTGGCTTGCGCCCGCGCTTGGGCAAGGCTGGCGCGAATGGCACGATCGTCGATGCTGGCCAGAGCATCACCCTTGTTGACCCACTGGCCTTCCTTCACGGCTACCTGCGCCAGAATCCCATCGACCTGCGCACGCACCGTCACGCTGTGCAGGGAAAGCACCGAGCCGATACCGGTGAGATAACGCGGCACATCGGCCTGCACCACGCTGACCACGCGCACCGGGACGGGCAGTGCCGGCACAGACTTGTTCGCTGCAGTGCGATTGAGCAGCAGCCAGGCCGCGCCAGACACGACGACAAGCAGCAGGCCTGCCAGTAACAGCGGTCGGATGGCTATGCGCATGTGTATCGGACACCGGCAGGAGGAAGAGCTGGCAGTTTGACCTTAGTCGCGCCGCCTTGCCAAGCCCAAGCCCCTGGACGATGGGTCTTGGGCCGCCCATGCCTGCGGCGCAGTGCTGATTCAGAAGGGGAAAAATCGTTCAGCTACAGAGGAAATGCGCCAACGGTGTCTATCGGGCTTTTCCTACAGGGTGCGCTGAATAGACCTATAGCGCCGCCCAGTTGATCACCAGAGACTTTCTTCCTTACAACAAGTCGATAAGTGAAGGAAGGCCAGTGATCGTTATGGACTGTGTGAAGTATGGCAAAGGATTGCTGCTGGCGAGTCTGATTCCCGTGATGCTGGCGTTGCTATACGTCAGCACGCTGCCGGCGGCGATCAAATGCTGCGCGTTTCAATTCGCCCTCGCCCTGGGCATGCTGTTGCTGCTGTCGACGCGCGTGCCCTGGGTGAGGGCGCTGGTGGTCGTGTCGTTCATGCTCAAGTTCGCGGCCCTGGAGGCCCTCGACGAGAGAGCCGGCAACATGCCGTTCATCAGTATTCTCTACGCATTCATCCTGCTGTGACGCTACTTGCCCTGGACCGAGTCCCATTGGGTCACGAACGCCTTGCGGCTCTGTTTGTGGTACAGGCAAAGTTCTGCGCCAGGCTGGTTCTTCATGTGCGCCTGCGGATAGCGGCCTTGAACCAGCACTGCGGTGTAGCCTACGCGGTCTTCGAACTCGGCGGGAGCACTGGCCACTCGGGCCTGTTTCAGCGTGGTGGCTTTCAGGCAGGCACTGGCAACGCGCTTGTCGTGTTCCGCCCAGGCCTGGTCGGTCGATGCCACCGCATGGGTGGTGACGCTGCCAAGTGCAAGCAACAGGGTCAGGTAGGTTTTCATGGTCGTGTTTCCTGCGCCTTGTGAACAGACCGCCATTATGCCCAAGTGGCGTTCATCCGCGTACCTGGATGCACGGCCTGCGCCAGACCACGGCTGTTTCAGTGTGCCTGTTCCTCGACGAAACGCGCTGCCGTGATCAGGCAGCCGGTGAGTTCCGGAGAAGAAAACTTGGTCAACACCGCGTTGGCACCGGCCTGGCGCGCCTTCTCGCTGTTCATCGTGCTGTCCAGCGAGGTGTGCAACAGGACGTAGAGGTCCTTGAAGTCCGGCGTGTCGCGCAACGTGCGGGTCAGCGCATAGCCGTCCATTTCCGACATCTCGATATCCGATACCAGCACATTGATCTGCGCATCGGTGCCCTGCAGCTCCAGCAGGCAATCGATCGCCTCGCGGGCGCTGCGCGCAGTGCGGCATTCGATGCCCAGTGTGCGCAGGGTGATGAGCGACTGCTGCAGCGCCACATGGCTGTCGTCCACAACCAGGATCTTGGCGTTGGCAAGGCAGCGCGCGTCGGCATCGCTCAAGCGTTGAGGGTCGCCCTGCAGCCGTGCCGGGGCGATACCGTGGATGACTTTCTCGATATCCAGCACCTGCACCAAGGCACCGTCTACCTGGGTAACGCCGGTGATGAACGATTTGGTACCCGAGCCGTAGGGCGGCGGGCGGATATCGGTGCTCAGGCAATGGACGATCCGGCTGACAGCCTGCACGTGCAGGCCCTGCTTGGAGCGGCTGACGTCGGTAACGATCAGGCAGCCGCCGGAAGGATCGAGCAAGGGCTGCTCACCGATCGCCCGGCTCAGGTCGATGACGGACAACGCCTGGCCACGCAGGGTTGCCACACCCTTGACGTGCGGGTGCGCTTCAGGGAGCCGGGTCAGGGCAGGGCAGGGGATGATCTCGCTGACCTTGAGCAGGTTGATGGCCATCAACTTGCCGCTGCGCAAGGTGAACAGCAACAGCGAAAGGGAATCTGCGCGGGCGTTCTGGGATGCCATGTGAACCTTCTTGATGGAACCGATGCAGGGCCGCGAACAGCCGGCCCAACGAGTGCGTTGCCTATGTATCGACTCGACGTGCGCAGGCTTTAACGCGATCGTCGCTAGGCCGTGAGCAGGGTCTTAACGCCGGTTTAATCGCCAGGGCATTACTGTAGCAAGGCTCGCAGAAATCTCTGGTTACACCCTATTACCGGAGTTTTCCTACAGTCGTCCGCACGAGTCAGCGTGTAGACTGGCGCGCATCGAAAACCCGCCCGTTTTGGCCTGTGAAGGGAAAGCTGCAATGAACGAAGTCAATTTGCGCCTCAACCGCGAACGCCGTTTCCTGGTGCTGCTGGGGGTGATCTGCCTGGCCCTGATCGGCGGCGCGCTGTACATGCAGATCGTGTTGGGCGAGGCGCCTTGTCCGCTGTGCATCCTGCAACGCTACGCCCTGTTGTTCATCGCCTTGTTCGCGTTCATCGGCGCAGCGATGCGTGGTCGTACCGGCGTGACCGTGTGCGAAGGGCTGGTGGTGCTCAGTGCGGTGGGTGGCATCGCGGCCGCCGGTCGCCATGCGTGGGTGCTGGCCAATCCAGCGGTCAGCTGCGGCATCGACACATTGCAACCCATCGTCGACGGCCTGCCTCTGGCCAACCTGATGCCCAGCGTGTTCCAGGTGCAGGGGTTCTGTTCCACGCCCTATCCACCGGTACTGGGCCTGTCCCTCGCGCAGTGGGCGCTGGTAGCATTCGTGATGACGGCTATTCTTGTACCTCTGGGCATCTATCGCAATCGGACCCGTCGCTGAGTAGCCAAGGCACCTGCGCTCGTCATTATTCGTGCCGGAATTTGATTCCGCGCTCCAGGTGGCATGGCGCAAGTGTGGCAATGTGCCGCCCTTGAATTCGCGATGGCCTTGTAAACACGGGCCTTTGCAAGGGTTTTCCAGGGTGCGACATCGTGTCGCAAGGCTTTGAAAGTGCGTCGGATTGTTGCATAATTTGGAAATACCTGTTGCCGGATTAGTCGTAGTCAATGGGTAATAGGCTCACTACAATCGCGGAAATTTCAGTAGGTCAGTGCCTCAAAAAGGGCAGGTCAGGTGCTCGCATGCACCAATGACAGGCACTTTTCGTACCGTTGGCACTGCCTGGCTGAACCCTTGGGTGGTCCGTGCACTCAAGGGAAAGAGTCTGCAACCCCTTCGGGTTGCGCACGTCATGACAGCTGCACCGCTCCAGACCGGTCTTGTCACCCCGCAGCAACTGCGAGTCTGGCATGTCCGTATTCAATCCCGATATAAATGCTGGCGCTTGGCAGGTCGAAGTGTTGGCTACCAAAACACAATTGCATTGAAGCAAGCTGCTCTAGAGGTCGTGAGATGAGTAAAAAGCGTTACCCCAGACTGTTTGGCATACTGCCCTTTTTAGGCATGCTTTTTCTCGGCGGGTGCAAGTGGACCCTGATCGACTCGAAAGGGCAGGTGGGCATCGACGAACGCAACCTGATCTACATCGCCACCGGGCTGATGTTGCTGGTGGTGATCCCGGTTATCGTCATGGCACTCGCGTTCGCCTGGAAGTACCGTGCCTCGAACAAGGAAGCGACCTACACGCCTGAATGGGCGCACTCCACCAAGATCGAACTGGTGGTGTGGGGCATCCCGTTGCTGATCATCATCGCGCTGGGTTACGTGACCTATGTGTCGACTCATCACCTCGACCCCTACCGTCCGCTGGAATCCGAGCACAAGCCGGTCACAATCCAGGTGGTGGCGCTGGACTGGAAGTGGTTGTTCATCTATCCGGAGCAAGGCATCGCCACGGTTAACAAAATCGTCTTCCCGGCGAATGTACCGGTCAACTTCCGCATCACTTCCGACTCGGTCATGAACTCGTTCTTCATCCCGCAGCTGGGTGGCCAGATCTACGCGATGGCCGGCATGCAGACGCAGCTGCACCTGATCGCCAATGAAAACGGCGAGTTCGACGGCATTTCCGCGAACTACAGTGGTGCAGGTTTCACCGGCATGAAGTTCAAAGCAGTCGCTACGACCCAGGCTGATTTCGATGCGTGGGTCAGTGAAGTGAAGAGCGCGCCTAAGCAGCTCGATGCAGCTACCTACGAAGCGCTGGCCAAACCTAGCGAGAAAAACCCGGTCGAGCTGTATTCCTCGTACGTTCCGAACCTGTTCCAGACCATCATCGACAAGTATGAAGGGATGAATCCAGGCAAAGGCGTCAGCCACGAGGGGAAGCAGGCCTCGAACGAAGGGATGGACATGGGCAAGAATTCAGCTGCTGGGGCAGAGGAGTAAAAGATGTTCGGTAAACTTAGTCTGGAAGCGGTGCCCTTCCACGAGCCGATAGTGATGGTGACACTTGCCGTCGTTGCGTTGCTCGGGGCGGTGGTGTTCGGTCTGATCACCTATCACAAGAAGTGGACGTACCTGTGGACCGAGTGGTTCACGTCGGTCGACCACAAGAAAATCGGCGTCATGTACATTGCCGTTGCCCTGGTCATGCTGTTGCGCGGCTTTGCCGACGCCATCATGATGCGCTCGCAACAGGCTGTGGCCACTGCTGGCTCGACGGGCTTCCTGCCGCCTGAGCACTATGACCAGATCTTCACCGCTCACGGTGTGATCATGATCATCTTCATGGCCATGCCATTCATGATCGGTCTGATGAACATCGTCGTGCCGCTGCAGATTGGCGCACGCGACGTGGCCTTTCCGTTCCTGAACTCGGTCAGCTTCTGGCTGTTCGTGGTCGGCGCGCTGCTGGTCAACATCTCCCTGGGGGTCGGCGAGTTCGGCAAGACGGGTTGGGTCGCGTATCCACCACTTGCGGGCATCCAATACAGTCCCGGAGTCGGTGTCGACTACTACATCTGGGCATTGCAGATATCCGGTCTGGGTACATTGCTGACGGGCGTCAACTTCATCGTTACCATCCTGAAGATGCGTGCGCCCGGCATGACCCTGATGAAAATGCCGGTGTTCACCTGGAACTGCCTGTGCACCGCCGTACTGATCGCTGCATCGTTCCCGATCCTCACCGCCGTACTGTTCATGCTGACGCTTGACCGTTATCTGGGCTTCCACTTCTTCACCAACGAGCTTGGTGGGAACCCGATGATGTACGTCAACCTGTTCTGGGCCTGGGGTCACCCCGAGGTGTACATCCTTATCCTGCCGGCATTCGGTGTGTTCTCGGAGGTCACTTCAACGTTCTGTCGCAAGCGCCTGTTCGGTTACGTATCGCTGGTATGGGCAACCATCGCCATCACCGTGCTGTCGTTCATCGTCTGGCTGCACCACTTCTTCACCATGGGTTCGGGTGCCAACGTCAACGCCTTCTTCGGCATCATGACGATGGTGATCGCGATCCCGACAGGCGTGAAGATCTTCACCTGGCTGTTCACCATGTACCGCGGCCGCATCGAGTTCACCACTCCGATGCTGTGGACCATCGGCTTCATCGTGACCTTCAGCATCGGCGGCATGACCGGCGTTCTGCTGGCGGTGCCTGGTGCCGACTTCGTGCTGCACAACAGTCTGTTCCTGATCGCTCACTTCCATAACGTGATCATCGGCGGTGCGGTATTCGGTTACCTGGCCGGCTTCACCTTCTGGTTCCCGAAAGCCTTCGGCTTCAAGCTCAACGAGCGCCTGGGCAAGTATTCCTTCTGGTGCTGGTTGGTAGGTTTCTACCTGGCGTTCATGCCGCTGTACGTGCTGGGCTTCATGGGCATGACCCGTCGCCTGAACCACACCGACAACCCAGACTGGACGCCGTGGCTGTACGTGGCTTTCGTCGGCGCGCTGTTCGTGGCTGCCGGTATCGGCTTCATGCTGCTGCAACTCTATGTCTCGATCCGCGATCGTCATCTGAACCAGGACGTCTCGGGCGACCCATGGGATGGCCGTACCCTGGAGTGGTCGACTTCGTCGCCACCACCGTTCTACAACTTCGCCGAGCAACCAGTGGTTTCCGATCTGGACGCTTACTGGGGCATGAAGGAACGTGGTGAAGCCACTGCCAACGCTGCGGACTACAAGCAGATCCACATGCCGCGCAACACCGGTATGGGCGTGCTGATGTCGTTCTTCGGTTTGATCCTGGGTTTCGCTGCCATCTGGCACATCTGGTGGGCGGCTGCGATCGGTCTGGCCGGCATGGTCATCACTTTGATCGTGCGCAGCTATGACGATGACATCGACTACTACGTACCGGCTGAAGAAGTCGCTCGTATCGAAGGTGAACGCATGGCTCGCCTGGCAAACGCCGCACGAGTTGATTCTCGTCTGAACTCCACGGTGGAGAAGGCTTAAACAATGTCTAACGCAACCTTAAACGCGGAAGTGGCTCACGAACACGAGCACGGTCACGACGATCATGATCATCACGATTCCGGGGGCATGACTGTCTTCGGTTTCTGGATCTACCTGATGACCGACTGCATCCTGTTCGCGTCGATCTTCGCCGCCTATGCAGTACTGGTTAACAACGTTGCCGGTGGCCCCTCGGGCCACGACATCTTCGAGCTGCCCTTCGTGGCAGCCGAAACCGCACTGCTGCTGTTCAGTTCCATTACCTATGGCTTCGCCATGCTGGCGCTGCACAGCAACGACAAGAGCGGTGTGATGAAGTGGCTGTTCGTCACTTTCCTGCTGGGCGCAGGCTTCATCGCGATGGAAATCTATGAGTTCCACAAGCTGATCGAAGAGGGCTTCGGCCCGCAGCGCAGCGGCTTCCTGACCGGGTTTTTCACCCTGGTCGGTACCCACGGCCTGCACGTGACCAGCGGTTTGATCTGGATGGCGGTACTGATCGCCCAGGTCAAATCCAAAGGCCTGACCGCAACCAACAACACGCGCATGAGCTGCCTCAGCCTGTTCTGGCACTTCCTGGACGTGGTCTGGATCTGCGTGTTCACCGTCGTCTATCTGATGGGAGCTCTGTAAATGGCAAACCCTCATACCACTTCGGCCGGTAGCAGCCACGGTAGCTACAAGTCGTACATGATCGGTTTCGTGCTGTCGGTCATCCTGACCGCGATTCCGTTCGGCCTGGTGATGTTTCCGAGCATGTCCAAGGAAGCTACCCTGTGGATCGTGATGATCTTCGCGGTGATTCAGGTGCTGGTTCACCTGGTGTACTTCCTGCACCTGGACCGCACGTCCGAACAGCGCTGGAACGTGATTGCCTTCGTGTTCTCGGCGTTGATCATCGCGTTCCTGGTTGGCCTGTCGCTGTGGATCATGTTCAGCATCCATCACTTCATGATGGCGAAGTAAGGAACCCGGACATGTCCGTAAAGCACTTTATCCAAATCACCAAACCGGGGATCATTTTCGGTAACGTGCTTTCCGTGGCAGGTGGGTTCTTCCTGGCCTCTCAAGGGCATGTCGACATCGGGCTGTTTCTGGCCACGGTGATCGGTACATCGCTGGTAGTGGCGTCGGGCTGTGCATTCAACAACTGCATCGACCGTGACATCGACGTGAAGATGGAGCGCACCAAGAATCGCGCGTTGGTTCAGGGGCAGATTTCGGTGAAGGTCGCCCTGGTCTTCGCCACGCTACTGGGGGTTGCCGGGATGGTCATGCTGTACGTATTGGCCAACCCGCTGGCTGCCCTGTGTGGCTTGATCGGCTTCGTTATCTACGTGGGCTTCTACAGCCTCTATCTGAAGCGCAAGTCGGTGCACGGCACCCTGGTCGGTAGCCTGTCCGGTGCCATGCCTCCGGTGATTGGTTACGTGGCGGTGAGCAACAGCTTCGATCTGGCGGCATTGACGCTGCTGGTGATGTTCAGCCTGTGGCAGATGCCCCATTCGTACGCGATCGCGATCTTCCGCTTCAACGATTACCTGGCGGCTTCGATTCCGGTACTCCCGGTCAAGCGCGGTATCGTGGTGGCGAAGAAGCACATCCTGATCTACATCCTGGCTTTCCTCCTGGCGACGCTGATGCTGACCCTGGGTGGCTATGCCGGCATGAGCTACCTTGCAGTCGCCGCTGCCATGGGCATGTACTGGTTGTACATGGCCTGGACGGGCTACAAGGCGGTGGATGACAAGGTCTGGGCGCGCAAGCTGTTCGTGTTCTCGATCTTCACCATCACCGCCCTGAGCGTGATGATGTCCCTGGATTTCAAGGCGCCGGGCGAGCTGTTGCTGACCTACGCGCATTGATCCTGCTGCAGCGATAAAAACGCCCCGGACCGAACAGTTCCGGGGCTTTTTTTTGGGGCAAAGGTTGGGGTCCGCAGTGCGGCCTTCGCGGGCAGAGCCCGCTCCCACAGATGGGGGGCGCAGCGCATATTGCGCTTTACATCCCCGCATCGGTCCCGTTATCTTTCGGGCTGGCCACCGCAGTGGCCAACGTCGCTCGGACGGTTCCGGGCGCTTACGTATCCGAGGAAGTCATGGCCGAACCTGTTCGCCCGCGCCGCTTTGCGCGCATCGATCGTCTCCCCCCCTATGTGTTCAATATCACCGCCGAGTTGAAGATGGCTGCGCGTCGGCGCGGCGAAGACATCATCGACCTGAGCATGGGCAATCCCGACGGCGCCACGCCACCCCATATCGTCGACAAGCTGGTGACCGTTGCCCAGCGCGAAGACACTCATGGCTACTCCACCTCCCGCGGTATCCCGCGGCTGCGCCGGGCCATTTCGCGCTGGTACAAGGACCGCTATCAGGTCGATATCGACCCTGAAGACGAAGCCATCGTTACCATTGGCTCGAAAGAGGGCCTGGCGCACCTGATGCTGGCCACGCTCGACCAGGGTGATACCGTGCTGGTGCCCAATCCCAGCTACCCGATCCATATCTACGGTGCGGTGATCGCCGGCGCCCAGGTGCGCTCGGTCCCGCTGGTGCCGGGTGTGGACTTCTTCAACGAGCTGGAGCGGGCGATCCGCGAATCCATTCCCAAGCCGAAGATGATGATTCTGGGCTTCCCGTCCAACCCGACCGCACAGTGTGTGGAGCTGGATTTCTTCGAGCGGGTGGTGGCCCTCGCCAAGCGCTACGACGTGTTGGTGGTGCACGACCTGGCCTATGCCGATATCGTCTACGACGGCTGGAAAGCGCCGTCGATCATGCAAGTGCCTGGCGCCAAGGACATCGCCGTCGAATTCTTCACGCTGTCCAAGAGCTACAACATGGCCGGATGGCGAATCGGCTTCATGGTCGGCAATCCCGAGCTGGTCAATGCTTTGGCACGCATCAAGAGCTATCACGACTACGGCACGTTCACCCCGTTGCAGGTCGCAGCCATCGCTGCGCTCGAAGGTGATCAGCAGTGTGTGAAAGACATCGCCGAGCAGTACCGCCAGCGCCGCAACGTGCTGGTCAAAGGCTTGCACGAACTGGGCTGGATGGTCGAGAACCCCAAGGCGTCGATGTATGTCTGGGCCAAGATTCCCGAGGCCTACGCGCACATGGGCTCGCTCGAGTTCGCCAAGAAGCTGCTGGCCGAAGCCAAGGTCTGCGTCTCGCCCGGCATCGGCTTCGGTGACTATGGCGATGACCATGTACGCTTTGCGCTGATCGAAAACCAGGATCGCATTCGGCAGGCCGTGCGTGGCATCCGCCAGATGTTCCGGGCCGACAAGGGCTGAGGTTCTAGCCTGGCGTGTCGTGCCATTCATACTGCATCTGGCGGGCGGTGATACGCGCCGCATCGGCACCGAGCAGGCGTGCCACCAGATGCAGGCTCATGTCGATGCCGGCCGAAATCCCGGCACTGGTGACCACGCTGCCAGCGTCGACATAGGGCACATTTTCCCGCACATCGAGGTCCGGGTAGCTGTCGCGCAGCTCCTGGATGTCGGCCCAATGGGTGGTGACGCTCTGCCCCTCCAGCAACCCCGCCTTGGCCAGGATCAATGCGCCGCTGCACACCGAAGTGAGCAATCCTGTCGTCGCTGCCATCCGACGTAGCCAGGCGAGCGTGTTCGGGTCGTTGACGGGTTGGTCGATCACGCCCCCCGGCACGATCAGCACATCACAGTGCAGGTCTTCATCGAACTGGGCGTCTGGCTGCACCCGCAGCTCGTAGCGGGCGGTGAGCAATTCGCGACTGGCTGCGACCGTGCTGACCACGAATGGCGCATGCTCACTCAGGCCGTCGCGCAGCGCAACGCGGGTGGCAACGCTGAACACTTCGTAGGGCCCGGCGAAGTCGAGAATCTCGATGCCGGGGTAGAGCAGGATGACGACTTGCAAAGGGCGGTCGAAAATCTGCAGTTCGGGGGGCAAGGCCTTGGACATGGGGTGACTCCAGTCTGGAGCACGCATCATCGAGCTGAACGGTTAAAGGGTAAATGACAGTTACCCCACAGATCTTGCCAAAATGTCGGTATTGCCTTCATCGCTCGTTCGCGCCACGAAGGTTGAAATTGTTTCTCTACGTTGCAATTGCCGAACATCACCTTTTTAAATGGCAACCTGATCCTGGCTTTTGGCCGATTGCGCGTAAACTGATCATTCTTCGCGAGGCGGTCTACCATCACCGCATTCGTCCGCTGTGCCTCTGGCCAGTCACCGGCCAGGCTTCATCTTCACTTTCAGGATCATATCGTCATGACCAAACGGCTCACCAGCGCACTGCTGGCTTGTGTATTGCTCGGCTCCAGCGCCGCCCACGCACAGAAGGCGCCACCACCGGTGCAGTTGTCCCTGCTCGGGTCCGGCGGCGTGGTCAGTGCCATGCAGACCATCGTCGTCGAATACGAAAAAGCCACCGGCATCAAGGTCACCGTGCTGCCTTCGCCTGCCATCGGCGACAACCCGATGGCGATCTCCAGCCGGCTGGAGCGCGGTGAGCGAGCCGATCTGGTGCTCACCGAAGACGCCGCGTTGAACAAACTCATTCAACTGGGTGAAGTGCAACGCGAACCTCGCGTGGATGTCGGCAAGTCTTTCATCGCCATGGCCGTCCGCCAAGGTGAGGCCAAGCCGGACATCGGCAGTGTCGACGCCTTCCGCAAGACCCTGCTCGACGCCCGCTCGCTGGCCTACTCCAACAGCACCAGCGGCCTGTACCTGTCGCACCTGCTGTTTCCGCGCATGAAACTCGCCGAACAGCTTCGCGACAAAAGCAGCCTGGTGGACAGCGAGCCCGTGGGGGCCGTGGTCGCTCGAGGCGATGTTCAGTTGGGTTTCCAGCAGCTGAGCGAACTCAAGGCAGTGCCGGGTATCGACATCGTCGGCCTGATTCCCGATGCGGTGCAGAAGATGACCCTGTATTCAGGTGGTGTCACGCGCACCAGCGCCCACCCTGAAGAGGCCGCTGCCTTGCTGCAGTACCTGAGCACACCGGCAGCCCGTCTCGCCATTCAGGAAAGCGGGCTTACGCCAGTGCACTGAGCCCGCTGGGCGCCAGGAGGGGTCTAGAGAATCTTCACGGTATGAAAGGCCACGGTGTCGTAGGGCACGGTGACCTCCTGCTTGTCCTTGAGCTGGGGGTGGGTGGCAATGATCTCGCGGACTTTCTGGAAAATCGGCTCCTGCTGTTCAGGGGAGAGGGTAGAGATGAAGCTGATGGAGCGTACCCGGTTGAGAATCACGTCTTCCGGCGTGCCGGTGTGAGAATGGGTGAAGTGCTTTTCCACCAGCGGATGCGCGAAGCCCTTGTGCGGGAACATTTCGCGCCACTGTTGGGTGTAGAACCGCGGGCTGTCACCGGCCACCGCGCTGACCACGTCAGCCACCTGACGTACCCAGTCCTCGCGGGTATCGCGCAGGTTCCAGATCATTCCCAAGCGTCCGCCGCGCTTGAGCACCCGGTGGATTTCCTTCATGGCCTCGGGTTTGGCAAACCAGTGGAACGAATGCGCGCAGATCACCGCATCCACTGATTCGTTTTTCAACGGGATCTCTTCGGCAGCACCCTCGAGTATTTTCACGTAGGGCTTGTCGCCCCAGTTGAGTTCCAGCTTCTCGCGCATGGCGGCAACCGGTTCCACCGCGAACACCTCGGCGCCGATGTCGACCAGCCGCGGAATGAACTTGCCAGTGCCCGAGCCCAGGTCGAGCACCGTTGTATGGGGTGGGTCCCATTTGCTGTGCGGCTTGATCTGCATGATCTCGCGCAGCCAGTTGTCCAGTTCCCTGGGGTAATCAGGGCGGCCCTTGTCGAACGAGCTGGCACCCTGCAGATAGCCTTTTACGGCCGTGGTGGGAAGGAAAGTCAGAAGTCTTTCGGTCAAGCTCTTGATGTTCTTGGAGCCACTGCCTTCGTCGAAATTGCTCATGTTCGCCCTCGCACGCTTGCTAGCGCGGTTGTTGTCGCCAGGCTGATTGCACAGCGCAACGCCCAACCAGCCGCGGCGGGCGTTATCAGACAAAGCGTAGCCCAAGGTCGTCGAGGTCACCTTTAATTCGTGCAGGGAGGGGTGAAATGCGGATCAGCGTCTGTGGGAAAGTGTCCGGGCGACCGATGCCTCTGCCTGCCCGTTCAACCACTGACTGAAGACGGCACATTTGGTGCTTTCTTCCGGCAATCGCGGGGACAGCACCACGTACTTCGAACCATCGCAAGTAAAGCCGAAGGGCGCTACCAGTTGCCCGGATGCCAGTTCCTCTTGAACCATCAACAGTGACGCCACGCTTACGCCCAACCCAGCAGTAGCGGCCTGCAGGCACAGGTAGAAATGCTCGTACTCGACCGTTGCCACTTCCCCTGGCACTTTCTTCGCCAGTCGCAGCCACTGCTCCCAGGCAGCCGGTCGTGTGCTGCTGCGCAGCACGTGCACGCCACTCAATCGCCTCACCGATTCCGCCAAGGCGGGTGCGCAAACCGGACCGACCCATTCAGGACACAACGCAGCACTTTCGACTGAATCGTCCCAGCGAAAATCGTCGCGTCGAATGCATGCTGCTGGTCAATCGAGTCAACGTGATGGAGGGCGAGACGTCCATCTACGACAATGACTTGCGGCTGCTGGCAAGGCACTCGATGATCCATTAACTGGAAGCCGCCCTGCTCAACGATGAGCAGGTTCGACACGGCGTCAGCGCCGTCATCCCCATACACCCCGATCGACCTGCCCACCGGGATGTCCTGGTCGTCACTTTCAAGAAACGTTGACGGGACGTGATCATCACTCAGTCGCCACTGTTGTTCATGGGCATGAAATGGCTGGGTGCCGGTTATCTCATCTACCTGGGCGTGCGCTCGTTGCTCAACACCTCCAAGTTGGCATTGGCCAACGTGGGAGGCGGGGCGCCGTCATTGTGGAGCGCGTTTCGGACAGGCTTCTTCACCAATGCCCTCAATCCCAAGACCATGTTGTTTGTGGTAGCCACTTACAGTCAGGTCGTACAGGCGGGCAGTTCGATAATGACGAACTTTGCCTATGGCTTGTTCATGTCGTTCTCGCACTGGGTGTGGTTCAGCATCGTGGCGCTGTTCTTCTCGTCCGGGCCGCTGCGTCGGCGGATGCTGGAGAAACAACACGTTGTCGATCGGGTGATCGGCACCGCCCTCATAGGGTTGGCCGCGTGCCTGGTACTGCCGGGCCTTGGCAGTTGAGCCATTGCACCGCCCCCGCCGCGGCTATTTGTCCGGATGTGTGCGGTGCAATGAGTGTCAAACCGGCTGCAGCTTCTTCTCGAACACCACCACGCCATCCAGATCACGCAGTTGCACGGTCATTTCTCCGCTCTGGCCCTCGATCTGTACTTCGCCGAAAAACTGGAAACCGGCGAACGGTGAGGTGTTCTGGGCCGGCGGTGCTTTCTGGAACACCACCTGCGGACCAAAGGTGGCATCCAGCGGGTTGGGGCCGAAGCTGCCGGCGTTCAGTGGCCCGGCGACGAATTCCCAGAACGGTTCGAAGTCCTGGAAGGCGGCGCGGTCGGGGTGGTAGTGATGCGCGGCGCAGTAGTGTACGTCGGCAGTCAGCCAGACCGTATTGACAACTTTTTGCTGGCGCACGAAGCCGAGCAGCTCGGCGATCTCCAGCTCGCGCCCCTTGGCGGCGCCATCATCGCCGTTGGCGATTGCCTCCCAGCGCCCGACGCCTGGACTCACCTCTCCATCCGGGACACCCAAGCCGATGGGCATATCGGCGGCAATGACTTTCCATTGAGCCTGCGACCCTTTGAGTCCGGACTTCAGCCAGTCCAGTTGCGCCTGTCCAAGAAACGCCGTCCGGGCCTCGGGGCTGGCCGCCAGATTGTCATCGTTGCCACTGCGGTAGCTGCGCATGTCCAATACGAAGATATCCAGCATCGGACCGTAGCTGAGCTTGCGGTAGATACGCCCGCCGTTGTCGGCGCGCTGCAGGCGCATGGGCGCGTACTCGAGCCACGCCTGACGCGCGTTGCCGACCAGATGGCGAATGTCGCGGTTCTGGTAGCGCGCGTCGAGTTGCTTGCTGGGTGACCAGTTGTTGGTCACCTCGTGGTCGTCCCACTGCCAGATCTGCGGCACCTCGGCATTGAAGCGCCGCACGTTTTCATCCATCAGGTTGTAGCGGTAGTTGCCGCGGTACTCGTCCAGAGTTTCCGCCACCTTGCTCTTGGCTTCGGTGGTGATGTTGCGCCATACGCGGCCATTCTCGGTGGTCACCGTGGCTGGCACCGGCCCGTCGGCGTAGATGGTATCGCCGCTGTGGATGAAGAAATCCGGCAGGCGTAGACGCATGGCTTCGTAGATGCGCATGCCGCCGATATCAGGGTTGATACCGAAGCCCTGGCCCACTGTGTCGCCGCTCCACACGAAGCGGATGTCGCGACGCTGCGAAGGCTCGCTGCGCAGATGGCCGAACCACGGCTCGCTGCTGACGCCGGTCTGCGCGTCTTCGAACTGCACGCGATAGAAGATCGCCTGGTCCACCGGCAGGCCGCTGAGTTCGACCCGCGCGGTGAAATCGCTGCCCGCGTCGGCCAGTGGCGATACCGAACGGCGAGGGTTGGTGAACATGCTGCGCGTATCCCATTCCACCACCATGCGTGCCGGGCGGTCGCAGCGGCTCCAGACCATGGCCCTGTCGCCCATCAGGTCGCCGGACTGCACGCCGTCAGTCAGTTGTGGCCGGTCCTTGACCGAGGCGATCACCGCTGGCGCCAGCCCAGGCAACAGAAAGCCTGCCCCCACGGCTTGCACGAGGCGACGGCGCTTGAGATCGAACATGGTCATGGCATAGCCCTTGGAAAGTGAAAGGGCTATGTAAGCGTGGGGATGTGACAGGGGCGTGTCAGCCAGGCACGATAACCTCGCTCGCCGAAGTTGCCTGCAGCGTACGCAGCCCTGTGAGCACGGCGGTCAGCATCAACAGCCCGGCACCGATGGCAACGGCGAATCCGGCGCGAGTACCGAAGTGGTCGATGACCATACCGGCGACTGCCCCACCCATCGCGATGCCGACACTGACCCCTGTACTCAGCCAGGTCAGCCCTTCGGTGATCTTGCCGGGCGGCAGGATTTTCGTGCCGATGTTCATCACCACGATCAGCGTCGGTGCGAACGACATGCCGGTGATGAACAGCAATCCGGTGAGCCAGTACACGTTGGACGCGAAAATCGGCAACGTCGTCGCCACGGCAGTGAATACCGCGCCGATCAGCAACTGAGTTTCGTACGCCAGCCCACTTCTCACTGTCCCGAACGTGATCCCGGCAACCATCGACCCTGCAGCGAACCCCGCGAGAATAAAGCTGGCGGCCGCTGCCCAGCCTTGCTCCTTGGCAAAAGCCACTACCGCCACATCGACCGAGCCGCCGAGCAACCCCAGCGCCAGCATCGCCACCACGATGATCCGCAAGGCAGGAATGCGCAGCGGGGAAGTGGAGGGACCCTTGACCGCCGGCACCGGCGGCGGCTCGGTTTCATGCTGGCGCAGAAAGGCAACCACGCCCACGGCCAACAACACGGCGGCCACCAGCGGGCCAGCTTGTGGAAACAGACCGCTGCTCAAGGCGATGGACAACGGTGGACCGACGATGAAGGTGAACTCCACCAGCACTGTATCCAGGGAGTACGCGGCGTGCAGTTGTGGTTTTCCGCGAAACAGGTAGGCCCAGCGTGCGCGGATCATTGCTCCGAAACTGGGGAGCACCCCCGCGAGGGCGGCCAGCGCGAACAACACCGGCAGCGGCGCATGCCAATGCACGGCGCCAATCAGGGCCAGGAGCATGCCGATACTGAACGCCGCGACGGGCGCCAGCACCCTGCGCTGGCCGCGCTGATCGACCAGCTTTGAAATCATCGGCCCGAGCACGGCGCTGGTCAGGGTAAAAGTACCCGCCACCGCACCTGCGACCCAATAGCGGCCGGTCTCATGCACCAGCATGGTGATGAGGCCCAGCCCGATCATGGTCTGCGGAAGGCGGGCCATGGAACCCGCCAGTAACAGAGCCACGACGCCTGGGGTTGCGAAGAATGTACGGTAGGCATTACTCATGTGAAGGGCGGAACTCCTTGTTCGCGGGGGTGAATCGGGCAGGCAGCTATAGAGCCAGTTGATCGGCCTTGATACCAAATGCTGCGGCAATCTTCTCACGAGTGAGCTTGCGTGGCTTGGCGGAGGTTTCCTGCTGAGCATAGGCCGATTGGGTGATTCCAAGGCGTTGAGAAACTTGCTCCTGGGTTAGATCCAGATACTCACGCCATGCTTTGATCGCGGATGCACCATCAACCATACGACTCACGACTTCGTGGGGAATCAGGCCGTTGCTGGCGTTGTGTTGCGCTACGTATTGGGCGTAGGGAATGACCACAAAGGCTGGCTTCCCGTCCGGGCCATTGATGACCTGAACTTCAGTAGGTGTGTTCATCGCGCTTCTTGACCTCTTGAATGCTGACAATCTCGATGGCACCGTCCCAGTCGAACAGGATGCGATAATTGCCAACGCGCAAACGGTAGCCGTAACCATGTGAAGTCAGAGCTTTGACATTTGTAACGTGTGGCATATTGGCGAGAAGTCCTGCTGCATCGCGAACCTGTTGCTGGTGCCGATGCTGAAGTTTCATGAGCTGTTTCACTGCTTTACGAAACCACGCAACCGAATTGACAGGCATTCTATAAGTCTTTTATAAGTAATATCCATAGATTTACTTATCAAGGACTTGTCCGCAACCTTCGCGTTGTGGCCGCATGTGTAGACCGATGAGAATCATATCGGCCGCTCCAGAAACAGAAGTCGTGCTGCCAGCGCTGTCATCACGCTCGCAAAGCCATAATTGGCCCAGCGCCGAGGCATGCTGTTCAACCGTCCGCGCAGCGTTCCCGCGCACAGTGCGAGCACACTGTGAAAAACCAGGGAGATCAGCATAAGCAGCACACCCAGCATGACCAGTTGAACCGTCACACTGGCGTTGCCGACAGTGACGAATTGCGGCAGAAACACCATGAAGAACAGCAGGCCCTTGGGATTCAGCAAGCTGTTGAGCGTGGCGCGAACGAAGATCTTGCGGATCGAACCCAGGGGGCGGGGTGTGGCGCTTTCGCCAGTCGGCGCCGTCAGCGCTTGCCAGGCCAGCCATAACAGATAGCACGCACCGGCCAGCCGTAACAAGTCGAAGGCAGGCGCCCAACTCATGACGACAGCGCCCATGCCGGCGCTGACCAACAGCGTCAGCAGCAAGTCTGCCAGCGAAATGCCCAGCGCAGCCGCCACCCCGGCTCGCCAGCCGTGGGCCAGCGCGTGGCTGGTGACGAAGGCCATGTTCGGTCCGGGAACGACCAACAGGAGCATCGCGGCGATAACGAACAGGTAGAGGTTGGCTGCATCCGGCATGACGAGCGCTCCTGTGGATTGAGTTCACAGGGTAGGCGCATCGAGCGAGTGGCGTGAGGTACAGTTCAAGAGAAGGTGGGGGCAACAGTGGTCGAGGCGGAGCCTGTCGAGCGATGGATGGGCGCGCAAGTGGCAGCGATTGGGCTGGCGCCTTCGCGGCCACTGGCCGCTCCTACAGGGGAGTGGGGAGAAATCGCAGGCGAAAAAAAAGACCTTCGCGAAGGTCTTTTTTCTGATTTGGTGCCCCGAGGGAGACTCGAACTCCCACTCCTTTCGAAAACGGATTTTGAATCCGCCGCGTCTACCAATTCCGCCATCAGGGCTTACAGGCGGCGAAGTATAGAGATGGCGCGACCACCGGTCAATCAGCTTTCATGGTCAATTTTGCAGATTTTTGCTAGAATTTTCAGCCCTATACAGCCGAACCCTATCATGCGCGTCGCCGATTTCTCTTTCGAGCTTCCTGATTCCCTGATCGCTCGCCATCCGTTGGCGGAGCGCCATGGCAGCCGCCTGTTGGTCCTCGATGGGCCATCCGGCGCGCTGGATCATCGTCAATTCACCGATCTGCCCGGTTTTCTCAGGCCGGGCGACCTGATGGTGTTCAACAATACCCGAGTGATTCCGGCGCGGGTGTTTGGCCAGAAGGCATCGGGCGGCAAGCTGGAAATTCTGGTGGAGCGCGTGCTGGACAGCCATCGCGTGCTGGCCCACGTGCGCTCCAGCAAGTCGCCCAAGCCGGGTTCGAAGATCTTGATCGACGGCGGCGGCGAGGCCGAGATGGTCGCGCGGCACGATGCGCTGTTCGAGCTGCGCTTCAATGAAGAGGTGCTGCCACTGCTCGATCGAGTGGGGCACATGCCGTTGCCGCCTTACATCGACCGTCCCGACGACAGCGCCGACCGCGAGCGCTATCAGACTGTGTACGCCGAGAAGGCCGGCGCGGTGGCGGCGCCGACGGCGGGGCTGCATTTCGACAAGGCGCTGCTGGCGCAGATCGAGGCGATGGGGGTCCAGACCGCGTTCGTGACGCTGCATGTCGGTGCCGGCACTTTCCAGCCGGTGCGGGTCGAGAAGCTCGAAGACCACCACATGCATAAAGAGTGGCTGGAGGTCAGCCAGGACGTGGTCGATGCGGTGCAGGCGTGCAAGGCCCGCGGTGGTCGCGTGGTGGCGGTAGGCACCACCAGCGTGCGCTCGCTGGAAAGCGCGGCGCGTGACGGCGTATTGAAGCCGTTCAGTGGCGATACCGACATCTTCATCTTTCCTGGGCGGCCGTTCCATGTGGTCGATGCCCTGGTCACCAATTTCCATTTGCCGGAGTCCACGCTGTTGATGCTGGTCTCGGCGTTCGCGGGTTATCCCGAAGCCATGGCGGCCTATGCGGCGGCGGTGGCCAACGAGTACCGCTTCTTCAGTTACGGTGATGCCATGTTCATCACCCGCAATCCGGCGCCTCGCGGTCCCAGCGAAGCCGCGCCAGGGGATCAAGCATGAGTCGCACCTGTCGTATGTCGTTCGAACTGCTGGCCACCGATGGCAAGGCCCGTCGTGGCCGCCTGACTTTCCCGCGTGGCGTGGTGGAAACCCCGGCGTTCATGCCGGTGGGCACCTATGGCACGGTCAAGGGCATGTTGCCGCGCGACATCGAGGCGATCGGTGCGCAGATGATTCTGGGCAATACCTTCCACCTGTGGTTGCGCCCGGGCACTGCGGTGATCAAGGCGCACGGTGACCTGCACGATTTCATGCAGTGGAAAGGGCCGATCCTGACCGACTCCGGTGGGTTCCAGGTGTTCAGCCTGGGCGCCATGCGCAAGATCAAGGAGGAGGGCGTTTATTTTGCGTCCCCCGTCGACGGTTCCAAGGTGTTCATGGGCCCGGAAGAGTCGATGCAGGTCCAGCGCGACCTGGGCTCGGACGTAGTGATGATTTTCGACGAGTGCACGCCTTATCCAGCCGATGAGCACACCGCGCGTACTTCCATGGAGTTGTCGCTGCGCTGGGCGCAACGCTCCAAGGACGCACATGGCGAGAGCACCGCGGCGCTGTTCGGCATCGTTCAGGGCGGCATGCACGAGAACCTGCGCATGCGTTCGCTCGAAGGCCTGGACAAGATCGGTTTCGATGGCCTGGCCATCGGCGGCCTGTCCGTGGGCGAGCCCAAGCATGAAATGATCAAGGTGCTCGACTACCTGCCGGGCCTGATGCCGGCTGACAAACCTCGTTACCTTATGGGGGTAGGCAAACCCGAAGACTTGGTCGAGGGTGTGCGCCGCGGCGTCGACATGTTCGACTGCGTGATGCCGACGCGCAATGCGCGCAACGGGCATCTGTTCATCGACACGGGCGTGCTGAAGATCCGCAATGCGTTCCATCGCCACGATGATTCGCCGCTGGACCCTACCTGCGATTGCTATACCTGCCGCAACTTCTCGCGCGCTTATCTGCATCACTTGGACAAGTGTGGCGAAATGCTCGGTAGCATGTTGAATACCATCCACAATTTGCGTCATTACCAGCTGCTGATGGCTGGTTTGCGCGAGGCTATTCAACAGGGTACATTGGCCGCCTTTGTCGATGCCTTCTATGCCAAGCGCGGGCTGCCCGTGCCGCCCTTGGACTGACCGTTTTATAAAGACTTTAAGTCAATAACTTCTAAGTAACTGGAGCGTTGAATGAGCTTTTTGATCCCCGCCGCTTTCGCGGACGCCGCTGCACCGGCTGCTGGCCCTGCCGGCTCTGGCTTCGAGTGGATTTTCCTGGTCGGTTTCCTGGTCATCTTCTACATGATGATCTGGCGTCCGCAGGCCAAGCGTGCCAAGGAACAGAAAAACCTGCTGGGCAACCTGCAGAAAGGTGACGAAGTGGTCACCAGTGGCGGCATCGCCGGCAAGATCAACAAGGTCACCGACGACTTCGTGGTCATCGAAGTGTCCGACACCGTCGAGCTGAAAATCCAGAAGGGCGCCATCGCCGCGACCCTGCCCAAAGGCACGCTCAAAGCGATCTAAGCTGCAGACTTTTACCCATGTCGGGGCGCGCAAGGCGCCCCGCGTCTTGAACGGGCGGCGTGATGCTGAACAAATACCCTCTGTGGAAATATGTACTGATCCTGGCGGTGCTGGCGATCGGTTTTATCTATTCCGCACCTAATCTCTATCCTGATGACGCGGCCATCCAGGTCAGCGGCGCGAGCACTTCGCTGCAGGTCAATCAGGCGGATCTGGATCGCGTCGGCACGGCACTCAATGCCGCCGGCATCCAGGTCAAATCCGCGACCCTGGCCGAAAACGGCAAGGGCGGTCTGCTGCGCCTGACCAAGGCCGAAGACCAGTTGCCGGCCAAGGATGTCGTGCGCAAGGCGCTGGGCGATGACTACGTAGTGGCCCTGAACCTGGCCCCGACCACGCCGCCGTGGTTGCGCAGCCTGGGTGCAAGCCCGATGAAGCTGGGCCTCGACCTGTCCGGTGGCGTGCACTTCCTGCTCGAAGTCGACATGGACAAGGCGCTCGACGCCCGCATGAAAGTCTACGAAGGCGAAGTCAAAACGCTGCTGCGCAAGGAGCGCGTGCGTTACCGCAGCCTGCCGCAGCAGGATGGCGCCATTCAGCTGGGCTTCAGCGACACCGCTACCCGCGACCAGGCACAAGCCCTGATCCGCAAGAGTTTCACCGATTTCGACCTGACTGCCAGCGAGCGCAGCGAGTTGTCGGTGCTGCGCCTGGCCATGACCCAGGCCAAGGTCGCGGAAATCCGCGAATACTCCATCAAGCAGAACCTGACCACGGTGCGTAACCGGGTCAACGAGCTGGGTGTGGCCGAGCCGCTGGTCCAGCGCCAGGGTGCCAACCGCATCGTGGTCGAGCTGCCGGGCGTGCAGGACACTGCCGAAGCCAAGCGTATCCTGGGCAAGACCGCCAACCTCGAGTTCCGTCTCGGTGCCGGTCCGGATGATTCCAAGGCCACCACCGAGACCTTCGAGTTCCGCGAGGGCAACCGTGCTCCCGCGGCAGTCGAGCGTGGCCTGATCATTACCGGTGACCAGGTTACCGATGCCCAGGCCAGCTTCGACGAACACGGCCAGCCACAGGTGAACATCAAGCTCGATGGCCACGGCGGCGACCTCATGAGCCGTGCCACGCGCAGCAACGTTGGCCGCAGCATGGCGGTGATCTTCATCGAGCAGCGCCCGACCACGCGCTACGTCAAGCAGACGGTCAATGGTGTCGAGAAGGACGTTGCGGTACAGACCTTCACCGAAGAGAAGAAGATCATCAGCCTGGCGACCATCCAGTCGCCGCTGGGCAGCCAGTTCCGCATCACCGGCCTCAATGGCCAGGGTGAATCCTCGGAATTGGCGCTGCTGTTGCGTGCCGGTGGTCTGGCTGCACCGATGTACTTCGCCGAAGAACGTACCATCGGCCCGAGCCTGGGCGCCGACAACATTACCAAGGGTGTCGATGCATCGCTGTGGGGCATGCTGTTCGTCTCGCTGTTCATCATCGCCATCTACCGCTTCTTCGGCGTGATCGCCACCGTGGCACTGGCCTTGAACATGGTCATGCTGCTGGCGCTGATGTCGTTGCTGGGGGCAACCCTGACGCTGCCGGGCATTGCCGGTATCGTGCTGACGATGGGTATGGCGGTGGACGCCAACGTGCTGATCTTCTCGCGCATACGCGAGGAAATCGCCAATGGCATGAGCATCCAGCGCGCCATTCACGAAGGTTTCGACCGCGCTTACACCGCGATCATCGACGCCAACCTGACGACGCTGCTGGTCGGCGGCATTCTCTTCGCCATGGGCACCGGCCCGGTCAAGGGCTTCGCCGTCACCATGTCCCTCGGGATCTTTACCTCGATGTTCACGGCCATCATGGTGACCCGCGCAATGGTCAACCTGATCTACGGCGGTCGGGACTTCAAGAAGTTGTGGATTTAAGGGGCTGCCATGTTACGTACCATCAACTTCATGGGCGTTCGCAATATTGCGTTCGCCATCACCGTGCTCCTTACCGTGCTGGCGTTGTTCAGCATGTTTCACAAGGGCATGAACTACGGGCTGGACTTCACCGGCGGTACGCTCATCGAGCTGACCTACGAAAAGCCGGCCGACCTGGGCCTGGTGCGTGAAGAACTGGTGAAAGCCGGTTATCACGATGCCGTGGTGCAGAACTTCGGTGCGACCACCGACCTGCTGGTGCGCATGCCGGGTGAAGACCCGCAATTGGGCAACCAGGTCGCGGCGGCGCTGCAGACGGTCGGTGGCGACAACCCTGCCACGGTCAAGCGTGTCGAGTTCGTCGGCCCACAGGTGGGTGAAGAACTGCGCGACCAGGGCGGCCTCGGCATGTTGCTGGCGCTGGGCGGCGTGCTCATCTATCTGGCGTTCCGCTTCCAGTGGAAGTTCGCAGTCGGCGCGATCCTGTCGTTGATCCACGACGTGATCGTCACCGTGGGCCTACTGTCGTTCTTCCAGATCACCTTCGACCTGACGGTGCTGGCGGCGGTACTGGCCATCATCGGTTACTCGCTCAACGACACCATCGTGGTATTCGACCGGGTTCGCGAGAACTTCAGGGTGATGCGCAAGGCGTCCTTGATCGAGAACATCAACGTGTCCACCACCCAGACGCTGCTGCGAACCGTGGCGACCTCGGTGTCGACCTTGCTGGCCATCGCCGCCCTGATGTTCTTCGGTGGCGACAACCTGTGGGGCTTCTCGCTGGCGCTGTTCATCGGCGTGATGGCCGGTACCTACTCGTCGATCTACATCGCCAACGTGGTACTGATCTGGCTGAACCTGAGCAGCGAGGATCTGATTCCTCCAGTGGCCAAGGACCAGGTCGACGACCGTCCATAAGACGTTCGACTGTCCCGGCGGCAAGGCCCGAAAGGCGCGAGTATTGAACTCGCGCCTTTTTTTATGCTCCAAGGCAGGGAAGCGTGGCTTCGTGCCATGAGTGTAGTCAGGAGGTTCAAAGTGAATAAATCGTTGCTGATTGGTGCAGTGCTCGGTGCAGTCGGTGTTACCGCCGGAGGCGCCGTTGCAACCTACAGCCTCGTGAACAAGGGCCCCGAGTACGCTGACGTATTGGCCGCAGAGCCAATCAAACAGCAGATCAAGACGCCTCGCGAAGTGTGCAAGGACGTCACCGTGACTCGGCAGAAGGCGGTTCAGGACCAGCATCAGATCGTTGGCAGCGTCCTTGGTGCAGTGGCAGGTGGTTTGCTCGGCAACCAGGTCGGCGGTGGCAATGGCAAGAAGATCGCGACCGTGGCCGGCGCCGTTGGCGGTGGCTATGCGGGCAACAAGGTGCAGGAAGGCATGCAAGGCCGTGACACCTACACCACCACCCAGACGCGCTGCAACACCGTCAACGACATCAGCGACAAGGTCGTCGGGTACAACGTGAAGTACCAGCTCGATGGCAAAGTCGGCCAGGTGCGCATGGATCGTGATCCCGGTTCGCAGATCCCTGTGAACAAGCAGGGTCAGTTGATTCTGGGCGAAAATCAGGCTGGGCAGTAAGCCTCTCGTTCTGCCTGGATTGCAGACGCCGCCGCCCCGGGCGGTGTCAGCTCCACACTCGAACAGTACTCCATGAACAGCCGGGTCGCCCGACTTGGCTGGTTGTTGCGCAGGTGCGCCATCACCAAGGTCGAGGCCGGCATGTCGTCTTCGATCTCCAAGTGAGCCAGCAGCTTGCCGTCGTATGTCATCTGCGTACACGGCCGCGTCACCAGCACTGAAAACCCCAGACCTTGCCCTACCATGCAGCGCACCATTTCAATGGAAGGGGAGCTGTAGGCCACAACTGGCGCATAGCCCTTCTCGGTGAAGATATCCATAAAGTAACTACGGCTGGGCACGGCATCGAGCAGGATCATCGGCTCGTGGCTCAGGGCCTGCAAGGTCACGGACGCCTGCTGCGCCAGGGGATGCTCGGCAGGCAACAGGGCGTAGGGTTTGTGCGGTGCGTTGAGGGCCTGTTTGTGTATGGTCGTGCCCAACTCCAGATCATAGAGAAAAGCCAGGTCGAAACGGCCCCGATGAAGGCCATGCATCAGTTCGTGCTGTTCGCCGTCATACAACTGAATGGAAACTTCCGGGTACAGGCTTTTGAATCCGGCCACTAACTTGGGCATGTATAAAGGCGCCGCCGATTCGAAACAGCCAATGGCAATGGTGCCTGAAACATTGCCATTCTCGGCACGTGAATCCTGTTCCAGCTCTTGCGACAGCCTCAGTAACTCCTTGGCCTTTTCATAGATCCGGCCGCCGCCAGCGGTGAGTGAAACACCTTGGGCATGATGGCGGACGAACAAAGGCTGATTGAAGGCTTCTTCCAGGTTCTTGATGGCGACGGAGATCGACGGCTGCGATATATGCAATTGTCTGGAGGCTTCGGCAATACTGTCTTGTTCGACGGCTGCCACGAAGTATTTGAGTTGCCGAAGGGTGAAGTGCATCAAGTTCAGCTCCTCGGCAGCGCCGTTCAGTCAGGCGCCGCCTGAATAGGTTTTGCCTATGTGTGCGAAGACCATGCCAGTGCGCAGCTGAGCCGGGACAACAAAGACTGGCGGGGCCCCCGAGCCCACGCTGCGCCTGACCCCGGCGGCCCGATGAAATGGACTCTTGCAGTGCGGCATTCCGGCGCAGCCAATGAATCAAGGCATGACAGGTGTTTCGCACCAAAAGGTCTCGTACCCGACAGGAACGCAAACAGGTTGCGCTAAAAGCGTGCAGTTGTTTTCAACGCTTTGCAGCAATGCCATCGAATGACGCGAAGGCGCCGCGAATGAAGTTCTCTGGAATGGAGACTGCTTAGGTTTTTCCTATGCAAGGGGCCCGAATTTACTAATTTCGGCACGACCTGGCATCAATCATGATGGTTTCAAGACGGGCAGAACGAGCAACGTTCGAAGTTCAGATCCGACAGGAAGTCACCCATCACTATTGACCTTGCCGAGCGAGCCGACGATGACGTTTGACTGGAAATACATGTTTGGTCTGCTCAGCGATACCGAGTTCTGGATGGCGGCCTGGACCGTGATTCAACTCAGCGTATTGACCTGGGTCATCAGTATCGTGCTGGGCTTTGTTCTGGCCCTGGCGAAGCAGTCCACCCGTCCATTGATCAATCTGCCAGCGCGCGGTTATATCTGGCTGTTTCGCAGTCTGCCGCTGTTGGTGCTGCTGATATTCGTCTACAACCTGCCGCAAGCAATGCCGTCCACATCGGCCGTGCTGGCCAATCCGTTCTGGGCCGGCCTGATCGCGTTGGTGCTCAGTGAAACCGCCTACGTCGCGGAGATCCATCGTGGTGGCCTGCTGTCCATCGCCAAGGGCCAGAGCGAGGCCGCGCGGGCCTTGGGCCTGCGCTTTGCGGGCACGCAATGGCGCATCGTCATTCCCCAGGCGTTGCGGGTGGCACTCCCTTCGCTCACCAATGAATTCATCTCCATCGTCAAGCTCAGCTCGCTGGTGTCGGTGATCTCGTTGACCGAGATCCTCATGGTGGGTCAGCGCCTGTACTCGCAGAATTTTCTGGTCATGGAAACCATGGCCGGGGTGGCGTTCTTCTACGTGCTGATCGTGACCGTGTTCGACTTTCTGCTCAAACGCCTGGAGCGGTATCTGGACGTGACCCAGGCCAAGGCCGCGCGCCTGCCCGATGCCGAAGTCCTGCGCCTGGCCACCGAGTACAAGGCTGCCGTGGCGCAGCCAGGCAGCGGCGCAACTGGCCCCGCGCTGCAGGCGACCAAACTGCACAAGGCCTATAACGACGTCGAAGTACTGGGCGCGGTGAGCTTGCAGATCCAGCCGGGTGAAGTGGTGTCGGTCATCGGCCCTTCGGGCTCGGGCAAGACCACGCTGATTCGCCTGCTCAACGGCCTGGAGCAGATCGACAACGGTGACATCAAGATCAACGGCAAGCCGTTCATTCACCTGGACCGACAGGGCGCGCAGCCGCAGCGCTATGTGGAGCACGCCGAGCATCGCCTGAACATCGGCATGGTGTTCCAGAGCTTCAACCTGTTCCCGCACATGACCGTGCTCAACAACCTGCTCATGGCTCCGCGTTATCACCGCCTGGCGCCGCTGGCCGATCTCCGGCAGCAGGCCTACGCCCTGCTGCATAAGGTCGGCATGCTCGACCATGCCTGGAAGTATCCGCATCAATTGTCCGGCGGCCAACAGCAACGCGTGGCGATTGCCCGTGCACTGATGATGCGCCCGCAGATCATGCTGTTCGACGAACCGACCTCGGCGCTCGACCCGGAGAAGGTCAACGAGGTGTTGCAGGTCATCGAAGCGCTGGCCAGCGAAGGCATCACCATGATCATCGTGACCCACGAAATGAATTTCGCCTTCAAGGTTTCCGACCGCATCGTCTTCATGGAGAAGGGCCGCGTGGTCTGCGATGACAGCCCGCAGGCGCTGCGTAGTGGGCACAACCCGCGGGTGGAAGCGTTCCTCAAAGATGTCTCGTTGGCCTGAATCCAACCTAACTGGTGCGAGTAGCAAACATGATCGAGCAATGGCAGATAGACCGGTTTCATCAAGATGGCTTTCTGGTCGTGGAGGACGTGCTGGCTGCGTCTGAAGTCGCCGCGCTGCAACAGGACTTCGACCAGTGGGTTCAGGACAGCCGCAGCCAGTCCCTGGCCTGGGGTAAAACGCTGGATGGACGACCACGTTTCGATGTGGAAAGCGATCACCGCGCGGACCATCCTTCGCTGCGCCGCGTGGCCTCGCCCACCGAGATTTCGCCGGCGTATCGCCAGGCCGCCTTCGCATCGCGCATGGCCGAGATTGCCGGGCAACTCATCGGCGGTACCGGCACGCGCTTCCACCACAGCAAGATCAACTCCAAGTTGCCGCACACCGCCACCCAGGTGAAATGGCACCAGGATTTCCTGTTCACCCCGCACAGCAACGATGACCTGGTGACGGCGCTGTTGATGGTCAGCGAAGTGACCACGCAGAACGGCCCGCTCAAGGTCATACCCGGCAGCCACACAGGCCCGCTGTGGTCGCACTGGCACGACGAGCGTTTTACCGGCGCGGTGGCCGATGCCGTGGTCGATGAGCACTGCCAGGCGCCGGTGGCGTGCTTCGGTCCGCCCGGTTCGGTGTGCTTCATGCACACCCGTCTGCTGCATGCCTCAAGCCCCAACCACACCGAAGATCCGCGAACCCTGTTCATCAGCGTCTACGCCGCCGAGGACGCTTTGCCGCTGGCCGACAACCCGCTGCCCAGCGAGCACGCCGGGCGCCTGGTGACCGGGCGCGAGAGCGGCCTGGTGCGCAGCACCGATCACCACGTTCGCCTGCCCCAGAAACCCAAGGGTGCATCGTTTTTCGTCCAGCAGGCCGGTACCGACCTGACGACAGCCTGACTCCATTGACTGCGAGGAATACCCCATGAAATTGCCAAGCCTGATCGTCCGTCCCGTTGCCATGGCCGTGTTCGGCGCCGTCCTGGCTGCCAGCTCGTTGAGCGCTTCGGCGTTCCAGCAGCCCGGCAAGATCGTCGCCGGTTCCGACATGACGTTCTTCCCCTACGAGTACATGGAGAAGAACAAACCCGCCGGCTTCGATATCGAATTTCTCGACGGTCTGGCCAAGGTCATGGGCATGACTGCGGAAAACATCGACACGCGCTTTCCCAACCTGATCAGCGGACTGCAGGCCGGACGGTTCGATATCACCAACTCGTCGATGTACATCACCGCCGACCGCTTGAAGGTGATCGACATGGTCCCTTACCTGAAAAGCGGCGAGTCGATTCTTGCGGTGAAGGGCAGTGACTATCAGCCCAAGACACCTGAAGAGTTCTGCGGCCGCAAGATCGGCTCCATGGGTGCCACGTCCTGGTTGCAGCAGTTGCAGAAGCTGTCTGCCGAGTACTGCGTGAAGAACGGTCTGCAACCGATCGCCATCAGCGAGTACGGCACCGATCCACAGGCCACCCAGGCCATGCTGGCGCACGCGGTCGAGGCGCAGATCACTGACGCGGCGGTCGCCCGTGGTGTGGTCGACAAGCTGGGCAATCGCGTGGTGATTTCCTCGCAGACCCTGATCTACCCGGTGCTCAACGGCTTCGGCGTGAAGAAGGGCAACGATGCGGTCAGGAATGCGCTGGTCGAAGGCCTGGAAAAGTACAGCAAGACCCCGGAGTACGCCGCCTTGCTGGCCAAGTACAAGTTCCAGGCGCCGACGGCCGATGACATCGCCACATTGATGCCCAAGCCCTGATATCGCGCATCAAGATCAGCCAACAGTGCCCGTGGATCGTCGCGGGTACGTGCCAACGGAGTGCCCAGCGCCATGGCCCTGAGTTTCGAAGAACAGACGCGCGTCGACCTGGCGGCGACGTTCCGTATCATCGCCCACCTGGGCATGCATGAGGCGGTCGCCAACCATTTCAGTGCGGCCATCAGCGCCGACGGCAAGCAGTTCCTGCTCAACCCCAAATGGGTGCATTTTTCCCGCCTGCGGGCCAGCGATCTGTTGCTGCTCGATGCCGACGATGCCGAAGCCGCGCAGCGCCCGGACGTGGACGCCACCGCCTGGTCGATCCATGGTCAGGTTCATCAGCGTCTACCCGATGCCCGTGTGGTACTGCATCTGCACCCGGTCTACACCACCGCCGTGGCCTGCCTGGCGCAGCCCAGGATCGTGCCGGTCGACCAGAACACGGCGCGCTATTTCAACCGCGTCGCGGTGGATGAACTGTATGGCGGCATGGCCGATACCAGCGCCGAGGGCGCGCGCCTGGCCAGCCTGCTGCAGGACAAGAGTCGGCTGCTGATGGGCAACCATGGTGTCATCGTCACTGCCCCCACGGTGGGCGAAGCGTTCGATGACATCTGGACCCTGGAGCGCGCCTGCCAGATTCTGGTGACAGCCTGGTCGACCGGTCAGCCACTCAAGGTGCTGGCCGACGACGTGGCGGAAAAGACCGCGCGGGACTGGGAGAAGATCAGCGATTTTTCACAGCGCCATTTCGAAGAAATGAAGCACCTGATGATTCAGGCGGATCCCTCGCTGGTGGACTGAGCACCCGACATCCACTGAGCGCTCTGCACAGCCTCGCGGGTGCCGCAGGACGCCGTGCGCCCGGCTTTCGAATTTTCATGAAGACAGCGGCAAGCCTCGACGGCCTGCCGAAGGATGCCAAGATGAACCAACAGATCACCGAAATAGACACCCTGGTAGTGGGTGCTGGCCAGGCCGGGGTGGCCATGAGCGAGCACCTGAGCCGTCTGGGCATCCCTCACCTGGTACTGGAGCGGGCTCGCATCGCCGAAGCCTGGCGCTCGGGCCGCTGGGACTCATTGGTGGCCAACGGCCCGGCCTGGCACGATCGGTTCCCCGGCCTGGAGTTCGACATGGACCCGGACGGCTTCGCCGGCAAGGAGCAGGTCGCCGATTATTTCGAAGCCTATGCGCGCACATTCGACGCGCCGATCAAGACCGGTGTGGAGGTCAAGCGAGTGACGCGCAACGTCGGTCGCGCCGGGTTCACCGTGGAAACCAGCACAGGTACCTATTCGGTCAAGCATCTGGTGTCGGCCACCGGGCCGTTCCAGAAACCGGTCATCCCAGCCATCGCGCCCACTGATTCAACCCTCCACCAGATCCATTCGGCACACTATTTCAACCCTGAGCAATTGCCCGCAGGCGCGGTGCTGGTGGTCGGTGCGGGGTCCTCCGGGGTGCAGATCGCCGAGGAACTGCTGCGCGCAGGGCGCAAGGTCTACCTGTCGGTTGGCCCGCACGATCGGCCACCGCGTGCTTATCGCGGACGGGATTTCTGCTGGTGGCTGGGTGTGCTCGGGCTGTGGGACAGCGAGACCGTGCAGGCGGGCCGCGAGCACGTCACCATTGCCGTCAGTGGCGCGCGTGGCGGGCATACCGTGGACTTTCGTCGGTTGGCGCAAGCCGGGATGGTGCTGGTCGGCCTGACCGAGCGTTTTGCCGATGGCACCGTCACCTTTGCCCAAGACCTGAATGAAAACCTCGACCGGGGTGACGAGAACTATCTGGCCCTGCTCGATGCGGCCGATGCCTATGCCGAGCGCAATGGCCTGGACTTGCCCCTGGAGCCGACTGCCCGCGAGCGCATAGCCGACGCGGCCTGCATCGCCCAGCCGCTGCAGGCGCTGGATCTGGCCAAGGCGGGCGTGTCCACGATCATCTGGGCCACCGGTTACTCGCAAGACTACAGCTGGCTGCAGGTGGACGCCTTCCACGCCAACGGCAAGCCGCGTCACCAGCGTGGTGTGAGCAGCGAGCAGGGCATCTATTTCGTCGGCCTGCCTTGGCTGTCACGGCGCGGTTCTGCCTTCATCTGGGGGGTATGGCACGACGCCCGGCATGTCGCCGACCAGATCGCCACCCAACGCAAATACCGCGCCTACGACGAGTCCAGGTCGGCCGCCGAGATGCCTACCCCAGTGCGCGCCAACGCTTGATCGAGGCTGTTGATCACTACTGTGTGGCGTCCGCTCGACGCACACGCCAAGGAGTTTTGTTCATGGTTACCCATACCCGTATTCGGATGTTCAACACCAAGGATACCTACCCCAATCAGAGCCTGGACAATGACCTGTGCCAAGCTGTGCGGGCCGGCAATACCGTCTATGTGCGTGGCCAGGTGGGCACCGATTTCGACGGCAACCTGGTGGGGCTCGGTGACCCGGCCGCGCAGGCCGAGCAGGCCATGAAAAACGTCAAGCAGTTGTTGGAAGAGGCGGGCAGCGACCTGTCGCACATCGTCAAGACCACCACCTACATCATTGACCCGCGCTATCGCGAGCCGGTCTATCACGTCGTAGGCCGCTGGCTCAAAGGCGTCTTCCCGATTTCCACGGGGCTGGTAGTCTCTGCCCTGGGCCAGCCGCAATGGTTGATGGAAATCGACGTGATCGCCGTTATCCCGGAATGAGGAGTGTTCTGCCATGACCTTTTCCATCGCAGCGCGTTGCGCCGAAACCGGCCAGTTGGGCATCGCCATCAGTTCTTCGAGCATCGCGGTGGGCGCCCGCTGCCCTTGGCTGCTGGCCGGTGTGGGGGCGGTGTCGTCGCAGAACATCACCCTGCCGGCGCTTGGCCCGCAGACGCTTGTGCTGCTCGAACGGCAGGTGACGCCCGCCGAGGCGTTGCAGCAGGTGCTGGGCCGCGACGGTTTCGGTGAGTACCGGCAGATCATCGCCATCGATGCGCAGGGGCGGAGCGCCCATGTCAGTGGTAGCCAGACCTTGGGCATTCACCATGCGCGCAGCGGTGAGCAATGCGTAGCGGCAGGCAACATGCTGGCCGCCACCACGGTGGTCGACGCTGTGGTCGAGGCGTTCGAAAAAGCCTCCGGGCACCTGGCCGAGCGCCTGCTGCAAGCCATGCTGGCCGGTCTGGCCGCCGGTGGCGAAGCCGGGCCGGTGCACTCTGCGGCGCTGAAAGTAGTGGGTGAACTGCCCTGGCCCATCGTCGACCTGCGTGTGGACTGGGCCAAGCACGATCCTTTGGGCGAGTTGCAGCAGCTGTGGCAGGCCTATCGACCGCAGATGCAGGACTATCTCGACCGCGCTCTGAATCCGGCGGTGGCGCCGGGTTACGGCGTGCCGGGAGACGCACGATGAGCGCCAGCCGTGATCTGCTGGCGCAGTTGGTGGCCTTCGACACTACCAGCCGCGAGTCGAACCTGGCGCTGATCGAATTCGTTCAGGGCTACCTGGCAGAGTACGGCGTGAGCAGCGAGCTGATCTACAACGAGGCTCGCAACAAAGCCAATCTGTTCGCCAGTATCGGTCCCGAGGATGTGCCGGGCATCGTCCTGTCAGGCCATACCGATGTGGTGCCGGTAGACGGCCAGGCTTGGACCCATCCGCCGTTTCAGTTGAGCGAAGCGGGCGGCCGGTTGTACGGCCGCGGCACCGCCGACATGAAAGGCTACATCGCCTGCGTGCTGGCGCAGGTACCGGCATGGGTCGAGGCACCACTGCGCAGGCCGCTGCACATCGCGCTGTCCTACGATGAGGAAGTCGGCTGCCTGGGCGTGCGCTCGCTGCTCGAAGCGTTGCGTCATCGGCCAGTGCAGCCAATGTTGTGCGTGATCGGCGAACCGACCGAACTGGCGCCCGTGCTCGGCCACAAGGGCAAGCTGGCGATGCGCTGCGAGGTGGAGGGGCTGGCTTGTCACTCGGCCCATGCGCCCAGCGGGGTCAATGCCATCGAGTACGCCGCGCGGCTGATTGCCGAACTGGGCCGGCTGGGCGATGCGCTGCAAACCCCGGATGCACGCAACGAGCGCTTCGATCCGCCGTTTTCCACGGTGCAGGTGGGGGTGATCGCGGGCGGTACGGCGCTCAACATCGTGCCCCAGCATTGTCGCTTCGATTTCGAGGTGCGCTCGCTGCCCGCCGAGGATCCGCGACAGTTGACCCAGGCCCTGCAACGTTACGCCGAGCACACGCTGCTGCCGGCCATGCGTGCGGTCGGTGGCCAGAGCGCCATTCGCTTCAGCGAGTTGTCCAGCTATCCGGGCCTGGACGTGAGCCATGCCAGCGAGGCCGCTGGCTGGATCGCACGGTTCAGCGGTTCGCGGGCGTTCTCCACAGTGGCGTTCGGCACCGAAGGCGGGCTGTTCGATCAGGCAGGTATCGCCACTGTGGTGTGCGGGCCGGGCAGCATGGCGCAGGGGCACAAGCCCGATGAGTTCGTCAGCGTCGCGCAGTTGGCCGGATGCGACGAGATGTTGGGTCGAATACTGGCCTTTGCCTGCGAAGAATAGCCCCTGTCGGCGTGAATCTCGGGCATGAAAAAAGCACCCATTAGGGTGCTTTTTTTGGTCGCGGCTCTTGTCCCGTCAGGACTCAGCGCTTGAGCGAAGCCGGCAGGTGCGGCTGGATGGCAGTCAGCACCGCCTTGAAGCACTTGGTGTTGCCGGCAACGATGTGGCCGTTTTCCAGGAAGTTGTGACCGCCGGTGAAATCGCTCACCAGACCGCCTGCTTCCTGAATCAGCAGCACGCCCGCAGCCATGTCCCATTCCGACAGGCCCGACTCCCAGAATGCGTCGAAGCGGCCCGCGGCGACGTAGGCCAGATCCAGGCTGGCGGAGCCGGCGCGGCGGATGCCGGCAGTCTGGCCCACCAGGCTGCGGAACATGCCCAGGTAGTTGTCGAGGTTGTCCATCTGGTTGTCGCGGAACGGAAAGCCGGTGCCTAGCAGGGCGCCGTCCAAACTGGTGCGACCGCTGACGCGCAGGCGGCGGCCGTTGAGCTGCGCACCGCGGCCACGGCTGGCGGTGAATTCTTCCTGGCGCACCGGGTCCAGAACCACCGCGTGCTCCAGGCGACCGCGGTATTTGCAGGCGATGCTGACGGCGAAATGCGGGACGCCGCGCAGGAAGTTGGTGGTGCCGTCCAGTGGGTCGATGATCCACAGGTAGTCTTCGCCTTCGCCGCTGCCAGCGTGGAAGCCGGTTTCTTCGCCACGGATACCGTGGGTCGGATAGGCCTTGCGCAGGGCGTCGATGATTTTCTGTTCGGCGGCGCGATCGACTTCGGACACGTAGTCCTTGGCATCTTTCTCGTCGACCTTGATGGTATCCAGGCGCTCGATGGAGCGGAAGATCAATTCACTGGCGCTGCGGGCGGCGCGCAGCGCGATATTCAGCATGGGCTGCATGGACGTTTCACCTAGGTCGTTAAAGAAAGCCGCGCATTCTAGCAGAAAAGTCGTGGACAAGAAGAGGGACATAGCCTTAGTTATAGGCCTTCTGTAATATTTGCCGCCCTTTCCCCGACACAGAGCCCTAGCCGTGCTGGATAACATCCGAGTCGTCCTGGTCAATACCAGCCATCCCGGCAACATCGGTGGAGCGGCGCGCGCCATGAAGAACATGGGCTTGTCGCGGCTGGTACTGGTCGAACCCCGCGATTTCCCCTCGCCCGAAGCCGAGGCGCGCGCTTCGGGTGCCAGTGACGTGCTGGAAAACGCCCAAGTGGTCGCCACCCTGGAAGAGGCGCTGGTGGGCTGCACCGTGGTGCTCGGCACCAGTGCCCGCGACCGCAGCCTGCCCTGGCCTTTGGTGGATCCCCGCGAGTGCGGCGAGAAAGTCATCGACGAAGCGGGGCAGGGCAAGCAGATCGCGCTGGTGTTCGGCCGCGAGCATGCCGGCCTGACCAACGACGAGCTGCAGCGCTGTCATTTCCATGTGCATATCCCGTCCAACCCCGATTTCAGCTCGCTGAACCTGGCGGCGGCGGTGCAGGTGCTCGGCTATGAAGTGCGTATGGCATGGCTGGCGGGAACGCGTCCGTCTGCTGCCATGGAGAAGGCCGAAGAGCTGGCGACCAGCGACGAGATGGAGCGCTTCTATGGCCATCTGCAGGACACGCTGGTCGACATCGCCTTTCTCGACCCGGAAAAACCGCGGCATTTGATGGCGCGCCTGCGCCGGCTGTTTGGCCGCAGCGCCGTGAACAAGTCGGAAATGAGTATTTTGCGCGGCATTCTCACCGAGACCCAGAAGGTCGCTCGGGGCGAGCCGCATAAGCGCAAGGATCAGTAAATGTTCGAACGTCTGCGGGAAGATATCCAAAGTGTTTTTCATCGCGATCCGGCTGCGCGCAATGCGTTCGAGGTATTGACCTGCTACCCCGGCATGCACGCCATTTGGCTGCATCGGGCGGCCCATGCCTTGTGGAAGCGGGATCTGAAATGGCTGGCGCGGGTGGTGTCGAATTTCGGTCGCTGGATGACCGGGGTCGAAATTCATCCCGGCGCCACGGTGGGCCGGCGCTTTTTCATCGACCACGGCATGGGCATCGTGATCGGCGAGACGGCCGAGATCGGCGATGATGTGACGATCTATCAGGGCGTGACCCTGGGCGGCACCAGCTGGAACAAGGGCAAGCGCCATCCGACCCTGGCCGATGGCGTGGTGGTGGGGGCGGGCGCCAAGGTGCTTGGGCCGTTCACGGTCGGCGCCGGGGCCAAGGTCGGCTCCAACGCAGTGGTGACCAAGGAAGTGCCGCCCGGCGCGACCGTCGTGGGGATCCCGGGCAAGATCATCGTCAAGAGCGATGACCAACTCGATGCGCGGCGCAAGGCCATGGCCGAAAAGATCGGCTTCGATGCCTACGGTGTCGGTGGCGAAGACATGCCTGACCCGGTGGCGCGTGCCATCGGCCAGTTGCTCGATCACCTGCATGCGGTGGATGGGCGCCTCGAGGGTATGTGCGGCGCGCTCAACCAGTTGGGCAGCGACTATCGCGCCAAGGACCTGCCGCCCCTGCGTGACGAGGATTTCGAATGCGTGCAGGGCGCGGAGCGCAAGACCAACCCCTGATCCGACGGATCCACCGCGGTGCCCGTTTCGCGGCCGATGACCGCTCCTACGCGCGCCCCGACCCCCTCTGTAGGAGCGGTCCGTGGCCGCGAAAGGCGCACCTCGGTCTATCAGATCCACCGCGGCGCCGGTTTCGCGGCCGATGACCGCTCCTACGCGTGCCCCGCCCCCCTCTGTAGGAGCGGTCCGTGGCCGCGAAAGGCGCACCTCGTTCTATCGGATCCACCGCGGTGCCCGTTTCGCAGCCGATGACCGCTCCTACGCGCGCCCCGACCCCCCTCTGTAGGAGCGGTCCGTGGCCGCGAAGGGCGCACCTCGTTCTATCAGATCCACCGCGGTGCCCGTTTCGCAGCCGATGACCGCTCCTACGCGCGCCCCGACCCCCCTCTGTAGGAGCGGTCCGTGGCCGCGAAGGGCGCACCTCGTTCTATCGGATCCACCGCGGTGCCCGTTTCGCAGCCGATGACCGCTCCTACGCGCGCCCCGACCCCCCTCTGTAGGAGCGGTCCGTGGCCGCGAAGGGCGCACCTCGTTCTATCAGATCCACCGCGGTGCCCGTTTCGCAGCCGATGACCGCTCCCGCGGGGCATGGCGCGCAGCGGGTGCTCCCTCCCGCATCATTAGTCTGCTATCATTGCGCCGCCGTTTTGCACTCAAGTCCTAGTAATTCAGTAGGACTTATAGTTGACAAATTTACTCGGAAATAGGATGATCGAACCTATTCCGAGAACCCGTGGTACTAGCCATGCGACTGACAACTAAAGGCCGATACGCCGTCACTGCCATGCTCGACCTGGCATTGCACGCGCAGCGTGGGCCGGTCTCATTGGCCGACATCTCCGAGCGCCAGGGCATTTCCCTGTCCTACCTGGAGCAACTGTTCGCCAAGCTGCGCCGGGGCAACCTGGTGTCCAGCGTGCGCGGCCCGGGCGGTGGTTACCAGCTTTCCCGCGAAATGGAAGGCATCCAGGTTGCACAGGTCATCGACGCGGTCAACGAATCGGTCGACGCTACCAAATGCCAGGGCCTGGGTGATTGCCACGCCGGAGACACCTGCCTGACCCATCACCTGTGGTGCGACCTCAGCCAGCAGATCCATGAATTTTTGAGCGGCATCAGTCTGTCCGACCTTGTCACTCGCCGTGAAGTGCAAGAAGTCGCCCAGCGCCAGGACCTGCGTCGTTGCAACAGCAACGGCCGCACGCAACGCCTGGACAAGATCGAAACGTCTGCCGTCGAATGAGAAAGCCAGGTTAGCCGCCTGATAGGAGATACCAATGAAGTTGCCGATTTACCTCGATTACTCCGCGACCACGCCAGTGGACCCACGCGTTGCACAGAAGATGATCGAATGCCTGCAGATGGACGGGAACTTCGGTAACCCGGCTTCCCGTTCGCACGTATTCGGCTGGAAGGCCGAAGAGGCCGTTGAAAACGCCCGTCGCCAAGTGGCCGACCTGGTCTGTGCCGACCCACGCGAAATCGTCTGGACCAGCGGTGCCACCGAGTCCGACAACCTCGCGATCAAAGGTGTGGCGCACTTCTACCAGACCAAGGGCAAGCACATCATCACCACCAAGATCGAGCACAAGGCGGTGTTGGACACCACCCGCCAGCTCGAGCGTGAAGGCTTTGACGTTACCTACCTCGAACCCGGCACCGATGGCCTGGTCACCCCGGCCATGATCGAAGCGGTGATGCGCGACGACACCATCCTGGTTTCGGTCATCCACGTGAACAACGAAATCGGCGTGATCAACGACATCGCGGCCATCGGCGAACTGACCCGTTCGCGCGGCGTGCTGTTCCATGTCGACGCTGCGCAGTCCACTGGTAAGGTCGAGATCGACCTGGCCGCGCTCAAGGTCGACCTGATGTCGTTCTCGGCGCACAAGACCTACGGCCCCAAGGGTATCGGCGCGCTGTACGTCAGCCGCAAGCCGCGTGTTCGTCTGGAAGCTGCCATGCACGGCGGTGGTCACGAGCGCGGCATGCGTTCGGGCACCCTGGCCACGCACCAGATCGTCGGCATGGGCGAAGCCTTCCGTATCGCCAAGGAAACCATGGCGGACGAGAACGCACGCATCAAGGCCCTCAGCGACCGCTTCTATCAGCAGGTCGAAAACCTGGAAGAGCTGTACGTCAACGGCAGCCTGACCGCCCGCGTACCGCACAACCTGAACCTGTCCTTCAACTATGTCGAAGGCGAGTCGCTGATCATGGCCCTCAAGGACCTGGCTGTGTCTTCCGGTTCCGCCTGCACCTCGGCCTCGCTCGAGCCCTCGTATGTACTGCGCGCCCTGGGCCGCAACGACGAGCTGGCACACAGCTCCATTCGTTTCACCTTCGGTCGCTTCACCACCGAGGAAGAAGTCGATTACGCTGCGCAGAAAGTCTGCGAGGCCGTCACCAAGCTGCGCGCGTTGTCGCCGCTGTGGGACATGTACAAAGACGGTGTCGATATCTCGAAGATCGAGTGGGCGGCGCACTAAGTAGCTGCCGACAAGAGCGGCTTACCTGATGAGTTTCAGTAAGGATCAATATCATGGCTTACAGTGAAAAGGTCATCGACCACTACGAAAACCCACGTAACGTGGGCAAGATGGACGCCGAAGATGCCGACGTTGGCACTGGCATGGTCGGCGCTCCGGCGTGCGGCGATGTGATGCGTCTGCAAATCCGCGTCAATGAGCAGGGCATCATCGAAGATGCCAAGTTCAAGACCTACGGTTGCGGTTCGGCCATTGCTTCCAGCTCCCTCGCCACCGAGTGGATGAAGGGCAAGACCCTGGACGAAGCCGAAACCATCAAGAACACCCAGCTGGCCGAAGAACTGGCATTGCCGCCGGTGAAGATTCACTGCTCGGTGCTCGCCGAGGACGCCATCAAGGCGGCCGTACGCGACTACAAGCAGAAGAAAGGTCTGCTCTGAGTCAGAGCGAAGCTGGACACAGTCGCAGGTTCGATACAGCGCGGTGCGGGTGACCGCTCGCGCGCAACCGTTTGCAGGTAAGGAGTCACGATGGCCATCAGCATGACAGAAGCCGCCGCCAACCACGTTCGCCGCTCCCTGGCAGGGCGTGGCAAGGGTGACGGCATTCGTTTGGGCGTACGCACCACCGGTTGCTCGGGGTTGGCCTACGTGCTGGAGTTCGTCGATGAAGCCGGCAGCGAAGACAAGGTCTTCGAGAACCATGGCGTCAAGGTGATCATCGATCCCAAGAGCCTGGTCTACCTGGACGGTACCGAGCTCGATTTCGTCAAGGAAGGGTTGAACGAAGGCTTCAAGTTCAACAACCCCAACGTACGCGGCGAATGTGGCTGCGGCGAAAGCTTCAATATCTGAGGCTGACCGTGGGTACTCCTTGTCATTTCGCCCTGTTCGACCTCAAGCCCGGCTTTCGTCTGGACCTCGACCAACTGGCTACCCGCTATCGCGAGTTGGCCCGTGAAGTCCATCCCGATCGCTTCGCCGACGCGTCCGAGCGCGAACAACGCCAGGCGCTTGAAAAGTCGGCAGGTTTGAACGATGCCTACCAGACGCTGAAGGCTGCGCCCAAGCGTGCGCGTTACTTGTTGTCCATCGGTGGGCGAGAAGTACCGCAGGAAGTCACGGTCCACGACCCGGACTTTCTTCTGCAGCAGATGCAGTGGCGCGAAGAGCTCGAAGACCTGCAGGACAGTGCCGACTTGCCCGGTGTGGCTGCCTTCAAGCGTCGGGTCAAGGCCGCGCAGGCTGAACTCGAAGACAGCTTCGCTGCCTGTTGGGATGACGCGGCGCAACGCGAACAGGCCGAACGCCTGATGCGGCGCATGCAGTTTCTCGACAAGCTTTCCTATGAAGTGCGCCAGCTCGAAGAGCGCCTCGACGATTAACCCAGTGTCGCTACGGCCGCACGCCTGAATTCCTGACCTGATAAGCATGGCCCTACTGCAGATCGCCGAACCTGGCCAGAGTCCTCAACCACACCAGCGTCGTCTGGCCGTGGGGATCGACCTGGGCACTACCAATTCGCTGGTCGCTGCGCTGCGCAGCGGTCTATCCGAACCCCTGGCGGACGCAGACGGGCAGGTCATCCTGCCGTCTGCCGTTCGCTACCACGCCGATCGTGTCGAGGTCGGTGCGGCTGCCAAGGCCGCCGCCGCCAGTGACCCCTTCAATACCGTGCTCTCGGTCAAGCGCCTGATGGGCCGTGGCCTGGCCGACGTCAAGCAGCTGGGCGAGCAATTGCCCTACCGCTTCGTCGGTGGCGAGTCGCACATGCCGTTCATCGAGACCGTTCAAGGGCCGAAGAGTCCGGTGGAAGTGTCTGCCGATATCCTCAAGGCCCTGCGTCAGCGGGCTGAAGATGTTCTGGGCGGCGACCTGGTCGGGGCGGTGATCACCGTTCCCGCCTATTTCGATGACGCCCAGCGTCAAGCCACCAAGGACGCCGCGCGTCTGGCCGGTCTGAACGTGCTGCGCCTGCTCAACGAGCCGACGGCCGCTGCCGTCGCCTATGGCCTGGATCAGCACGCCGAAGGGCTGGTGGCGATCTACGACCTGGGTGGCGGCACTTTCGATATCTCCATCCTGCGCCTGACCGGCGGGGTTTTCGAAGTGCTGGCCACCGGCGGCGACAGTGCACTGGGTGGCGACGATTTCGATCATGCCATCGCAGGCTGGGTCGTCGAGCAGGCGGGCGTATCCGCCAACCTCGACCCTGGTGCGCAGCGCCAATTGCTGCAGGCGGCCTGCGCTGCCAAGGAAGCCCTGAGTCAGTCGTACAGCACCACCATCGAATACGGCAGCTGGAGCGCGGAGCTCACTCGCGACGCCTTCCAGGCGCTGATCGAACCCATGGTCGCGCGCAGCCTCAAGGCCTGCCGACGTGCGGTGCGTGACGCCAACATCGAAATCGACGAGATTCTCGCCGTGGTCATGGTCGGTGGCTCCACCCGCGTGCCGCGGGTACGTGAAGCGGTGGGCGAGCTGTTCGGGCGCCAGCCGCTGACCGACATCGACCCCGATCAGGTGGTGGCGATAGGTGCTGCCATCCAGGCCGATACCCTGGCCGGCAACAAGCGCGACGGCGGCGAGCTGTTGCTGCTCGACGTCATCCCGTTGTCACTGGGGTTGGAGACCATGGGCGGGCTGATGGAGAAGGTGATTCCGCGCAACACCACCATTCCCGTTGCGCGTGCCCAGGATTTCACCACCTACAAGGACGGCCAGTCGGCCTTGCTCGTGCATGTGCTGCAGGGTGAGCGCGAATTGATCAGCGACTGCCGGTCGCTGGCCCGCTTCGAGCTGCGTGGCATTCCTGCCATGGTGGCCGGTGCGGCGAAGATCCGCGTGACCTTTCAGGTCGATGCCGATGGCCTGCTCAGCGTGTCCGCCCGCGAGTTGGGCTCGGGCGTCGAGGCGAGCATTCAGGTCAAGCCCTCCTATGGCCTGACCGACGGCGAGATCGCCAAAATGCTCACCGATTCCTTCCAGTACGCCGGTGACGACAAGGTCGCTCGCCAGCTGCGCGAGCACCAGGTCGACGGCGAGCGCCTGCTCGAAGCGGTACAGGCCGCGCTGGACGCCGATGGCGAGCGTCTGCTCGACGACGAAGAGCGCATGGTGATCGGCCTGCAGATGGACGAATTGCGCGCGCGGGTCAAAGGCGACGACGGTCCGGCCATCGAACAGCAGACCAAGCTGCTGTCGCAAGTGACCGATGCCTTCGCTGCGCGTCGCATGAACAATGCCGTGAAAGACGCCCTGTCGGGGCGCAACCTGAATGAAATTGAGGAATAACTGATGCCGAAGGTGACTTTTCTGCCCCACGCCGAGCATTGCCCGGACGGTATGGTGGTCGAAGCTGAAACTGGCCGGTCGCTGCTCGACGTCGCCCACGATCATCACATCGAGATCGAGAGTGCCTGTGGCGGCGTGTGCGCCTGCACCACCTGCCATTGTGTGATCCGTGCCGGTTTCGACACGCTGGAAGAAGCCGACGAGCTGGAAGAGGATTTCCTCGATCGCGCCTGGGGCCTGGAGCCGACGTCGCGCCTGAGTTGCCAGGCCAAGGTCGGCACCCAGGACATCACCGTCGAGATTCCCAAGTACTCGCTCAATCACGCTGCCGAAGCGCCGCACTGACCGAGGAATCGTCATGAGCTATGGTTGGAATGATGTACAGCGGATCGCCGAGGAGCTGGAAGAACAGCATCCGGAACTCGATCCGTACTCGGTTGGCTTCACCCGCCTGCAGCAGATGATCAAGGCGCTGCCGGATTTCGACGACGCCTCCGGTCGCGTCGGCGAGAAGGTGCTCGAAGCGGTGCAGACCCTCTGGGCTGCCGAAAAGGACTGATCGATTTGCAGGTTAGGCAATACCCCGGAACCCGCGTATAATTCGCGGGTTTAATTTTTCGCTTCAATCACTGTTTCTGGAGTTTCACATGGCTGTTCAACGTACTTTATCCATCATCAAGCCCGACGCCGTCGCCAAGAACGTCATCGGCGAGATCACCACTCGTTTCGAAAAAGCCGGCCTGCGCGTCGTTGCCTCGAAACTCAAGCAACTGTCCAAGGCCGAAGCCGAAGGCTTCTACGCCGAGCACAGCGCTCGTGGCTTCTTCGGTGAACTGGTTGCCTTCATGACTTCCGGCCCGGTCGTCGTTCAGGTTCTGGAAGGCGAAAACGCCATCGCTCTGAACCGCGAACTGATGGGTGCTACCAACCCTAAAGAAGCTGCTGCCGGTACCATCCGTGCCGACTTCGCCGAATCCATCGACGCCAACGCCGTCCACGGTTCGGACTCCGAAGCCGCTGCTGCCCGCGAAATCGCATACTTCTTCGCTACTACCGAAGTAACCACTCGCTAAGCTACGGCTCACGAGTGAAGGTGAATCCATGACTGATATGACTGGCAAGACGAACCTGTTGGGGCTGACTCAACCGGAAATGGAACAGTTCTTCGACTCGATCGGGGAGAAGCGCTTTCGTGCCGGTCAGGTCATGAAGTGGATTCACCATTTTGGCGTGGACGATTTCGATGCCATGACCAACGTCGGCAAGGCCCTGCGCGAGAAGCTCAAGGCCTGTGCCGAGATCCGCGGCCCCGAAGTGGTCAGCGAGGACATCTCCACCGACGGCACCCGCAAGTGGGTGGTGCGCGTGGCGTCCGGCAGCTGCGTCGAGACCGTCTACATCCCCCAGGGCAAGCGTGGCACCTTGTGTGTTTCGTCCCAGGCGGGCTGTGCCCTGGATTGCAGTTTCTGCTCCACCGGCAAGCAAGGCTTCAACAGCAACCTCACCGCCGCCGAAGTCATCGGCCAGGTGTGGATTGCCAACAAATCCTTCGGCAGCGTCCCGGCGACCGTCGACCGTGCCATCACCAACGTGGTGATGATGGGCATGGGCGAGCCGCTGCTGAACTTCGACAACGTCATCGCGGCCATGCGCCTGATGATGGATGACCTGGGCTATGGCATCTCCAAACGCCGGGTCACCCTGTCGACCTCGGGCGTGGTACCGATGATCGACGTGCTCGCCGATCACATCGACGTCTCCCTGGCCCTGTCGCTGCACGCGCCCAACGACGCGTTGCGCAACCAGTTGGTGCCGATCAACAAGAAGTACCCGCTCAAGATGCTGCTCGAGTCGTGCCAGCGCTACATGTCGCAACTGGGCGAGAAGCGCGTGCTGACCATCGAATACACCCTGCTCAAGGACGTCAACGACCAGCTCGAGCATGCCGTGGAAATGGTCGAGTTGCTCAAGAACGTGCCCTGCAAGGTCAACCTCATCCCGTTCAACCCGTTCCCGCATTCCGGTTACGAGCGCCCGAGCAACAATGCGATCCGTCGTTTCCAGGATCACCTGCATCAGGCGGGCTTCAACGTTACCGTACGCACCACCCGTGGCGAGGACATCGACGCCGCCTGTGGCCAGTTGGTGGGTCAGGTCATGGACCGCACGCGCCGCAGTGAACGCTACATCGCCGTACGCCAATTAGGCGCTGAGGCCGATATGCCGCAAACTGCCGCGAATCGGAACTGAACGAGAGGAACCCCATGACCCTGCGCGCTGCGCTGCTGATCGTATTCGCCTTGCTGACCGGCTGCGTCACCACGGGCAAGGTCAATCCGATGGACACCAGCAAGGGTCGGGACGAGGCGCGTCAGGCGTATGTGCAACTGGGCCTGGGCTACCTGCAGGAAGGCAGTACCGAACGGGCGAAGATTCCCTTGAAGAAGGCCCTGGAGCTGAACAGCTCCGACGCCGACGCCAATGCCGCACTGGCTTTGGTGTTCCAGGCAGAGATGGAACCGGAGCTCGCCGAGCAGCATTTTCGCAAGGCTTTGAACGCTCGCAGCGATGCCCGTATCCTGAACAACTACGGCAGTTTCCTGTACGAGCAGAAACGCTACAAAGAAGCCTATGAGCTGTTCGAGAAGGCCGCCGCCGATACGCTCTATCCAGAGCGTTCGCGGGTCTTCGAGAACCTCGGTATGACCGCCGTGGCCCTTGGGCAGCGCGAGGTGGCACAGCAGAACCTGGAGAAGGCCCTGCGGCTCAACCGTCAGCAGCCCCGTGCGTTGCTGGAAATGGCCGAGATGTCATACCAGGACATGCATTATGTGCCGGCCAAGGAGTATTTCGACCGGTTCACCCAGTTGAGCGAGCACACCGCGCGCAGCCTGCTGCTCGGCACGCGTCTGGCGAAAGTCTACGAAGACAAGAACAAGGCCGCCAGTTATGGCCTGCAACTCAAACGGCTTTATCCCGGTACGCCGGAATATCAGCAATACCTGTCGGAGCAAAGATGAAAGCGGCGCATCCCGAAGTAGCAGCAGGCTCTCGTGTAAACCCCGGCGATACCTTGCGTCAGGCCCGCGAAAGCAAAGAGTGGTCGTTGCCTGAGGTGGCCGCACGGCTCAATCTCACGCCCACCTCGCTGGCCAACCTGGAAGCGGGCGCGTTCGACAAGCTGCCCGGGCATACCTTTTCCCGTGGCTACATCCGCGCCTATGCCAAGCTCTTGGGCCTGGATCAGGCGGTGCTGGTGCAGGCGTTCGACCAGTACACGGGCACCAATGCGCAAGGCAGCAACGTGCATGGCCTGGGTCGCATCGAAGAGCCTTCGCGTCTGGCCCACAACCTGCTGCGCATCGTCAGCCTGATGCTGGTACTGGCGCTGGTCGGTGGCGGCTTCCTCTGGTGGCAGGACAAGACCACCGCACGGGGCACCGATCCGACCAACGTCGCGCTGGAGCACGTCGAAGTCGAAAGCGCCGATGGCACCACCCAGATCCATCCGCTGGACGAGCCTGAAGACCAGGCGGTCGTGGCTGCGCGCGAAGGCGAGCCGACGGCCTTGAGCCTGACCCAGGGCCAGGCCCCGGTCGACCCGGCCACCACCGGTACGCCTGCCGCCACGCCGGCACAGACGCCAGCGGTGCCGCCTCAGGCGCCTGTGGCCGTTGCCGCGCCAAGCCCGAGCACGGCTGCGAACACCAGTGCTGCCGACCCGGCTGCCGTCCCTGCGCCCGTAGAGGCTCCAGTTGCCGGGCAAGGCCAGGTCGGGATCAATTTCGTCGCCGACTGCTGGACTCAGGTCAGTGATGCCACCGGCAAGGTCCTGTACAGCGGTCTCAAGCGTTCCGGCGAGAATCTTCAGGTCGGCGGCAAGCCGCCGTTCGCCATACGCCTGGGCGTGGCCAATGCCGCCCAGGTGACTTACAACGGTCAAGCGGTGGATGTCGCACCCTTTACCAAGGGCAATACTGCTCGCATGAAGCTGGGGCAATAACATGCACGGTGAATCTCCGATCAAGCGCCGCGAATCGCGCAAAATATGGGTTGGCTCGGTGCCGGTAGGGGGCGATGCGCCCATTGCCGTGCAGAGCATGACCAACACCGATACCAATGACGTCGATGCCACCGTTGGGCAGATCCAGCGTCTGGTCGATGCCGGTGCCGACATCGTGCGCGTGTCGGTGCCCGACATGGACGCCGCCGAGGCGTTTGGCCGCATCAAGCAGCGGGTCAGCGTGCCGCTGGTGGCCGATATCCACTTCGACTACAAGATCGCCCTGCGCGTGGCCGAACTGGGCGTGGACTGCCTGCGTATCAACCCCGGCAACATCGGTCGCGAAGACCGCGTGCGCGCCGTGGTCGATGCCGCTCGCGACCGCGGTATCCCGATCCGTATCGGTGTCAACGCAGGCTCGCTGGAAAAGGACCTGCAGAAGAAGTACGGCGAGCCGACGCCCGAAGCGCTGGTCGAGTCGGCGCTGCGTCACGTCGAGCATCTGGTGCGCCTGGATTTCCACGACTTCAAGGTCAGCGTGAAAGCGTCCGACGTGTTCATGGCCGTCGATGCCTATCGCCTGCTGGCCAAGCAGATCATCCAGCCCTTGCACCTGGGCATCACCGAGGCCGGTGGCCTGCGCTCCGGCACGGTCAAGTCGGCGGTCGGCCTGGGCATGCTGCTAGCCGACGGTATCGGCGACACCATCCGCATTTCGCTGGCAGCCGATCCGGTGGAGGAGGTCAAGGTTGGTTACGACATCCTCAAGTCGTTGCGCCTGCGCTCGCGTGGCATCAACTTCATTGCCTGCCCCAGCTGTTCGCGGCAGAACTTCGACGTGGTCAAGACCATGAACGAACTGGAAGGGCGTCTCGAAGATCTGCTGGTGCCGCTGGACGTCGCGGTCATCGGTTGCGTGGTCAACGGACCGGGCGAGGCCAAGGAGGCCCATGTCGGCCTGACTGGCGGTACGCCGAACCTGATCTACATCGACGGCAAGCCGTCACAGAAACTGACCAATGACAATCTGGTGGATGAGCTCGAGCGGCTGATCCGGCAGAAGGCAGCGGAAAAGGTCGAAGCCGACGCGGCATTGATCATTCGCGGCTAACCCGGATTTCTAAGGATATTTTGTGAGCAAGACTCTGCAAGCCATTCGTGGCATGAACGACATCCTGCCCGAGCAGACGCCACTGTGGCGCTACTTCGAAGGCACCGTGGCCGGTTTGCTGGACGGCTACGGCTACCGCCAGATCCGCATGCCCATCGTCGAGTTCACCGACCTGTTCAAGCGCTCCATCGGCGAAGTCACCGATATCGTCGAAAAAGAGATGTACACCTTCGAGGATCGCAACGGCGATTCCCTCACCCTGCGCCCGGAAGGCACCGCAGCCTGTGTCCGCGCAGTGCTCGAGCATGGCTTGAGCGGTGGTGGCCAGGTGCAGAAGCTCTGGTACATGGGGCCGATGTTCCGCCATGAACGGCCGCAGAAAGGGCGCTATCGCCAGTTCCACCAGATCGGCCTGGAGGTGTTCAATCTCGACGGCCCGGACATCGATGCCGAGCTGATTGTGCTGACCTGGCGGCTGTGGAAGCTGCTGGGCATTCGTGACGCGGTCACCCTGGAACTCAACAGCCTGGGCACCAGCGAAGCGCGCGGTCGCTACCGCGAGGCGCTGGTGGAATTTCTCACCGCGCACCTGGACCAGATCGACGAGGACAGTCAGCGCCGTCTGAAAACCAACCCGCTGCGCGTGCTCGATACCAAGCATCCGGAAACCCAGGCGGTATTGGTCAACGCACCGAAGCTGGCAGATTATCTCGACGACGAGTCGCGCGTGCATTTCGACGGCCTGAAGGCGCGTCTGGACGCCGCCGGCATTCCCTACGTGATCAATCCCAAGCTGGTGCGTGGCCTGGACTACTACAGCAAGACCGTCTTCGAATGGGTCACCGACAAGCTGGGCGCGCAGGGCACTGTCTGTGCCGGCGGCCGCTATGACGGTCTGGTCGAACAGATGGGCGGCAAGCCGACACCTGGCGTGGGCTTTGCGATGGGCATCGAACGCCTGATACTGCTGCTCGAAACCCTGGAACAGGTGCCCGAGTCCATTTCCCGACAGGTCGATGTGTACCTGTGTGCCTTCGGCGAGCAGGCCGAGCTGGCAGGTCTGACCCTGGCCGAGCGGCTGCGCGACGAGGTGCCCGGCCTGCGCCTGATGGTCAATGCCGGCGCTGGCAGCTTCAAGAGCCAGTTCAAGAAAGCCGACAAGAGCGGTGCGTTGCATGCCTTGATCCTGGGGGACGACGAACTGGCCCAACAAGTGGTAGGTTTCAAACCCCTGCGCGGCCAGGGCGAACAACAGAACATTGCCTGGTCGGCATTGGCCGGCCATCTGGCGACCTGCGTTGTGCAGGGCTGAATCAAGCAAGCATCAAGCATTTGCGCGAATAGGAGCATTGGGGTGTCGAGTACCGAAGACGAACAAATGGGCGAACTCAAGGACTGGTGGCAGCGTAACGGCAAGCCCTTGGTGACCGGTGGCCTGCTGGCCCTGGTCATCGTGTTCGGCTGGCAAGCCTGGACCCGATACCAGAGCAACCAGTCGCAGAGCGCTTCCAACCTGTACCAGCAGTTGCTGGAAGCCAGCCTGACCCCGACTGGCAAGCCTGATACCGCCCAAGTGGCGGATCTGGCCGGCAAGCTCAAGAACGAGTTCGGCGGTACTGCCTACGCGCAGTACGCCAGTCTGTTCCTGGCCAAGGCCGCCGTCGATGCTGGCAAGCTCGACGACGCTGCAGCCGAACTCAAGACGGTGGTCGACAAGCCAGCCGACACGACCTTGGGTGAGGTTGCGCGTCAGCGTCTGGCACAGGTCATGGCCGCGCAGAACAAGGCTGAAGAGGCCTTGAAGCTGCTCGACGGCGACACCGACAAGGCCTTCCTGGCGGCCCGCGAAGAGCTCAAGGGCGACCTGCTGGTGCAACTGGGCCGCAGCGACGACGCCTATGCCGCGTATCAAAAAGCCAAGGCTGCGCTGTCCGATGAAGCGGCGGTCGGTGGCCTTCAAATCAAGCTCGACGACCTGGCCAAAGGGGATGCGTGACGTGATCCGTTGGAAACATGCAGCATTGCTGGCCCTGGCCTTGATGGCCGTGGGTTGCAGCAGCAACAGCAAGAAGGAACTGCCACCGGCCGAGCTCACCGACTTCAAGGAAGAAGTGTCCTTGCAGAAGGTCTGGAGCCGCGGGATCGGTGATGGCCAAGGCAAGACCTACAACATGCTCGTGCCGGCCGTCGAGAACGACCGTATCTACGCCGCCGATGTAACTGGCGAAGTGGTCGCGATGAACCGCATGACCGGTGACGTGTTGTGGAAAAAGGATCTGGACCAGCCGGTTTCCGGTGCCGTCGGTGTGGGCTACGGCCTGCTGACCCTGGGCACCTTGCGCGGCGACGTGATTGCACTCGACGCCGACACTGGCGAACAGCGCTGGAAAAAGCGGGTGAACAGCGAAGTGCTGGCGCCACCGGCCAACAACGGCAACGTCGTGGTAGTGCAGACCCAGGACGATCGTCTGATTGGTCTGGACGCCAGCACCGGTGATCAGCGCTGGCTGTACGACAGCACTCCTGCGGTCCTGACCCTGCGTGGCACCGGCGCGCCGCTGGTGACCAACCAGCTGGCGATCGCCGGTCTGTCGACTGGCAAGGTCGTGGCACTCGACATCTCCAACGGCGTGCCGGTCTGGGAAGCGCGGGTTGCCGTGCCGCAGGGCCGTTCCGAGCTGGATCGCGTGGTCGATATCGACGGCGGCCTGCTGCTGTCCGGCGGTACGCTGTATGTGACTACCTACCAGGGCCGCATGGCCGGCCTGGATCTGGAAAGCGGACGCGTGCTGTGGCAGCGCGATGCATCCAGCTACGCAGGTGTCGCGCAGGGCTTCGGCAACGTCTACACCAGCCTGGCCTCGGGAACCGTGGAGGGCGTCGACGAGCGTTCCACCACCGCCCTGTGGAGCAACGACCAGCTGGCCCGTCGTCAGCTGTCGGCGCCCGAAGTGTTTTCCAGCTACATCGCAGTGGGCGACCTGGAAGGTTATGTCCATCTGTTGAGCCAGGTAGACGGTCGTTTCGTCAGCCGCACCCGGGTCGACAGCGATGGCGTGCGGGCTCGCCCGCTGGTCGTCGGTGACATGCTTTATATTTTCGGCAACAGTGGCAAGCTGGAAGCCCTGACCGTCAAGCAGTGATTGACTATGCTTGCTGACACCCGCGGGTGTCGGGAAGCCGCTTCCTTTGAAGCGCCTCGAACTCCGGCCGCTGCCTGCAGCGGCCTTTGTATTTTCTGAATCAACGCAGTGGAGAGCCGCATGGTTCCCGTAATCGCCCTGGTGGGCCGACCCAACGTCGGCAAATCCACCATGTTCAACCGCCTGACCAAGAGCCGTGACGCCATTGTCGGCGACCTGTCTGGTCTTACCCGTGATCGCCAATACGGTGAGGCGCGCTGGCAAGGGCGTTCCTACATTCTGGTCGACACCGGTGGTATTTCCGGTGACGAGCACGGCATGGACGAAAAGATGGCCGAGCAGTCGCTGCTGGCCATCGAAGAAGCCGATGTCGTGATGTTCCTGGTCGACGCGCGCGCCGGTTTCACCGCCGCCGACCAGATGATTGCCGAACACCTGCGCAAGCGTAACAAGCGCTCGTTGCTGGTGGCCAACAAGGTCGACAACGTCGACCCGGAAATGGCCAAGGCCGAATTTGCCCCGTTGGGCATGGGCGACGCGATTCCCGTGGCCGGTGCTCAGGGCCGCGGCCTCAACACCTTGCTCGAGGCCGCCTTGGGCGAGTTTCCACGCGACGATGACGAAGTCGACCTCGAAGCCGATGTGGCCGAAGGCGAGGAAGCCGTGCGCATCCCGGGCCCGAGCGAGAAGGATGGCATCAAGATCGCCATCATCGGTCGGCCCAACGTCGGCAAGTCGACCCTGGTCAACCGCATGCTCGGTGAAGACCGGGTCATCGTCTATGACCAGCCGGGCACTACCCGGGACAGCATCTACATTCCCTTCGAGCGCAACGAAGAGAAATACACGCTGATCGACACGGCCGGTGTGCGCAAGCGCGGCAAGATCCACGAGGAAGTCGAGAAGTTCTCGGTGGTCAAGACGTTGCAGGCGATCAAGGACGCCAACGTGGTTATCTTCGTCATGGACGCCCGCGAAGGTGTGGTCGACCATGACTTGAACCTGCTGGGTTTCGCCCTGGAAACCGGTCGCGCCATCGTCATCGCGCTGAACAAGTGGGATGGCATGCAGCCCAGCGAGCGCGACTATGTGAAGGTCGAGCTGGAGCGGCGGTTGTTCTTCGTCGACTTTGCCGACATCCACTTCATCTCGGCGCTGCACGGCACCGGTGTGGGTAACTTGTATGCGTCGGTGCAGGCTTCGTTCAAGTCGGCGATCACGCGTTGGCCAACCAGCCGCCTGACGCAGATCCTCGAGGATGCGGTGCAGGAGCACCAGCCACCGATGGTCAACAGCCGTCGCATCAAGCTGCGCTACGCGCACTTGGGTGGGGCCAACCCACCGTTGATCGTGATCCACGGCAACCAGGTGGAGCGGGTGCCCAAGTCATATGTGCGTTACCTGGAAAACACCTATCGCCGGGTGCTCAAGCTGGTCGGTACGCCGATCCGTATCGAGTTCAAGGGTGGCGAGAACCCGTACGAGGGTAACAAGAACACCCTCACCGATCGCCAGGTCAACAAGAAGCGCCGCCTGATGTCGCACCACAAGAAGGCCGACAAGAAGCGCCGCGACAAGCGCTGATTGGTCTGACATGCGGCGCAAGCCGCGTCGGCGGTGGATGCGGTCTGCCTGCTACACTGGAGGACGTTTTTCCAGGGAGCGGCACATGATCAGCAGCAAGCTGCCGAATGTCGGCACCACCATCTTCACTACCATGTCGCAACTTGCCACCCAAACCGGCGCATTGAACCTGTCCCAGGGTTTTCCGGATTTCGACGGTCCGCCCGCCTTGCTCGAGGCGGTGGGTCGCCACGTGCTGGCAGGCCACAACCAGTACTCGCCCATGACCGGCCTACCGGCCTTGCGCGAACAGGTGGCGGCAAAGGTCGAGCGTCTGTACCGACGCTGCGTGAACGCCGAAACCGAGATCACCATCACACCCGGTGCAACCCAGGCAATTTTCTGCGCGATCCAGGCGGTCATTCGCCACGGCGATGAAGTCATCGTGTTCGATCCCTGCTACGACAGCTACGAACCCTCGGTCGAGCTGGCTGGCGGCACCTGCGTGCATGTGCAGTTGGATGCCGAGAACTTCACGATCGACTGGCAGCGGTTGAACGATGCGATTACCTCGCGCACCCGCATGATCGTCATCAACTCGCCGCATAATCCCAGCGGTGCCTTGATCAGTGCTGCGGAACTGGACCGATTGGCGGCACTGATCGCCGACCGCGACATCTACATGCTCAGCGACGAAGTCTATGAGCACCTGGTATTCGATGGTGCTGCCCACGCCAGCGTGCTCGCCCATGAACGCTTGTACGAGCGCGCGTTCGTGGTCAGTTCGTTCGGCAAGACCTACCACGTCACAGGTTGGAAAACTGGCTATGTGATCGCACCGCCCGCCCTGACCCGGGAACTGCGCAAGGTGCACCAGTACGTCAGCTTCTGCGGGGTCACGCCGCTGCAATACGCCTTGGCCGACTACATGGCCCAACAGCCGGGACACGTGGACGAGCTGCCGGCTTTCTATCAAGGCAAGCGTGATCTTCTCTGCGACCTGCTGGCGGATTCGCGATTCACGTTTACACCCACGCCTGGTACCTACTTCCAGCTGGTCGACTATGCAGCGATCCGGCCCGACCTGAACGACGTCGACATGGCGCAGTGGCTGACGCGCGAGCACGGGGTGGCGAGCATTCCGGTGTCGGTCTTCTATCGCACTCCGGTAGCGCAACAGCGCCTGATCCGATTGTGTTTCGCCAAACGCGAGGAGACGCTGCGCGAGGCAGCCTACAAACTATGCCGAATCTAAGCGAAGCCACGCCAAATCCAGATGAAGCGACCTTGGCCGCACAGGCTCCCGAGCTCAGGATCGCGTTGGTACAAACCCAGTTGGCCTGGCACGACCGCGAAGCCAATCTCGAGCACTTCGATGCCTTGCTCGAGCAGGCGCGGGGTGCGGATCTGGTGGTTCTGCCGGAGATGTTCACCACCGGGTTCTCGATGGAGTCCAAGAGCCTGTGCGAGCCGAAGAATGGAGTGACCCACGACTGGCTGTTGGCATGGGCCGCCAAGCTCGACGCGGTGGTGACCGGCAGCGTGATCGTTCAGGCTGCCGACGGCAGCTACCGCAATCGCCTGTTGTGGGCGTGCCCGGATGGCCAGATGCTGCATTACGACAAGCGTCATCTGTTTCGCATGGCTGGAGAGCACGAGCACTACAGTGCTGGTGAGCTTCAGGCGGTGTTTTCCGTTAAGGGCTGGCGCGTGCGTCCGTTGATCTGCTACGACCTGCGTTTTCCGGTGTGGAGCCGTGATGCCCAAGGCACCGATCTGCTGCTGTACACGGCCAATTGGCCAGGCGCGCGACGCATGCACTGGAACCGCCTGCTGCCGGCCCGGGCGATCGAGAACCTCTGCTACGTGGCGGCGGTGAACCGCGTGGGCACCGATGGCAAGGGCTTTGCGTACACGGGTGACAGCCAGGTGTTGGACTTCCAGGGCGAATCCTTGCTCTGCGCAGGAGAAGCCGATGGGGTGTTCCACATAGGTCTGAATGCTCAGGCACTGCATGCCTACCGAAGCAAGTTTCCAGCCGATCTGGATGCCGATGAGTTCGAGCTCCGCTAAGCAGGATTCACCGCAGCGACTTATTCGCGGCCAATGACCGCTCCCACGGAGGGCTGCGATCCCTTGTGGGAGCGGTCCGTGGCCGCGAAGGGTTCATGGCGTTATGCCTGACACACTGCGGTGTGTTTTTCGCGGCCGATGACCGCTCCTACGGGGTAGCGCAGGCATAAAAAAACCGGCCCTGAAGGGCCGGTTCTTGTGCGGCTGCCCGTATCAGGCCGCTTTCGCATCCTGCTGGCTCAGCGAGCGGTTCAGGGCGCTGAACAGCGCCTTGAAGCTTGCGGTGGTGATGTTTTCATCCACGCCCACGCCATGCACGGGACGACCACCGGCCACGCGCAGTTCGATGTAGGCAGCAGCCTTGGCGTTGGTACCTGCGCCGATGGCGTGTTCGTTGTAGTCCATGATCTCGACGGCGATTGGCATGGAGGCGACCAGCGCTTCCAGCGCGCCGTTGCCCTTGCCACGCCAGTGTTGGGTTTCTCCGTCACTGTGCACTTCGACGTCCACGGCGCTGTTGCCGTTTTCTTCCTGCAACCGATGACTGATCAGCGCATAAGGGGTGTTGGCCTGCAGATACTCTTTACGCAACAAGGCGTAGATCTGCTGGGCAGTCATCTCGAGGCCCAGGCGGTCGGTTTCACCCTGTACCACCTGGCTGAACTCGATCTGCATGCGGCGCGGCAGGCTGATGCCGTATTCCTGTTCGAGCAGGTAGGTGATACCACCCTTGCCCGACTGACTGTTCACGCGGATGACCGCCTCGTAGCTGCGACCGATGTCGGCCGGGTCGATCGGCAGGTAAGGCACTTCCCACAACGTGCCTTCCTTCTGCTGGGTGAACCCCTTGCGGATGGCATCCTGGTGCGAGCCGGAGAACGCGGTGTGAACCAGATCGCCCACGTACGGATGACGAGGATGCACCGGCAATTGGTTGCACTCTTCGACCACCTTGCGGATACCGTCGATGTCGGAAAAGTCCAGCTCGGGATCGACGCCCTGGGTGTACAGGTTCAAGCCGAGGGTCACCAGGTCGACGTTACCGGTACGTTCGCCGTTGCCGAACAGGCAGCCTTCGACGCGATCCGCACCGGCCATCAGGCCCAGCTCGGTCGCAGCCACGCCGGTGCCACGGTCGTTGTGCGTGTGCAGGCTCAACAGCACGCTGTCGCGGCGGTTGATATGGCGACCGAACCACTCGATCTGGTCGGCGTAGATGTTGGGCGTGGACACCTCTACGGTGGCCGGCAGGTTGAGGATGACCTTGTTCTGCGGGGTGGGATTCCACACCTCGATCACCGCATCGCAGACTTCCTTGGCGAACTCAAGCTCGGTGGCGCTGAAGGTCTCCGGCGAGTACTGGAAGGTCCACTGGGTTTCAGGCTGCTGGGCGGCGTATTTGACGAACAGCTTGGCGGCATTTACCGCGATGTCCTTGACACCCTGCTTGTCCTGGTTGAACACGATCTTGCGGAAAGACGGCGACGTGGCGTTGTACAGGTGAACGATGGCCTTCTTGGCGCCCTTGAGCGATTCGAAGGTACGCGCAATGAGGTCTTCGCGGGCCTGGGTCAACACCTGAATGGTCGTGTCGTCCGGGATGTGGCCCTCTTCGATCAGGCTGCGGACGAAATCGAAATCGGTCTGCGACGCGGAAGGGAAGGACGCTTCGATTTCCTTCACGCCAACGGCGACCAGGGTTTTCCAGAAGCGCAGCTTCTTGGCTGCGTCCATGGGCTCGATCAGCGACTGATTGCCGTCGCGCAGATCGGAGCTGCACCAGATGGGCGCCACGGTGATGGCTTTCGACGGCCAGGTGCGGTCGGGCAGGTCGATCGTCGGGAACGCACGGTACTTCTGCGACGGGTCTTTGAGCATGGACATGGTGGAAATCCTTGGTGAGCAGCCTGGGGAAAGGGCCTGCCGGTCATTCGAAAGGTGAAGGGGCGAGGCGACGCGTTTCAGCCAGGCAGTCGTGCACTGACCAGGCAGAGGCTGCGGTGTTGGCGGAGCTGGATGAGGGTGTGTGCAGTGTTCATGACCTCAACCCTAACCAGTGGGGTGAAAAATGGCAAGGGTGTTGAGAAAAATGGTAGGAGAGTTGGGTATCTTGGAGTAGGCGAGATTTTATTGCTGAATATTTGGAAAGAGGTGACAGAGATTGCGTGGCTTTAAGGGGCGGCGCGATGCGCTGGGTCGACGGTGCGACCTTCGCGGGCAGAGCCCGCTCCCACAGGTCAAGCAGTGCTGAGGGGATTTCCGGTGGATCAAGGCTGGAAGGCGTTGATGAAGATCGCCGGATCGACCCGTGCATCGTTGAGGCTGACATTCCAGTGCATGTGCGGTCCGGTGGCGCGGCCGGTGGAGCCGACCCGGCCGACCACGGCACCGCGCACCAGGCTTTGGCCAACCTTCACGTCGATCTTGGACATGTGACAGAACATGCTGATGAATCCCTGCCCATGGTCGACGAACACGGTGTTGCCATTGAAGAAGTAATCACCCACCAGAATCACCTTGCCATTGGCAGGGGTCTTGATCGGCGTGCCGGCCGGCACCGCGAAATCCAGCCCCGAGTGCGGATTGCGCTCCTCGCCGTTGAAGAACCGCCGCACGCCGAACTTGCTCGACAGCGGTCCGCTGACAGGCTTGTCCAGCAGCAGGTTGCTCGGCGTGCCGGCGCTGAAGCTGCGATAGGCGCGCAGCTGCTCGGCCAGTTCGCCGTCGATGCGTTTGAGGTCGGCCGGGTTGGGGTTCACCTGCCGGGTGTTTTTCAGGGTGATGCGTTGTTCCGGGTACTGTTTGCTACCCACCTGAAAAGCGACAGTGCGCCCGGCCACGCTCAACTGCGCCGCGCCCGGCTTGACCGTCAATGGAATACCAACGATGGCCCGCCAGGTGCCTTGCTCGTTGACCACGAGTACCTGCTTGCCGTCGTAGGTGGCCTTGGGCGCCTGGTTGGCGTTGCCCAGATCGACCACTGCCACGCCGCCGGGCACCGGTTTGTCCAACAGTCGGGTGATGTAGCTGTCCGCCTGGGCGAACGAAGACAGGCACAACAGCAGGGCGACAACGAGAAAACGCGGCATGGATCAATCCAGTAGGGAAAGGGTAACGGGCGTGAGGTGATTGTCCTCGACGCGCACGGCAAGCTCGCCTTCGCCGAGCCTTGCGATCAGGCATTGACCGCGCTGAGTCTGTTCGGCGCTGCGGATGGCCTGGCCCCGCTCATCGAGCAGGATGCTGTAGCCGCGTCCCAGGGTCGCCAATGGGCTGACCACGTGCAGGGTCTGCACCTGGCTCTGCAGCAACAGGCGACGCGCCTTGAGGGTGTCGCGCATGGCCCGCGGCAGACGCTCGGCCAGGCCATCCAGGCGCTGTTTGAGCAGCCGCAGGACTCGGTCCGGGTGCTGCCCCGCCAATCGCGTCTGCAACTGTGCCAGGCGGTGCCCGCGCGCGGTCATCTGCCGCTCGAAGGCACGGCGCATGCGCATGTCCAGGTCATCCAGGCGCTGTGCCTGTTGGCGCAGGCGCTCGCCGGGATGGCGCAGGCGACGAGTCAGTCCTTCCACACGCAGGCGTTCGTGGGCCAGGCGATTGTGCATGCGCAACACCAGGCGCCGCTGCAGGCTGTCGAGTCGGCGCTGCAGGTCGCCGGCATCCGGGGCCAGCAGTTCGGCGGCGGCCGAAGGTGTCGGGGCACGCACGTCGGCCACGAAGTCGCTGATGGACACATCGGTCTCGTGACCCACGGCGCTGACGATCGGCGTCACGCAGGCATCGACGGCGCGCGCCACGGCTTCTTCGTTGAAGCACCAGAGATCCTCCAGCGAACCGCCGCCACGGGCGAGGATGATCGCGTCGAACCCGCGCGCATCGGCCAGGCGCAGGGCGCGGACGATCTGCGCAGTGGCTTCGCGGCCCTGCACGGCGGTCGGGATCAGGGTCAGCTGGATCTGCGGGGCACGGCGACGGAACACGCTGATGATGTCGCGGATTACCGCGCCGGTCGGCGAGCTGACGATCCCGATACGTTGCGGGTGAGCCGGCAGCGCGACCTTGCGTTCGCTGCTGAACAGGCCTTCGGCATCGAGCTTGACCTTGAGCGCATCGAACGCCATGCGCAGCGCGCCGTCGCCGGCGGGCTCCACGGTGTCGAGGATCAGTTGATAGTCGCCACGGCCTTCGAACAGCGAGACCTTGCCACGCACCTTCACCGCTGCGCCGTCCTTGAGGACCTGGCGCACGCGTTGGGCGTTCTGCCTGAACAAGGCGCAACGTACCTGCGCGCCGCTGTCCTTCAGGGTGAAATAGACGTGGCCGGACGCCGGACGCGCCAGGTTGGAGATTTCACCTTCGACCCAGATGTTGCTGAAGACGTCTTCGAGCAATACGCGGGCGCGGCCATTGAGCTGGCTGACGGTGATGACCTCGCGATCGAGGTTCAGGCGGGCGAAGGGGTCTTTGATCATGTTTGGCATCATAGAGACATTCGTCTGCGGATGCACTGGGGGGAGGGGGAGGGAGAAGGCCTCTTCGACAGCGAGCGAAGAGGCCTTGAAGCGTTACAGGAACTGCTCGGCGTAATGACACGCCACTTGCCGCGTATCCACCGGCCGGAACGCCGGGATTTCCGTGCTGCAGCGTTCGGTGGCATACGGGCAACGCTTGTGGAACGCACAGCCCGACGGCGGATTCAACGGGTTGGGCAATTCGCCGACGATCTTGATCTTGGGCTTGAGCGGATCGGGCTTGATGGTCGGCGTTGCCGACAGCAGGGCCTGGGTGTAAGGGTGCAGAGGCCGGGTGTAGATGTCCTCCTTGGGCCCCATTTCCGCCGGCCGGCCCAGGTACATCACCAGCACCTGATCGGCCACGTGACGCACCACCGCCAGGTTGTGCGAGATGAACACGTAGGCCGTGTTGAACTCCTGTTGCAGGTCCATGAACAGGTTCAGCACCTGCGCCTGGATCGACACGTCGAGTGCCGAGGTCGGCTCATCGGCGACCAGCACCTTTGGCTGCAGCATCATGGCACGAGCCAGGGCAATACGTTGGCGCTGACCACCGGAAAACATGTGCGGGTAGCGCTGGTAGTGCTCGGGCCGCAGGCCGACCTGTTGCATCATGGCCTGGACCTTCTCGCGTCGCTCGGCCTTGCTCAGCGAGGTGTTGATCAACAATGGCTCACCCAGCTGATCGCCGATCTTCTGCCGCGGATTGAGCGAGGCATAGGGGCTCTGGAAGACCATCTGCACGTCCTTGCGCAATTGCTTGCGCTCGGCCTTGCTGGCGCCGGCGACTTCCTGGCCGGCGATCTGCAGCGACCCGGACGAAGGCTCTTCGATCAAGGTCAGCGCGCGGGCCAGGGTCGACTTGCCACAGCCCGATTCACCCACCACGGCAAGGGTCTTGCCGGCTTCGAGCTCGAAGGACACGCCATTGAGGGCGCGCACCACGGCATCAGGCTTGAACAGCCCGGCCGAGACGTTGTAGTGGCGAGTCAGGTCGCGGGCGGTCAGTACGACGCTCATTACGCCACCTCCTGATTGAGTGGATAGAAACAGCGCGCCAGGCTCTGGGTTTTCTGATCCAGGGCAGGGCGTTCGGTGCGGCAGTTTTCACGCACGTACGGGCAGCGTGGCGAAAGCAGGCAGCCCTGCGGACGGTCGTAGCGGCCCGGGACGATGCCAGGCAGGGTGGCCAGGCGTTCCGCGCCTTCGCTGTGCTCGGGGATGGCCATCAGCAGCGCTTCGCTGTAGGGATGCGCAGGGATATCGAACAGTTGCGGCACATGGCCCACTTCCACTGCCTGGCCGGCGTACATCACGCACACGCGCTGGGCGGTTTCGGCCACCACGGCCAGGTCATGGGTGATCAGGATCAGGCCCATGTTCTGCTCTTGCTGCAGGTTGAGGAGCAATTCCATGATCTGCGCCTGAATGGTCACATCCAGGGCAGTGGTCGGTTCGTCGGCGATCAGCAGCTTGGGTTCGCCGGCAATCGCCATGGCAATTGCCACGCGCTGGCTCATGCCACCGGACAGTTGATGGGGGTAGGCATCCAGACGGCTTTCGGCCGCAGGAATTTCCACCTTCTTGAGCAGTTCCAGCGCCCGCTGGCGCGCGGCCTTGCCGGACATGCCCAGATGCTGGCGCAAGACCTCCTCGATCTGGAAGCCCACGGTGTAGCTGGGGTTCAGGGCGGTCATCGGATCCTGGAAAATCATCGCCAGGTCCTTGCCGACCACCTTGCGCCGTTGCCGTGCGTTGAGCTTGAGCATGTCGTGGCCGTCGAACAGCAGCGAATCGGCCGTGACGATGCCGGGCGCGTCGATCAGGCCCATCAAGGCCATCATGGTCACCGACTTGCCCGAACCCGACTCGCCGACGATGGCCAGCACTTCGCCCTTGTCCACGCTGAGGTCCAGCCCGTCGACGACCGGCACAGCCTTGGCGTCGCCAAAGCGCACGTTGAGGTTGTTGATATTCAAAAGTGACATGGTCGGCTCCTCAGGCGGCGTTCTTGAGTTTGGGGTCCAGCGCATCGCGCAGCCCGTCGCCCATCAGGTTGATTGCCAGCACGCTGAGCAGAATGGTCAGGCCCGGCAGGCTCACCACCCACCAGGCGCGTTCGATGTAGTCCCGCGCCGAGGCCAGCATGGTCCCCCATTCCGGCGTCGGCGGTTGCACGCCCAGGCCCAGGAAGCCCAGCGCAGCGGCGTCGAGAATCGCCGAGGAGAAACTCAAGGTGGCCTGCACGATCAGCGGCGCCATGCAGTTGGGCAGCACGGTGATGAACATCAGCCGTGGCAGCGTTGCCCCGGCCAGCCGCGCGGCGGTCACGTAGTCGCGGTTCAGTTCACCCATCACCGCAGCGCGGGTCAGGCGCACGTAGGAAGGCAGCGACACCACGGCAATGGCGATCACGGTGTTGATCAGGCCAGGGCCGAGAATGGCGACGATGGCCACTGCCAGCAGCAGCGACGGCAGCGCCAGCATGACGTCCATCAGGCGCATGATCGACGGCCCGAGGATGCGTGGGAAAAAGCCGGCCAGCAGACCCATGAGAATGCCCGGGATCAGCGACATCACCACCGACGACAGGCCGATCAGCAGAGACAGCCGCGAACCCTGGATCAGGCGCGAAAGCAGATCGCGGCCCAGTTCGTCGGTGCCCAGAATGAACTGCCATTGGCCGCCTTCCAGCCATACCGGTGGGGTCAGGAGAAAGTCGCGGTACTGCTCGCTGGGATTGTGCGGTGCCACCCAGGGCGCGAACAGCGCGCAGAAGACGATGATCAGCATGAACACCAGGCCGGCCACGGCGCCCTTGTTCTTGGCAAAAGCCTGCCAGAATTCCTTGTACGGGGAGGGATAGAGCAGGCTCTGATCCACCGCTACCGTTTCGATTTTCGTAGTCATGGATAGGGTCTCAACGCTGATGACGGATGCGTGGGTTGGCCAGGCCGTAGAGGATATCCACGACGAAGTTGACCAGGATCACCAGGCAGGCGATCAACAGGATGCCGTTCTGCACGACAGGGTAGTCACGGGCGCCGATGGCCTCGATCAGCCACTTGCCGATGCCCGGCCAGGAGAAAATGGTTTCGGTCAGTACCGCACCGGCCAGCAGCGTGCCGACCTGCAGGCCGAACACCGTGAGCACCGGAATCAGCGCATTGCGCAGGCCGTGCACGAATACCACACGGGCCGGCGACAGGCCCTTGGCACGCGCCGTGCGCACGTAGTCCTCGCGCAGTACTTCGAGCATCGAGGAACGGGTCATGCGCGCGATCACCGCCAGGGGAATCGTGCCCAGTACGATGGCTGGCAGAATCAGGTGATGCAGGGCATCCCACCAGGCGCCTTCGTCTTCGCTGAACAGCGTGTCGATGAGCATGAAGCCGGTTTTCGGCTCGATGTCGTACAGCAGGTCGATGCGCCCGGAAACCGGCGTCCAGCCCAGGGTCACCGAGAAGAACATGATCAGGATCAGGCCCCACCAGAAGATCGGCATGGAATAGCCGGCCAGGGAGATGCCCATGACCCCGTGGTCGAACAGCGAGCCTCGCTTGAGTGCGGCGATCACCCCGGCGAGCAGGCCCAGAATGCCGGCGAAGATCAGCGCGGCGATGGACAGCTCCAGGGTGGCCGGAAACAGTGCGGTGAACTCGGTCCACACGCTTTCCCGAGTCCGCAGCGACTCGCCCAGGTTGCCCTGGGCAAGGTTGCCGATGTAGTCCAGGTACTGAGCATACAGGGGCTTGTTCAGACCCAGGCGTTCCATCGCCTGTGCGTGCATTTCGGGGTCGACCCGACGCTCGCCCATCATCACTTCGACAGGGTCACCGGGAATCAGGCGTATCAACGCGAAGGTCAATAGCGTGATGCCGAAGAAAGTGGGGATCAGCAATCCCACACGTCGGGCAATAAAACTAAACATCGTGCGTAGTACCTCATCAGCCGGTTAGGCATGCCCCGCGTCCGCCCGGGTGGGCGCCGAAACGGGGCGTCTTTTTCTACTTCACCTGGGTGGTGGCGAAGTTATTATTGGTCATCGGGCTTATGTGGAAGCCTTCGACGTTCTTGCGCATGGCCGAGAACAGGCGTGGATACGCCAGGCTCAACCAGGGTTGCTCTTTGAGAAAAATGACCTGTGCCTGTTCGTAGAACGCCGCGCGCGCTGCCGGTTCAGTGGCTTCGCGAGCCTTGTTCACCAGTGCATCGAACTCCGGGTTGCACCAGCGAGCGGCGTTTTCGCCGTTCTTCGCCGCTTCACACGTCAGGTTCGGGCTGAGAAAGTTGTCCGGGTCGCCGTTGTCGCCGGCCCAACCGTAGAAAGCCAGGTCATGTTCGCCCAGTTTCAGGCGCTTGATCAACTCACCCCACTCCAGCACGCGAATATCCAGTTTGATGCCTACCTTGGCCAGGTCCGCCTGGAGCAGTTGCGCCGCCAGGCTTGAATTGGGGTTGGTCGGGCTGCTGCCATTGCGCGCAAAGATGGTGAACGACGTACCTTCCGGAACGCCGGCTTCCTTGAGCAGCGCCCGGGCCTTGGCCGGATCGTAGGGCAAGTCCTTCAGGGAATGATTGTAGCCCAGCAGGGTGGTCGGGTAGGGGCCTACGCCCGGCGTTGCGTTGCCTTCGCCGAACAGCGTACGCACGAAGGTCTGCTTGTCGAAGGCCATCTGGATGGCCTGGCGCACGCGCACGTCGCTCAGGTACTTGTGGGTGGTGTTGATGGCCACGTAGCTGGTCATCAGGGCGTCCATTTCCGCGACCTTGAGCTGCGGGTCGGTCTTCATGCCAGGCACATCGTCCGGCTTGGGGTACACCGCAAGCTGGCATTCGTTGGCGCGCAGCTTCTGCGCCCGCACGTTGTTGTCCACGGTGATGGCGAAGATCAGCGGGTCGGCCGGTGGCTTGCCGTTGTAATAGTCGGGGTTGGCCTTGTAGCGAACCTGGGCGTCCTTGCTGTAGCGCACGAACACGAAGGGGCCGGTGCCGATCGGCTTGCTGTTCAGCTCGGCGGTCTTGCCGGTCTTGAGCAACTGGTCGGCATATTCGGCGGAGTAGATCGAGGTGAAGCCCATTGCCATGTCGCGCAGGAAGGGCGCCTCCGGGCGCTTGAGCACGAAACGCACGGTCAGCTCGTCGAGCTTGTCGATGCTCTGGATCAACTCACCCATGCCCATCGATTCGAAGTACGGATAGCCCATGGTCGACTTGTCATGCCAGGGGTGGTTGGCATCGAACTGGCGCATAAAGCTCCACAGCACGTCGTCGGCATTCAGGCTGCGGGTCGGCTTGAAGTAGTCCGTGGTATGGAACTTCACGCCCTCGCGCAGGTGGAAAGTGTAGGTCTTGCCGTCTTCGCTGATGTCCCAGCTTCGTGCCAGGCCGGGCTGGATATCGGTGCTGCCCGGCGCGAAGTCGACGAGGCGGTTGAATACCGTTTCGGCTGAGGCATCGGCCGTCACCGCACCGGTGTACTGAACGATATCGAAACCTTCGGGACTCGCTTCGGTGCAGACCACCAGCGGTTTGGCACTGGCGCCCAGGCTCATGCCGAGCAGGGCGGCGGCTACGGCAGCCTTGAGTGATAGCGTTTTCATCGTTGCCCTCGCAATCGCACGTAAGCGTAGCCGCTGCCCGTGATTCGTCGAACCACGGGCAGCGCTCGCCGATCAAAGAATCTGGAACGGAATGGTAGTGACGATGCGCAGCTCGTTGAGGCTGCCATCGACCTGATTGGCGCTGGCGCGGTGGGCACTGTAGGTCGCGCGGATGGTGCTGGCCTTCAATGGCCCACCCTGCACGGCGTACGAGGTGCCGAAGCCGTACTCGTAATGGCTTTCGCCGTCCTGAGCCTGAATGCCGTCATAGCCGCCACCCTTGTAGCGCGTGCCATCGATGCCCCAGCCGCGCGCGGTGTAGACGCTGAACTTGAGCCCCGGTACGCCATAGCTGGCCATGTCCAGCCCGTAGCCGACCTGGAAGGATTTTTCGTTCGGCCCGTTGTAGTCCGAGAACAACGAGTTGGCCAGGAAGATGGCGTTGGTTTCATGCAGATAGTCGAAGTATTCGTCGCCGTTCACTTCCTGGAAGGCCAGGGTCAGGCTGTGCGCCTTGTGCGTCGCGGTCAACGACAGGCTGTAGGTGTCGTTGTCGATGGCGCCCATCTTCGAGCTGCCGGCATCCTTGGTCTTGTAGTAGTTGAAACCGGTGGTCAGGCCCAGCACCGAGGCATCGCCCAGTTCATGGGAAGCGCCGAAGTAGTACTGGTTCCAGACATCCTTGACGTTGGACGCGTACAGGCTGGTGGTCAGGCTTTTCAGCGGCTGGTAATTGAGGCCGAAGATGTTGACCTGGTCGGTGGTTGTGCCGTTGCCGTACTCGGTCCTGAATTTGCTCAGGCTCTGCTCGGTGCGCGGCGAGACCCGGCTGAAGGTGCCGACGTCGAAATCGAGGTTGTCGAACTCGGCGCTGTGCACGCTGACACCCTCGAAGCTGGAGGGCAGGGCACGGTTGCCGATGAAGGCAAGAACGGGTGTGTTCAGCGATTGACGCCCGGCGGTTACTACCGTGTTTGAAACCCGTGCCTTGAGGTTGGCCAGGCCTGCCTTGGTCCATTGGTCGACCACTTCGCCGTCGTGGTCGGTCAGGGTGCGGTTGCCGCCGCCAGCCACGCGGCCTTTGCCTTGCTCCAGAGCCACGGTGTTGTAGGCCGCCACTTCGGTGCTGAAACCTACCGTGCCCTGGGTAAAGCCCGAGGTGTAGTTGACGATGGTGCCCTGCACCCAGGTGTCGCGGCTGCCGGTGCGTTCGGTGGCGCCGTTGCCTTTGTTGATGCCCCAGGTCAGGCCGCGCTTGCCTTTTTCCTTGGCGAACCAGTTGCGCGTCGAGCCGGTCAGGCTCGAGTCCTCGATGAAGCCCTGGGCTTCATCCTGGGCGCTGCTGGTCTTGACGGTGAGAGGGACGAAAGCCTGGCTGACTTCTTCGGCCAGGGCCAGGGGCGTGAAACCGCTCAAGGACAACGTGAGTACTGCTCTCTTGGTGATTTTCAACTGAAGCTCCTTACATTTTTTGGTTTTATTGCCGCTTTATCGAGTGCGGCTTGTGCCCAATCCATGGCGGGTGGTGACAGTTGCAAACGTTTGCTTGCTCTTTTTTGCCAAAAGCTCCCCAAACCCATGGCACTACCATGGGTTCGGGAAGGCTGGGCTTATCTAGTCGCGGACGCTTACGCCGCCGAAATCGTTACGCCCGAATGGGCTGACCTTGAAGCCGTCGACCTTGGCACTGACCGGCTGGTTGACCGTGGAGTGGGCGATCGGGGTGATCGGCACCTGCTGCTTGAGCAGCTGTTGGGCCTGGCGATAGAGCACGCTGCGCTCGTCGCGATCAGTCACGCGCTTGGCCTGCTGCACCAGCTTGTCGTAGTCCTGGTTGCACCACATCGAGTAGTTGTTGCTGCCAATTGCATCGCAGCTGTACAGCGTGCCCAACCAGTTGTCCGGATCACCGTTGTCGCCAGTCCAGCCAATCAGCGAAACGTCGTGTTCGCCGCGCTTGGTACGGTCCAGATACTCACCCCATTCGTAGCTGACGATCTTGACCTTGAGGCCGATCTTGCCCCAGTCGGCCTGCAGCATTTCAGCCATCAGCTTGGCGTTGGGGTTGTACGGCCGCTGCACGGGCATGGCCCAGAGAGTGATCTCGGTGCCGTCCTTGACCCCGGCGGCCTGCAGCATCTGCTTGGCTTTCTCCGGGTCGAAAGGCGCGTCCTTGATGCTCTCGTCGTAGGACCACTGGGTCGGCGGCATGGCATTGACTGCTTTTTGCCCGGCACCCTGGTAGACGGCCTTGAGGATGGCGTCCTTGTTCACCGCCATGTCCATCGCCTGGCGCACTTCCAGCTGGTCGAACGGCTTGTGGCGGACGTTGTAGGTGATGTAGCCCAGGTTGTAGCCGGCCTGCTCCATGACCTTGAGCTTGGGGTCTGCCTTGAGGCCCGCAAGGTCGGCGGGGCGTGGGTAGGCAGTCACCTGGCACTCGTTCTTCTTGAGCTTCTGCATGCGCACCGAAGCATCGGTGTTGATGGCGAAGATCAGTTGGTCGACCTTCACCTGGCTCATGTCCCAGTACTGCGGGTTGGCCTTGTAGCGGATCTGCGAGTCCTTCTGGTAACGCTGGAAGGCGAACGGACCGGTGCCGATCGGCTTCTGGTTGATGTCGCGCATGTTGCCGCTCTTGAGCAGCTGATCGGCGTACTCGGCGGACTGGATGGAGGCGAAGTTCATGGCGATGTTCTGCACGAACGCGGCATCCACGGCGTTGAGGGTGAACACCACGGTGTGGTCGTCGGCTTTCTCGACCTTGGCGATGTTCTTGTCCAGGCTCATGCTGACGAAGTAGGGAAACTCGGTGGGGTAGGCCTTGCGGAACGGCTGGTTGGGATCGAGCATGCGGTTGAAGGTGAACAGCACGTCGTCGGCGTTGAAGTCACGGGTCGGCTTGAACGCCTCGTTGCTGTGGAACTTGACCCCTTCGCGCAGGTGGAAGGTGTAGGTCAGGCCATCCTCTGAGATGTCCCATTTGGTGGCCAGTGCGGGAATGACACTGGTCCCGCCTTTTTCGAATTCGGTCAGGCGGTTGTAGATCGGTTGCGAAGCATCGTTGTCGGTGCCGCTGGTGTACTGGGCGATGTCGAAACCTGCGGGGCTGCCTTCAGAGCAGTACACCAGGCTGTTCGCGGCCTGGCTGAGGCCGACCTGGCCGAGCAGGCCCAGAGCGAGCATGGCGGAGCATAGCTTTGTGTGTCGCATGATAGTCCCTGTCTTGTTGTTTTCCGATCGTGGGTCGCCAGTCCCCTGGCAGGAATAGGACGGCCGTCGCCAAGGAAAGCTAGTTCCATTTGACTAAGGTGTATGTCGGCGTATTCCGGTAGTGCTGTAGGAAAAATCCTGGCGTTCGTGCAAGCGACGTGGACAACGGACCTTTCGGTCCGTCGTCCGCCTGCGTCAGGAGAGATGCCCGGGGTCAGTCCTTCAGGCCTACGCCATAGAACGAGTTCAAACCAAAGGGGCTGATCTTGAAGTCGGTGACCTTGGCGCTCATGGGCTGGTAGACCGTGGAGTGCGCGATCGGGGTGATCGGCACCTGTTCCTTGAGGCGCACCTGAGCCTGCTTGTACAGTTCGGTGCGCTTGGCCTGGTCGGGCGTGGCCTTGGCGGTCTTGATCAACTGGTCGTAGTCCTTGTCGCACCACTTCGAGAAGTTGTTGCCGTTCACCGCGTCGCAGCCGTACAGGGTGCCCAGCCAGTTGTCCGGGTCACCGTTGTCGCCGCTCCAGCCGATGAGCATGGCATCGGTCTCGCCGGCCTTGGCTCGCTTGAGGTACTCACCCCATTCGTAACTGACGATCTTGGCCTTGATACCCACCTTGGCCCAGTCCGATTGCAGCATCTCGGCCATCAGCTTGGCGTTGGGGTTGTAGGGACGCTGCACCGGCATCGCCCACAGGGTGATCTCGGTACCTTCCTTGACGCCAGCCTCCTTGAGCAGCTTCTTGGCCTCTTCCACGTTGTAGCCGGCGTCCTTGATGCTTTCGTCGTAGGACCACTGGGTCGGCGGCATGGCGTTCACTGCCAGCTGGCCGGCGCCCTGGTACACGGCCTCGATGATGCTTTTCTTGTTCACGGCCATGTCCAGCGCCTGGCGGACCTTGAGGTTGCCCAGCGGTTCATGGGTGACGTTGTAGGCGATGTAGCCCAGGTTGAAGCCGGCCTGGTCAGGCATCTGCAGCTTCTTGTCTTCCTTGAGCGGCTTGAGGTCGGCCGGGCGTGGGTAAACGCTGACCTGGCACTCATTCTTCTTGAGTTTCTGCATGCGCACCGATGCATCGGTGGTGATGGCGAAGATCAGGTTGTCGATCTTCACGTCAGCCGGGTTCCAGTAGTCCTTGTTGCCCTTGTAGCGAATCTGCGCGTCTTTCTGGTAGCGGTTGAACACGAACGGGCCAGTGCCGATCGGCTTCTGGTTGATGTCGGCAGCTTTGCCCTGCTTGAGCAACTGGGCGGCGTATTCAGCGGACTGGATCGAGGCGAAGCTCATTGCCATGTTCTGGATGAACGCGGCGTCGACGGTCTTCAAGGTGAAGCGCACGGTGTGCTCGTCGAGCTTCTCGATGTTGGTGATGTTCTCGTCCATGCCCATGTCGGTGAAATACGGGAACTCGGTCGGATAGGCTTTGCGGAACGGCATGTTCTTGTCGATCATGCGGTTGAACGTGAACAGCACGTCGTCGGCGTTGAATTCGCGGGACGGCTTGAAGTAGTCGGTGGTGTGGAACTTGACCCCTTCGCGCAGGTGGAAGGTATAGGTCAGCGCGTCTTCGGAGATGTCCCAGCTCGTCGCCAAGCCAGGAATGACTGCGGTGCCGCCACGCTCGAACTGGCTCAGACGGTTGAAGACGGTTTCTGCAGAAGCGTCGAAATCCGTGCCACTGGTATACAGCGCCGGGTCAAAACCCGCCGGACTGCCTTCGGAGCAGAATACAAGGTTGCTCGCAGCATGGGCGAAAGGGGCGCTGGCAAGCAGGCCGGCCCCGACGATGAACGGAATGACCGCGGTTTTGAGCATGGTGGCCTCAGTTGTTGTCATTTTAAGAATGAGGGCGACCTTGTGGGCCGACCCGGCCGATACTTATGCAGGCGGCATACCCAAATCAACTGTTTGCATCGAATCGGGGTTGAAACGGTGGGACGGGCGTACACGAATGTCGCATCGATATAATTTTTTCGATAGTTGAACGCACGATCAATAACGTTTTGCAGCAGAACGCACGTTTATCGACCCCACTGCACCACGCTGGCGCACTGCAATGGGGCGTTAGGTATCACTGCGAGAGGCTGACACCATAGAAAGGCGTCAGGCCGAAGGGGCTGATGCGGAAGTCCTGCACTTCCTTGCGCATGGGCTGGAACACCGTGGAGTTGGCGATGGGTGTGATCGGTACCTGTTGCTTGAGGATGCGCTGCGCCTGCTGGTACAGCTTCACACGCTCGTCGCGATCGCTGCTCAGCTTGGCCTGCTGGATCAGCTTGTCGTAGGCCGGGTCGCACCATTTGGCGTAGTTGCTGCCCTTGACCGCCGCACAGCTGTAGAGCACGCCGAGCCAGTTGTCAGGGTCGCCGTTGTCGCCGGTCCAGCCGTAGATCATGGTGTCGTGCTCGCCATTCTTGGCGCGCTTGATGTACTCGCCCCATTCGTAACTGACGATGTTGGCCTTGATGCCGACCTTGGCCCAATCGCTCTGGATCATCTGCGCCGACATGCGTGCGTTGGGGTTGGAAGCGCGCTGCACCGTCATGGCCCACAGGTCGATAGTCGTGCCTTCCTTGATCCCCGCCTCCTTGAGCAGCGCGCGGGCCTTGGTGACGTCGTGGGGTGCGTCCTTGATGCTCGTGTCGTACGACCATTGCGCGGGCGGCAGGGCGTTCTGCGCCAGTTGGCCGGCGCTCTGATACACCGCCTTGATGATGGCGGGCTTGTCGATCGCCATGTCCAGTGCCTGACGCACCTTGAGTTGATCGAGCGGCGGATGGGTCACGTTGTAGGCAAGAAAGCCCAGGTTGAAGCCGGGCTGGCTGAGCACACGCAGGTTGGGGTCCTGTTTCATCACCTCGATGTCGGCAGGCCGCGGATAGCCGCTGACCTGGCATTCGCCGGCCTTGAGTTTCTGCAGGCGCACGGCGGCATCGGTGTTGATGGCGAAGATCAGGTTGTCCAGCTTGACGTCTTCGGGCTTCCAGTACGCCTTGTTGGCAACGTAGCGGATCTGCGAATCCTTTTGATAGCGCTTGAACACGAACGGGCCGGTGCCGATCGGTTTTTGATTGATGTCGGCCGCCTTGCCCTGCTTGAGCAGCTGCGCGGCATATTCGGCGGACTGCACCGAGGCGAAACTCATGGCCAGGTTCTGCACGAACGCGGCATCGACCGTGGCGAGGGTGAAGACGACGGTGTGCTCGTCCTGTTTGCTGACCGATTTGATGTTGGTGTTCAGGCCCATGTCGGTGAAATAGGGCGATTCCGAAGGGTAGGCCTTGCGAAAGGGGTGCTCGGGATCGAGCAGGCGCTGGAAGGTGAACAGCACGTCGTCGGCGTTGAAATCGCGGCTGGGCGTGAAGTAGTCGGTGGTGTGGAACTTGACCCCTTCGCGCAGGTGAAAGGTGTAGCTCAGGCCATCTGCCGATACGTCCCAGGAGGTGGCCAGGCCAGGCTCGACTTCGGTGCCGCCGCGCTTGAACTGGGTCAGGCGATTGAAGACGGTTTCCGCCGAAGCGTCGAAATCGGTGCCGCTGGTGTATTGGCTGGGGTCGAAGCCGGCGGGGCTGGCTTCTGAGCAGTACACCAGCGTGCTCGCAGCTTGGGCCATGGGCATCCCGGCACAGAGGGCAGCGGTCAGGAGCAAGGGCTTGAAGGCGGGGATGTGCATGGGGGCCTCGGCAGATGAAGGGTAACAAGGGGTAGAGCCGCCCGATCAAGGGCGGCAGGGCATCAAGGCATCACGACTTCGATAACACCGTCTGCGTTGATGCTGACCTCGCTGGTGCCGGCTTCCACGTCCGGGGTTACCGGGGCAGCGTCGGAACGGGCGGCTTTCATCATCATCGGGGCAGACGCGTAGGGCCGCGGGTAGCCAGCGCTGTTGAGGTTGAGATTGACCACCTTGTAGCTCTTGCCACCCAAGGCGTCGGTGGCCAGTTGAGCACGGGCCTTGAACGCGGCGACGGCTTCCTTGAGCAGGGCGTCTTCGCTCTGCTTGCGGGTCTTGTCGGCGATCGAGAAGTCCATGGCGCCCATTTTCAGATTCTGCAGCAGTTCGCCGGTGAGTTTGGACAGCGCGGGGAAGTCGGCGCTTTCCAGGCGCACTTCCGCGCGCTCGCGCCAGCCGGTGATGGTCTGGCCTTTGTCGTCATAGATCGGGTAGCTGTTGCGGCTGCCCTGGCGCACGATCACGCCCTTGACTTCACGGGCCTGGGCGAGGGCCTTGTTCAAGGTGTCGGTGATGCCGGCGGCGAGCTTGGCCGGGTCGGCGTTCTGCTCTTCGCTGTAGAGGGTCACGAGCATCAGGTCGCGGGGCACTTCCTGGCTGACCTCGGCGCGCAGGGAAATCTGGTTGTAGCGGGCTTCGTCGGCCAGTGCTGGAAGGCTGGCCAACAGGCTCGCACCAAGGACCAAAGCGGCGCTGCGGGTGATGACGGGCATGGAAAACTCCTTGTTGTAGGTGCTGGGTAAGACTGGCCAGGCCGGATGCGGTTCCTGAACGATGCCTGGTTCATGCGTTTCGCGCGGTCATTTGCCGCAGTTTCCGCTGTCGGCGTGTCGAGTTGGTTATACTTGCACCGATCCGCCTGCAGCGCTCACTGGAGAGCAAATGCTCGCCCATCCTATGCCTCTTTCCGCTTCACGCCAGAACCTCTGGCGCCTGACCTTCATCCGCACCCTGGTACTGGCTGCTCAGGCCGGCTCGGTCGGTTTCGCCTACCTGACGCATCTACTGCCTTTACCTTGGCTGGCGCTGAGCACCACCCTGGCGGTGTCCGCCATACTCTGCGCGCTGACCGTCCTGCGCCTGCGCTTCTCGTTGCCGGTCACCGAGCTCGAGTACGCCCTGCAACTGGCCTGCGACCTGCTGATCCACAGCGTCCTGCTGTACTATTCCGGCGGCGGCGCCAACCCGTTCGTGTCCTATTATCTGGTGCCGCTGACGATTGCCGCCGTGACCCTGCCGTGGGTCTACTCCCTGGTGCTCTCAGGCATCGCGCTGGCTTGCTACACCTTCATGCTGGCGCACTTCTACCCCCTCGATACATTGCCGATCGGCCGTGAAAACCTGCAGATCTACGGCATGTGGCTGAGCTTCGCCCTGGCCGCTTCGGTGATTACCTTCTTCGCTGCCAAGATGGCCGAAGAATTGCGGCGCCAGGAGCAGCTGCGTGCCCAGCGCCGCGAAGAGGGCCTGCGTGACCAGCAACTGCTGGCCGTGGCCACCGAGGCGGCGGGCGCTGCCCATGAACTGGGCACGCCGCTGGCCACCATGAGTGTGCTGCTCAAGGAAATGCGCCAGGACCATCCCCAGCCTGAACTGCAGGAAGACCTGCAGGTGCTGCAGGATCAGGTCAAGCTGTGCAAGGAAACCCTCCAGCAACTGGTGCGGGCTGCCGAAGCCAACCGCCGCATGGCCGTGGTCGATCAGCCGGTCACCGCCTGGCTCGACGAAGCCCTCAATCGCTGGCACCTGATGCGCCCCGAGTCCAGCTACCGTTTCCACCGCCTGGGCCAAGGCGAGGTGCCGCACCTGTCGCCGCCTCCGGACCTCACCCAGGCGCTGCTCAACCTGCTCAACAACGCCGCCGATGCCTGCCCCGACAACCTCGAGGTCAAGCTGGACTGGGACAGTGAAGACATCTTCATCGTCATCCGCGACCACGGCGCGGGTGTTCCCCTGGCCATTGCCGAGCAGATCGGCAAACCGTTCTTCACTACCAAGGGCAAGGGCTTCGGCCTTGGCCTGTTCTTGAGCAAGGCCAGCGTGACTCGCGCCGGCGGCTCGGTAAAACTCTATAGTCATGAAGAGGGCGGCACGCTCACCGAGCTGCGCCTGCCCCGTGGCGTCCCAGGAGATGATCGATGACTGATGAAAACCAAGTCGAAGGCGAAGAGCTGCCGCACCTGTTGCTGGTGGACGACGACGCCACGTTTACCCGCGTAATGGCCCGTGCCATGACCCGCCGAGGCTTTCGCGTAAGTACTGCAGGCAGCGCCGAGGAAGGCTTGAAGCTGGCCCAGGACGATGTACCCGACTACGCCGCCCTGGACCTGAAGATGGAAGGCGATTCGGGCCTGGTGCTGCTGCCCAAGCTGCTGGAACTCGATCCGGAAATGCGCGTGGTGATCCTCACCGGCTATTCGAGCATTGCCACGGCGGTGGAGGCGATCAAGCGTGGCGCCTGCAACTACCTGTGCAAGCCCGCCGACGCCGATGACGTGCTGGCGGCGCTGTCGGCCGAACATGCCGACCTCGACACGCTGGTGCCGGAAAATCCGATGTCGGTCGACCGCCTGCAATGGGAGCACATCCAGCGGGTGCTCACCGAGCATGCTGGCAACATTTCTGCCACGGCGCGGGCGTTGGGTATGCATCGGCGTACCCTGCAACGCAAATTGCAGAAACGCCCCGTGCGTCGGTAAATTCGCGTGGAGCGCTCTGGCTGGCGCCCTGCGCCCCCGGGTAGGCGGCATTCGCCCGCCCGCCGGGCCCTGCGGCGGCTCATGCCATGATCGTACAACCCGCTTTAGGCTATGATTGCTTCAATCACCGACCGTTTCGAGAATGACTTTCACTATGGATACTCAGAGCGCCGCCCCACGCGCCCGTCGCAAACCGCGTAGCCTGGCCCAGGAACTGGTGGCCGTGCTGACCCAGCGCATCCTCGATGGTGACCTCAAGCGTGGCGACAAGCTGCCTACCGAGTCGGCCATCATGGAAGAGCAGGGTGTCAGCCGGACCGTGGTGCGTGAAGCCATTTCCCGGCTGCAGGCGGCAGGTCAGGTCGAAACCCGCCACGGCATCGGCACCTTCGTGCTGGATACGCCCAGCCCGAGCGGTTTTCGCATTGATCCGGCGACCATCGTGACCTTGCGCGATGTGCTCGCCGTGCTCGAGCTGCGCATCAGCCTGGAAGTGGAATCCGCCGGGCTGGCCGCCAGCCGCCGCTCGCCCGAGCAACTGGCAGCGATGCGCGCTGCCCTCGATGCGCTGAACGAAAGCGCGGCCCATGCCAGCGATGCCGTGGCGTCCGATTTTCAGTTTCATCTGCAGATTGCCTTGTCCACCGGCAACCGCTATTTCACCGACATCATGACGCACCTGGGCACCAGCATCATTCCTCGCACCCGCCTGAACTCGGCACGTCTGGCACATGACGACCAGCAGCACTACATGACCCGGCTCAGTCGCGAGCACGAGGAAATCTACGACGCCATCGCCCGCCAGGATTCCGATGCCGCGCGCGCCGCCATGCGCCTGCATCTGACCAACAGCCGCGAGCGCTTGCGCCAGGCGCACCAGGAAGCCGAAGCGGGCAGGGGCTGACCGCCCCGTAGCAGCGGCACAAGCCGCGTCGGCGGTTGGCGCGGTGTATCTGGCAGAACACGGTGCCACCGGACGCGGCTTACACCGCTGCTACAGAAACACCGCGCTCCCTGTAGCAGCGGCGCAAGCCGCGTCGGCGATTGGCGCGGTGCATCTGGCAGACCGCAGCGAGGCCGGACGCGGCTTGCACCGCTGCTACAGAAACACCGCAATCCTTGTAGCAGCGGCGCAAGCCGCGTCGGCGGACAAGGTGATCCATCTGATACCACGCAGTGAAGCCTGACGCGGCTTGCGCCGCTGCTACAGGGATTGCGTGTGTCGTGTCGGCGTTCGGTGCGGCATTCTGGACCATCTGAAAATACTTCGTTCCACCTATTGAGGAACTGCTTGAGTAGTTGTACGATGACGTACGACATCAGCCAGCCATGGCTGTTTGGTTGTTCAATTTTCCATGCGACTCAGGGTGTTCAAACAATGAATCCACAAGAACTAAAGTCCATCCTCAATCACGGCCTGCTGTCTTTTCCAGTAACCGATTTCACTGCCCAGGGCGACTTCCATCGCGAAGGCTACATCAAGCGCCTGGAGTGGCTTGCCCCCTACGGCGCCAGCGCCCTGTTCGCCGCCGGCGGCACCGGTGAGTTCTTCTCCCTGGCCGCCAGCGAATACTCGCAAGTGATCAAGACTGCCGTCGACACCTGCGCTACCAGCGTGCCTATCCTCGCCGGCGTCGGCGGTTCCACTCGCCAGGCCATCGAGTATGCACAGGAAGCCGAGCGCCTGGGCGCCAAGGGTCTGCTGCTGCTGCCGCACTACCTGACCGAAGCCAGCCAGGACGGCGTGGCCGCCCACGTCGAGGCCGTGTGCAAATCGGTCAACATCGGCGTCATCGTCTACAACCGCAATGTCTGCCGTCTGAACGCGCCATTGCTGGAACGCCTGGCCGAAAGCTGCCCGAACCTGATCGGCTACAAGGACGGTCTGGGCGATATCGAACTGATGGTTTCGATCCGTCGCCGCCTGGGCGATCGCTTCAGCTACCTGGGCGGCCTGCCGACCGCCGAAGTCTATGCAGCGGCCTACAAGGCTCTGGGTGTGCCGGTGTATTCGTCCGCCGTGTTCAACTTCATTCCCAAGACCGCGATGGACTTCTACCACGCCATCGCCGCTGAAGACCACGTCACCGTGGGCAAGCTGATCGACGACTTCTTCCTGCCTTACCTGGACATTCGCAACCGTAAATCCGGCTACGCGGTCAGCATCGTCAAGGCGGGCGCGAAGATTGCCGGCTACGATGCAGGGCCGGTGCGCACCCCGCTGACCGACTTGACTGGCGAAGAGTACGAAATGCTCGCTGCCCTGATGGACAAGATGGGTCCGCAGTAAGCCTCGAGACCGCGGTGCGGCTTTCGCGGCCGCTGACCGCTCCTACGGGGATCCTGCATACGCTGCGGATCTCTGTGGGAGCGGGGCGGTCGGCGAGCCCTCCGCCCGCGAAGGGGCCCTGCCTGCCATACCCTTCCAGAATTTCCCCGCCTGCCCCCTACATCCTCGCTATCATTGTCGCCTGACTCCAGGCAACAGGTTCCCCGGCATGCTAGCCCTATTTCTGCAGACCCTGAACGTGACCGCTCCGGTGTTCGCCATGCTGTTTCTCGGCTACGGGCTGAGGCGAATCGACTGGATCAACGACAACTTCATCAAGACCGCTTCGGCGCTGGTGTTCAACGTCTGCATGCCGTCGCTACTGTTTCTGGGCATCTACCATGCCGACCTGCGCTCCGCACTCAAGCCGGGCCTGCTGGTGTACTTCGTGGTGGCCACGGTGGGCAGCTTCGCCATCGCCTGGTGGATCGCCACCAAGCGATGCCCGCAAGTGGACCGTGGCGTGTTCACCCAGGGCGCCTTTCGCGGCAACAACGGTGTCATCGGCCTGGCCCTGGCAGGCAGCATGTATGGCGACTACGGCATCTCCCTGGGCTCGATCCTCGCCGGTTTGGTGATCGTGCTCTACAACTCGCTGTCGGTGGTGGTGCTTGCGATCTACAGCCCGAACATCAAGTCCGACCCGCTGAGCATCTGCAAGAGCATCCTGGTCAACCCGTTGATCATCAGCGTGGTCATGGCCGTGCCCTTCGCCTGGTTGCAGGTGCCCATTCCCAATTGGGTCCTGACCTCGGCCGACTACGTCGCGCAGATGAGCCTGCCGCTGGCGCTGATCTGCATCGGCGGGACCCTGTCGCTGGCCGCATTGCGCAGCAGTGGTTCGGTGGCGCTGAGTGCCAGCGCGGTGAAAATGATCCTGCTGCCCATCGTCGGTACCTTCGGTGCCTGGCTGTTGGGCTTTCGCGGGGCGGAACTGGGCATTCTGTTCCTGTATATTGGCGCTCCTTCGGCCTCGGTCGGTTATGTCATGGTGCGGGCCAGCGGCGGCAACTATTCGCTCGCCGCCGCCATCATTGTCATCACCACCCTGGCGGCAGCCATCACCACCAATATCGGAATATTCCTGTTGCAGTGGGGCGGCTGGATCTAGACGCTGCTTGCACACCTGCGAGCATTCACCCGCTAAGGAACCGCAATGGATGATCAATCCACCCCCGAAGGTCTGCATCGGGGTCTGAAAAACAGGCACATCCAGCTCATTGCCCTGGGCGGGGCGATCGGCACCGGCCTGTTCCTGGGCATCGCCCAGACCATCGGCATGGCCGGCCCGTCGGTCATCCTGGGTTACGCCATCGGCGGCCTGATCGCCTTCTTCATCATGCGCCAGCTGGGTGAAATGGTCGTTGAAGAGCCGGTCACCGGTACCTTCAGCCATTTCGCCAACCGCTACTGGAGCGGCCTGGCCGGCTTCATGTCCGGTTGGAACTATTGGGTGCTGTATGTGCTGGTAGGCATGGCCGAGTTGACCGCCGTGGGCATCTACATCAAGTACTGGTGGCCGGACGTGCCGACCTGGGCCTCGGCCGCGGTGTTCTTCGTACTGATCAACGCGATCAACATGTTCCAGGTGAAGATCTACGGCGAGATGGAGTTCTGGTTTTCGCTGATCAAGGTGGCCGCCATCGTCAGCATGATCGGCTTCGGTGCCTGGATGCTGGCCACCGGCAGCGGCGGGCCGGATGCCAGCATCGCCAACCTGTGGCAATACGGCGGCTTCTTCCCCAACGGCATCGGTGGATTGACCCTGGCCATGGCGGTCATCATGTTCTCCTTCGGTGGCCTGGAGCTGGTCGGCATCACCGCCGCCGAAGCCGATGACCCCAGGCGCAGCATCCCAAAGGCCACCAATCAGGTGATCTACCGGATCCTGCTGTTCTACGTGGGCGCCTTGACCATCCTGCTCTCGCTGTATCCGTGGCAGAAAGTGGTCGAGGGTGGCAGCCCGTTCGTGATGATCTTCCATGCGCTGGACAGCAACGTGGTCGCCACCGTGCTCAACGTGGTGGTGCTGACCGCGGCGCTGTCGGTGTACAACAGCTGCGTCTATTGCAACAGCCGCATGCTGTTCGGCCTGGCGGTGCAGGGCGATGCGCCCAAGACCCTGCTCGAAGTCAACCGCCGTGGCGTGCCCATGAAAGCGTTGGGGATTTCCGCCCTGGCAACCGGATTGAGCGTGGTCATCAACTACCTGATGCCGGGCGAAGCATTCGGCCTGCTGATGGCGTTGGCCGTGTCCGCACTGGTCATCAATTGGGGCATCATCAGCATCACTCACCTGAAGTTTCGCAAGGCCATGCGCGCCAACGGTCAGACGACGTTCTTCCCGAGCTGGGGCTACCCGATCACCAACTGGGTGTGCCTGCTGTTCCTGGCAGGCATTCTGGTGATCATGTACATGACGCCGGGAATCCGCATTTCGGTGCTGTTGATTCCCTTGTGGCTTGGGGTGCTCGCCGTGGCCTGGATGTTCAAGAAGCGTCGGGCGGGGTAAGCGGGTTCAGTGCTGTCGACGCCAGGCGCGCAGGGTGCCCCACAGCACCACTGCCGCCAGCACCGGCAGTACGTAGAACAGCATCAGCTCTTCCAGCCTGGCCGCCAATGGCATGCCCGTGGTGAACGCCACCACGTGCAGGCCATACGCCACGTACAACCCCAGCAGCACCAGCCCTTCGATCCGCGTGACCCGGTAGCCGGAGTAGAACAGCGGCAGGCACAGCAGGGTGACGCCAAGCATCACCGGCAGGTCGAAGTCCAGCGCGTTGGGTGAAACGCTCAGGGGCGCGGGTGCCAGCACGGCGGTCAGGCCGAGTACACCGAGCAGGTTGAACAGGTTGCTGCCGATGACGTTGCCCACTGCGATCTCGCGGTGACCACGAAAGGCGGCGACCAACGATGTTGCCAGTTCCGGCAGTGAGGTGCCGACGGCCACGATGGTCAACCCGATCACCCGGTCCGACAAGCCGAAATCGGTGGCCAGCTCCAGCGCCGCTTCCAGCAGCCAGTGGCTGCCCGCGCCCAGCAGCAGCAAGCCTGCGAGCATCATGCCCAGGCACTTGAGCCAGGGCGCAGTGCCTTGGGCTGCCGCCACCCGCCCCGGGTGCCGCGACTGGCGCCACAGTATGCCCAGATAGCCGATCAGCGCCAGAAGCAGGACGCCGCCTTCAAGGCGTCCCAGCTGCTCGTTCAGGGCCAGCCCGAACACCAGCGCACTGGCTGCGATCAGCAGCGGAATATCGAGCCGCAGCAGTTGCCGCGAAACCCGTAGCGGAATGATCAGCGCGGACAGCCCCAGGGTCACCAGCAAACTGAAGATGTTGCTGCCCACCAGGCTGCCAACGGCGATGTCCGGGGTACCAACGAACGTCGCCTGCAGGCTGACGGCCAGCTGGGGCACACTGCTGCCCAGCGCGACCACGCCCAGGCCCACCACCAGCGGCCTGATCTTGAGCGCGGCTGCGAGGCGCACGGCGCCGCGCACCAGCGATTCGGCGCCGGCAATCAGCATCAGCAGTCCTGCGAACAGCTGCAGCAAGGTCGGGCCGGGCAGGGTGGCGAGATCGGGGATAACGGTGGCTCCAGGTCAGTCTTGCAGGGTTTGCACGCGCACTCGGGCCGTACCACTGCGCAGCATGCCCAGTTCTTCGGCAGCGCCTTTTGACACATCGATCAGGCGACCGCGCGAGTGTGGACCGCGATCGTTGATCCGCACCACTACATTGCGCTTGTTGGACAGATTGGTCACCACTACCCGGGTACCGAATGGCAGCTGGCGATGGGCTGCGGTGAGACCGTGCTGATCGAAGCGTTCGCCACTGGCAGTGCGAGCGCCATGGTGGCGTGCGCCGTAGTAGGAAGCGACCCCCTCGCGGTTGTAGCCGCGCGGGTCGATGATACCGTTCTGGCCGGCGCAGCCCGCCAGCACGGCAATCGCACCGACACAGCACACACGCAACGCCTGTAGCAGCGGCGCAAGCCGCGTCGGCGGTATTCGCGGTCCGTTTGCTTCACCGCGTTGAAGCCGGACGCGGCTTGCGCCGCTGCTACAGGGGAGGCGTCGGCGCATCAACCGGCCAGCTTGCTCTTGAGCAGTTCGTTGACCTGCTGCGGGTTGGCCTTGCCCTTGGAGGCTTTCATCGCCTGGCCGACGAAGAATCCGAACATCTTGCCGCGCTTGGCTTCGTCTGCGGCGCGGTACTGTTCGACCTGCTCGGCGTTGGCAGCCAGCACTTCGTCGAGCACCTTCTCGATCGCCCCGCTGTCGGTGACCTGTTTCAGGCCACGCGCCTCGATGATCTGGTCGGCATCGCCTTCACCGTTGGCCATGGCTTCGAAAACCATCTTGGCGATCTTGCCGGAGATGGTGTTGTCCTTGATGCGCTGCAGCATGCCACCCAGTTGTGCGGCGCTGACCGGCGAATCCTCGATTTCCAGCCCCTGCTTGTTCAACAGGCTACCCAACTCGACCATGACCCAGTTGGCGGCCAGCTTGGCATCGGCGCAGCCGGCCACGACCTGCTCGAAGAAGTCCGCCTGCTCGCGGCTCGAGGCCAGCACGCTGGCATCGTAGGCAGACAGGCCGAACTCGCTCTTGAAGCGCTCGCGCTTGGCAGGCGGCAACTCGGGCAGGGTGGCCCGGGTCGTTTCCAGGAACGAATCCTCGATCACCACCGGCAGCAGATCGGGGTCGGGGAAGTAACGGTAGTCGTTGGCCTCCTCCTTGCTGCGCATGGCGCGTGTCTCGTCCTTGTTCGGATCGTACAGGCGGGTCTGCTGGATGACCTTGCCGCCGTCTTCGATCAGTTCGATCTGGCGCGCGATCTCGCTGTTGATGGCGCGCTCGATGAAGCGGAACGAGTTGACGTTCTTGATCTCGCAGCGGGTGCCGAACTCGACCTGGCCCTTGGGCCGGATCGACACGTTGCAGTCACAGCGCAACGAGCCTTCGGCCATGTTGCCGTCACAGATGCCCAGATAACGGACCAGCGAGTGCATGGCCTTGACGTAGGCCACCGCCTCCTTGGCACTGCGCATGTCGGGCTCGGAAACGATTTCCAGCAGCGGCGTACCGGCACGGTTGAGGTCGATGCCGGTGCTGCCGCTGAAGTCCTCGTGCAGGCTCTTGCCGGCGTCTTCTTCCAGGTGCGCGCGTGTCACGCCGATACGCTTGACCGTACCGTCTTCCAGGGTGATGTCCAGGTGGCCCTTGCCGACGATCGGCAGTTCCATCTGGCTGATCTGGTAGCCCTTGGGCAGGTCGGGATAGAAGTAGTTCTTGCGCGCGAACACGTTGTGCTGGCCGATTTCGGCGTCGATCGCCAGGCCGAACATCACGGCCATGCGCACGGCTTCCTGGTTCAGCACCGGCAGTACGCCGGGCATGCCCAGATCGACCAGGCTGGCCTGGGTGTTCGGCTCGGAGCCGAAGGTGGTGGAGCTGCCGGAGAAAATCTTCGACTGGGTGGCGAGCTGGGTATGAATCTCCAGCCCGATCACGACTTCCCATTGCATGATGTTTCTCCTTAGAAGCCTTCAGGCGCGCGAGTGTGCCAGTCGGTGACTTGCTGGTACTGGTGCGCCGCATTGAGCAGGCGGCCTTCCTGGAAGTAGGGGGCCAGCAGCTGCACGCCGACCGGCAGGCCATCGACGAAACCGGCCGGCATCGACAGGCCGGGCAGGCCGGCGAGGTTGGCGGTGATCGTGTAGATGTCTTCGAGGTAGGCGGCAACCGGGTCGGCATTCTTGGCGCCCAGCTTCCAGGCCGGGTTCGGCGTGGTCGGGCTGAGGATCATGTCGACGTCTTCGAAGGCGGCCATGAAATCGTTCTTGATCAAGCGGCGGATCTTCTGCGCCTGCAGGTAATAGGCGTCGTAGTAGCCCGCCGAAAGAGCATAGGCGCCGACCATGATGCGGCGTTGCACTTCCGGGCCGAAACCCTCGGCGCGCGAACGCTTGTACAGGTCGGTGAGATCCTTGGGGTTTTCGCAGCGATAGCCGAAGCGTACGCCGTCGAAGCGCGACAGGTTCGAAGAAGCCTCGGCCGGCGCGATCACATAGTAGGCGGCAATCGCCTGCTGCATGTTCGGCAGGCTGATGTCCTTGATGGTTGCGCCCAGCTTCTGCAGTTGCTCGATGCTGGCGTGAATCAGGTCGGCGATGCGCGGATCGAGGCCGGCGCCGAAATATTCCTTCGGCACGCCGATGCGCAGGCCTTGCAGCGAGCCGCCCAGGGTGGCGCTGTAGTCGGGGACGGGTTCATCGATGCTGGTGGAGTCCTGCGGGTCGAAGCCTGCCATGCCTTGCAGCAACAGGGCGCAGTCCTCGGCGTTGCGCGCCAGCACGCCGGCCTGGTCGAGGCTGGAAGCGTAGGCGATCATGCCCCAGCGTGATACCCGGCCATAGGTCGGCTTGATGCCGGTGAGGTTGGTGAAGGCCGCCGGTTGGCGGATCGAGCCGCCGGTGTCGGTACCTGTTGCCACCGGCAACAAGCGCGCCGCCACGGCCGCCGCCGAGCCACCCGAGGAACCGCCGGGCACGTGGGCCAGGTTCCAGGGGTTTTTCACCGGGCCGTAGTGGCTGTTCTCGTTGGCCGAACCCATGGCGAATTCGTCCATGTTCAGCTTGCCCAGGGTCACCGCGCCCGCTGCATTGAGCTTGGCCACCACGGTGGCGTCATAGGGCGCCTGGAAGTTGTCGAGCATCTTCGACCCGCAGCTGGTGCGGATGCCCTGGGTGCAGAACAGGTCCTTGTGGGCCAGCGGTGCACCCAGCAGGGCACCGCCTTCGCCATTGGCGCGCCGCGCATCGGCGGCCTGCGCCTGGGCGATGGCGTGCTCGGGGGTGATGGTGATGAAGCTGTTGAGCTGAGGATCCAGCTGGGCGATACGCGCCAGCAGGGTACGGGTCAGCTCTTCGGCGGAAAATTTCTTGTCGGCGAGTCCGCGGGCGATCTCGGCCAGTGTCAGTTGATGCATGGCAGGCTCTTTCCCTTTACTCGATGACTTTCGGAACCAGATACAGGCCGTTTTCCACCGCCGGTGCGATGGCCTGGTAGGCGTCGCGCTGGTTGCGTTCGGTCACCTGGTCGGCGCGCAGCCGCTGGCTGGCTTCCAGTGGGTGGGCCAGGGGTTCGATGCCGCTGGTGTCGACCGCTTGCATCTGGTCGACGAGGCCCAGAATGCTGTTCAGTGCTTCGATGGTGCGTGGCATATCGGCTTCATTCAGGCCCAGGCGGGCCAGGTGAGCGATTTTTTCCACGTCGCAGCGTTCAAGCGCCATGGGGATCTCCAGTGGAAAATGAAATACGGCAAAGCCGTGGTTTTGGGGAACACTATCGCACTTCTGTGGTCATATGGCCGCGATCGAGTGCAGGCGTGCCCGGAAAAACAGCCAATTTAACATATTGGCGCCTTGCCCAAAATCCCCGCCGTTGTTAGAGTTTGCCGCACTTTTTTACCCACGCGTTGCCTAGGGTCCTTTTCCCATGTTCAAGAAACTGCGTGGCATGTTTTCCAGCGATCTTTCCATTGACCTGGGCACTGCCAACACCCTTATTTACGTGCGTGAGCGCGGTATTGTCCTGAATGAGCCATCAGTTGTGGCCATTCGGACCCACGGTAATCAGAAAAGTGTCGTTGCGGTCGGTACCGAAGCCAAGCGCATGCTCGGCCGTACCCCCGGCAACATCGCCGCCATTCGCCCGATGAAGGACGGCGTGATCGCCGACTTCAGCGTCTGCGAAAAGATGCTGCAATATTTCATCAACAAGGTGCACGAGAACAGCTTCCTGCAGCCCAGCCCGCGCGTGCTGATCTGTGTGCCTTGCAAATCCACCCAGGTGGAGCGCCGTGCCATCCGTGAATCGGCGCTGGGCGCCGGTGCCCGCGAAGTGTTCCTGATCGAAGAGCCCATGGCGGCCGCCATCGGCGCCGGCCTGCCGGTCGAGGAAGCCCGCGGTTCGATGGTCGTCGACATCGGCGGTGGTACCACCGAAATCGCCTTGATCTCGCTCAATGGCGTGGTCTATGCCGAATCCGTCCGTGTGGGCGGCGACCGCTTCGACGAAGCCATCGTCACCTACGTGCGTCGCAACTACGGCAGCCTGATCGGCGAATCCACCGCCGAGCGCATCAAGCAGGAAATCGGCACTGCCTACCCAGGCGGCGAAGTGCGTGAAGTCGATGTGCGTGGCCGCAACCTCGCCGAAGGCGTTCCACGTGCCTTCACGCTGAACTCCAACGAGGTGCTCGAAGCCCTGCAGGAGTCGCTCGCGACCATCGTGCAGGCCGTCAAGAGCGCGCTTGAACAGTCGCCTCCCGAGCTGGCCTCGGACATCGCCGAACGCGGCCTGGTGCTGACTGGCGGTGGCGCGCTGCTGCGCGACCTCGACAAGCTGCTGGCCCAGGAAACCGGCCTGCCGGTGATCGTCGCCGAAGACCCGCTGACGTGCGTGGCTCGGGGTGGCGGTCGCGCCCTGGAAATGATGGACAAGCACACCATGGATCTGCTCTCCAGCGAATAACTTCGCGGGAAAGATTCCTGGGGTCGTTTACAGGTAGCGTCTTCGATGCTACCTGTATGCGTCCTGTACTTTCGATCCGGGCCGGTTTGCCGTCACATGAATGACCACATGAACATTTGCCTGGGAGGAGCGGCCTATTAAACCGCTTTTCACCAAGGGCCCCTCACTGGGCGTGCGCCTGTTGGTGCTGGTCGTGCTGTCGGTCGCGCTGATGGTCGTCGACGCGCGCTTTACCTTGCTCAAACCCGTGCGCAGCGAAATGTCGCTGGTGCTGATGCGTGCCTATTGGGTCACCGATCTGCCGCAACGCTTGTTCGAAGGCGTTGCCAGCCAGTTCGGCAGCCGCACCGAGCTGCTGGCCGAAAACGAGAAACTCAAGACCGAAGGCCTGTTGCTGCAAGGTCGCCTGCAGAAACTGGCGGCGTTGACCGAGCAGAACGTACGTCTGCGCGAGCTGCTCAACTCTTCGGCGCTGGTGAACGAAAAGGTCGAGGTAGCCGAGTTGATCGGCATGGACCCGAACCCGTTCACCCATCGCATCCTGATCAACAAGGGCGAGCGCGATGGCGTGGTGCTCGGCCAGCCCGTGCTCGACGCCCGTGGGTTGATGGGCCAGGTGGTCGAATTGATGCCCTACACCTCGCGTGTGCTGCTGCTCACCGACACCACCCACAGCATTCCTGTGCAAGTCAACCGCAACGGGCTGCGTGCCATCGCCAGCGGCACGGGCAATCCCGAGCGGCTCGAGCTGCGCCACGTCGCCGACACCGCCGACATCAAGGAAGGCGACCTGCTGGTCAGTTCTGGCCTGGGCCAGCGGTTCCCGGCGGGTTACCCGGTGGCCACGGTCAAGGAAGTCATCCACGATTCCGGTCAGCCCTTCGCCATCGTCCGCGCCGTGCCGACCGCCGCCCTGAACCGCAGCCGCTATCTGCTGCTGGTGTTCAGCGACAGTCGCTCGCCGGAGCAGCGCGCCACCGAAGCCGCGCAAGCCCAGGAGGCGGCCGATCGCCAAGGGGCCGCGCCCCAGGACGGCACCCCGGCGACGCCGGTCCCTGCAGCAACCTCCGCGCCAGCCACTGCTGCGCCCGCTGTGGCACCGGCAACGCCTGCCCACACCACGACGCCGGCAGCCACCACCCCAGCGCGTGCCAGCTCGGCCCCGGCCGCCACCCCTGCGCGCACCCCGCCGGCGACACCTTCGCGCGCTGCGCCGGCCACCACACGGGAGAGGCAATAATGGTTGGTACGCGCTCGCGCAATGGCTGGGTCATCTGGCTGACCTTCGTCGTCGGCCTGCTGCTGTGCGTATCGCCCATGCCGCAGTTCATGGAAGTGCTGCGGCCGTTGTGGCTGGCCCTGCTGCTGGCCTACTGGACGCTCTCGGTGCCGCACAAGGTGGGCATGACCACCGCCTGGATCCTGGGCCTGGCGCAAGACGTGCTGTTCGGCACCCTGCTGGGGCAGAACGCACTCATCCTCAGCCTCATCACCTTCCTCATCCTGTCCCTGGCCCAGCGCATGCGCATCTTTCCAATGTGGCAGCAGAGCCTGGTCATTCTGGTGGTCTTCGGTCTGGCGCAGCTGGTTCAGCTATGGCTGAGCGCGCTGACCGGCAACCGCCAACCCACTCTGGCCCTGCTGTTGCCCGCGCTGATGAGCGCCTTGCTCTGGCCGTGGGTCAGCTACCTGCTGCGTGGCTTGCGCAAGCGCCTGGGCATCAACTGACGGGCCCGCGCGGCCCGACGCGGAGACGCCTTGCATGTCTACCCTGTACCTGGCTTCCAGCTCGCCCAGGCGTCGTGAACTGCTGACGCAGATCGGCGTACCCTTCACCGTGATCAGTGCTGCCATCGACGAAACGCCCAGGCCCGGCGAAGAAAGTCGTGCATACGTGCAGCGCATGGCCGAAGAAAAGGCCCGCGCCGGCTGGCAGTCGCGGCCGCAGCCGGGGGCCGCGCACGTGCTGGGCGCGGACACTGCAGTCATCGCGCACGGACGCATTCTCGGCAAGCCGCGCGACGAAGCCGATGCCTTGGCAATGCTGGCTCTGTTATCCGGCAGCACCCATGAAGTGATCACCACCGCGGCACTGTTCGATGGCACGCAGATGGACATCGGCACGGCTTCGGCACAGGTCACGTTCCGCCCGATCGACGAAGCCGAGGCCCGTGCCTACTGGGCTTCCGGCGAACCGGCGGACAAGGCGGGCGGCTACGGCATCCAGGGGCTGGGCGCAATATTCGTAGAAAAGCTCGAAGGCAGTTATTCTGCCGTCGTCGGCCTGGGTTTGTACGAAACCGCGGCGCTGCTGCAACGCAATGGCATCGCCTGCTGGCAAGTGTCCTGAGAGGGGCCGGCCGGCAGTGCCATCGCCATTACAACAAAAGACACCAGGAACGAGACCCAGCCATGAGCGAAGAGATTCTGATCAACATCACGCCGATGGAATCGCGCGTGGCCGTGGTGGAAAACGGTGTCCTGCAAGAGGTCCACGTCGAGCGTACCCAGCGTCGCGGTATCGTCGGCAATATCTATAAAGGCAAGGTAGTGCGGGTGCTGCCCGGCATGCAGGCCGCCTTCATCGACATCGGCCTGGACCGCGCCGCGTTCATCCATGCGTCGGAAATCTCACTGCGTGAAGGCTCGACCCTGGAAACCATCAGCGCCCTGGTGCATGAAGGGCAAAGCCTGGTGGTGCAGGTCACCAAGGACCCGATCGGCTCCAAAGGCGCGCGCCTGACCACCCAGCTGTCGATCCCGTCGCGCTACCTGGTGTATATGCCGCGCACCCGGCACGTCGGCATCTCCCTGAAGATCGAGGACGAGGGCGAGCGTGAACGCCTGAAGAAGGTGGTGGCCGACTGCGTCGAGAAAGAGGGTATCCAGGAGGTCGGCGGGTTCATCCTGCGCACCGCCGCCGAAGGGGCGGGCGCCGAGGAAATCCTCATGGATATCCGCTATTTGCGGCGCCTGTGGGACCAGATCAACGCGCAGATCCAGACCGTCGGGGCGCCGACCGAAATCTACGAAGACCTGGGTCTGGCGCTGCGTACCCTGCGCGATCTGGTCAACCCGAAGATCGAGAAGATCCGCATCGACTCACGGGAGACCTTCCAGAAGACCACGCAGTTCGTGGCCGAACTGATGCCCGAAATTGCCGACCGCCTGGAGCATTACCCTGGCGAGCGGCCCATCTTCGATCTGTACGGTGTCGAAGACGAGATCCAGCGGGCGCTGGACCGCAAGGTGCCGCTCAAGTCCGGCGGCTATCTGGTCGTCGATCCGGCCGAAGCGATGACCACCATCGACGTCAACACCGGGGCCTTCGTCGGCCACCGCAACCTCGAAGAGACCATCTTCAAGACCAACCTGGAAGCGGCCACCGCCATTGCCCGGCAGCTGCGTCTGCGCAACATCGGTGGCATCATCATCATCGACTTCATCGACATGGAAGATGAAGAGCACCAGCGACAGGTGCTGCGCACGCTGGAAAAGCAGCTCGAACGCGACCATGCCAAGACCAACATCATCGGCATCACCGAGCTGGGCCTGGTGCAGATGACCCGCAAGCGCACCCGCGAAAGTCTGGAACAGGTCCTGTGCGAGCCGTGCATCTGTTGCCAGGGCCGTGGCAAGCTGAAAACCCCGGAAACAGTGTGCTACGAGATTTTCCGCGAGATCCTGCGCGAGGCGCGTGCCTATCAGGCCGTGGGCTATCGTGTGTTGGCCAATCAAAAAGTGGTCGACCGGCTGCTCGATGAAGAATCCGGCAATGTGGCCGAACTGGAAGCGTTCATCGGACGAACCATTCGCTTCCAGGTCGAGTCCATGTATTCCCAGGAACAATATGATGTGGTGCTGCTCTGAAACGGCCAGTGAAACGATTGTCGAGTCCCCAGGCTTCGAGCTTTCAGGCTGACGCTGCCTGTGGCGGGAGCATGCCTGCATGGTCCGCTTGAATGCCGTGCTCGGTGGGGTGACGCGCTGGGCGCTGACGCTGTGTGCGGTACTGCTGGTGTTGCTGGCGCTGTACGTCAGCCTGGGTCGGCAACTGGTGCCCCTGGTGGCCGAATACGACGCGCAGATCGAGGCACGTGCCAGCCAGGCGCTGGGCATGCCGGTGCGCATCGGTAGTCTGGAGGGGCGCTGGAGTCGTCTGGCGCCGGTACTGCTGATTCACGATGTGCAAGTGGGCGAGGGCAGCGATGCGCTGCGCCTGGATCAGGTCAGGGTGGTGCCGGACCTGTGGGGCAGTCTGTTGGCGCGGTCGGTGCGCATTGCCCATCTCGAGCTGGGCGGCGTACAGCTCAGCGCGGTCGAGGACGCCGCCGGCAAGTGGTCGCTCAAGGGTCTGCCGCAGCGGCAGGACCAGGCCTTCGACCTGCAGCGCACCTTGCAGCAGATGCAGCAGGTCGAGCGGCTGTCGGTGCTCGACAGCCAGCTGACCCTGCAACCGTTCGAGCACGACCCACTGACCTTGACCTATGTAGAGCTTAGCCTGCGTACCGGTGAAGAGCACCAGCGCCTGGATCTGCGCCTGCATCTGCCTGACGGTCAGCCGCTGGCGCTGAACGTGCAGGCGCAAGTGCGCGCCGAACGATGGCGCCAGGGCCGCGCCCAGGTATATCTGAACCTGCCGCAAAGCGACTGGGCGCAATGGCTGCCGAGTCGCTATACCCAGGCCTGGAAGCTTGCGCAACTCAAGGCGGGCGGCGAGTTCTGGCTGGACTGGGCGGATGCCGACGTTCAGCGAGCGGTGGTCAAGCTCGAAGCGCCATCGTTCAAAGGTGCCCGTGCCGAGCACAAGCCTTACACCATCGCCGATCTCAAGCTGCAGGCTTGGCTGCAACGCAGCGCCGAAGGCCTCGACGTCAACCTGGGGACTTTGGCCATGACCCTGGATGGCAAACCCTGGCAAACCCAGGTGGCGCTGCAGCAGCGCGTCGCCACGCCCTCGAGCCAGGAGCAGTGGCACATTCAGGCCGACCGTCTCGACCTGACGCCGATCACGCCGTTGCTCGACGCGCTGGTGCCCCTGCCCAAGCAAGTGGCGGCCATCGCCAACGGCCTGAACCTCACTGGGGTGCTGCGCAATGTCTCGCTCGACATTCGACCCAAGGCTACCGGCGCCGATCGCCTTGGCTACGCGGCCAACCTGGAGAACGTCGGCTTCGATGCCTACTACGGCGCACCCGCAGCGGACAACGTCAGCGGCAGTCTGATCGGCGATATCGGCCAGGGTGAGCTGCGCCTGGACAGCGAAAAGTTCATGCTGCACCTGAGCCCGATCTTCGAGAAACCCTGGCATTACCTCAAGGCCAACGCTCGCCTGAATTTCAAGCTCGATGAGCACGCGTTCACCCTGATCGCACCGGCCATCAAGGTCCTGGGCGAAGAGGGCAATATTGCCGCCGACTTTCTCATTCGCCTGCCGTTGCACCACGAGGCCGAACCCTACATGGACCTGCGGGTCGGCCTGGTCGATGGTGATGGTGCCTACACCAGCAAATACCTGCCCAAGGTGCTCAGCCCGTCGATCGACCAGTGGCTGCGTACGGCGATCAAGCGCGGCGCGGTCGATCAGGGCTACTTCCAGTACCAGGGTTCGCTGGCCGGCGCTGCCGAGGCGCATTCGCGCAGTATCACGCTGTTCTTCAAGGTCCACGACGTGACACTGGCGTTCCAGCCCGGTTGGCCGGAGGCACGCAAGGTCGCCGGCAATGTCTATGTCCAGGACGGTGACGTGCGCATCCTGGCCGACCGCGGGCAGATCCTCGACACCAAGGTCAGCGATGTTGCCGTCACTGTGCCCCACGTGCCGCTGGGCGAGGACAGCCACCTGTACGTGAAGGGCAACTTCGACGGTGGTCTGGCCGACGGTTTGAAGATCCTGCAGACCGCGCCCATCGGCACCGCCGATATCTTCGCCGGCTGGCAGGGTGAAGGCCCGCTCAAGGGCAGGCTCGACCTCGACATTCCACTGGTCAAAGGCCATGAGCCCAAAGTCGTGGTGGATTTCAGCACCCGCGCGGCGCGCCTGAAGATCAAGTCCCCGGAGCTTGCGCTCAGCCAGTTGGGCGGGACGTTTCGCTTCGACTTCGACAAGGGCCTGAGCGGCGAGGGCATCACTGCCCAGGCTTTCGATCAGCCGGTAACGGCGCAGATTGCTGCCGAAGGCAAGCCAGGCGCGCCGTTGACGCGCATCGTCGCGCACAGCCAGATCCCGGTGAAGCGCCTGGCCGACTGGTTGCAGGTCAAGCAGGCCGTACCGGCGTCCGGTGATATTGCCTACCAGTTGCAGCTCAAGCTGGGTGCCGACAGCCAGCTTCGCGTCGATTCCGACCTCAAGGGTGTCGACATCGATCTGCCCGCGCCCTTTGGCAAGACACGGGCTGTGGCGCGCCCGACAGTATTCGTGATGAACCTACAGGGTCAGGAGCGCCGATTCGACGTCACCTATGCCGATCTGGCCAGCTTTGCCTATGCAGCCGCGGCCAATGACCTGGCCAGGGGTCGGGGCGAGTTGCTGATCGGCTCGGGTACGCCGCAACTTCCCACCACGCAGGGGCTGCGGGTTCGCGGCGCGTTGCAGGCACTGGATCTGGAACCGTGGCAGCAGCAGGCCGAGCAGTACACCGGCGGTGATCCGAGCGGCGCTGCCAGCCAGCTCGTCAATGCGGTCGACCTGCAGATCGGCACGCTCAAGGGCTTCGGTCAGCAACTCGACCAGGCGCATGTGCAGCTCAACCGCAGCCCCAGTGCCTGGCACCTTGCCCTGGCCAGCCAACAGATCACCGGCAAGGTCGATGTGCCCGATGGCAAGGCGACTCCGATCAACGTCGACCTCGATACCGTGCGCCTGCCGCCGGTCGATCCGAACGCGGTCAAGGCCGACAACCCGGTGGAAGCGCCGGACCCCTTGGCCAATGTCGATCCACGCAAGATACCCGCGGTCAATGTCAGGATCCGCCAGCTGTTGCAGGGCGAAGAGCTGCTCGGCAGCTGGTCGCTGAAACTGCGTCCGACCGCCAAGGGTGTCGCCCTCAACGATCTCGACCTGGGGCTCAAAGGCTTGATGCTGCACGGCGCGGCGACCTGGGAAGGCGCGCCGGGTGCGTCCAGCACGTGGTTCCGCGGGCGCTTGCAAGGCAAGAACCTGGCCGATGTGCTGCAGGCCTGGAAGTTTGCCCCGACCGTGACCAGCGAGTCGTTCCACCTGGACGCCGATGGTCGTTGGCCGGGTTCACCGGCCTGGGTCGGGCTCAAGCGCTTTTCCGGCAACCTGGACGCCACCTTGCGTGATGGCCAGTTCGTCGAGGTCGAGGGGGGCGCCCAGGCCCTGCGCGTGTTCGGCCTGCTCAACTTCAATGCCATCGGTCGTCGCCTGCGTCTGGATTTCTCCGATGTGCTGGGCAAGGGCTTGAGCTACGATCGAGTCAAAGGTCTGCTGGTGGCCAGCGAAGGGGTCTACGTGACACGTACCCCGATCACCCTGCGCGGTCCCTCCACCGACATCGATCTGGACGGTACCCTGGACATGGTCCGCGACGGCGTTAACGCCAAGGTGCAGGTTGCCCTGCCAATTACCAACAGCCTGCCGCTGGCGGCGGTTCTGGTGGGCGCGCCGGTGGTGGGCGGCGCGTTGTTCGTGGTGAACAAGCTGCTGGGCGACCGCGTGGCGCGCTTCGCCAGCGTGCAGTACCGCATCGAGGGTTCCTGGAAGGATCCGCAGATGACCCTGGTCAAGCCATTCGGCGGCTGATCGCGCAGCGACCGTCGCCCGGTATCGGACTGCCGGCCGGGCCCCGGTATTGAAAAAGTGTCCGGGCGGACGCATGTATTGATCATCCGTCACCGACACCCGAATTGCGCGGGCCGCTTCCGGCCACCCGCGCGCAGTCATTTGCGCATTACGCCAAGCGTCCTGCGAGCATTTTCCCACGCAGTACGCCAAGCGTCCTGCGAATAGCGCGGAGTAAATATGAGCCAGATGTTATCCACCGTCAGCGAACACCTGCTGGCACCCGGCGGCCTCACGCTAGACAGTCTGCAGTCGGTGTTGGGCGAGTTGGCCGGCCCCGGCATAGACGCTGCCGATCTGTATTTCCAGGGTCAGATTTCCGAGTCCTGGGCGCTGGAAGACGGCATCGTCAAGGAAGGCAGCTTCAATCTCGATCAGGGCGTGGGCGTGCGTGCTCAATCCGGTGAGAAGACCGGATTTGCCTATAGCAACGCCATCACCCAGGACGCCCTGGTGCAGGCCGCGCGTGCGGCACGCTCGATTTCCCGCGCCGGCCAGAACGGCCGCGTGCAGGCGTTCAGCAGTCCGGTAGTCAGCCAGTTGTACGGTCCTGACAACCCACTGGAAGTGCTGACCCGCGCCGAGAAGGTCGACCTGCTCAAGCGCGTCGACGCCGCCACCCGCGCGCTGGACCCGCGTATCCAGCAAGTCACCGTGAGCATGGCCGGTGTCTGGGAACGAATCCTCGTCGCCGCAGCCGATGGCAGCCTGGCTGCGGACGTGCGTCCACTGGTGCGTTTCAACGTCAGTGTCATCGTCGAGCACAACGGTCGTCGCGAGCGCGGTGGGCACGGTGGCGGTGGTCGCACCGATTACCGTTACTTCCTTGCCGAAGACCGCGCCATGGGCTACGCCCGTGAAGCGCTGCGCCAGGCCTTGGTCAACGTCGAGGCAGTGGCGGCACCGGCCGGTACCATGCCGGTGGTGATGGGCGCGGGTTGGTCCGGCGTGCTGTTGCACGAAGCGGTCGGGCATGGCCTGGAAGGTGATTTCAACCGCAAGGGCAGCTCGGCCTACAGCGGCCGCGTGGGCGAGAAAGTCGCCTCCAGCCTGTGCACCATCGTCGACGATGGCACCCTGGCCGGGCGTCGTGGTTCGCTGAGCGTCGACGACGAAGGCACGCCTACCCAGTGCACCACCCTGATCGAAAACGGCGTGCTCAAGGGCTACATGCAGGACAAGCTCAACGCGCGTCTGATGGGCGTGGCGGCAACCGGCAACGGTCGCCGCGAATCCTATGCGCACCTGCCCATGCCGCGGATGACCAACACCTACATGCTGGCGGGCGAAAGCGACCCGGCCGAAATCATCGCCTCGGTGAAGAAGGGTATCTATTGCGCCAACCTCGGTGGTGGGCAAGTGGACATCACCAGCGGCAAGTTCGTCTTCTCGACCAGCGAAGCCTACCTTATCGAAGACGGCAAGATCACCACGCCGGTCAAGGGCGCCACGCTGATTGGCAACGGCCCGGAGGCGATGAGCAGGGTTTCCATGGTCGGCAACGACCTGTCGCTCGACAGCGGCGTGGGTACCTGCGGCAAGGATGGGCAGTCACTGCCCGTAGGCGTGGGCCAGCCGACCTTGAAGATCGATGCGATCACCGTGGGCGGTACCGGCGCCTGAAAGGGATGACAGGCAGGCCGGGCGGCCTGCCTTCAGGCGTCTCAGCGCAAGCCGCGTTGAGTTTCGTCCAGCTCGCGGATGTACTTGAAGATCTTGCGCGTAGTAGCAGGCGGTTTGTTGTGCGCCGTCTCGTGCTGGGCCTGGCGAACCAGGTTGCGCAGGTGCTGGCGATCGGTTTCCGGGTACTCGGCGAAAAACGCCTCGAGCACCTGGTCCGGGCCGGCTACCAGCCGATCACGCCAGCGCTCCAGGTTGTGGAAGCGTTCGTTGTATTGCCGGGTGGAAGCGTCCACTTGGTCGAGCAGCACCAGAATGGCGTCGATGTCCTGATCGCGCATCAGTTTGCCGATGAACTGGATGTGGCGTTTGCGCGCGATGTTGGCAGTGTGCTTGGAGGCATCGGCCAGCGCCCGGCGCAGGCCATCGGTCAAGGGCAGGCGATTGAGCATGTCCGGCTTGAGCGTGATAAGGCGCTCGCCAAGATCGGTCAGCGCATGCAGCTCGCGTTTGACCTGAGTTTTGCTTTTTCCCTCGTCGAGGGAGTCGTCGTAAGAATCAACCATGGGGGCAGTCCGCAAATAAACGCCGCCATGATAACCAGTCGGGGGCCGCTTGTCTGGCCCGGCCGTAGATCGGCCCGCCCCGAACCCGAATTTGATTGGAGAACACCATGAACGCACCCCAGAGCGTCGGCCCGCAGGCATTGCCAGTCCTGCAGGAGCAAGTGCAGCAGATCATCGATGAAGCCAAGCGTCAGGGGGCCAGCGCCTGTGAGGTGGCCGTGTCGCTGGAGCAGGGCTTGTCCACATCGGTGCGCCAGCGCGAAGTCGAGACCGTCGAATTCAACCGCGACCAAGGTTTCGGCATCACCTTGTACGTCGGTCAGCGCAAAGGCTCGGCCAGCACCTCGGCGAGCGGCCCCCAAGCCATTCGCGAAACCGTCGCTGCAGCCCTGGCGATCGCCAAGCACACCTCCGAGGATGAAAGCTCGGGCTTGGCCGACGCGGCCTTGATGGCCCGCGAGCAGCCCGATTTCGACCTGTATCATGCCTGGGACATCACGCCCGAGCAGGCCATCGAGAAGGCCCTGGCCTGCGAAGCCGCAGCCTTCGATGCCGAGCCCTTGATCAAGAACGCCGACGGCACCACGCTCAACACTCATCAGGGCTGCCGCGTGTATGGCAACAGCCACGGTTTCATCGGCGGCTATGCATCGACGCGGCACAGCTTGAGCTGCGTGATGATTGCCGAGGCCAATGGGCAGATGCAGCGCGACTACTGGTACGACGTAAGTCGCCAGGGCGAGTTGCTGGCTGATGCCGCCTCCATCGGTCAGCGGGCCGCGCAACGCGCTGCCGCTCGCCTGGGCGCACGACCGGTGCCGACCTGCGAGGTGCCGGTATTGTTCTCGGCGGAACTGGCCGGGGGGCTTTTCGGAAATTTCCTCGCAGCGATCTCCGGTGGCAACCTGTACCGCAAATCTTCTTTCCTGGAAGGGGCGATGGGCCAGCGGCTGTTCCCCGAGTGGCTGACCCTGGACGAGCGTCCGCACCTGATGCGCGCCATGGGCAGCGCGGCATTCGACGGCGACGGTCTGGCGACCTATGCCAAGCCGTTCGTGGAGAATGGTGAACTGGTGTCCTACGTGTTGAGCACCTATTCGGGCCGCAAACTGGGCTTGCCCAGCACGGCCAATTCCGGCGGTGTGCACAACCTGTTCGTGACCCATGGCGACGAAGACCAGAACGCGCTGCTGCGGCGCATGGGCCGTGGCTTGCTGGTGACCGAACTGATGGGCCATGGCCTGAACATGGTGACCGGGGACTACTCGCGTGGTGCCGCAGGGTTCTGGGTCGAGAATGGCGAGATCCAGTTTCCGGTCCAGGAAGTGACCATCGCCGGCAACATGCGCGACATGTTCAAGCAGATCGTTGCCGTGGGCAATGATCTGGAACTGCGCAGCAACATCCGCACCGGCTCGGTGCTGATCGAACGCATGACGGTCGCTGGGAGCTGATGTCGATGCCCGGCCCTCCGGGTCGGGCAATCTCCGCTGCGGTACTTGTGTTGATTCTCGATATCAATCAATAATGAAACTCATTCCGGCTATTGGGTGCGCCGATGAGTTCTGCTGTACACGAATCCGCCTATCTAGAGAATTGGCATTGGCTGGGCCTGCAGATTCGCTGCGCGCTGCTGCCCAACGAGCCGCGACTCATCGACCACTACCTGGCCGAGGGGCGCTACCTGGCGCGTTTCACCCCCACCTCCCCGAAATCCGTAGCACACGGCACCTTCCGCCTGCTGCTGGCGACCGCCCTCGACCAGGCGTTGCCCTTGCACTGGCGCAGCCTTTGCCTGGATCAGGCCTGGCGCCCCCTGCGCGACTTGCGTAACTGCGCGGCAGACCCTGCCCACATCCGCCAATGGCAGGACTGCGCCCATCAATTGGCGCGCTGTGAGTTGCTGCCTTCGATCCCACTCACTGATCTGCTGCAAGGATATTGCGATGAGTAACACCCGTATCGAGCGTGACAGCATGGGCGAGCTGCAAGTGCCGGAGGCCGCCCTGTATGGCGCCCAGACCCAGCGTGCAGTCGACAACTTTCCCATCAGCCACCAACGCATGCCGACCCAGTTCATCCGCGCATTGGTTCTGGCCAAGGCGGCGGCGGCCAAGGCCAACGTCGAGCTTGAACAGTTGAGCGCGGCCCAGGGCGATGCCATCGTGCGTGCCTGCGAACAGTTGCTGGCGAGCGACTTCATGCAGCACTTCCCGGTCGACATCTACCAGACCGGCTCGGGCACCAGTTCCAACATGAATGCCAACGAGGTCATCGCAACCCTGGCCAGTCGGATCTTGAACGAGCCGATCAATCCCAACGATCATGTCAATTGTGGTCAGAGCAGCAACGACATCATCCCCACCAGCATTCACGTAAGCGCCGCTCTGGCGTTGCATGAGCACCTGCTGCCTGCGCTGCAGCACCTGGTGCAGGCCATCCAGGCCAAGGCCGAGCAGGTCCATGGGTTCGTCAAGACCGGCCGTACCCATCTGATGGACGCCATGCCGGTGCGCATGAGTCAGGTCCTCAATGGCTGGGCGGCCCAGGTCCAGGCCAATATCGGTCACCTGCAGGCTTTGCAACCAGCCTTGCAGGCCTTGGCACAAGGTGGCACTGCCGTGGGTACCGGGATCAACGCCCATCCCCAGTTCGCCCAGCGCTTCAGCGAGCATTTGGGCGAACTTACCGGCGTCGCCTTCAGGCCCGGTGACAACCTGTTTGCTCTGATCGGTTCGCAAGACACCGCTGTGGCGCTGTCCGGCCAACTCAAGGGCACGGCCGTCACGTTGATGAAAATCGCCAACGACTTGCGCTGGATGAACTCAGGGCCTTTGGCAGGCTTGGGCGAAATCGAGCTTGAAGCCCTGCAACCTGGCTCCTCGATCATGCCGGGCAAGGTCAATCCGGTGATTCCCGAGGCGACTGCCATGGTGGCCGCGCAAGTCATCGGCAATGACGCAGCCATCGTGATAGCCGGTCAGTCGGGCAATTTCGAGCTCAATGTGATGCTGCCGATCATCGCCAACAACCTTCTTTCAAGCATCGAACTGATGGCCAATGCCAGCCGTCTACTGGCTGACAGGGCGATCGCGACGTTCAAGGTCAACGAAGCCAAGCTCAAGGAAGCGTTGGCGCGCAACCCGATTCTGGTGACCGCACTCAACCCGATCATCGGATATCAGCAGGCTGCCCAGATTGCCAAGCTAGCCTACAAGGAGGGTCGGCCTATCATCGATGTGGCACTGGAACACACAGACCTGAGTCGCGAACAGCTCAGCGACCTGCTCGACCCGGAAAAGCTCACTGCCGGCGGTATCTGACCGCCAGGCAACCGCTGGGAGACGTCCGCCATGCAGCACTGGAAACGTATCACGGAGACGGCCAACGCCTGCTTTGTCCGGGGCGAGCTGATCGATGCGCGCGAGCATTACCTGCAGGCCCTGGCGTGGGCTCAGGTGCTGCTCGAGCGTTGGCCGGATGTCGACGAAGCGGTGGCCGCCTGTGTCATCTCCCACCACAACCTGGCCGACCTGCACCTGCAGTTGCATCAACCCGAAGAAAGCGCCGAGTACCTGTGCGCCATTCATGAACGCTTGCTGCGTGCGGCCGAGGATCCTCGGCTGCCGTCTGCACTGCGCGATGCGGCCCTGCGCCACGCCAGCAAGACCTACGCCGAGTTGCTCGGCTTCACTCGCCAGCATGGCGAATACCCCCGTACCCACCGGTTGCTGTGTAGCGCCGCCGAAACCGACGTTGCGCCAGTCGTCACGCAACCCGATAACCTTCCCTACGGAGTTCACTGAAAATGCCTTATACCCTGCCTGCCTTGTCCTATGCCTACGATGCCCTGGAGCCGCACATCGATGCCGCGACCATGGAGATCCACCACACCAAGCACCACCAGACCTACATCACCAACGTCAACGCTGCCATCGAAGGCACCGAATACGCCGAATGGCCCGTGGAAAAGCTGGTTGCCTCGGTCAAGCAGCTGCCGGAGAACCTGCGCGGCGCCGTCACCAACCACGGTGGTGGCCATGCCAACCACAGCCTGTTCTGGGAAGTCATGTCGCCCAATGGTGGCGGCCAGCCGCAGGGCAGCGTTGCCCAGGCCATCGAAACCGAGCTCGGCGGGTTCGATGCGTTCAAGGAAGCATTCACCAAGGCCGCGCTGAGTCGTTTCGGCAGTGGCTGGGCCTGGCTCAGCGTCACGCCGGAAAAGAAGCTGGTGGTGGAAAGCAGCGGCAACCAGGACAGCCCCTTGATGAATGGCAACACGCCGATTCTGGGTCTCGACGTCTGGGAGCACGCCTACTACCTCAAGTACCAGAACCGTCGGCCTGAATACATCAACGCGTTCTACAACGTGGTCGACTGGGCCAACGTCGAGAAGCGCTACCAAGCCGCCGTGAACTGAGCCTCGCGCCATGGGATCGCAGACCTTTGCGCTGGTCAGTGTCCGCCGCTTTCGCCTGGCGCTGGGCACAGTGCTGCTGTTGGCAGGGGCCGCCTTGCTGGTGGGTGAACTGCTGGCCTGGCTCGATCTCGATCCGCGCATCCTGCGCGCGCTCGAAGGTGGTGCCATCTGCGCCCTGGGCACTGCTCTGGGCGCGGTTCCCGTACTGGTCATCCGCAGCATGCCGGTCGCCGTGGCTGATACATTGCTGGGCTTCGGCGCGGGCGTGATGCTGGCGGCCACTGCGTTCTCGCTGATCATTCCCGGCCTGGATGCGGCAGCGGCCATCGGTTTCTCACGCTGGGGCGCTGGTGGCCTGATGAGCCTGGGCATCATGTCCGGAGCGTTCTGCCTGTATCTGGTGGACCGGAGGGTTTCCGGGGTCACACCCGACTATCTGGTGGGCAGCACGCAGCAGCCTGTGATTCCTGCACGTATCTGGATCTTCGTGATCGCCATCATCGCTCACAACATCCCGGAGGGCATGGCCATCGGCGTGTCGGCGGGCGGCGGCATGCACGACGCCGACAGCCTGGCGATGGGCATTGCCCTGCAGGACGTCCCCGAGGGTCTGGTGATCGCACTGGTTCTGGCAGGGGCGGGCATGGCCCGGTACAAGGCCTTCCTGATCGGCGCAGCATCCGGGTTGGTCGAGCCGGTGTTCGCAGTGCTCTGTGCCTGGCTGGTGCGTATGGGCGAGCTGTTGCTACCGCTGGGCCTGGCCTTTGCAGCCGGTGCAATGCTGCTGGTGGTGACTCACGAGATCATTCCGGAATCGCGCAGCAATGGTCATAACAAGTTGGCGAGCCTGGGCCTGTGCCTAGGTTTTTGCCTGATGATGGTCATGGATACTGCGTTATCTTGACCCCTGACCCCAGAGCTCAGAACCTGACGTAGCGCAGTACTGGATTGCCGCTACCGGGTTCTGTCTCTCGACCGCTGGTTCGCTTCACTCGCCTTCGTCGAATTTGTCATTGATCAGTTTGACGATGGCATCCAGCGCCTGCTGATCCTGCTCGCCTTCGGTGTGCAAGTGAATGGTGGTGCCTTTTCCGGCTGCCAACATCATCACACCCATGATGCTCTTGCCATCGACCAGAGCTTCTGGTGTGCGGCCGACGCGTACCTGGCAGGGAAAGCGTCCCGCCACGCCGACGAATTTCGCTGCGGCACGGGCGTGCAGGCCGAGCTTGTTGATGATTTCTACTTGGAGGGCGGGCATTGCGCGGGGGATCCTTTCAGCTGAGGTCGCGATGGCGAACCTGGACGTTCTTGAGCGACTGCTGCAGCAATCGGCCCAGGCGCTCGGTCAAGTATACCGAGCGATGATGCCCGCCTGTACAGCCGATGGCGATGGTGACATAGGCACGACTGCTGGCGGCGAAGCGCGGCAACCATTTGAGCAGGTAGGAGGAGATGTCCTGATACATCTCTTCGACGTCCGGCTGGGCCGCCAGGTATTCGGCGACCGGGGCGTCGAGCCCGGACTGCTCGCGCAGTTCCGGCTTCCAGTAGGGATTGGGCAGGCAGCGCACGTCGAACACCAGGTCGGCGTCTATCGGCATGCCACGCTTGAACCCGAATGACTCCACCAGAAAGGCGGTACCCGGTTCGGGCTTGTTCAGCAGCCGGACCTTGATGGCATCGCGCAGTTGGTAAAGGTTCAGGTTGGTCGTGTTGATCTTGAGATCGGCCAGATCGACGATAGGCCCGAGCAGATCGCTCTCGACGCGGATGGCCTCGGCCAGCGAGCGGCTTTCATTGCTCAGCGGATGCCGGCGACGTGTTTCGGAAAAACGCTTGAGCAGTGTTTCTTCGTCGGCGTCCAGATACAGCACATCGCAATTGATATGCTTGGCACGTACTTCGGCCAGCAGTTGGGGGAAACGCGACAAGTGGCTGGGAAGGTTGCGCGCATCGATCGACACCGCCACCTGCGGCTGCGCCAGCTCGGTATGGATCAGGGCACGCTCGGCCAGTTCGGGCAGCAAGCCTGCCGGCAAATTGTCGATGCAATAGAAACCGTTGTCTTCGAGAACATCCAGGGCAGTGCTCTTGCCTGAGCCTGAGCGGCCACTGACGATGATCAAACGCATGGTTAATGACCGCTCTGCTCGTCCAGTACCACTTGGTACAAGGCTTGATTGCTGGGCGCCGAACGCAGTCTTTCGCGCACTTCCTTGCGATCGAGCATGCTGGCGATCTGGCGAAGCAACTCCAGGTGCGCATCGGTGGCCGCTTCGGGCACCAGAAGCACGAACAGCAGATCCACGGGCGCGCCGTCGATGGCGTCGTAGTCGATCGGGGCGCTGAGGTGGATGAGGGCGCTGACGGGGGTGTCGCACCCCTTGAGGCGACAATGCGGGATGGCAATGCCGTTGCCGAATCCGGTCGAACCCAGTTTTTCACGGGCAATGAGCGCTTCGAACACGGTTTGGGTGTCGAGCGATGGCACTTCACGACCGATCAGGTTGGCGATCTCTTCGAGTGCTTTCTTCTTGCTGCCGCCCGGCACGTTCACGCAGGAACGGCCGGGGGTCAGGATGGTTTCTAGTCGGATCATGGGTGGGGAGTGTCAGCGAGCAGTCGCGCCTTGCAGCAGACTTTGCTGTTTTTCCTTATGCTTTTTGAGTTGGCGATCCAGCTTGTCGGTAAGCAGGTCGATGGCCGCGTACATGTCGTCATGTTCGGCATTGGCGACCACCTCACCACCGGGTATGCGCAGGGTGGCTTCGATTTTCTGTTTGAGCTTCTCGACTTCCATGATCACCTGAACATTGGTGATCTTGTCGAAATGACGTTCGAGACGCTCGAGTTTTTCCCCGATGTAGGTTCGCAGGGGTTCGGTCACATCTAGTTGGTGTCCACTGATGTTGACTTGCATACCGCTTCTCCTTATTGCCATTGCATAAAGAAGCAGGCTTGGGTGCCTGCCACTGGAACGCTGTGGCACATCGCAGGGCTACATCAACCGCTTGCGTTCGCTGGACGGCGCAATCCCTAGGGATTCGCGATACTTGGCGACCGTTCGACGGGCTACCTGGATGCCTTGTGCCTCCAGTAAACCAGCGATCTTGCTGTCACTCAACGGCTTTTTCTGATTTTCGGCCGCAACCAGTTTCTTGATGATCGCGCGGATCGCCGTGGAGGAGCATTCGCCACCTTCCGAGGTACTGACATGGCTCGAGAAAAAGTATTTCAGCTCGTATATGCCACGCGGCGTATGCATGTATTTCTGCGTAGTCACCCTGGAAATGGTCGACTCGTGCATGCCTACCGCCTCGGCGATGTCGTGCAGCACCAGAGGCTTCATGGCCTCGTCGCCATAGTCGAGGAAGCCGCGCTGATGTTCGACGATCTGCGTCGCCACCTTCATCAGGGTTTCGTTGCGGCTCTGCAGGCTCTTGATGAACCAGCGCGCTTCCTGCAGCTGATTGCGCATGAAGGTGTTGTCGGCGCTGGTGTCGGCGCGCCGCACGAAGCCTGCGTACTGCGGATTGACCCGCAGGCGTGGCACGGACTCTTGATTGAGCTCGACCAGCCAGCGGTCGCTGTCCTTGCGCACGATGACATCGGGCACGACGTATTCCGGCTCGCTGGACTCGATCTGCGAGCCGGGCCGCGGGTTGAGGCTCTGCACCAGTTCGATGACCTGGCGCAGCTCGTCTTCCTTGAGCTTCATGCGGCGCATCAACTGGCTGTAGTCGCGCGAGCCGAGCATGTCGATGAAGTCGCTGACCAGGCGCTGGGCTTCGGCCAGCCAGCGGGTCCTGGGCGGCAGCTGGCGCAGTTGCAGCATCAGGCATTCGCTCAGGTTGCGGGCGCCAATGCCGGCGGGCTCGAACTGCTGGATGCGGTGAAGCACCGCTTCGATCTCATCCAGCTCGATGTCCAGTTCAGGATCGAAAGACTCGCAGATTTCCTGCAGCGTCTCGTCCAGGTAACCCTGGTTGTTGATGCAGTCGATGATGGTCACGGCGATCAGCCGATCAGTGTCGGACATGGGCGCCAGGTTCAGCTGCCACAACAGGTGCGTCTGCAGGCTCTCGCCGACCGATGTGCGCGTGGTGAAGTCCCACTCGTCGTCATCGTTGCTTGGCAGGCTGCTGGCGCTGGTCTGGTAGACATCTTCCCAGGCGGTATCCACGGGCAGTTCGCTGGGGATGCGCTCGTTCCAGTCGCCTTCCTCGAGGTTGTCGACCGTGGGCGCGGATTCCTGGAAGCTCGGCTCCTGGATTTCCTGGGGGGGAGTCTGCTCGATCTTGTCGGCCAGCGGGTCGCTGTTGTCGAAGTCGTCGCCTTCTTCCTGGCGTTCGAGCATGGGATTGGATTCCAGCGCTTCCTGAATCTCCTGTTGGAGGTCCAGGGTCGATAGCTGGAGAAGGCGGATGGCCTGTTGCAACTGCGGTGTCATCGTCAGTTGCTGGCCCATACGTAGGACGAGCGATGGTTTCATGGCAGGAACTTAACACCTTGGTCGCCGGCGCGAAGCGCCTTCTACTACGGGTACCGAAATACCCGGCTTATGTCGTAAGCAAATTATATGCCTGAAACCTGAGTGTTTGCCTAGGGCGCCATGAAAATTAATGCCCGCTGGAGGGCGCTGGCGCCCTCGGGCCTTACAAGCGGAACTCGTGGCCCAGATAGACTTCGCGCACCAGATCGTTGGCCAGGATAGTCTGGGCATCGCCCTCGGCGATCAGCTGCCCGTCGTTGACGATGTAGGCCGTTTCGCAGATGTCCAGCGTCTCGCGGACGTTGTGGTCGGTGATCAGTACGCCGATGCCCTTGGTCTTGAGGTGATGGATGATCTGCTTGATGTCGCCGACCGAAATCGGGTCGACACCGGCGAAGGGTTCGTCGAGCAGGATGAACTTGGGCGCGGTGGCCAGTGCCCGGGCGATCTCCACGCGGCGGCGTTCACCCCCCGAAAGGCTCATGCCCAGGTTGTCGCGAATGTGCGTGATGTGGAACTCCTGCAGCAGGCCTTCGAGCTCGGCCAGCCGGGCCGTGGCATCGAGTTCCTTGCGGGTTTCCAGAATGGCCATGATGTTGTCGGCCACCGACAGCTTGCGGAAGATCGAGGCTTCCTGCGGCAGGTAACCGATACCGGAGCGGGCGCGGCCGTGCATCGGCTGGTGGCTGACGTCCAGGTCGTCGATGAGTACGCGGCCCTGATCGGCCTGCACCAGCCCGACAATCATGTAGAAACAGGTGGTCTTGCCTGCGCCGTTGGGGCCCAGCAGGCCGACGATCTGCCCGCTCTCGATGGACAGGCTGACGTCACGGACGACTTGCCGGCTCTTGTAGCTCTTGGCCAGGTGCTGCGCTTTCAGAACTGCCATTACTGGGCCTTCTGCGGTGCGTCGGATTTCTTCTTCGGCTGGATCACCATGTCGATGCGCGGACGAGGCGTGGTGACCTTGCTGCCCGTGGCGCGGCCAGCGTTGACCACCTGGCGCACGGTGTCGTAGACGATCTTCTCGCCTTCGGACGTGTTGCCGTCGTTGATGACCTTGGCCTTGTCGATCAGCACGATACGGTTCTGCGCCGCGAAGTACTGGATGGTCATGCCATAGGCCTGCACGATGGGCTTGTCGGCGGCAGGTTTCTGCTCGTAGTAGGCCAGGTTGCCGACGGCAGTGAACACGTCCACGTCGCCCGTGGCATTGCGGGTGATGGTCACGGTGTTGCCGGTGATCTTCATCGACCCCTGGGTAATGATCACATTGCCCTTGTAGGTCGCCACGCCCTGTTTGTCGTCGAGCTGGGCATCGTCGGACTGGATATGAATGGGCTGATCGCGGTCAGTGGGCAGTGCCCAGGCGCTCGCGCTTCCCAGTGCTGCGCTCAGGCTGAGCAAAAAGGGGAGGGTTTTAACGAGCCTCATACTGTCCTCTTACGTTGGACAGCAAGTTGATCTTGCTGTCATTCAGATACGCTTTCATGCCCTTGGCCGTCGACACGCCACCGGCGCCGTCGATTCTAACGTCTTGGTCGGTCTGCGCATATTGCTTCTGTGGGAAAATGGTCATGCGCGAGCTGGTGATCAGCGTAGCGCGGCTTTTCTGATCGGTACGCGCGATGCGCACCGAATCGATCAGCTCGACTTCGCTGCCATCGGGATTGACTTCGCCACGGTCGCTGGTCACGTGCCATGGATAGACGGTGCCGCGGTACAGCTGCATGTCGGGCTTGGTCAGCAAGGTGACCTGCGACGTCTTGACGTGCTCGACCTTGTCGGCGGTCATGTCGTACTGCACGCCGCCATCGGGCAGGTACTGCCGCGCCTTCGCGTTGATAGCGTAGTAATCGATCTGGCTTTCGTCGACGGCCGCCGTGGGCTGGTCGAGGAAGCGCTCCGGGCTGATGTCCCAGTAGCCGATGGCGGCGAACAGCAGCCCCAGCACACCCAGGATGACGATATTGCGGATTTTCTTGTTCAGCATGTCAGGCCCTACAGGTAGGCGGCGCGGGCCGCTTCGAGATTGCCTTGGGCATCGAGGATCAGCTCGCAGAACTCGCGTGCCGCACCGAAGCCGCCACTGGCCTGGGTCACGCCGTCGGCATGCTGACGCACGAAGGCGTTGGCATTGGCCACTGCCATGCCCAGGCCCACTCGGCGGATCACCGGCAGGTCGGGCAGGTCGTCGCCCAGGTAGGCCACTTGTTCATAGCTCAGGCCGAGTTCGGCGAGCAGTCCGTCGAGCACCACGAGTTTGTCTTCGCGGCCCTGGAAGAGATGCGCGATGCCGAGGTTCCTGGCGCGCCGCTCGACCACCGGGCTCTTGCGGCCGGTGATGATCGCCGTGGTCACGCCGCTGTTGATGAGCATCTTGATGCCCTGGCCATCCAGCGTGCTGAAGCTCTTGAATTCGCTGCCGTCTTCGAGGAAATAAAGACGGCCATCGGTCAGTACGCCGTCGACGTCGAATACGGCCAGCTTGATGGCCTTGCCTCGCTGCAGGAGGTCGTTGCTGCCAGTCTCGGGCATTGCACCATTCTCGGTCATTACATGACTCCCGCGCGCAGCAGGTCGCCAAGGTTGAAGGCGCCTACCGGACAGTCTTGATCGTCAACCACGATCAGTGAGTTGATCTTGTTGTCTTCCATGATCTTCAGCGCTTCGGCAGCCAGCATGTCGGCGCGAGCGGTCTTGCCGTGGGAAGTCATGACGTCTTCGATTCGAGTGCTGTGGACATCGATGGTGCGATCCAATGTGCGTCGCAGATCGCCGTCGGTGAAGATCCCGGCGAGGCGGCCGTCGGCTTCCAGGATCGCGGTCATGCCCAGGCCCTTGCGGGTCATTTCCATCAGCGCATCGCGCAGCAGTGTACCGCGCGCCACTTGTGGCAGCGCGGTGCCGGTGTGCATCACGTGCTCCACCTTGAGCAGCAGGCGTCGGCCCAGTGCTCCGCCGGGATGGGAGAAGGCGAAGTCTTCGGCCGTGAAGCCGCGCGCCTCGAGTAGGGCAATGGCCAGCGCATCGCCCAGCACCAGGGTAGCGGTGGTGGAGGAGGTCGGCGCCAGGTTCAGCGGGCAGGCCTCCTGGGCGACGCGCGCGTCGAGATTGACCTCGGCAGCCTGGGCCAGGGGTGAGTCGGGGTTGCCGGTCATGCTGATCAGCGGAATGCCCATGCGCTTTATCAAAGGCAGCAAAGTGACGATCTCCGCTGTCGAACCGGAGTTGGACAGGGCCAGGATGACGTCCCGGCGAGTGATCATGCCCATGTCGCCATGGCTGGCCTCGGCAGGATGCACGAAGAACGCCGGAGTACCGGTGCTCGCCAGGGTCGCGGCGATCTTGTTGCCGATATGGCCGGACTTGCCCATGCCCAGCACGATCACGCGGCCGTCGCTTTCGAGGATCAATTCGCAGGCGCGCACGAAATCGGCGTCGATATGGGCGAGCAGGCCCTCCACCGCTTCGATTTCGAGACGTATGGTGCGGTGCGCGGATTGGATCAGGTCGCTGGTCTGGCTCATGGCGAAAATCGGTAGGCCCGGTGAAAAGGCGGCGATTATAGCGGGAATGGACGTGCGACTCACCTGCCTATTTCGTCGCCTCGGTAAATCGGCGGTACACCACGCCAATGGATCAATCTTGGGCGGCGCGTGTCTGCAATGCTATAGTTCGCCGCTTGTTCGGCCTGTCCGCGCCAAGTGTCTTCGGTCAGAAGATGAGCGTCCGAGGGTAAGGTTGCACTGCAAGGAGTTTAAATGAGTGCCGATAGCGCCTACGCGGTCGAGCTGAAAGGGGTTTCCTTCAAGCGCGGTGCGCGGAGCATTTTCAACGACGTCGATATCCGCATTCCTCGCGGCAAGGTCACCGGTATCATGGGGCCTTCAGGTAGCGGCAAGACCACGCTCCTGCGTTTGATGGGCGCACAACTGCGGCCCACCGGCGGCGAAGTATGGGTCAATGGCCAGAACCTGCCCAAGCTCTCGCGCAGCGATCTGTTCGACGCGCGCAAGCACATGGGCGTGCTGTTCCAGAGCGGCGCCTTGTTCACCGACCTGGACGTGTTCGAAAACGTGGCTTTCCCGCTGCGGGTGCACACCGACCTGCCCGAGGACATGATCCGCGACATCGTTCTGATGAAACTGCAGGCCGTTGGCCTTCGCGGTGCCATCGAATTGATGCCGGACGAGCTGTCCGGCGGTATGAAGCGCCGCGTCGCGCTGGCCCGTGCCATTGCCATGGACCCGCAGATATTGATGTACGACGAGCCGTTCGTCGGTCAGGACCCGATTGCCATGGGCGTGCTGGTCCGGTTGATCCGCCTGCTCAACGATGCCCTGGGTATCACCAGTATCGTGGTGTCCCACGACCTGGCGGAAACCGCGAGCATCGCCGACTACATCTATGTCGTAGGTGACGGCCAGGTGCTTGGTCACGGTACGCCCGAAGCCTTGATGGGGTCGGACAATCCGCGCGTCCGCCAATTCATGAAAGGCGATCCAGACGGCCCCGTGCCTTTTCATTTTTCCGCGCCCGATTACCGCGCCGATCTGCTGGGGAAGCGTTGATGCGCAAGAAATCAATCATGGAGCGGGTGCGCCTGTTCGGTCGTTCGGCCATCGACATGGTCGGCATCCTGGGGCGTTCCGGGTTGTTCCTGGGCCATGCGCTGGTGGGCCGCGGTGGCATCGGTGGCGGTTTCCAGCTGCTGATCAAGCAATTGTATTCAGTGGGTGTCATGTCCCTGTTGATCATCGTTGTGTCCGGCGTGTTCATCGGCATGGTTCTGGCCCTGCAGGGCTTCAGCATCCTGGCCAAGTACGGTTCGGAACAGGCGGTCGGGCAAATGGTCGCGCTGACACTGCTGCGTGAACTCGGACCGGTGGTCACCGCTCTATTGTTCGCCGGCCGCGCCGGTTCGGCATTGACGGCCGAGATCGGCAACATGAAGTCGACCGAGCAACTGTCGAGTCTGGAGATGATCGGCGTCGACCCGCTCAAGTACATCGTTGCGCCAAGGCTGTGGGCCGGTTTCATTTCCCTGCCGTTGCTGGCGATGATTTTCAGCGTCGTCGGTATCTGGGGTGGCTCCTGGGTTGCCGTCGACTGGCTGGGCGTCTATGAAGGATCGTTCTGGGCCAACATGCAGAACAGCGTGAGCTTCACCGATGATGTGCTCAACGGTGTGATCAAGAGCCTGGTATTCGCTTTCGTCGTCACCTGGATCGCCGTGTTCCAGGGTTATGACTGTGAACCCACGTCCGAGGGCATCAGCCGTGCTACCACCAAGACTGTGGTCTACGCGTCGCTGGCCGTTCTGGGCCTGGACTTTATTCTGACCGCCCTGATGTTTGGAGATTTCTGATGCAAAACCGATCAATGGAAGTCGGAGTTGGCCTGTTTCTTCTGGCCGGCATCCTGGCTTTGCTGCTGTTGGCCTTGCGTGTCAGTGGTCTGTCCACCAGCGCGAACACCGAGAGCTACAAACTTTATGCCTATTTCGACAATATCGCCGGTTTGACTGTCAGAGCGAAGGTGACCATGGCCGGTGTGACCATCGGCAAGGTCACGGCTATCGATCTGGATCGCGACACCTTCACGGGGCGGGTGACCCTGCAGCTGGACAAGAAAGTGGACAATCTGCCCACCGACTCCACTGCTTCCATCCTGACCGCGGGCCTGCTGGGCGAGAAGTACATTGGTATCAGCGTGGGTGGCGAGGAAGCCTTGCTCACCGACGGCGGTACCATCCACGACACCCAGTCGTCCCTGGTGCTCGAAGACCTGATCGGCAAGTTCCTGCTCAACACAGTCAGCAAAGATGCCAAATAAGGAGTTATCCATGTTTTCGATCATGCGACGCAGCCTGCTGGTTCTGGTGGCTCTGCTACCGATGTGGGCCAATGCAGCCCCTGCGGTATCCGCACATCAGGTGGTACAGGGCGTCACCGACCGACTGCTGTCGGATCTGGAAAAGAACCGCGAAACCTACCGCAGCAACCCTCAGGCTTTCTACGACGCGTTGAATTCCATCGTCGGTCCGGTCGTCGATGCCGAGGGCATATCGCGCAGCATCATGACCGTGAAGTACGCGAACCGGGCAACACCGGCGCAGAAAGCGCGCTTCCAGGAAAACTTCAAGCGCAGCCTGATGCAGTTTTATGGCAACGCGTTGCTCGAATACAACAACCAGGGCATCACTGTCGGCCCGGCCAAGGATGAGAGCGGCACTCGTACCAGCGTCGACATGCAGGTCAAGGGCACCGGCGGAGCTGTGTATCCAGTCTCCTACACCCTGGAAAACCTGAACAACGAGTGGAAGGTGCGTAACGTCATCATCAATGGCATCAACATCGGCAAGCTGTTCCGCGACCAGTTCGCCGACAGCATGCAGCGCAACGGCAACGACCTGGACAAGACCATCGATGGTTGGGCAGGCGAAGTTGCCAAGGCCAAGGAAGTCACCGACAAAGCTGCTCCGACGAGCGCCCAGTGATGGATCAGGCTCGCGTCGAACTGGCCGGCGACCAGCTCAGCCTGGCCGGCGTGCTGGACTACCGCTCCGGCGCCGCCCTGCGCAAGCAGGGTCAGGCGTTGATCCAGTCCAGCCCGGCTACGGCGCTGGTCATCGACTGCACCGCAGTCGAGAAATCCAGCAGCGTTGGCTTGTCCCTGCTGCTGGGCTTCATGCGCGATGCCGAAGCAGCGGGCAAGACCGTCCGCGTTCAGGCATTGCCTCACGATATGCGTCAGATCGCTCAGGTCACCGGCATGAGCGAATTCTTTTCACAGATTTGAGCGGCCATCATCGAGGCCCTCTGGCCTGATCCCGTCGATACGGGGTTCGCAGCCGGAGGGCTTTTTTGTATGATGGCCGACCCGCGCGCACAGGGCGCCGATCGAGGTTGAGCATGCAGGCTGTAGAAGTGAAAGGTTTCCTGGAAGCCAAGCTGCCGGGAGTGCAGGTGGAAGTCGAAGGCGAAGGCTGCAATTTCCAGCTGAACGTCATCAGTGACGAGCTGACCGCACTCAGTCCGGTCAAGCGCCAGCAACAGATCTATGCTCATTTGAACCCATGGATCGCCGATGGCAGCATCCATGCGATCACCATGAAATTCTTCAGCAGCGCAGCCTGGGCTGAGCGTTCCTGAGCCATTCCGCGTCGAGACTCCAATGGACAAACTGATTATTACTGGCGGCGTTCGCCTTGATGGCGAAATCCGCATTTCCGGAGCGAAGAACTCCGCTCTGCCGATTCTGGCTGCCACCTTGCTGGCCGATGGGCCGGTGACGGTCGCCAACCTGCCGCACCTGCACGACATCACTACCATGATCGAGCTGTTCGGCCGCATGGGTATCGAGCCGGTGATCGACGAGAAGCTGGCAGTCGAGATCGATCCGCGCACCATCAAGACACTGGTGGCGCCGTACGAGCTGGTCAAGACCATGCGCGCCTCGATCCTGGTGCTGGGCCCGATGGTCGCCCGTTTCGGCGAAGCCGAAGTGGCGCTGCCGGGCGGTTGCGCGATTGGTTCGCGTCCGGTCGACCTGCACATCCGTGGCCTCGAAGCCATGGGTGCGGTCATCGACGTGGAAGCTGGTTACATCAAGGCCAAGGCTCCCGAGGGTGGCCTGCGCGGGGCCAACTTTTTCTTCGATACCGTCAGTGTGACCGGTACCGAGAACATCATGATGGCCGCAGCCCTCGCCAACGGCCGCAGCGTGCTGCAGAACGCTGCGCGCGAGCCGGAAGTGGTCGATCTGGCCAACTTCATCAATGCCATGGGCGGCAATGTCCAGGGCGCCGGCACCGATACCATCACCATCGATGGGGTGAAGCGCCTGCACTCGGCGACCTACAAGGTCATGCCTGATCGCATCGAGACCGGTACCTACCTGGTGGCCGCTGCTTGCACTGGCGGCCGGGTCAAGGTCAAGGACACCGATCCGACCATTCTCGAAGCCGTGCTGGAAAAGCTTCGCGAAGCGGGCGCCGAGATCACCACCGGTGCCGATTGGATCGAATTGAACATGCACGGCAAGCGGCCCAAGGCGGTCAACGTGCGGACCGCGCCGTACCCGGCGTTCCCCACCGACATGCAGGCGCAGTTCATATCGCTCAACGCCATTGCCGAAGGCACCGGCGCGGTCATCGAGACGATCTTCGAAAACCGTTTCATGCACGTCTACGAGATGCACCGCATGGGCGCGCAGATCCAGGTCGAAGGCAACACGGCCATCGTCACCGGTACCGAGAAGCTCAAGGGCGCACCGGTCATGGCAACTGATCTGCGGGCGTCGGCCAGCCTGGTCATTTCGGCTCTGACCGCCGAAGGCGACACCTTGATCGACCGCATCTACCACATTGACCGTGGCTACGAGTGCATCGAAGAAAAACTGCAGATGCTGGGCGCCAAGATCCGTCGCGTACCGGGCTGATGTGCGTGCAGGGCGCAGGGATGCGCCCGGTCGTTGCCAGAAACTTTCCTGTAAGGACTGACGTTTCCCATGTTGACCATTGCGCTGTCCAAAGGCCGCATTCTTGACGATACATTGCCGCTCCTGGCTGAGGCGGGCATCGTGCCCACCGAGAACCCGGACAAGAGCCGCAAGCTGATCATTCCCACGACCCAGGACGATGTGCGCCTGCTGATCGTGCGCGCCACCGATGTGCCGACCTATGTCGAACACGGTGCCGCCGACCTGGGCGTTGCCGGCAAGGACGTTCTGCTCGAATACAGTGGCCAGGGTCTTTACGAACCCCTCGATCTGCAGATTGCCCAGTGCAAGCTCATGACCGCCGGCGCCATCGGCGCGGCCGAGCCCACCGGTCGCCTGCGTGTGGCCACCAAGTTCGTCAACGTTGCCAAGCGCTACTACGCCGAGCAGGGCCGCCAGGTCGATATCATCAAACTGTACGGTTCCATGGAGCTTGCGCCGCTGGTGGGCTTGGCCGACAAGATCATCGACGTGGTCGACACCGGCAATACCCTGCGCGCCAATGGCCTGGAACCTCAGGAACTGATCGCCCACATCAGCTCCCGGCTGGTGGTGAACAAAGCCTCCATGAAAATGCAGCACGCCCGCATCCAGGCGTTGATCGACACCCTGCGCAAGGCAGTGGAGTCGCGACACCGCGGCTGATGCACCTGCGCAGGTCTGCAACCTGCGCCCATCTATCCGCATCATAGCCAAATAACTCAAGTGCCCATGCGGATCGATTGGTAATCTATCGGCGCTTGAGCAATTGCTATTATTTGAGGCCCGCCATGACCGTTTCCACTGCTATTCGCCGACTCGATGCCACTGATCCGGACTTCGCCCGCCATCTGGACCATCTGTTGAGCTGGGAAAGTGTGTCAGATGACTCGGTCAATCAGCGCGTGCTGGACATCATCAAGGCCGTGCGCGAGCGGGGCGACGCCGCGCTGGTCGAATTCACCGAGTGCTTCGATGGCCTGCAGGTCGCCTCGATGGCTGATCTGATCCTGCCGCGCGAGCGACTCGAACTGGCACTTACGCGCATTACCGATGTGCAGCGCAGAGCTCTGGAAACCGCCGCCGAGCGGGTGCGGCTCTACCACGAGAAGCAGAAGCAGGATTCCTGGAGCTACACCGAAGCCGACGGCACGGTGCTCGGCCAGAAGGTTACCCCACTGGACCGCGCCGGCCTGTACGTGCCCGGTGGCAAGGCGTCGTACCCGTCATCGGTGCTGATGAACGCCATTCCAGCGAAAGTGGCGGGCGTTACCGAGGTGGTCATGGTCGTGCCCACGCCGCGGGGCGAGGTCAACGAGCTGGTGTTGGCAGCGGCCTGCATTGCCGGCGTCGACCGCGTGTTCACTATCGGCGGCGCCCAGGCCGTTGCGGCCCTGGCCTATGGCACCGAAAGCGTACCGCGGGTAGACAAGGTCGTCGGCCCGGGCAATATCTACGTGGCGACTGCCAAGCGCCATGTATTCGGTCAGGTCGGCATCGACATGATCGCCGGTCCTTCGGAAATTCTCGTGGTCTGCGACGGTGGTACCGATCCCGACTGGATCGCCATGGACCTGTTCTCCCAGGCCGAACACGACGAAGACGCCCAGGCCATTCTGGTCAGCCCCGATGCCGAGTTCCTCGACAAGGTCGCGGCGAGTATCGACAAGCTGCTGCCGACCATGGAGCGCGCCGAGATCATCAATACCTCGATCAATGGCCGGGGTGCACTGATCAAGGTCCGCGACATGCAGCAGGCCATCGAAGTGGCCAACCGAATTGCTCCGGAACACTTGGAGTTGTCGGTCGAAGACCCGCAGGCCTGGCTGCCGCATATCCGCCATGCGGGTGCCATCTTCATGGGGCGTCACACCAGCGAAGCGCTGGGCGATTACTGCGCCGGACCCAACCACGTGCTGCCGACTTCGGGTACCGCGCGCTTTTCCTCACCCTTGGGTGTCTACGATTTCCAGAAGCGTTCGTCGATCATCTTCTGCTCCGAGCAGGGCGCTTCCGAGCTGGGCAAGACCGCTTCCGTGCTGGCTCGCGGCGAGTCCCTGAGCGCCCATGCCCGCAGCGCCGAATACCGTATCCAACCTGACCTGGTAAAAGGGGAGTGAGCATGAGCAGATTCTGGAGCCCTTTCGTCAAGAACCTGGTGCCCTATGTGCCCGGCGAGCAGCCCAAGGTTGCCAACCTGGTCAAGCTCAACACCAACGAGAACCCCTACGGTCCATCGCCCAAGGCGATCGAGGCCATGCGCGCCGAGCTGGGCGACGCCCTGCGTCTGTACCCGGACCCCAATAGCGACCTGCTCAAGCAAGCCGTCGCGGACTATTACGGGGTGCAAACCAACCAGGTGTTCCTCGGCAACGGCTCGGACGAAGTGCTGGCGCACATCTTCCACGGCCTGTTCCAGCATGACCAGCCGCTGTTGTTCCCGGACATCAGCTACAGCTTCTATCCGGTCTATTGCGGCTTGTACGGTATTCCCTTCGAGGCCGTGCCGCTGGATGAGCAGTTCCAAATCCGTGCGCAGGACTATGCCAGGCCCAACGCCGGGATCATCTTCCCCAACCCGAACGCTCCCACTGGCTGCCTGTTGCCGCTCGAAGCGGTCGAGCAGATCGTCCAGGCCAGCCCGGACTCGGTGGTGGTGGTGGATGAAGCCTACGTCGACTTCGGCGGTGAAACCGCGATCACCCTGGTCGACCGCTATCCGAACCTGCTGGTCACCCAGACCGTGTCCAAATCCCGTTCGCTGGCCGGCCTGCGGGTAGGGCTCGCGGTAGGCCACCCGGATTTGATCGAAGCGTTGGAGCGTATCAAGAACAGCTTCAACTCCTATCCGATCGACCGAGTGGCGGTCGCCGGCGCCGCCGCAGCGTTTGCCGACAAGGCCTACTTCGAAGACACCTGCGCCAAGGTGATCGCCAGTCGCGAAAAACTGGTGCAAGGGCTGAATGAACATGGATTCGAGGTACTGCCCTCGGCAGCCAACTTCATCTTCGCCCGCCACCCCGACCAGGACGCTGCAGCCATAGCCGCCCGCTTGCGCGAGAAGGGCGTGATCGTGCGCCATTTCAAGCAGGAACGCATCGCACAATTCCTGCGCATCAGCATCGGCACGCCAGAACAGAACCAAGTGTTGCTCGACGCGCTGTAAGCCACGCAGGGGCTCTGCGTTGTCCCTGGCCCCCTCCGGAAAGGAGGGGCCATAGGACGGTAACGCGACCTCAGCGATCCGTTTTAATCTGACATCTATCTCCAGCCGACCCCGAAACCGGGATGTCCCACAACCCTACTTCTCCTCTTGCTTCACCGCCGCCGGCGCCGGTGGCGGGCGCAAGCCTACTTCGGCGTTCAAGGTGATTTCCTTGCCCTTGCGCATCACCTGGATGGCGATCCGGTCGCCGGGCTTGGTGCGGGCGACCTGGTTCATCGAGCGGCGACCATCGCCGGCCGGCTCGCCATCGATGCTGAGAATGACATCGCCCAACTGCAGGCCGGCCTTGTACGCCGGGCCGCCCTGAAACACTCCGGCAACGACGATGCCTGGCCGGTCCTTGATGCCGAACGACTCGGCCAGTTCCTCGGTCATCGGCTGCACTTCGATGCCCAGCCAGCCGCGAATCACCTGGCCATGTTCGATGATCGACTTCATCACCTCCAGCGCCAGCTTGGTCGGGATGGCGAAGCCGATGCCCTGCGAACCGCCGGACTTGGAGAAGATGGCCGTGTTGATACCGGTCAGGTTGCCGTTGGCATCCACCAGCGCGCCGCCGGAGTTGCCGGGGTTGATGGCCGCATCGGTCTGGATGAAGTCTTCGTAGGTATTGAGGCCCAGCTGGTTGCGGCCGGTGGCGCTGATGATGCCCATGGTCACGGTCTGGCCGACGCCGAACGGGTTGCCGATGGCCAGCGCGACGTCGCCGATGCGGATGCCGTCGGAGCGTCCGATGGTGATTGCCGGAACGTTCTTCAGATCGATCTTGAGCACCGCCAGGTCCGTTTCCGGATCGCTGCCGATTACCCGGGCCAGGGTCTCCCGGCCGTCTTTCAGGGCCACCACGATCTGGTCGGCGCCGGCGGTCACATGGTTGTTGGTGAGCAGGTAGCCTTCGGGGCTCATGATCACCGCCGAGCCCAGGCTCGACTCCCAGCGCCGCTGCTTGGGCAGGTTGTCGCCGAAGAACCGGCGGAATTGTGGATCTTCGAACAGCGGGTGGGCACCTTTGTTGACCGCCTTGGTGGTGTACAGGTTGGCCACGGCGGGCGCTGCGATGGCTACGGCGTCGGCGTAGGACACCGGACCCTGGATGACGCTGGCGCTTTGCGGCGCCTGCTGCAGGTTGACGTCCTGGCTGGGCAGGCCGACCCATTGCGGAAAGCGCAGGATCACCAGCAGGGCGATCAATATGCCGGTCAACAGTGGCCAACCGAAGAAGCGCAAGGCCTTGAACATGGGAACGATCCTGAAGGGTAGCGGGGGGCTGTTTCTTCGGCGCGCAGGGGCGCCATAATGGCCGGCATTATACGGGCGCTCGCGCCGCGCTGAACTGCCTTTGTGGAGACTTTCATGGCTGTAGCACTGAACACGTTGGTCGAAGAAGCCGACCGTTATCTGGGCAGCACCAAGGTCCAGGATTACTGCCCCAATGGTTTGCAGGTGGAAGGCCGCCCGCAGGTCATGCGTATCGTCAGTGGCGTGACGGCGAGCCAGGCGTTGCTCGATGCCGCAGTGGACGCCAGGGCCGATCTGGTGCTGGTGCACCATGGTTATTTCTGGAAGGGCGAGAACCCCTGCGTGGTGGGCATGAAACAGCGGCGCCTGAAGACTTTGCTCAAGCATGACATCAGCCTGTTGGCCTACCACCTGCCGCTGGATCTGCACGTCGAAGTGGGCAACAACGTGCAGCTGGCGCGGCAGTTGGAAATCACCGTGGAAGGGCCGCTGGATCCGGCGGACAGCCGGGTCGTGGGGCTGATCGGTTCATTGCCCGAGCCAATGCATCCGCGCGACTTCGCCCGTCGCGTGCAGGAAGTGCTGGGCCGCGAACCGTTGCTGATCGAAGGCAGCGAAAAGATCCGCCGCGTGGGCTGGTGCACCGGCGGCGGTCAGGGTTACATCGATCGGGCGATCGCGGCCGGTGTGGACCTGTTCATCAGCGGTGAGGCTTCCGAACAGACCGTTCACAGTGCGCGGGAGAACGACATCAGCTTCATCGCCGCGGGCCATCACGCGACCGAACGCTACGGCGTGCAGGCGCTGGGTGATTACCTGGCACGGCGCTTCGCGCTCGAGCATGTGTTCATCGACTGTCCCAATCCGGTCTGATCATTGGACCGTGGTGCCCGATTCGCGGGCAGAGCCCGCTCCCACACTCTGCCCGCGAGGCGGCCGGAAGTCATGCCGGAACCTCCAAACCGCAAGGCATATTGATATACCCCTTCGATCTAACCACTCCCGATGACCAAACCGGACGCCGTGTTAAAGTGCCCGGCTCGAACACGGCCCGCAGGCCGTCCATAAAGACTGTATTCCGTGAGTAGCCATGGTCGACAAACTGACGCATCTGAAACAGCTGGAGGCGGAAAGCATCCACATCATTCGTGAGGTGGCCGCTGAGTTCGATAACCCGGTGATGTTGTATTCCATCGGCAAGGACTCGGCCGTGATGCTGCATCTGGCGCGCAAGGCGTTCTTCCCGGGCAAGCTGCCGTTCCCGGTGATGCACGTCGACACCCAGTGGAAGTTCCAGGAGATGTACAAGTTCCGCGACCGCATGGTCGAGGAGCTGGGCCTGGACCTGCTGGTACACGTCAACCCCGAAGGTGTGGCGCAGGGCATCAACCCCTTCACCCACGGCAGCTCCAAGCACACCGACATCATGAAGACCCAGGGCCTCAAGCAGGCGCTGGACAAGTATGGCTTCGACGCTGCCTTCGGCGGCGCTCGCCGCGACGAAGAAAAGTCGCGGGCCAAGGAGCGGGTCTACTCGTTCCGTGACAGCAAGCATCGCTGGGACCCTAAGAACCAGCGTCCGGAGTTGTGGAACGTCTACAACGGCAAGGTCAACAAGGGCGAATCGATCCGCGTATTCCCCTTGTCGAACTGGACCGAGCTCGACATCTGGCAGTACATCTACCTGGAAGGCATCCCGATCGTGCCGCTGTACTTCGCCGCCGAACGCGAAGTGATCGAGAAGAACGGCACGCTGATCATGATCGACGACGAGCGCATTCTCGAGCACCTCAGCGAGGAAGAGAAAGCCAGCATCGTCAAGAAGAAGGTGCGTTTCCGTACCCTTGGCTGCTACCCGTTGACGGGCGCGGTGGAGTCCGAGGCGCAGAGCCTCACCGACATCATTCAGGAAATGCTCCTGACGCGAACGTCCGAACGCCAGGGCCGGGTCATCGATCATGATGGCGCCGGTTCCATGGAAGACAAGAAACGTCAGGGCTACTTCTAGAGCAGGGTCAGAACATGTCGCACCAATCCGAATTGATCAGCGAGGACATCCTCGCCTACCTGGCCCAGCACGAACGCAAGGAACTGCTGCGCTTCCTCACCTGTGGCAACGTCGACGACGGCAAGAGCACGCTGATCGGGCGCCTGCTGCACGACTCCAAGATGATCTACGAAGATCACCTGGAAGCCATCACCCGCGACTCGAAGAAATCCGGCACCACAGGCGAAGAAGTCGACCTGGCGTTGCTGGTCGACGGCCTGCAGGCCGAACGCGAGCAGGGCATCACCATCGATGTCGCCTACCGTTATTTTTCCACGGCCAAGCGCAAGTTCATCATCGCCGACACCCCGGGCCATGAGCAGTACACGCGCAACATGGCCACGGGTGCGTCCACCTGCGACCTGGCGATCATCCTCGTCGATGCCCGCTACGGTGTGCAGACCCAGACCCGTCGGCACAGCTACATCGCGTCCCTGCTGGGCATCAAGCACATCGTCGTGGCCATCAACAAGATGGACCTCAAGGGCTTCGATGAGGGCGTGTTCGAGCAGATCAAGGCCGATTACCTGAAGTTTGCCGAAGCCATCAGCCTGCAGCCGACCACTTTGGCCTTCGTGCCGATGTCGGCGCTCAAGGGCGACAACGTGGTCAACCGCAGCGAGCAGTCGCCGTGGTACACCGGCCAGACGCTGATGGAAATCCTCGAAACCGTGGAAGTGGCAGCCGACCGCAACTTCAACGACCTGCGCTTCCCGGTGCAGTACGTCAATCGGCCGAACCTGAACTTCCGCGGCTTCGCCGGTACCCTGGCCAGCGGTATCGTGCACAAGGGTGATGAAGTGGTCGTCCTGCCATCGGGCAAGAGCAGCCGGGTCAAGTCCATCGTCACCTTCGAAGGTGAGCTGGAGCACGCCGGCCCCGGCCAGGCGGTCACCCTGACCATGGAAGACGAGATCGACATCTCCCGCGGCGATCTGCTGGTGCATGCCGCCAACGTGCCGACCGTCTCCGACAGCTTCGAAGCCATGCTGGTATGGATGGCCGAAGAGCCGATGCTGCCCGGCAAGAAATACGACATCAAGCGGGCCACCAGCTATGTGCCGGGCTCGATCGCCAGCATCGTCCACAAGGTCGACGTGAACACCCTGGCCGAAGGGCCGGGCAGTGCGCTGCAGCTCAACGAGATCGGCAAGGTCAAGGTGTCGCTGGACAGCGCCATCGCTCTGGACGGCTACGACAGCAACCGCACCACCGGCGCGTTCATCATCATCGACCGCCTCACCAACGGCACCGTCGGCGCGGGGATGATCATCGCGCCGGCAGCCGTCAGCCAGGGTGGCAAGGCGCACGGTCGTTTCGCTCACGTGACCACCGATGAACGCGCCCAGCGCTTCGGCCAGCAACCGGCGACCGTGCTGTTCAGCGGTCTTTCGGGTGCCGGCAAGAGCACCTTGGCCTACGCCGTGGAGCGCAAGCTGTTCGACATGGGCCGTGCGGTATTCGTGCTCGATGGGCAGAACCTGCGACATGATCTGAACAAGGGGCTGCCACAGGACCGCGCCGGGCGCACCGAGAACTGGCGTCGTGCCGCTCACGTGGCGCGGCAGTTCAACGAAGCGGGCCTGGTGACCCTGGCCGCCTTCGTTGCACCGGATGCTGCCGGCCGCGAGCAGGCACGCGATCTGATCGGTGCCGATCGCCTGGTGACCGTCTACGTTCAGGCCTCGCCTCTGGTCTGTCGCGAACGTGATCCTCAGGGCCTGTACGCCGCCGACCAGGACAACATCCCTGGCGAGTCCTTCCCGTACGATGTGCCGTTGAATGCCGACCTGGTGATCGACACCCAGGCCTCGTCGGTGGATGAGGGCGTCAAGCAGGTGCTCGATCTGCTGCGTAGCCGCGGGGCGATCTAAGCCGCTGCGGGAGCGGGCCGAGTCCGCTCCTGCATAGGGATTCCGGTATTTCGCCTGCCCTATCTGTCTACCCCCCTTCGAGGCCAGAGATGGCGCCTGCTAGGCGCTCATTTTCCTCGAAGGACCCACCCATGTTTGAACTCCTTTCCCTGAGTGGCGAAGTGGCCAGGGCAGCGCCGCTGGCCAGCAGCGTCAGCAAGCATTTCTGCTCTCGCCCCACCTTACGTCAAGTCGCCCGTAACATCCTTGCCAGCGAGCTGGCGACGCGCTACCCCACCCTGACGATGGATGGCGATCAACTGCAGTTGCTCGAGCCTCTGCCAGCTCAAGGTGCCAACGTTGGCCAGGCCACTCGAAACGCCCAGCGCTACCGTCGGCTGGCGCTGGTCGACGTACTGATCGATCGCTACATACATGCCGAGCCCATCCAGTTGGTTCAAGGCTATCACCTGCTCACCCAGGATTCGGCGGGCGCGTCTGCTGCGGCTTTGCCGGTGGCCATGGCGCAGCTGCAGGGCATCGTCAATGAATGGGGGCCCCAGATCATGTGCGCCTACAGCCAGGCGCTGTGTGATTACTGGAGTCAGGTCCAGGCGGACGGCAGCAACCGCTGGCAGTGGCTGACGCAAGCGCTGCAAGCACGCTTGAAGGCCAGCATCGAGCGTGAAAAAGCTGCCGGGCGGCTGGACAGCGAGCAAGAGGCCACCGCCCTGTTGCTGGTGTCGACGCCTACCGCCAGTCAGCGCGCGGAGCATGACGCAGACCCGATCGAAGCCAGCCTGATCCGCGTGCAAGCCATGGGCACACCCTCGCAGCCAAATGCCGAACTGACTCATGCCTTGGTGATCCGCCGTCACCTCAGCGTGCGCGGGCGCGATGAGGTGTTGCTGTACACACCGGTCAATGGCCTGGAAAGCTTCGCCACGTTGCAGGCTCTGGCGCAGGCTTTTGCGGATCACATGGGCCGCGAACTCACTGGCTCGGCCCTGGAACTGGCGCTCTATGCGCCCAGCGGCAATGTCTTCGAAGTCCAGGCACAGGCGATTCTCGAGCAGCAACTCAATGCGCTGCAGACCATGGGTGCCTATTGCCAGCAGCACCGACTGGGTGCCCGAGCGATGACCGAGGGCTGCGAAAGCATCACCAGCCTGTTCGACCTCGATACTGCACAGGAGCGCGCCCGGCTGCAGGCCCTTGACGATGCACTGCCGCAGTGGCTTAGAACGGCCAGTCTGGCGCAGCGTCGCGCCTTTTCCCTGTACCTGGCAACGCTGGCGCTGGTGCGCGAAGAGCAGAGGGGCGCCTCTTTCCTCGACGGCATTCCCACCCTCGCGTGCTTTGCCCAGATGAGGCTGATCGAACAGATAGAGACTGATCACCCTGGTCAGCCGCTGGCCGATCTCGACGATGTCGAGGTGCACATTCTCACTGTGCCCAATGCGCAACTGAGTCTGGTCAATGCCGGTGACATGGCCATGGAAGACCAGCAGATCAGCCTTGTCGAGCTGGCTCTGTTCAACTTGTCGGGCCGGCCCCGCGGGCACCTGTCGGTCAAGCCCCGCGCCGGAGCGGTGCTGCCGGACTGGGCGGACGACACGACCGTCCAGGCGTTGGTCACCCGAGCCGATGCAGGCGGGCGTTACCTGCAGTTGCTGAAACGGCAACTGCTCCAGGATCCTGCGCAGGCTCCACGTCGACAGAAGCTGTTCACTCGCCAACTGGGATGCCAGCTGCCACTGCTGGCTTTGGAAAACAGCATCCGCGGCCAGGAGGGGTTTACCGAGCGCGGATGGCGTTACGTCGAACAGGTCATGAACGGCTTGGGCGATCTTGAAGTCGACGGTCGTCCTATCGGCCTTCGCGGCCTGGGGTTCCTGTCGGCGCCGGGCATGAAGGTCGACGCTGCGTGCAACATGTATGTGTTCGGCGCACTGGACGGCAGTGGGGTGCAGGTGCTCTATCGCCCGCTGTTCAAGCCCTGCCTGAGTGAATACGCCAGCGCCAACGCGCTCATGGAGGCCATCAGCGAACCCGGCGAGCTGCAGCGCAGCGTGCTGGATTGGTTGGACGAAGGCGCTCGGGCGCGCTATGCCAACGGGGGCTTTCGCGAACCCCATCTGGTGCGCTTCGGACAGGGCTCGGACTTTGCCCCGATCAGCACGCCGGCTCCGGCGGCATTGCAACTCATCGACATCGGCATGCCGCTGCTCGATCATCTGTATCGCACGAATGTGCAGGCATTGATCACTCTGGCGGACCGCCAGTCGGTATCCAGCGCTGAAAGTCGCTGGATCGGCTTTCAGGCGCTTGGCTGGACGCTGTTCAACGCCTTGCTGCCCATCCTTCCCGGACCGCTGGCCACGGCGGGCTGGCTGGTCGAGGCAATGGCCGCGATGAACGTCACGCTCACTGCGCAGGCGGCGGGCGATCCTGCGCTGGTCGACGATCAGATGTTCGATCTGCTGTTCAACATTGCCCTGGTCCTGCTGGCGCATGGCGCCAGCCGCGCGCCGGGCGGCCGCGGCCTCGGCCAGCCCTTGGCAGGTGGGCACAACGATGCGCCGGTCCGCAGCACCTGGACCGCGCCGCTCAGTGTCATCGACCCTGCCAACGCTACGCTGAGTTTTTCCTGGGCAAACGCACAGCACCGGCTTGGGCCTGATCAGCTCGAGGCGTTGGCCACCTATCGCACTACGCCGGGGCCGCGCCTGACGTCGCCATTGGCGCATGGCCGCTTTCAGGGTCTGCAGTTGGACGGCGAGCGTTGGTTGCTGTCCCTGGACGGCCATTTCTATGAAGTGACCGCCGAAGAAGAACAGCTGCGTATCGTCGACGCCAAGCGCCCGGAGAGCCCAGGGCCGTGGCTTGCGCGGGATGAAGTGGGGCGCTGGCGCCTGGACCTGCGTCTGCGTTTGCGCGGCGGCGGGCCAAAGCGTCGCATCGCGGCGCTGCGCGCGAGCAATCAGGCGCTGATGGTGGCGTACAACGCTGAAGTGGCAGCGTTCAACCAGAAGCGTGCAGGTTTGCACAAGCGTGTCGATCTGGTGCTTGGCAAGCTCGGCCGTGCGATACAGGCTGGGGATACCGAACGTCTGGCCGGCCTGCGCCAGGCCCTCAGCGAGGCCACCGAAAGCTACCTCGGCGCCCTGCGTAGGGTGCTGCGTGCCAGCAGGAAACTCAGCGAGCTGGACCCCTACGCCGATCGCTCGAAAGAGCAGGCCGGCGCGTTGTTTCAGCTATGCGAGATCGCCCAGGAAGAAATCATCAACCTACGCTACAAAAGCATCGCCTACCGAGAACAGGCAGACGGGTTGCCGTCGAGTCTGGACGCTCCCGAACTCGATGCCACGCAATCCAAAGCGTTCTTCGACTTCGTCGCCGACAGCACCGAGGTGATGGACCAGCAGATACAGCTGAGCAAGGAGCTGGCGGACTGGAAGCGTCAGCTTCAGCGTATGCCGCTGGAAGGTGAAGCGGCGCTGAAAAAACTCAAGGCCAATTGGATAGAGGCGTTGTCGATACAACGCTGGATCGGTCTGCTGGTCGACGGTCTGGCGCTGACCTGCATCCGCAAGATTCCCGGCCTGCAGGAGGCTGAGCGGATCATGCAGTCGGTGGCCGAACCTGTGCGGCTGGCCGCGCAAACCCACGCAGCGCTCGAAGAGAGCGCCAGCTACACCCTCAATGACCGCGTCGAAGTGCTCAACAGTTTGGACTTGCAGTATGAAGGGGCCCAGCAGGCGCTGGCCTTGCACGGCGAGCTGCTGGCAGAGCAGTTGCATCGTCCGGCGTTCGATCGTTTGACGGCCCTGATCGCCGAGCTGCGCGACAATGCCCAGGCGTCACTGGTGCCACTGGTCCGCGAGCAGCTCAGGATGACGCGCAAACAGCGCCAGCAGGTGCGCCATAAAAACCTGTATATGACCCACCGTCGAGGCCTGGTGGTCGGTCAGCGACGGCCCAAGCTCAAACCTTCGGACAGCGATATCATCGATGTTATCGACCCGATCGAGAAAACGGTGGTTGCCTCCTTTGGCAAGGACCTGGCCGAAGGCAACTGGCGCGAGCTCGAGGTGGCGCACGCGCCCAGGCCACGCGCGGTGCCGACGTCCGTCAATGCCGCGGTTCGTCGCGGCAACCGGCTGTTGCAGGGCGCCGGCAGTGCGGTAAAGGAAGCCTGGAAACAGGCCGAAAAAGACTACCTGCCGGGCGAAGTCGAAGACCAGCTCGCTCTTTATGCTCGTCAGTTGAACGAGAGTGCCGACGCCGTCGAACAACAGCTCACCCGCCATAACGCGGTGGACCAGGCCACCAGCCAGCACGCGTCTGCCCACGGCCGCGCGCAGTTGTTCCGCGACAAGGCCGGACAACTCATCAAGGATGGCAGGCTGATTCGTATCCACATGATCAAGCGCCAGCCGCCCACGGCTGCGCGGGTCGACTACCTCTACCGCGAACAGGCGGTGCGCATCAGCCGCGTGGGCGCGCGCAGCAAGCTCAAGCGATCTCCGGGCTATCTGGAGGAGTACCTGATTGCCGATACCACGGGAACGCCGTTGTGGTACGCGCACTTTCACTACCGAGAGCTTCGCTCGCCGCGCGATCAATACACCACGGCGCATCTGAAAACCGTGGAACAGCGCTTCGATGGCGTAGAGCGGCAGAAGGCCGACGAAGCCGCCGGGCGCGAGGTGATCGGCATTCTGCGCCGGGAAATCAAGGCGCCTTTCGACGAGGTGTACCTGAGCCGGTAGAAGCACATTGCCTCGGCACAGGCAAAAAAAAAGCGGGACCTGAAAGCAGGGCCCGCTTCTTGACCGGCGACCGTGAAACTTACTTGCGCTTCAACCCATACTGCTCGTCGAGCATGCCAGGCGAGTTCGCTGCCTTGGGCGCATAGTCGCGAGGCGGCTCGGCATCGCGTGGTGGCGTGAGGCGCTCGCGATGAGGCTGCGGGGCGTCCGAATGCAGGGCGGCGAGCAGGCGCTGGCGGGTCAGCTCGTCCAGGGCCAGACGGTCGGCGCCTTCGGCCAGATGATCCTGCACTTCCTGATAGCTCTGGGTGAGTTTCTTGACCAGGATCGCGGTGCTGTTGAAGTGGGTGACCACTTCGTTCTGGTAGGTGTCGAAACGTTCCTGGATGTCATCGAGCTGACGTTGTGTGCCATTGGGCACGGCGCGGGGTGCCAGACGCGCGACGGCAAAACCGATGATCACACCGACCACCAGGGCCAGGGTTGGCAACAACCAAACTAAGAGCGAGAGTTCCACGAGTCCTTCCTCTATAAACGGCTTTGCTTTACGTTAACGGCTCGGACCTGCGCTGTATACCGCGCGCTTGCGCAATTTCACAGGCCACAATCTTCCAGCTAGACGAGTCGACCCCTCTTGGGGTCACGGAGTTCATCCATTGCTCATCCGCGAAACCGCAGTTTTCATCGACGGCCCGCTGGGCCAACTCGAAGCGTTGTACCTCGACACCGCCGACGCCACCGGCATCGCCTTGATCTGCCATCCCAATCCGGTGCAGGGCGGGACCATGCTCAACAAGGTGGTGTCCACCTTGCAGCGCACTGCCTGCGATGCCGGGCTGCTGACGTTGCGCTTCAACTACCGCGGCGTGGGCGCCAGCGACGGCAGCCATGATATGGGCAGCGGCGAGGTCGACGATGCCTGGGCCGTGGCCCAATGGCTTCGAGCGAAACACCCCGAACTGCCGCTGACGATTCTGGGCTTTTCCTTTGGCGGTTTCGTTGCAGCAACCCTCGCCGGTCGTCTGGAGGCCGGGAACATGGCGGTGGCGCAACTGTTCATGGTGGCCCCGGCGGTGATGCGCTTGACCGAAAGCCTGCCGCAACGGACGACGTTGACCGTGATCCAGCCGGACGCCGACGAAGTGGTTGATCCGCAGTTGGTCTACGACTGGTCCGACAACCTCGATCGCCCCCATGAGCTGCTGAAAGTGGCAGAATGCGGGCACTTTTTCCACGGCAAGCTGACCGACCTCAAGGATCTGCTGCTGCCGCGCCTTTCGAACTGATGCCTGTCCACGGCCCCTGAACAAGAACCGACCCATGACCACTCGTATCCTGACCGGTATCACCACCACCGGCACGCCTCACCTGGGCAACTATGCCGGGGCCATCCGCCCGGCGATCGTTGCCAGTCGTCAGAGTGACGCCGACTCGTTCTATTTCCTGGCCGACTATCATGCCTTGATCAAATGCGATGACCCGCTGCGCATTCAGCGCTCGCGTCTGGAGATCGCGGCCACCTGGCTGGCGTCGGGCCTGGACGTGGAGCGGGTGACGTTCTACCGGCAGTCCGATATTCCGGAAATCCCCGAGCTGACCTGGCTGCTGACCTGCGTCGCTGCCAAGGGCCTGCTCAACCGCGCTCACGCCTACAAGGCCTCGGTCGACCACAACGTGGCAGCTGGGGAAGACCCGGATGCCGGCATTTCCATGGGCTTGTACAGCTATCCGGTACTGATGGCCGCCGACATCCTGATGTTCAACGCACATAAGGTGCCAGTTGGCCGTGACCAGATCCAGCATGTGGAAATGGCCCGTGACATCGGTCAGCGCTTCAACCACCTGTTCGGCAAAGGCCGCGAGTTCTTCGTCATGCCCCAGGCCTTGATCGAGGAGAGCGTTGCCACTCTGCCGGGCCTGGACGGGCGCAAGATGTCCAAGAGCTACGACAACACCATCCCGTTGTTCACCAGCGCCAAGGACATGAAAGACGCCATCTCGCGCATCGTCACCGACTCGCGCGCGCCGGGCGAAGCCAAGGATCCGGACAACTCGCACCTGTTCACCCTGTTTCAGGCGTTCGCAACGCCCGAGCAGAGCGCCGAGTTTCATGCCGCGCTGCGTGAAGGGCTGGGTTGGGGCGAGGCCAAGACGCGCCTGTTCAACCTGCTCGACGCAGAGCTGGGTGAGGCCCGCGAGCGTTATCACCACTTCATCGAACGCCCGGCCGAACTGGAGGACATTCTTCTGGCGGGCGCCGCGAAAGCGCGTGCCGTCGCTACGCCGTTCCTCGGTGAGCTGCGCGAGGCGGTGGGCCTGCGTTCATTCCGCGAGCAGGTCCAGGTGACCACGGCAGGCAAGAAGAAAGCCGCCAAGACCGCACGTTTCGTCAGTTTTCGTGACGACGATGGCAGCTTCCGCTTCCGCCTGCTCGATGCCGGCGGCGAACAACTGCTGCTGTCCCGCAGCTTCCCCGACGGCAAGGCGGCCGGGCAGGTCAGCAAGCAATTGCAACAAGGCGGTGAACTGGACATCCGCAGCGATGCCGAAAGCTTCACGCTGTGGCTGGGCGACACCTGCGTGGCCGACGGTCCGTCGTTCACTACGGCAGAGGCTCGCGATACCGCCGTCCAGGCGTTGCGCCAGGCACTGCAACCTCAAGGGGAGTGATGCGACACCCTGTCGCAAAGCTCATTGCCATTATCCTGGGCCGTCGCTACAGTGACGGCCCGTTTTTGTTGCCTTGCTAACGAATATGACGCCCCTAGAACGATACCAAGCCGATCTCAAACGTCCCGAATTCTTCCACGACGCCGCCCAGGAAAATGCCGTCCGCCACCTGCAGCGTCTGTACGACGACCTGGTCGCTGCCGGCACCAGCAAGCCAGGCGTGTTCGGCAAGCTGTTCGGCAAGAAGGAACCCAAGCTGGTCAAGGGGATTTACTTCTGGGGCGGCGTGGGCCGTGGCAAGACCTACCTGGTCGACACTTTCTTTGATGCCTTGCCGTTCGAGCAGAAAGTGCGCACGCACTTCCACCGGTTCATGAAGCGTGTGCACGAGGAATTGAAAACCCTCAAGGACGTGAAGAATCCGCTGACGGTGATCGCCAAGCGCTTCTCCGACGAGGCGCGGGTGATCTGCTTCGATGAATTCTTCGTTTCCGACATCACCGATGCAATGATTCTCGGCACCTTGATGGAAGAGCTGTTCAAGAACGGCGTGACGCTGGTGGCGACCTCCAACATCGTGCCCGATGGCTTGTACAAGGATGGCCTGCAGCGAGCGCGTTTCCTGCCGGCGATCGCGCTGATCAAGGAACACACCGAGATCGTCAACGTCGACAGCGGCGTCGACTATCGCTTGCGCCATCTCGAACAGGCCGAGCTGTTCCATTCGCCGCTCGATGAGGCCGCTCAGGCCAGCATGCGCGAAAGCTTCAAGGCGTTGACGCACAACAGCACCAAGGTGGTCGAGAACGACCCTTTGATGATCGAGAACCGCGAGATCCGGGCACTGCGCACCTGCGATGACGTGGCCTGGTTCGAATTCCGCGAGTTGTGCGATGGCCCGCGCAGTCAGAACGACTACATCGAGTTGGGCAAGATCTTCAACGCCGTGCTGCTCAGCGGTGTCGAGCAGATGAGCGTGACCACCGACGATATCGCTCGCCGTTTCATCAACATGGTCGACGAGTTCTACGACCGTAACGTGAAGCTGATCATCTCGGCCGAAGTGGAACTCAAGGACCTATACACCGGCGGCCGCCTGAACTTCGAGTTCCAGCGCACCTTGAGCCGGCTGTTGGAGATGCAGTCCCACGAGTTCCTGTCGCGCGCGCACAAGCCCTGATATCGGTGTTGCGCCCTTCGCGGCCACTGACCGCTCCTACAAGATCTCTGCCTGGCACGGACTTGTGTGGGAGCGCCCTTCGCGGCCGCTGACCGCTCCTACAAGATCTCTGCTTGGCACGGACTTGTGTGGGAGCGGTCATCGGCCGCGAAGGGCGCGACGCGGGCGTTCAGGCCTCCTGCATGAATTGCTGGCGATAGCCGTTGGGCGACAGTTCGGTGTGCTGGCGGAACAACCTGGCAAAGAAACTCGCGTCGTCATAGCCCACCTCGTAGCTGATGGTCTTGACGCTCTTGCGGGTACCCGACAACAGCCCCTTGGCGGTTTCGATGCGCAATCGCTGCAGGTAGTGCAGCGGCTTGTCGCCGGTGGCGGCATGGAAGCGGCGCATGAAGTTGCGAATGCTCATGCCGCGCTCACGGGCAACGTCCTCGAAGCGGAATTTCTCGGCGAAATGTTCTTCCAGCCATTGCTGGATATGCAGGATCGGCACGTCTCGATGCAGCTTCTGCCCGCCAAAACCGATGCGCCCTGGGGTATAGGTGCGTTGCACTTCGTACAGCGTATCGCGCGAAACCGCCTGGGCCACGTGGGCGCCACAGAATCGCTCGATCAGATGAATGTACAAGTCACAGGCTGATACCGGTCCGCCGGCGCAGAACAGGTTGTCGGCGTCGGTCAAATGCTTGTCCTGATTGAGCCGAACCTGCGGAAAGCGCTGCTTGAATTCCTCGAAGAAACGCCAGTAGGTGGTTGCCTCCTTGCCATCGAGCAGGCCACTGGCGGCCAGCCAGAACACGCCGCTCGCTTCGCCACACAGCACGGCGCCGCGCGCGTGCTGTGCACATAGCCAAGGCAACACCTGGGGGTAGCGCGCGGCAGCGCTGTCGAAGTCGCCCCAGCAGGCAGGCAGGATGATCAGGTCGGCATCTTCGAGGCCACCGTCCACGGGCAGCATGACCTCACTGAAACTGCGCACCGGTAGCGCGTCCGGGCTGACCAGGCGTGTTTCGAACAGGGCGTGGCGTTCCAGGCCCATCTGCTTGCCATAACGCAGGCTGGCCATGTGGAAGAAGTCCTTGGCCTGCATCAGGGTCGAGGCCATGACCTGGTCGGTGGCCAGAATGCAGACGCGCCGCAGCGCGGGCGTGTGGGGCGTGAAGATCATGATTTTATTCTTGTGGGGTGAAAGCGGTCAGGATATGGCCGAAGCGTCGTCGGGTTCAAGCGAGGTCGAGAATGGGGGATCGGCGTTGATGGTTTCGCGGCCGCTGACCGCTCCTACGCAAGATCCATACGATCCCGTAGGAGCGGCCAGTGGCCGCGAACGGGCCCCCAAAAACAGCAACGATCAAATCAGGGCGCCGGATTCGGCTGCGCCTTATGGATCGCCTCGATACCCGCCAGCACGTCTTCGGACAGCACCAGGTCGATGCTTGCCAGGTTGCTGTCCAGTTGCTCCAGCGAGGTCGCGCCAATGATGTTGCTGGTCACGAACGGCTGCGCGGTGACGAAGGCCAGTGCCATTTGCGCCGGGTCCAGGCCATGCTCGCGGGCCAGCTCTACGTAGCGGGTAGTGGCAGCGACCGCCTGCTCGTTGGCATAGCGGGTAAACCGGCTGAACAGCGCCAGACGACTGCCTGCCGGCCGCGCGCCGTTCTCGAACTTGCCCGAGAGCATGCCGAACGCCAGGGGCGAGTAGGCCAGCAGCCCGCACTGCTCGCGGATTGCAACTTCGGCCAGGCCCACTTCGAATGTACGGTTGAGCAGGTTGTAGGGGTTCTGGATGGACACCGGGCGGGGCAGGGTGCCGCTGTCGGCCAGGCCCAGGAACTTCATCGTGCCCCAGGGCGTTTCGTTGGACAGCCCAACATGCCTGATCTTGCCGGCCTTGACCTGCTCGTCGAGCACCTGCAGGGTTTCCTGCAGTGGGGTATCGAGCTGATCCTGGGTGTGCTGGTAGCCCAGCTTGCCGAAGAAATTGGTGCTGCGCTCCGGCCAGTGCAACTGATAGAGATCGATCCAGTCGGTCTGCAGCCGCTGCAGGCTGGCGTCGAGCGCGGCAACGATATGCTCGCGGTTGAATTTGAGCTGGCCGTCGCGGATATGGCTGATGCCATTGCCGGGGCCGGCGATCTTGCTGGCCAGGATCCAGTCGGACCGGTCGCCCTGGCGCTTGAACCAGTTGCCGATCACCCGCTCGGTGGCCGCATAGGTTTCGGGGCGCGGGGGCACGGGGTACATTTCCGCCGTGTCGATGAAATTGATGCCGGCCGCCTTGGCCCTTTCTATCTGCGCGAAGCCTTGCTCCTCGGTGTTCTGCTCGCCCCAGGTCATGGTGCCCAGGCACAGCGCGCTCACGTTCAGATCGGTACGTCCCAGCTGGCGATAGTGCATCGGTGAATCCTCTTGGCAAAGGAATCATAAAAGCAGGTTGATATTTTTTTCGCAATCTGGATAATTCGGCCCCTCTCTGTGAAGTGGAAGTGATGCCCCGCCTCCCGGAAGAATTTTGCCGTGTATGTGACGCGAAGACCCGAGCCCCCCAAAAGCGTCCTGTGCCCGGCTGCCTTTGACTTGTCAAAGTAAGCACTATTCAGTAAGATCCGCCGTCTCTTTTTGCTGGGCGGCCCCTGAGGCTATAAAGAATGAAAACTTTTACTGCTAAACCGGAAACAGTAAAGCGCGACTGGTTCGTCGTTGATGCTGCTGGTCAGACCCTGGGTCGTCTGGCTACAGAAATCGCGAGCCGTCTGCGTGGCAAGCACAAGCCTGAGTACACTCCTCACGTTGACACCGGCGACTACATCGTCGTCATCAACGCCGAGCAGGTGCGTGTCACTGGTGCCAAGACCACTGACAAGATCTACTACTCCCACTCCGGTTTCCCGGGCGGTATCAAGTCGATCAACTTTGAAAAGCTGATCGCCAAGGCGCCTGAGCGCGTGCTCGAGACCGCGGTCAAGGGCATGCTGCCCAAGAACCCGCTGGGTCGCGACATGTACCGTAAGCTGAAAGTCTATGCGGGCGCTGCTCACCCTCATACTGCTCAGCAGCCCCAAGAACTGAAGTTTTAACGGAATAGTTCATTATGTCGGCGACTCAAAATTACGGCACTGGCCGTCGCAAGACCGCAACCGCTCGCGTTTTCCTGCGTCCGGGCACCGGTAAGATCTCCATCAACAACCGCACTCTGGAAACCTTCTTCGGTCGCGAAACTGCCCGCATGGTAGTTCGTCAACCGCTGGAGCTGACCGAGAACACTGAAAAGTTCGACATCTACGTCACCGTTATCGGTGGTGGTGTCAGCGGTCAGGCCGGTGCGATCCGTCACGGTATCACTCGTGCACTGATGGACTACGACGAAGCACTGCGTCCGGCCCTGCGTAAAGCAGGCTTCGTGACTCGCGATGCTCGTGAAGTTGAACGTAAGAAAGTCGGTCTGCGTAAAGCGCGTAAGCGTCCGCAGTACTCGAAGCGTTAATTCGCGTCTTCGTTCCAGAAAAAACCCGGTTCTCGCGAGCCGGGTTTTTTTTCGCCCGTCAATCCTTGGGAGGCGCTGGTACACTGCCCGCAAGACAATGCAGACGCCTGTTGCAGCAGGCTAAGGTAAACGATGACAGAGGAGCAGGGCGGCGCGTGTGACATCGACCAGGGTCGCCGACGCTTTCTGGTCAGAACCACGGCGCTGGTAGGCGCTGCCGGCGCGGTGGGTGCGGCAGTGCCTTTCGTGGCGTCATGGCAGCCCAGTGCCAAGGCCCGCGCCGCGGCCGCTCCGGTCAAGGTGAACATCGCCAAGATCGAACCGGGGCAGCAGCTGGTCGTGCAGTGGCGCGGCCAACCCGTGTTCATCTGCCGACGCACGCCGCAGATTCTCGAAAGCCTGTCCCGTGACACCGAGCATCTGGCCGATCCCCAATCGCGCGATTCGGATCAGCCGGGCTATGTCGATGCAGCGCTGCGAGCCATCAAACCCGACGTGCTGGTGGTGGTCGGCATCTGCACGCACCTGGGGTGCTCGCCGACCTTTCGTCCCGAGGTCGCCGCCGTCGATCTCGGGCCGGACTGGCAGGGAGGGTATTTTTGCCCGTGCCATGGCTCGCGCTACGATCTGGCCGGACGTGTATACAAGGCGCAGCCCGCGCCCTTGAACCTTGCGGTCCCACCGCACTTTTACGAAAGTGCCGATGTGCTCGTACTGGGTATCGACGGGGAGGGTGCCTGATGCGTGGCCTGCTGCATTGGATCGAGGCGCGTCTGCCGGTGGGCAGGGTATGGCGTGATCATCTGAGCCATTACTACGTCCCGAAGAACCTGAATTTTTTCTATATCTTCGGCTCGCTGGCGCTGTTGATGCTGCTCAATCAGTTGCTTACCGGCATCTGGTTGACCATGAGCTACACCCCCACGGCCGAAGGCGCCTTCGCTTCCATCGAATACATCATGCGCGACGTCGAATACGGCTGGCTCCTGCGCTACCTGCATTCGACCGGCGCGTCTGCATTCTTCATCGTGATCTACCTGCACATGTTTCGCGGGCTGCTGTATGGCTCCTATCAAAAGCCGCGCGAGCTGGTGTGGGTCTTCGGCATGTCGATCTATCTGCTGCTGATGGCGGAAGCGTTCATGGGCTACCTGCTGCCGTGGGGGCAGATGTCCTATTGGGGCGCGCAGGTGATCATTTCCCTGTTCGGGGCGATTCCGATCGTGGGTGCGGACCTGGCCCAATGGATCCGCGGCGACTATCTGGTTTCCGGTGTTACCTTAAACCGCTTCTTCGCGCTGCATGTGGTGGCATTGCCGTTGCTGATCGTCGGACTGGTGGTGCTGCACATTCTGGCATTGCACCAGGTTGGCTCGAACAATCCCGAGGGCATTGATATCAAGCAACGCCTGGATGCCAATGGCAAGCCGTTGGATGGCATTGCCTTCCATCCCTACTACACGGTCAAGGACCTGCTCGGGGTGGCGATCTTTCTCTTTGTGTTCAGCGCCGTGGTGTTCTTCTTTCCGCAGATGGGCGGTTACTTTCTGGAACCTGCCAATTTCGAGCCTGCCGACATGCTCAAGACGCCCGAACATATCGCGCCGGTCTGGTACTTCACTCCGTTCTACGCGATCCTGCGCGCCGTTCCCGACAAGCTCATGGGCGTGCTGGCCATGGCTTTCGCGATTGCCATCCTGTTCGTGCTGCCGTGGCTTGACCGCAGCCCGGTCAAGTCGATGCGCTACAAGGGCTGGTTCAGCCGCACAGCCCTGGCGCTGTTCTGCGTGGCGTTGGTGACGCTGGGCTACGTCGGCATGCACCCGGCCACAGCCACCACTACCTGGGTGGCGCGGGTATGCGTAGTGCTCTACTTCGGCTATTTCCTGGCCATGCCCCTGTACACGCGACGGGAGATCACGCGGCCGGTACCCGATCGGATCCCGCGCCGATGAAAATATGGATTGCAGTCTTGCTGTTGCTGGCTCTGCCGCTGGCCTGGGCGGACCCGGCGACGCCGCTGGTGCGCCCGGTGGCGATAGACGTGTCCGACAAGGCGGCCCTGCGAGACGGTGCGAGCACCTTCGTCGGCTATTGCATGGGCTGCCATGGGGCCAGGTTTCAGCGTTACCAGACGGTGGCCGACGACCTGGGCATACCCTATGAGCAGATGCTGCAGACCTTGGCACCGGCCGGCGCGGCCATTGCCGATCACATGCAGACGCGTCTGCAGCCGGCCGATGCCAAGGCCTGGTTCGGCGCCGAGGTGCCCGACCTGACCCTGGTGGCTCGTGTGCGCGGCACCGATTGGCTGTACGCCTATCTGCAGGGCTTCCACGCCGACGCCAACCGGCCCTGGGGGGTGAACAATATCGTCTACCCCAACGTCGGCATGCCCAATGTGCTGGAAAGCCTGCAGGGGCGTCAGGTGCTCGACTGTGCAGAGCCTGCGGCGCAGCCGTGCACCCGCCTGCGCGTGATACCAGGTACCGGTAGCCTGGACGCGGCGCAATTCGACGACAAGGTCAGGAATCTGGTGGCGTTCCTGGCGTACTCGGCCGAGCCGGTCAAGGCACGGAGCCAACGGATTGGTCTGTACGTATTGCTGTACCTGGCGCTGCTGATCGTTCTCGCTTACTTGCTGAAACGCGAATACTGGAAGGACGTGGGTTGAAAGTGCGGTAAACTGCGCGGCTTGCTTGCGTCTCCTGTGGGTGGCGCTCGTTTTTGCATTCATACATACGCGAGGAGGACCGCCATGGGCGTGACCAATCGGTTGGCCTGTTACTCCGACCCCGCCGACCACTATTCTCATCGGGTGCGCATCGTTCTCGCCGAGAAAGGCGTCAGCGCAGAGATCATCAACGTGGAGGGCGGTCGCCTGCCACCCAGGCTGATCGAAGTGAACCCCTACGGCAGCACGCCGACGCTGGTCGACCGCGATCTGGCCCTGTTCGAATCGACCGTGGTGATGGAATACCTCGACGAACGCTATCCGCATCCGCCGCTGCTGCCGGTGTACCCGGTAGCGCGGGCCAACAGCCGGTTGCTGATCCATCGCATCCAGCGCGACTGGTGTGGCCTGGCCGACCTCATCCTCGACCCGCGCAGCAAGGAAGCCGCCCGCGTTCAGGCGCGCAAGGAACTGCGCGAAAGCCTGACCGGCGTTTCGGCCTTGTTCGCCGACAAGCCCTGCTTTCTCAGCGATGAGCAAAGTCTGGTCGACTGCTGTCTACTGCCGATACTCTGGCGCTTGCCGATCATGGGTATCGAACTGCCGCGGCCTGCCAAGCCGCTGCTCGACTATATGGAACGTCAGTTCGCGCGGGAGGCCTTCAAGGCCAGCCTGTCCGCCGCTGAACGTGAAATGCGCTAGGTTTTGAGGAGCCGTTGATGAACTCCAGTCGTCCCTATTTGATCCGCGCCCTGTACGAGTGGATCGTCGACAATGACTGCACCCCGCACATGCTGGTCAATGCCGAGTATCCCTCGGTCCAGGTCCCGCAAGGTTTCGCCAGCGATGGCCAGATCGTTCTGAACGTGTCACCCAGCGCGGTGCGCAACCTGCACATGGATAACGAGGCGGTCAGTTTCGACGGTCGCTTCGGCGGCGTATCGCACACCCTGTTCGTGCCTTCGGGTGCCATCCTCGGTATCTACGCCAGGGAGAATGGCCAGGGCATGGTCTTCGATCTGGAGTCGCCCGGGTTGGACGAGGAAGAAGCCGAGTTCGAGGATATCATCGAATCCGATGACGACACCCCGCCGCCAGGCAACCCGCCACCGCGGCCATCCGGTCGGCCGAGTCTGAAAGTGGTGAAATGAAAAGGGCGATCCGCAAGGATCGCCTTTTTCATTTGAAGGTGACGGTAAAATTCACCGTCGCGTCGGCGGTACCCCCGGTGGGAGGGTTGTCGCCCACTTGGACGTATCGGGCATTGAACGCCAGGTTCGTGATCCCGTCGCTCACATGGGTGATCTGCACTTCCTCACCGAGTCGAACAGGTGTCATGTCCTGCTTGAGGATCTGTACACCTATCCCGGTTGCGCTGGACTCCGGCCTGAGCCCGACGATACCGGCCGGGCCGTCCAGCAGCGTGGAGCCGCGAGAAGGCTCAAAGCGCACATTGGCATAGTTGCCCTGAAAGTAGTTCCACGGATAGTAGGTGGAGTAATTGCCCTTCACGCAGCTTAGCAGTGGGATCGAGAACTCTTTGACCGGGCCGCCGGAGCCATTCCCGTTGAAATCGCCGACGCTGCCAGACAGCTCGACCTCCAGCGGATTGCTCCCCGTGGCTGGCATCGAGCAGCCGGCAACGATAATGGTTTGATTGAGGGTCAGGGAGGATTGCACGGCGCCGTTGAACAGCACTTGCAGCCCCGGCTGATTCAATGTGTGTGCCCCGGCCGCAATGTCTCCGGTCTTGTAGAGGTAGTAGTACACCCGGGTCTGGTAGCGGTTGGAACAACTGACGGCGGAAAACGGAAAATGAAGCTGGTTGGCGGGTATCTGGGCTCCGCTTGCGTCGCAGTGAAGGCCATCGGATTTGATTGCGGCGAACGCGACGCCCGGCACACCGGTCTGGTACAGGTGCTGACCGATATCGGTCGTCCCGACGCTGCCGCTGTTGGCCGCCGCGATCGCGGGCATGCGCGGCCCCGCGAGCATCTGGGCGACGACCGAGCGGTTGGCGCAGGTATGGTCGCGGGTGCCGTCGTAGTTCACCAGGCCAGAGCCGATCAACGAGCCGACGGGCGCATCGCGCGGGATGAAATAGGTTGAACTGTGCGTGACCATGTCCACCGGCGGCGGGCAGGCCGCATGGGCGACCGTGCAACCCAGCAACCATCCGAGCGGGCTGAGCGACAACTTGACGAAAGGGCTCATGTCGACGCCTCCTGAACGGGTTGGGTCGATTCATCGGAGCGCTCGGCGGTCATCGGTTCGCAGAGCAGTTGGTGGGTGGTGTAGCGGGTGTCAGGCAACGGTTCGGCCTCTGGCAGGCGCAATGCGCACTGTCCGTCCGGCCCGGTTCCCCACGAGGTGGTCAGCAGCGTCTGCTGCTGCGCGACGCCCAGCAGCACTTGTCCGCCAGGGCCAACCACCCCCACCAGCGTGCCATCGGCATCGGTCACCTGGCTGCCGAAGGGCGGCGCCTTGCCGCCCGCCATGAGCAGATGGGCGATGATCTTGCGCGAGCGCGTTGCGTTGAAGCGCGCCTTGATGACCGCACCTCGTCGAGGCACGACCAGCGCCACGCTGTTGTCGATATCGATTTCGGCGCCCAGGTGATCGGTGTTGAGCACGATGCGGTTGGAGCGATAGGGCGTCAGGTAGGGCACCAGTGCATAGCCGTGCCGGTTGGTGCGCATGGTCGGTGTATTCTGCACGCCGACTTCGGCAACGCCGTTCACGTCTACCAGAGCGACGGTATCGCCCAGCACATGGCCCAACTCGATGCCATCGGCATGGGCCAGCAGGGCGCCGGCTGCAGTGGCAGTGATCTGGCGGTAATCAGGACCGGCGGTGAGCGAGGTGCCCAGCATGGCGAAGGGAGCACGGTAGGTCGCCGACGCCGTCGCGCTCCTGTCACCGTTGTCCGAGCGACTCGCGTCCAGGCCATAGCGCCAGCGCTGGTCGTCGGACAGCTGTCCCATCAGGCTGGCGCGATGGCCCACCCCCCCTTGCCCAGTGCTCGAAGCCGAATAAGTGGCGCTGCTGCTGTTCCCCAATGGTGCCGACACGGTCAAGGTAATCTGCGTGTTCTGTCGATAGGCGTCGCTGAGACTGCGGCTGGCGTACATGCCATAGTTGACGCCACGGTAGTAGGTGCTGGCGCCGAATTGAACCTCGCGATCCTGCCGGTTGCTGTTCCAGTAGGTCTGCTGGTGCACACTCATGTGCAGCGAGCCGAATGCCGTGGTCTGGGCCAGGTTGGCTTCAATGCGGTTGCGTTTGCTGCCGCGCGGGGCAGCGGTGGGTGTCTGTTGCCAGACCGCCTCGCCGAAATCGCGGTAGCCTTGGGTGGAATAGCGATAGCCGGCAAAGCGCAACGACGTACCGATGTCGAAAGACTTGCCATAGCGCCAGCCAACGCTGCGCCCCTGGTCCTGACCACCCGCCGGGCGCGCCGTGCGTGCGTCACTGAGGTCCAGTGAAACGGCACCCAGTGCGCCGAGGCTGAGACCCAGTCCGATCTGGCCCGCCTGATAGAAGCTGGCACTCTGCACGCCACCGTAGACGGTCAGGTCACGAGGCAAGCCGTAGGCCAGGGTGGCCTCGACAAAGGACGGCTGTTCGGCACCGTCGGCAGTGTTGTAGCGGCCAAGCGTCAAGCCATGCCGCCAGACACCGGGGCGCAGCATGTTGCTCAAGGTCGCGTAAGGCTGGATGGTACGGCGCTCGCGTCCGTCGGCCTCGGTCACGATGATTTCCAGCTCGCCGCTGCCGCCGGCGGCGGTGAGGTCTTCGATCACGAAGGGGCCGGCCGGTACATAGGTGGTGTACAGCGAGTAGCCGTTCTGGCGCACCTCGACCTTGGCCTGGGTCTCGGCGATGCCTCTGACCACCGGCGCGTAGCCTTGCAGAGAGTCGGGCAGCATGCCGATGTCGCTGGTGAGCTGGATACCTTGGTACGGCAAACTGCTGAAGACATTGCCGGAGGTGAAGTACTCGCCCAGCGTCAGTGTGCCCAAATGCCTGGACAGGTCGCGCTGGGCGAAGGTGCTGCTGCGCTGCCAGCGCCCGGGGCTGTCCTGGCTGCGGCTGAACGAAGAGCTCGAACGCAGGCGCCAGTCGGCGACGTTGACCCCGGCCTGTAGGTAAAGACTGGCTTGGGAACTGGAGCCTGAGCCCTGGCGGTGACCCTGGCTGCCGGCGAACTGATAGTTCAAGGTAGCCGCGTCAATTCCGCTGTCCCATTGCTGCTCGTCGATGAAATCGATGGGAGTGCGCCGCAGGGCAGCCTGGGGAATGTTCAATTCGAGCGTCAAGGTGTCTTCATGCAAGGTCTGCGCTGCGCCGGGGATCGCGACGGCGAGGTCCACGCAGGTGTCGTCCGGCTTGCCCAGCGGCAATGTTCCTGCATCTTGCAGCCACTGCGCAGTCAGGCATGCGCTCAGCTGGCTGCTGCCTTCGAGCTGCTGGAACGTCAAGGTTTGTTTGCCCACGCTCGTACCGTTGAGGTAGACGTTGACGGGGTACTTGCCCGGTGCCCACTGCCGCTGACCCTGCAACGCCTGCAGGCCATGCGGTGTGCGATGTTCGTCGCCGCCCAGGGTGCGGAAGAAGCTCTCATCGAAGCGCTCTTCGCCCGCGTGTGTCAGAGGAACCGATACTGCGCCGATCAACAGTACTGCGGCCTTGATCAGCCGAAAGCGCGCTTGCAGGTTGCATGGGCTCATGGTTGACCGCGCGTCCCGGCCGAGGCTGGCAGGGATCGAGGTGAACCGTCGCTGTCGACCGGCAGTTGAAACTGGATCGGCGTGGAATATCCACCGTAGTCGTTGATGATGGAGAACACCACGCTCAACGGCCGCACGGCGGCGCTGTCGAGGGGGTACAGCCGACTGCTGAACGGCTCGACCATCAATGGCGCAGCGACCTCTTCGCTGTGGTCGAAGGCTATGGCCTTGATGCCGATGAACGACACATGGAACGGCGAAGGATTGTGCACGCGCAGCGCATGCTTGCCGTCCTGCCGCTCCAGCGTCCATCGCAGGCGCTCGCCGCTGTCGTTGGCATTGCCCAGTCCCGGCGGGCGATAGAGCAGCTTGACCCGTGTGCGCAGGGCTACCTTCAGCACGTTCTCGGGAGTGTCGTTAGCGGTGGGTATCTCCTGAACATTGAAATAGAACAGCGATTCTCTGTCCTTGGGCAGGGCGTCGGTGGCCGTCGAGATGATCCTGACGGTCTGCGCCTTGCGGCTGTCCAGGCGAAAAAGCGGAGGCGTGGCGATAAAGGGGGCCAGGCGGGTGTCGTCGTCCGTGGCGTCGTTGACCCACGTCTGAATGGCATAGGCACGGCGGGTGGGGTTGTTGACGATCATTGAGCTCTCGCGCTTGCTGGCGTCGAACACCACGCGCGTGTTGTCCAGTACCACTGCCGCCTGCGCGATGCTGGCAAGGGCTGCGAAGGGAATGATCAGCGCTGTCCATAGCCTGCGTCGGTGTGTTCTGCGGGGGATGTGCATGGCGATGTCGGTTCCGGCACGCGCGAGGCAGGGCCTCGCGCGCAGGGGCAGGTCAGTGGATGTCTACGGTGAAGGCAGCTTTGCCGTTCGCCGGGCCGGCCGTAGCGCCACCCAGCGAGATGTAGTTGGCCGTGAACTCGAGCGGTTGCTTGGGGTTCAGATACTCGGCGGACGCCTGGCTCAGTGGTACTTCAGCGCCCGTGGCATCACGAATCTGAATGGCAACATTGGTGGCGTAGCCGGTCACGCTGCGGTCGATACCCAGCCACTGCGCGCTGGTGCCGGCAGAGCCACTCAGGCCCAGGAAGGTGACCGACGCGGCCTTGCCGGTGAGATCGCACTGGGAGTCGCTGTCATCGATGCGCAGCGAGAAGCGCCCGCCACCGGCTACCGCACCGGCGTTGCTCAGCGCGCTGGTGGGTACGCTCCCCAGATAGGCAACGCCCGGTGCGCCGCCGGAGGTGTCGCCGACTTCGATGACGCAGGTGCTGGTCTTGATCTCGCCACGGAAGTTGATTTCTCCGTCGGCGGCCATGGCGCTGCTGGCCAGCGTGGCCAGGCCGAGTGCGCCGATGAAGGGAATGAGACGAGCGGTTTTCATTGGATTTCCTTTTTGCAATGTGGAGTGTCATCTATCCGTTTGAATGCATGGGTTGAATGACCATGCCTTCGATAGGGAGTCGATTTTCCGCACCCGGCGCAGTCGCGCCTATAGGAAATTTCCTTCGGAAAAATGAAAACGCGGGCAAAAAAAACGGCCCATTCCTGGGCCGCCTTTTGCTGCTCGGGAAGGTCAGTCGATGTACTCGAACAGCTTCACGATCTTCTGCACGCCGGAGACACCCTGCACCAGGTTGGTGGCGCGGGTGGCCTCGGCCTGGGTCAGCAGGCCCAGCAGGTAGACGATGCCGTTCTCGGTCACGACTTTGATGCGCGAGCCGGGGATGGCGCTGTCGGCCAGCATCTGGGTCTTGATCTTGGTGGTCAGCCAGGCGTCGTTGTTGCGTGCCAGCAACGAGGAGGGCGCCAGCACCTGGATCTCGTTGTGGACCTTCTTGACGCGCTGCACTTCGCTGGCGGCCTGCTCGGCCAGGGCCTTGAGGTCGGCACGCGGCGTCTGCCCGGCGAGCAGGACCACACCGTTGTAGCTGGTCACGACCACATGGGAATTCTTGTCCAGATCGATGTTGGCCTTGGCAATGTTCACCGATACCTTGGTTTCGATCAGCGAATCGTCGATCTTGCTGCCCAGGGTCCGGGTGCCGCGGTCATCGTCGATCGGGTTGTCTCGCGTGGCGGTCAGGACCGAGCTGCAGCCGGTGACGCTCAAGGCCAGGCTCAGGGCCACTAGGGCAAGGCGGTTACGCTTCATTCTTCACTCCCGAACAGTTGGCTGTCGATCAAGTCGCAGAGGCAGTGGATCGCCAGCAGGTGAACTTCCTGGATGCGTGCCGTGACATTGGCAGGCACGCGGATCTCGACGTCTTCGGGCAACAGCAGCGAGGCCATGCCGCCCCCGTCGCGGCCGGTCAGGGCCACCACGACCATGTCGCGGTCGTGGGCGGCCTGGATGGCCTGGATGATGTTGGCCGAGTTGCCGCTGGTGGAAATGGCCAGCAAGACGTCGCCCGGCTGGCCCAGCGCGCGGATCTGCTTGGAGAATACCTCGTTGAAGCTGTAGTCGTTGGCGATCGAGGTAATCGTCGAGCTGTCGGTGGTCAGCGCGATGGCAGGCAGGCTGGGGCGTTCGCGTTCGAAGCGGTTGAGCAGCTCGGACGAGAAGTGCTGGGCATCGCCAGCGGAGCCACCGTTGCCGCAAGCAAGCATCTTGCCATCGCTGAGCAAGGCACCCACCATGACCTGGCTGGCTTGTTCGATGTACGGTGCAAGGACTTCCATCGCCTGTTGTTTGGTATCGATACTGGCCTGGAAAAGCTGGCGAATTCGGGATTGCATGTCCATCAAGGTGACCTTAAGTAGGGCGGCTGGTCGGGCAAGACCGCAACGCGGCGGCGGTTCCCGGCACAAGAATGTGCAGCCCGCAAAGCAAAGAGCAAAAACCGGTGGCAAGGGTGTCGTATGTCAGCTGTCGAAGGCATTGCGGATCCAGTTCAGGCGCGTGGCCCGAGTGCCGGTGCCTTCCAGGGCAACCACGTCGAAACGGCATGGATGCTGGGCCCAGCGCGCTTCCTTGATGAGGAAAAACTGTGCGGCCAGCACCAGCTTTTCGCGCTTGCGGGCATCGATGCTGGCCAATGCTCCGCCCCATTGTGCGTGCAGGCGATAGCGGACTTCGACGAATACTACTGTATCGCCATCTAGCATGACCAGATCAAGCTCGCCCCGTTTGCACAGCCAGTTCTGCGCCAGCAGCGTCAAGCCCTGTGCACACAAGTGCTCCAGGGCCTGCTGCTCGGCATCGCGACCCGCCTGCTGGCGGGGACTGAGCGACATTACGGCGTGGTGTTGGGCAGGCGCTGGACCTGGCCACCGACGAACTGCGCCCACGGCAGTTGGCGTTCGATGCGTTGACTGGCGCTCATGCCGAGGTTGCCGGACAGCCCTTCGATGCGGCTATCAGGCAGGGCCTTGAGCTGACCCAGCCGCGCCGCCAGCGTGTAGGCATCGACACCCATGGCGTACAGCCGACCCATGCTGCCATTGGCCTGCGGCCACTGCCGCGTGACTTGCTGGCGCAATGGATTGCTGGTGTCGAGCAGCCAGGGCGTCTCGCAGAAGCGGATGCCGGTCATGTCGTTGTACTGGGCCTGGTCGCCACTGGCGCTGAACACGTGCGAGGTGGCGTAGACAGGCAGGTCGCCGGCGTACTGGAAGTTCAGGGTCGGCTTGATCTGCTGGGCCTGCTGCGGTGTAGCGGCGAGGAAGATGAAATCGATGTCCTGACGACGCGAGGCCTGCGCCTCGGTGCTGCTCTGCAGGCCGCTGCCGGCGTTGCGCACCTTGAGCATGTCGGCAATCTGTTGGGCCAGTTGTACCGGCTGGTCGACGCGTTCGGCAGCAACCAGCGTACCGCCGTTGGCTTCCCAGTCCTGACGGAAGGCATTGAGCACACGGTCGCCCCACTCACCCTTGGGGATCATTGCCGCAGCGCTGTGCAAGCCGTCGGCACGAGCACGGCGGGATACTTCGCGCGCTTCGTCTTCGGCGGCCAGGCCGAATTGGAACAACTGGGGTGGGCCGAGCTGGTTGTTGTCGCTGTAGTTCAACGCCAGGGTTGGCAGGGGCAATTGGGTGCGTGCCGCCAGTTGCTTGACCAGAGGTTTCTCCAGCGGGCCGATCACCAGTTGCACACCTTGCGCCTGCGCCTGGCGGTAGAAGTCGTCGAGCGAGCTCAGGCGCGAGCTGTCGATCACGTCGATCACCGGCGGCTTTTGCCCGGCTTGCTGGGCTTGGTAGTACGCCGCCATGAAGCCTTCGCGCAAGGCGCGGGCCACGCCTGCCAACTGGCCTTCCTGAGGCAGCAGCAGGGCGATCCGGGTCAGCGGCTGGCTGGCCAGGGCCTTGAGTTTGACCAAGGGGGTCGGCAGTTGTCTGGCGGCGGGATGAGCCGCGTGCTGGGCCACCCAGGTATCGATGGCGGCCTGCTGTTGTTCCAGGGTGCCGGCCGATTTGACGGCCAGGGCCAGGCTCAGCCAGCCGGCGAAGTCATCGGTGCCCTGATTTTGCAGCTGCTCGACAGGCAGTGAACCCACCAGTGCCCAGATGGCCTCGTGATTCTGGCCGGCGACCTCGCCACTGAGCAGAGGGGCGACGAACACCCGCTCGCGCGCCGCAGCCAGGATCTGTCCGTCGGCTTCCAGGGCACGGGCGCGAACCAGATGCGCGCGTACCTGCTGATCTGCAGACAGCTCGCCCAAGCGCTGCATGCTCGGATGATCGAGGGCGGCAAGCGCGGCCTTGGCATCGTTGCGGGTCAGTGCGAGTTCTGCGCCCAGGGTGCTGGCCAATATCTGCAGGCCCGGCTTGAGCAGTTCGATTCGGACTTGCTGGAGTATCTGCGTCGCGCGGGCTGGATCGCCCTGGCGAGCAGCCTGATCTGCCGCGCTCAAGCGCAAGGCCGCCGCTTCTTCCGGCGACTTGCTGGCAGTGGCGCGTTCGAGCAACTGCTCGACGGTGGCGTCCGGCGTGCGCGGCAGCTCACCGAGATTGGATGAAGGCGAACTGGCGCACGCAGCCAGCAAGGCGGCGAGGCATAGGGCAGATAGAAGCCGCAGGCAGGCTGTCATGGATATCTTCCTGATTTACTCGATCAATAGACGGGCAAGTGTACCCAAGCATCGGCCGGGGTGCGACGAGGATGGCAAGCCTGCCCTTATATAGGACAAGCAAATGTTTCCCGTCGGCCGTGCCGGATCGCTGGGCGAGCACTGGCTGGCCTGGAGCCTGTACAATGCGGGTTTGGCCGAACGACAAGGTGTGTGCTGTGACTGCTTCGAGCGCTTCTAATTCCACCCCAGGCACACTTTATGTAGTGGCTACGCCGATCGGCAATCTGGACGACATGAGCGCGCGCGCGTTGAAGATCCTGGGCGAAGTAGCGTTGATCGCGGCCGAGGATACGCGCCATTCGGTGCGCCTGATGCAGCACTTCGGGCTGAATACGCCACTGGCCGCCTGCCACGAGCACAACGAGCGGGACGAGGGCAGTCGTTTCATCCAGCGGCTGCTGGCAGGCGACGACATTGCGCTGATTTCCGATGCGGGCACACCGCTGATTTCCGACCCCGGCTATCACCTCGTGCGTCAGGCGCGTGCGGCGGGCGTGCAGGTAGTGCCGGTCCCCGGTCCCTGCGCCTTGATCGCGGCGCTGTCGGCCGCTGGTCTGCCGTCGGACCGTTTCATCTTCGAAGGTTTCCTGCCCGCCAAGACCGCCGGTCGCTGTGCGCGTCTGGAGCAGGTCAGGGAAGAGCCGCGCACCTTGATCTTCTATGAAGCGCCGCACCGCATACTCGAATGCCTGCAGGACATGGAGAAGGTCTTCGGCGGCGAGCGCTCCGCACTGCTGGCGCGCGAATTGACGAAAACCTTTGAAACCCTCAAAGGCCTGCCGCTGTCCGAGTTGCGTGCGTTCGTGGAAGCCGACAGCAACCAGCAGCGCGGTGAGTGTGTGGTACTGGTAGCGGGATGGACTGCGCCGGTCAGTGATGAAGCCGTCAGCACCGAAGTGATGCGCGTTCTGGACCTGCTGCTGGCAGAAATGCCGCTCAAGCGCGCTGCGGCGGTGGCGGCCGAGATCACCGGCGTGCGCAAGAATCTGCTCTATCAGGTGGCCCTGGAAAAGCAGAAGGCCTGAGCTTGATTCGGCTCTAGGTCGATCGGTGCGATAAAAGCTTGTCCTGGCCGATGCATGTCGTTAACCTGCGCGCCGGAGAGTCGATCGGACAGTCGCTGCCTGTTTTTGTTCCGCAACCCAGGTTGCTGGGCAGAGCGGGGGGAGGAAAGTCCGGGCTCCATAGGGCAGAGTGCCAGGTAATGCCTGGGAGGCGCGAGCCTACGGAAAGTGCCACAGAAAATAACCGCCTAAGCGCGCAAGCGCCGGTAAGGGTGAAAAGGTGCGGTAAGAGCGCACCGCACGTCTGGCAACAGTTCGTGGCTAGGTAAACCCCACTCGGAGCAAGACCAAATAGGGTTCCATATGGCGCGGCCCGCGTTGGAACCGGGTAGGTTGCTAGAGGTGTCCAGCGATGGCCATCGTAGAGGAATGACTGTCCTCGACAAAACCCGGCTTACAGATCGACTCTCCACCTTTTTCCTTCGCGTCCCTTCGCTGTCCATTGCGCTGTTTCGCAGAAAAAAACGGCTACCAAACCCCCTTTGGTAATGTCGAAAAAATCTTAGTCTTGAGACTCTACTTTAAGTTCAAGACGCAGATGCTTGAACTCAAACGGCTTTGTTTCTCCCTGACGTGTCTCAAATACCGTCTTCCCTTCATTTTGCGTTCTAAATCTCCGATCTATAAGGCTTTTCCCTACAGACGCGCCTTGACGGTGTGGTGGGGGGGTTCCTATAGTGTGCGCGAGTGGCGGGAAGTGGCGAAAAGTGGGTTTTTCGAGTGTAAAAGTCTGAGTTCAGGGGAAGCGCGACGTGTTTCGTGGAGCAAATCCGATCAACCTCGATGCCAAGGGACGGCTCGCAATGCCGAGTCGGTATCGTGACGAGTTGGATTTCAAATGCTCCGGTCAGCTGATCATCACGGTCGACACCATCGACCCCTGCCTGTGCGTCTACCCAATGGATGAGTGGGAACTCATCGAGGCCAAGCTTCGCGCCTTGCCATCTTTGGTGGAAAGCAACCGGCGCCTGCAGCGTTTGCTGATCGGCAATGCCGTCGACCTCGAGCTCGACGGCAGCGGACGTTTTCTGGTGCCCCCGCGACTGCGCGAGTACGCCCGGCTGGACAAGCACGCGATGCTTGTCGGCCAGCTGAACAAGTTTCAACTGTGGGACGAGGGTGCGTGGAACGCCGTAAGTGCGGCTGACCTTGCAGCTATACAACAACCGGGCGCCATGCCTGAAGAATTGCGTGATTTGATCTTGTGACTATTGATAGCGGCTTCAACCACATCACCGTGCTGCTCGACGAGGCTGTCGAGGCTCTGGCCGTGCGCGACGATGGTTGCTATCTGGACGGCACCTTCGGCCGTGGTGGCCATAGCCGCCTGATCCTGCGCCACCTGGGGGGCGATGGCCGCCTGTTGGGGTTCGACAAGGACCCTCAAGCGATTGCCACGGGGCAAGCGCTGGCGGCCGAAGACGGCCGCTTTGTCATTGTACAGCGCAGCTTTGCCGAGCTTGGCGCCGAAGTGCGCGAGCGCGGCATGCATGGCAAGGTCAGCGGCATCCTGCTCGACCTGGGTGTTTCCTCGCCGCAGCTCGACGATGCCGAGCGTGGCTTCAGCTTCCTGCATGACGGCCCGCTGGACATGCGCATGGACCCTTCGCGTGGCATGAGTGCAGCCCAGTTCATCGCAACCGCTGCAGAAGAAGAAATCGCCCGCGTCTTCAAGGAGTACGGCGAGGAGCGCTTCGCCCGGCGCATGGCGCGTGCGGTCGTGCAGCGTCGCGAAGTGCAGCCGTTCGAGCGTACCGCCGACCTGGCCGAGGTGCTCAAGGTCGCCAACCCTGCCTGGGAGAAGGGCAAGAACCCGGCCACTCGCGCCTTTCAGGGTCTGCGCATTCACGTCAACAATGAACTGGCCGACCTCGAGGCAGGCCTCGAAGCCGCGCTCGATGCGCTGGAAATCGGCGGCCGTCTGGTGGTGATCAGCTTTCATTCCCTGGAAGATCGCATCGTCAAACTGTTCATGCGCAAACTGACCAAAGGCGAAGCCGACAACCTGCCGCGCAACCTGCCGGTGCGTTTCGAAGCCTTCGTGCCCAAGGCCAAGCTGCACGGCAAGGCGCAGTTTGCCTCCGAAACCGAACTCAAGGCCAACCCGCGTTCGCGCAGCGCGGTCATGCGTGTTGCGGAGAAGCTGCGATGAGCAAGCTCCTCAACAAGCCGCTGCCCGGCGGCAGTTTCCTCATGCTGCTGCTGTTCATCGCCGTGCTGGTGTCGGCCATTGGCGTTTCCTACAGCGCACACATCAATCGTCAGTTGCTCAATACGCTGTACGGCGAGCTCAGCGACCGTGACAAGGCGCAGGCCGAGTGGGGTCGCCTGATCCTGGAGCAAAGCACCTGGACCGCGCACAGCCGTATTGAAACCCTGGCTGCCGAACAGCTGAAAATGCGCATCCCGGATGCCGCCGAAATTCGCATGGTGTCGCCATGATGAAGCTCGACGGGGCTCTGTTCCCGTGGCGGTTCCGCCTGATGGTCGGCCTGCTCTTGCTGTTGGTCGCCGGTATCGTTGCGCAGATCGTCTATCTGCAGGTCATCAACCGTGACTTCCTGATCGGTCAGGGCGATGCGCGCAGCATGCGCCACATCCCCATTCCAGCCCACCGCGGCCTGATCACCGACCGCAACGGCGAGCCGTTGGCCGTGAGTACACCGGTGACCACCCTGTGGGCCAATCCCAAGGAAATGCAGCTGTCCAAAGACAAGTGGCCCGAACTGGCGCGGGCGCTTGGGCAGGAGCCCAAGGCTCTGGCCGCGCGTCTCGAGGCACAGGCGAGCAAGGAATTCATCTACCTGGTGCGTGGCCTTACGCCTGAACAAGGCGCCTCGGTGCTCGACCTGAAAACCCCGGGCGTCTATGGCATCGAGGAATTCCGCCGGTTCTATCCGGCCGGCGATGTCACCGCGCACATGGTCGGTTTTACCGACCTCGACGATCACGGCCGTGAAGGCGTCGAGCTGGCCTATGACGAGTGGCTCGCCGGCGTGCCCGGCAAGCGTCAGGTCATCAAGGACCGGCGCGGTCGGCTGATCAAGGACGTGCAGGTGACCAAGAATGCCAAGGCCGGAAAGACCTTGGCATTGTCCATTGACCTGCGCCTGCAATACCTGGCCAGCCGCGAGCTGCGCAACGCCATCAACGAGAACGAAGCCAAGGCCGGCAGCATGGTCATCATGGACGTGAAGACCGGCGAAGTGCTGGCCATGGTCAACCAGCCCACCTACAACCCCAACAACCGCCGCACCATGTTGCCGGCGGCCATGCGCAACCGGGCGATCATCGACGTGTTCGAGCCGGGCTCGACCATGAAGCCGATCTCGATGAGTGCTGCGCTGGAAACCGGCCGCTGGAAACCCACCGACAAGGTGGACGTCTATCCCGGTACCTTGCAGATCGGCCGTTACACCATCAAGGACGTGACCAAGACCGAAGGCCCGGTGCTCGACCTGACCGGCATCCTGATCAACTCCAGTAACGTGGGCATGAGCAAGGTCGCCTTCGACATCGGCGGTGAAAGCATCTACCGCGTGATGTCGGCGGTCGGCCTGGGCCAGTACACCGGCCTGGGCTTCCCGGGCGAGCGCGTCGGCAACCTGCCCAACCATCGCGAATGGCGCAAGGCCGAGACCGCGACGCTGTCCTACGGCTACGGTCTGTCGGTGACGGCGCTGCAGCTGGTGCATGCCTATGCGGCGATTGCCAATAACGGCCGCATCGTGCCGCTGACCATCCTCAAGAGCGACCAGCCGCCGACTGCGGCGCAGGTCATTCCCGAGAAGGTCGCCAAGACCGTGCAGGGCATGCTGCAACAGGTCATCGAAGACACCCGCGGCGTGTACCGCGCACGGGTGCCCTCGTATCACGTGGCCGGCAAATCGGGTACTGCGCGCAAGGCCACCATCGGTTCGCGCGGGTATACCGAGAACGCCTATCGCTCGCTCTTTGCGGGCTTCGGTCCGATGAGCGATCCGCGCTATGCCATCGTGGTGGTGATCGACGAACCCAGCAAGGGCGGTTACTACGGTGGTCTGGTCAGCGCGCCGGTATTCAGCAAGGTAATGTCCGGCACGCTGCGCCTGATGAACGTGCAACCCGACAACCTGCCACCGCCCGTGCCGCTACAGCAGGTGAACGCCGCACCGGCGACCCCATTGATAAAAGGAGGGCGCGGCTGATGACCATGCCCCTGAGCAAGCTTTTTCCCGAAGCCAGCCGCGATCCGCTGATTCGCGAGTTGACCCTGGACAGCCGCAACGTTCGCCCCGGCGACCTGTTCCTGGCTGTGCCTGGAAGCAAGGTCGATGGCCGCGCGCACATCGCCGACGCCCTCAAGCTGGGTGCTGCCGCCGTGGCCTACGAAGTGGATGGCACCATTGTGCTGCCGCTCACCGATGTGCCACTGATTCCCGTGAAAGGCCTGATCGCGCAATTGTCGAGCATCGCCGGGCGTTTCTATGGCGAGCCGAGCCGTCTGGTCAACCTGGTCGGCGTGACCGGCACCAACGGCAAGACCAGCATCACCCAACTGGTCGCCCAGGCACTCGATGCGCTGGGCGAGCACTGCGGCCTGATCGGCACCCTGGGCACCGGTTTCTACGGCGCCCTGCAGAGCGGACGGCTGACCACTCCCGACCCGATCGCCGTGCAGTCCACCCTGTATGACCTGAAGAAGGGCGGTGCCCACGCCGTGGCCATGGAAGTGTCGTCGCATGCGCTCGATCAAGGCCGCGTGGCCGCGCTGGATTTCGACATCGCGGTGCTGAGCAACCTGTCTCGCGACCATCTTGACTACCACGGCAGCATGCAGGCCTATGCAGCGGCCAAGGCGCGACTGTTCGCCTGGCCGGGGCTCAAGTGCCGCGTGCTCAACCTGGACGACGAATTCGGTCGGCAGTTGGCCGAGCAGGAACACGACTCGCGCTTGATCACCTATAGCCTCGCCGACAGCGCCGCGACGCTGTTCTGCCGCGACACTCGCTTCGACGACCATGGCGTGCGTGCCACCCTGGTCACCGCACAGGGTGAATACAGCCTGAACAGCCGCCTGCTCGGCCGCTTCAACCTGAGCAACGTATTGGCGGCGGTGGGCGTGCTGATGGGCATGGCCTGTCCGCTCGACGACATTCTCAAGGTCATGCGTAACGTCGAAGGGCCGGTTGGTCGCATGCAGCGCCTGGGCGGCGGAACCAAGCCGCTGGTGGTGGTCGACTACGCCCATACGCCCGATGCTCTGGAGCAGGTTCTGCAAGCGTTGCGTCCCCATGCCGAGGGCCAGTTGCTGTGCCTGTTCGGCTGCGGCGGTGATCGCGACAGTGGCAAGCGTCCACTGATGGCCGAAGTCGCCGAGCGCCTCGCCGACCGTGTGCTGGTGACCGACGACAATCCTCGTAGCGAAGATCCACTGCGCATCTTCGACGACATTCGTGCCGGCTTCTCCAGTGCCGCCAACGCGACGTTCGTGGCTGGGCGTGGTGCGGCCATCGCTCAATTGATCAACGCGGCATCGCTCAAGGACGTCATCGTGCTGGCCGGCAAGGGCCACGAAGACTATCAAGAGATAAACGGTGAACGTCAGCCGTTCTCCGACCTGCAGCAGGCCGAACTGGCCCTGGCCGCATGGGAGGCCGTCGATGCTTGACGCCATGACCCTCAGCCAACTGGCCGACGCCTTGCAGGGCCACGTGCGCGGCGCCGATGCGCGCTTCGCAGGCGTCAGCATCGACAGCCGTGCCATCGTTGCGCGCGACCTGTTCGTCGCGCTGGCCGGTCCGCGTTTCGATGGCCATGACTATCTCGACGAGGTGGCTGCCAAGGGAGCAGTAGCCGCGTTGGTGCAACGCGAAGTTGCAGGCGCGACGCTGCCCCAGCTGGTGGTGGCCGACACGCGCCTGGCGCTCGGGCAGCTCGGTGCATTGAACCGCGCGGCGTTCACCCGTCCCGTGGCAGCCATCACCGGCTCGAGCGGCAAGACCACGGTCAAGGAAATGCTCGCCAGCATTCTGCGTACGCAAGGTGAGGTGCTGGCCACCCGTGGCAATCTGAACAATGACCTGGGCGCGCCCCTGACGCTGCTCGAGCTGGCGCCACAGCACACGGCAGCGGTGATCGAGCTGGGCGCATCGCGCCTGGGCGAAATCGCCTACACCGTGGGCCTCACGCGTCCACAGGTGGCACTCATTACCAATGCGGGCACTGCCCACGTCGGCGAATTCGGCGGCCCGGAAAAAATCGTCGAAGCCAAGGGCGAGATTCTCGAAGGGCTGGGCGAGGGCGGTACGGCCGTTCTCAATCTCGACGACAAGGCATTTCCGATCTGGCAGGCACGGGCCGGCCAGCATGCCGTGCTGACCTTCTCGCTGGACAACGCCAAGGCTGACTTTCATTCCAGCGCCCGCCACAGCGATGCGCGCGGCTGCCCGTCCTTCACCCTGCACGGGCCTGACGGCGAGGTACCAGTCCAGCTCAACCTGCTCGGTACCCATAACGTGCTCAACGCCCTGGCGGCGGCAGCGGCGGCGCATGCTCTGGGCGTGACGCTGGCCGGCATCCAGGCAGGCTTGAACGCAGTGCAGCCCGTCAAGGGCCGCACCGTGGCGCAGCTCGCCGTCAACGGTGCGCGGGTGATCGACGATACCTACAACGCCAACCCGACCTCGATGTGTGCGGCAATCGATATACTGGCCGGCTTTTGCGGGCGCACCGTTCTGGTTCTGGGCGATATCGGCGAACTGGGCGCCTGGGCCGAAGCGGGCCATCGTCAGGTCGGTGAGTACGCGGTCGGCAAGGTCGACGCGCTGTACGCGGTGGGTCCATTGATGAGCCACGCAGTCGCTGCGTTCGGTGCTCAGGGCCGACACTTTGCCAACCAGGCAGACCTGATCGCGGCGCTGGCCGCCGAGCAGGGTTCCAATACCACTATTTTGATCAAGGGATCACGCAGCGCGGCGATGGAAAACATCGTGGCGGCACTGTGCGGTCCTGGCGGGGAGAAACACTGATGCTGCTGCTGCTGGCGGAATTTCTGCAACAGTTCTACAAAGGCTTCGCGGTCTTTCAGTACCTGACCCTTCGCGGGATTCTGGGCGTACTGACCGCGCTGTCGCTGGCCCTCTGGTTGGGCCCCTGGATGATCCGCACCCTGCAGATTCGTCAGATTGGCCAAGCGGTCCGCAACGATGGCCCACAATCGCACCTGTCCAAATCCGGCACGCCGACCATGGGCGGTGCCCTGATTCTGTCGGCCATCGCCATCAGCACGCTGCTGTGGGCCGACCTGTCCAATCGCTACGTCTGGGTCGTGCTGATCGTCACCCTGCTGTTCGGCGGTATTGGCTGGGTTGACGACTACCGCAAGGTGATCGAGAAAAACTCGCGCGGCCTGCCCAGCCGCTGGAAGTACTTCTGGCAATCGGTATTCGGCCTGGGTGCCGCTGTGTTCCTGTTCATGACCGCGAACAGCCCGGTGGAAACCACCCTGATCATCCCGATGCTCAAGGACGCCAGCATTCCATTGGGTGCCGGCTTCATCGTGCTGACCTACTTTGTCATCGTCGGCTCCAGCAATGCGGTCAACCTCACCGACGGCCTCGACGGCCTGGCGATTCTGCCGACGGTGATGGTCGGCGGCGCGCTGGGGATCTTCTGCTACCTGTCGGGCAACATCAAGTTCGCCGAATACCTGTTGATTCCCTACGTGCCGGGCGCGGGCGAACTGATCGTCTTCTGCGGCGCGCTGATCGGTGCCGGGCTGGGCTTCCTGTGGTTCAACACCTATCCGGCCCAGGTCTTCATGGGTGACGTCGGCGCGCTGGCGCTGGGCGCCGCGCTGGGCACCATCGCGGTGATCGTGCGTCAGGAGATCGTCCTGTTCATCATGGGCGGCATCTTCGTCGTCGAGACGCTGTCGGTGGTGATCCAGGTTGCCTCGTTCAAGCTCACCGGTCGCCGCGTGTTCCGCATGGCACCGATCCATCACCATTTCGAACTCAAGGGCTGGCCCGAACCTCGGGTCATCGTGCGTTTCTGGATCATCACCGTGATTCTGGTGTTGATCGGCCTTGCCACCCTGAAGCTGAGGTAGAACGAGTGTCTCTGATCGCTTCTTCCCACTTCCGCATCGTTGTCGGCCTCGGCAAGAGCGGCATGTCGCTGGTGCGCTTCCTGGCGCGCCAGGGCGTGGCGTTTGCCGTGGCCGATACGCGAGAAGCGCCGCCGGAACTGGCGACGCTGCAGCGTGACTATCCCCAGGTGGAAGTGCGTTGCGGGGAGCTGGACGTGGAGTTTCTGTGCCGCGCCGACGAGCTCTACGTGAGCCCCGGCCTGGCGCTGGCGACACCCGCTCTGCAACAGGCCGCAGCGCGGGGCGTGCACCTGTCCGGCGACATTGACCTGTTCGCCCGTCATGCCAAGGCGCCGATCGTGGCGATCACCGGCTCCAATGCCAAGAGCACCGTGACCACCCTGGTTGGCGAGATGGCGGTTGCGGCTGGCAAGCGCGTGGCCGTGGGCGGCAACCTCGGCGAGCCGGCGCTCGATCTGCTCGCTGACGATGTCGAGCTGTACGTGCTGGAGTTGTCGAGCTTTCAGCTGGAAACCACCCATCAGCTCAATGCCGAAGTGGCCACAGTGCTCAACGTCAGTGAAGACCACATGGATCGCTACAGCGGCCTGCCGTCCTATCACCTGGCCAAGCACCGGATTTTTCGGGGGGCGCGCAAGTTCGTCTTCAATCGCCAGGACGCCCTGAGCCGGCCGCTGATCGGCGAAGGCATGCCGTGCTGGACCTTCGGCTTGAACAAGCCGGATTTCAAGGCCTTCGGTCTGCGCGAGGAAGACGGGCAGAAGTGCCTGGCCTACGAGTTCGAGAACCTGATGCCGGTCAGCGCGCTCAAGGTGCGCGGCGCACACAACCAGGCCAATGCCCTGGCCGCGCTCGCCCTGGGGCACGCGGTGGGTCTGCCGTTCGACGCCATGCTGGCCAGCCTGCGTGAATTCACCGGGCTGACGCACCGTTGCCAGTGGCTGCGCGAGCGCGATGGCGTGGCCTGGTACGACGATTCCAAGGCCACCAACGTCGGCGCCGCCATCGCCGCCATCGAAGGCCTGGGCGCCGATATCGACGGCCAGTTGGTGCTGATCGCCGGGGGCGATGGCAAGGGCGCCGATTTCACCGCGCTGGGCAAGCCGATCCAGCGTCATTGCCGGGCGCTGGTGCTGCTGGGCCGCGATGCCGCGCGCATCGCCGCCGTGACCGGGCCGGGCGTTCAACAAGTCACCGTCGCCTCGATCGAGGAAGCGGTTCAGCGGTGTGCCGAACTGGCGCAGCCCGGCGATGCCGTGCTGCTTTCACCGGCCTGCGCGAGTCTGGACATGTTCAAGAATTACGAAGAGCGCGGGCGTCGGTTCGCCCAGGCAGTGGAGGGCTTGTCATGATCTTTGGTGTCATCAAGCCATTTCCCTCGCCGCTGATCAGTGGTCGCGGTATCGACATCGACTTTGCCATGCTCGCGGGCTGCCTGGCATTGCTCGGCCTGGGCCTGGTGATGATCACCTCGGCCTCCTCGGAAGTGGCCGCGGTCAATTCGGGCAACTCGTTGTCAATGATGATCCGGCACCTGGTCTACCTGGTGATCGGCATCGGTACCTGCATCGTCACCATGATGGTGCCCATCGCCACCTGGCAGCGCCTGGGCGGTACGCTGCTGATCGCCGCCTTCGGCCTGCTGGTCATGGTGCTGTTGCCCGGCATTGGCCGCGAAGTGAACGGTTCGATGCGCTGGATCGGCTTCGGCATGTTCAACGTGCAGCCTTCGGAAATCGCCAAGGTGTTCGTGGTGATCTTCCTGGCCGGCTATCTGGTGCGTCGCCAACAGGAAGTCCGTGACAGCTGGATGGGCTTCTTCAAGCCCTTCTTCGTACTGTTGCCGATGGCCGGTCTGCTGTTGATGGAGCCCGACTTCGGCGCCACGGTGGTGATGATGGGCGCGGCGGCGGCGATGCTGTTCCTCGGCGGCGTGGGCCTGTTCCGCTTCGCCCTGATGGTGGCCCTGGCGGTCGGTGCGGTGTTCGTGCTGGTCCAGGCCCAGCCGTACCGCATGGCGCGCCTGATCACCTTCACCGACCCGTGGAGCGACCAGTTCGGCTCGGGCTATCAATTGACCCAGGCACTGATCGCCTTTGGCCGTGGCCAGTGGTTCGGTGTCGGCCTTGGCAACAGCGTGCAGAAGCAGTTCTACCTGCCCGAGGCGCACACCGACTTCGTGTTCTCGGTGCTGGCCGAGGAGCTGGGGGTGATCGGTTCACTGTGCACCGTGGCCCTGTTCGTGTTCGTCTGTATCCGCGGCATGTACATCGGTTACTGGGCCGAGCGGGCCAAACAGTATTTCGCCGCGTACGTGGCCTATGGGCTGTCGTTCCTGTGGATCGGCCAGTTCCTGATCAACATCGGCGTGAACGTCGGCCTGCTGCCGACCAAGGGTCTGACCTTGCCGTTTCTCAGCTACGGCGGCAGCTCGCTGGTGATCTGCTGTGCCTGTCTGGGGCTGCTGCTGCGCATCGAATGGGAAAGCCGTTCGCACCTGGGCAGCGAAGAGGTCGAGTTCAGCGAGAGCGATTTCGCCGAGGAGACGCCCCATGGCCGGTAAAGGCAACGTGCTGATCATGGCGGGCGGCACCGGGGGCCATGTGTTCCCGGCGCTGGCCTGCGCACGTGAATTCCAGGCGCGCGGTTTCAGCGTGCACTGGCTGGGTACGCCGCGCGGGATCGAGAACGAGCTGGTGCCGGCCAACGGCCTGCCATTGCACCTGATCGATGTCAGCGGCGTGCGCGGCAAGAGCCGGCTGGCCCTGCTCAAGGCGCCGTTTGCCATTTGCAAGGCGGTGTTCCAGGCGCGCCGCATCATTGCCCGGCTGCAGCCGGTGTGCGTGGTCGGCTTCGGTGGTTACCTGACCGGCCCCGGTGGCGTCGCGGCGCGGCTGGCCGGCGTGCCGGTGATCGTGCACGAGCAGAACGCCGTGGCCGGTACCGCCAATCGCCTGCTGGTGCCTTTCGCCAGCCGGGTCTGCGAAGCTTTCCCCGACACCTTCGCCGCCTCGGCCAAGCGTCGGACCACCGGCAACCCGGTGCGTACCGAACTGTTCATGGAAACGCCGCGCCAGGCCCTCATCGGTCGCCAGCCACGGCTGCTGGTACTGGGTGGCAGCCTGGGCGCCGAGCCGCTGAACAAGCTGCTGCCCGAAGCCCTGGCTCAGGTGCCTGCGCAGTACCGGCCAGAGGTGTTCCACCAGGCCGGCAAGCAACACGATGAAATCACCGCCGAGCGTTACCGCACTGCCGGTGTCGAGGCGCAGGTCGCCCCGTTCATCAAGGACATGGCCCAGGCGTATGGCTGGGCCGACCTGGTGGTCTGCCGCGCGGGTGCGTTGACCATCAGCGAGTTGGCGGCCGCCGGCCTGCCGTCGTTGCTGGTGCCGTTGCCCCACGCGATCGACGACCACCAGACTCGCAATGCCGATTATCTGGCTCGCGAAGGCGCTGCCTTCCTGATGCCACAAGCGACAACCGGCGCGGCACAGCTTGCCGAGCGCCTGAAAGAGGTTTTGATGCAACCCGAAAAACTCCTGAGCATGGCGAGCACTGCTCGCCGCCTGGCCAAACCCGATGCCACGCGCAATGTGGTCGACGTCTGCTTGGAGGTGGCCCATGGTTGAGAACCAGAGAGCCATTCCGCAACCGGAAATGCGCCGCATCCGTCGTATCCACTTCGTCGGTATCGGTGGCGTGGGCATGTGCGGCATCGCCGAGGTGCTGTTGAACCTGGGCTACGATGTGTCCGGTTCCGACCTCAAGGCTTCGCCCGTGACCGAGCGACTGACGTCGTTCGGCGCGCAGATTTTCATTGGCCACCGTGCCGAGAACGCCGCCAGTGCCGACGTGCTGGTGGTGTCGAGCGCCGTCAACACCAGCAACCCGGAAGTCGCCACTGCGCTGGAGCGGCGGATTCCAGTGGTGCCACGTGCCGAGATGCTGGCCGAGCTGATGCGTTATCGGCACGGCATCGCCGTGGCCGGGACCCATGGCAAGACCACTACCACCAGCCTGATCGCCTCGGTGTTCGCGGCCGGTGGCCTGGACCCGACATTCGTCATCGGCGGTCGGCTCAATGCGGCCGGTACCAACGCGCAGTTGGGCACCAGCCGCTACCTGATCGCCGAGGCCGACGAGTCCGATGCCAGCTTCCTGCACCTGCAGCCGCTGGTGGCCGTGGTCACCAACATCGACGCCGATCACATGGCGACCTACGGTAACGACTTCAACGTTCTGAAGAAAACCTTCGTCGAGTTCCTGCACAACCTGCCGTTCTACGGACTGGCCGTGGTGTGCCTGGATGACCCGGTAGTGCGCGAGATTCTCCCGCAGATCGCGCGGCCGACCTTGACCTATGGCATCAGCGAAGAAGCCGACGTGCGTGCCATCAATGTGCGTCAGCAAGGCATGCTGACCCACTTCACGGTGCTGCGCCGCGACCGCGAGCCGCTCAACGTGTCGGTCAACATGCCGGGCAACCACAACGTGCTCAACGCCTTGGCGACGATCGCCATTGCCACCGACGAAGGCATCAGCGACAGCGCCATCGTCCAGGGCCTGTCCGGCTTCCAGGGCGTCGGTCGACGTTTCCAGGTGTATGGCGAATTGCCGGTCGAAGGCGGCAGCGTGATGCTGGTCGACGACTACGGTCATCACCCCCGCGAAGTGGCGGCAGTGATCAGCGCCGTGCGCGGTGGCTGGCCCGATAAACGTCTGGTGATGGTATATCAGCCGCATCGTTTCAGCCGCACGCGTGACCTGTACGACGATTTCGTACAGGTGCTTGCCGACGCCAATGTGCTGCTGCTGATGGAAGTCTACCCGGCAGGCGAAGAGCCCATCCCGGGCGCCGACAGCCGTCAGCTTTGCCACAGCATCCGCCAGCGTGGCCAGTTGGACCCTATCTACATCGAACGCGGCGTCGAGCTGGCGCCACTGGTCAAGCCGCTGCTGCGCGCAGGCGACATTCTGCTGTGCCAGGGTGCCGGTGACATCGGTGGTCTCGCCCCGCAGTTGCTCAAAAGCCCGCTGTTCGCGCAGGCCTCGGAGAAATCGCAATGAACATTCTGGATCCCAACACCCTGCGCTCGCAGATCATGCCCAGTGACTTCGGTCGCGTGGCCGTGCTCTACGGCGGCAAGAGCGCCGAGCGCGAGGTGTCGCTGAAATCGGGCGCCGCGTGCCTGCAGGCCTTGCAGAGCGCCGGGGTGGACGCGTTCGGCATCGACGTGGGCGACGATCTGCTGGCCCGCCTGCAAGCGGAGAAGATCGACCGGGCGTTCATCATTCTTCATGGCCGCGGCGGCGAAGACGGCAGCATGCAAGGGTTGCTCGAGTGCCTGGACATCCCCTATACCGGCAGCGGCATCCTTGCCAGCGCGTTGGCGATGGACAAATTGCGCACCAAGCAGGTGTGGCAGAGCCTCGGCTTGCCGACCCCGTCGCACGCCGTGCTGGCCAGCGAGCAGGATTGTATTTTTGCCGCTGGGGAACTGGGCTTCCCTTTGATCGTCAAACCCGCCCATGAAGGTTCAAGCATCGGGATGGCGAAGGTGAACAGCGTCGACGAACTGGTCGTCGCCTGGAAAGCCGCCAGCACCTACGATTCGCAAGTGCTGGTCGAACAATGGATCCAAGGTCCCGAGTTCACCGTCGCGACGCTGCGTGGCCAGATGCTGCCTGCGATTGCGCTGGGCACGCCCCACACGTTCTACGACTACGACGCCAAGTACGTCGCCAACGATACCCAGTACCGCATCCCCTGCGGCCTTGGTCCCGCCAAGGAACAGGAACTCACCGAACTCTGCGCCCGCGCCTGCGATGCCATCGGCATCCAGGGTTGGGGGCGTGTGGATGTGATGCAGGACCAGCAGGGCCGTTTCTGGCTGCTGGAAGTCAACACCGCTCCAGGCATGACCGATCACAGCCTGGTGCCCATGGCGGCGAACGCGGCTGGCCTGGATTTCCAGCAGTTGGTGCTGGCGATTCTGGCCGCCAGTTGCAAGGCGCGAGGTTAAGACCATGCACGGCCCAATGATTCGCCATCAGTCACCCGCCATCGGCCGCAACAAGCCGGTGCCGCGTGGCGCCAGCCGCATGGTGGCCAAGGAGCCACTGTCGGTGCGCCTGCCCAAGGCCAATTTCAGCATCTTCAGAAAGCTGATGTGGCCGGTGCTGTTGGTGGGTCTGGGCTTCGGCACCTACGAAGGTGCCCAGTACCTGATGCCCTACGCCGATCGCCCGATCACCAAGGTGTCGGTACAGGGCGACCTGGCCTACATCAACCAGCAGTCGGTGCAGGAGCGCATCCAGCCTTATGTGGGCATGACGTTCTTCAGCATCGACCTGACCCGCATGCGCACCGAGCTGGAAACCATGCCCTGGATCGCCCATGCCGAAGTGCGTCGGGTGTGGCCTGACCAGGTGGTGATCCGCCTGGAAGAGCAACTGCCGGTCGCGCGCTGGGGCAACGAATCGCTGCTCAACAACCAGGGCCAGGCGTTCGCGCCTCGCGAACTGGGCAACTACGAACACTTGCCGCAGTTGTTCGGCCCGGTACGGGCCCAACAGCAGGTGATGCAGCAATACCAGGTGCTGAGTCAGATGTTGCGTCCACTGGGCTATTCGGTTGCCCGGCTGGAACTGACCGAACGCGGCAGCTGGTTTCTCACCACAGGCGCAGGAAGCGCCGGCCCGGGCATCGAGTTGTTGCTGGGACGTGACCACTTGCTGGAAAAAATGCGCCGCTTTATCGCCATTTACGACAAGACACTCAAAGACCAGATCACGAATATCGCGCGTATCGACCTGCGCTATGCCAACGGCCTGGCCGTGGGCTGGCGTGAACCGAGCGCCCCGACTGCGGACAAGCCCGCCGTCGCGAAGAATTGACAAGAGGCAGGACCATGGCAAACGTTCAAAGCGGCAAAATGATCGTCGGGCTGGACATCGGCACCTCCAAGGTGGTGGCGCTGGTGGGCGAGGTGGCAGCCGACGGTACGCTGGACATCGTCGGGATCGGTACCCACCCCTCGCGCGGCCTGAAGAAGGGCGTGGTGGTGAACATCGAGTCGACCGTGGCGTCGATCCAGCGCGCGGTCGAGGAAGCCCAGCTGATGGCCGGTTGCCGCATTCACTCGGCGTTCGTCGGCGTTGCCGGTAACCACATCCGCAGCCTGAACTCCCATGGTATCGTGGCCATTCGCGACCGCGAGGTCAGCACGGCTGACCTGGAGCGGGTTCTGGACGCGGCCCAGGCCGTGGCGATTCCGGCCGACCAGCGCGTGTTGCACACCCTGCCGCAGGACTACGTGATCGACAACCAGGAGGGCGTTCGCGAACCCCTGGGCATGTCCGGCGTGCGCCTTGAAGCCAAGGTCCATGTAGTGACCTGTGCCGTCAACGCTGCGCAGAACATCGAGAAGTGCGTACGCCGCTGTGGCCTGGAAATCGACGACATCATTCTCGAGCAGCTGGCCTCGGCCTATTCGGTGCTGACCGATGACGAGAAGGAGCTGGGCGTCTGCCTGGTCGACATCGGCGGCGGCACCACCGATATCGCCATCTTCACCGAAGGCGCCATTCGCCACACAGCGGTCATTCCCATCGCGGGCGATCAGGTCACCAACGACATCGCCATGGCCCTGCGCACACCGACGCAGTACGCCGAAGAAATCAAGATCCGTTACGCCTGCGCCCTGGCAAAGCTGGCCGGCGCCGGCGAAACCATCAAGGTGCCCAGTGTCGGCGACCGTCCTCCGCGCGAGCTGTCGCGCCAGGCGCTGGCCGAAGTCGTCGAGCCACGCTACGACGAGCTGTTCACTCTGATTCAGGCCGAACTGCGTCGCAGCGGCTACGAAGACCTCATCCCGGCCGGCATCGTGCTGACCGGTGGTACGGCAAAAATGGAAGGCGCGGTCGAGTTGGCCGAAGAAATCTTCCACATGCCGGTGCGCCTGGGCGTACCGCATAGCGTGCGGGGGCTGAGCGACGTCATCAGCAACCCGATCTATTCCACCGGCGTGGGCCTGCTGATGTATGGCCTGCAGAAACAGTCCGATGGCTTGAACCTGTCAGGTATCAGCAACAGCGGCAATTACAGCGATGACACCAAGGCTCCGGTGCTGGAACGGCTGAAGCGTTGGGTGCAAGGCAATTTCTGATTCAAAACGGCAGTAGCGGTAGGCGCACACAAATAGAGAAAGGAGAGGGCACATGTTCGAACTCGTAGACAACATCCCGCAAAGCCCGGTAATCAAGGTTATCGGTGTCGGCGGTGGCGGCGGCAACGCCGTCAACCACATGGTCAAGAGCAACATCGAAGGCGTTGAGTTCATCTGCGCCAACACCGATGCTCAGGCACTCAAGAACATCGGCGCGCGCACCATCCTGCAACTGGGCACGGGCGTGACCAAGGGCCTGGGCGCAGGCGCGAACCCTGAAGTCGGCCGTCAGGCCGCGATGGAAGACCGCGAGCGTATCGCCGAAGTGCTGCAAGGCACCAACATGGTCTTCATCACCACCGGCATGGGCGGTGGTACCGGTACCGGTGCTGCCCCGATCATCGCCGAAGTGGCCAAGGAAATGGGCATCCTGACTGTTGCGGTCGTGACCCGTCCGTTCCCGTTCGAAGGCCGCAAGCGCATGCAGATCGCCGACGAGGGCATTCGCATGCTGTCCGAAAGCGTCGACTCGTTGATCACCATTCCCAACGAGAAGCTGCTGACCATCCTGGGCAAGGACGCCAGCCTGCTGTCGGCGTTCGCCAAGGCCGACGACGTGCTGGCCGGTGCCGTTCGCGGTATCTCCGACATCATCAAGCGTCCGGGCATGATCAACGTCGACTTCGCCGACGTACGTACCGTGATGAGCGAAATGGGCATGGCGATGATGGGTACTGGTTGCGCCAGTGGCCCGAACCGCGCGCGCGAGGCCACCGAAGCGGCCATTCGCAACCCGCTGCTCGAAGACGTCAACCTGCAGGGCGCTCGCGGCATCCTGGTCAACATCACTGCAGGTCCCGATCTGTCGCTGGGTGAATACTCCGACGTGGGTAGCATCATCGAAGCGTTCGCCTCCGACCACGCGATGGTCAAGGTCGGCACCGTCATCGACCCAGACATGCGCGACGAACTGCACGTGACCGTCGTGGCCACCGGCCTGGGCGCGAAAATCGAAAAGCCTGTGAAGGTCATCGACAACACCATGCAGACCGCAGCGCAGACGCCTCCACCGTCGCAGCAGCCGGCTCGCCAGGACGCACCGTCGGTGAACTACCGCGACCTGGATCGTCCGACCGTGATGCGCAACCAGGCTCACGCCGGTGCTGCCGCCGCGGCCAAGCTGAACCCACAGGATGACCTGGATTATCTGGACATCCCGGCCTTCCTGCGTCGTCAGGCCGATTGATGCAATTTATCAGGGGTATTAGGGTGATTGGTGTTCAGCAAAGGTTCGGTCTGCTATCATCGCCAGCCTTTGTTGATACCAGTTCGCAATTTGCGCTGAAGCGGCCAATGCCATGATTAAACAACGCACCCTGAAGAATATTATCCGTGCCACAGGCGTCGGTCTGCACTCCGGTGAGAAGGTCTACCTGACTTTGAAGCCTGCGCCCGTGGATACCGGCATCGTGTTCTGTCGTGTCGACCTTGACCCGGTCGTGCAGATTCCTGCGCGCGCCCACAATGTCGGCGCCACCACGATGTCCACCACTTTGGTCAATGGCGATGTCAAGGTCGATACCGTAGAGCATCTACTGTCGGCCATGGCGGGCCTGGGAATCGATAACGCCTACGTCGAGCTCTCCGCGTCCGAAGTGCCGATCATGGATGGCAGCGCCGGACCCTTCGTATTCCTGATTCAATCGGCTGGCCTGGAAGAACAGGACGCGCCGAAGAAATTCATCCGCATCCTGCGTGAAGTGACAGTGACGGAGGGCGACAAGCGCGCCACCTTCCTGCCTTTCGAAGGTTTCAAGGTGAGCTTCGAGATAGATTTCGATCATCCTGTCTTCAAGGATCGCACCCAGAGTGCCAGTGTCGACTTCTCCAGCACGTCTTTCGTGAAGGAAGTCAGTCGCGCCCGCACGTTTGGTTTCATGAGCGACCTTGAGTACCTGCGCAAGCACAATCGTGCACTGGGCGGCAGCGTCGAGAACGCTATCGTGGTGGACGAGGCAGGCGTCATGAACGAGGACGGTCTTCGCTACGAAGACGAGTTCGTCAAGCACAAGATCCTCGATGCAATCGGCGATCTCTATCAGCTGGGCAACAGCCTGATTGGCGAATTCCGTGGCTACAAGTCTGGCCATGCACTGAACAACCAGCTTCTGCGTCGTCTGCTCGAGCAGGATGATGCCTGGGAAGTGGTCACGTTCGAAGATGCCAGCACGGTACCGATCTCCTACATGCGGCCAGCTGCGTTGGGTTGATACAACCTCTCTTTTCTGGTTACACATTTATAGGCCACCCCTTGGGTGGCTTTTTTTTGCGTGGCGTTCAGGGAGGGCAGGGCATTGCCGGCGGGTTCAGCGCACGCGCTTGGCGTGGGCTGCGAGACGCTCCAGCGCTGCGCGCAGATTCGGATCGCTGATGCCGTCGGCGGTCGCCTGAATGTTCTCGCCCGCGCTGATGGACAGATCGATGCTGCGCTCGCCGGCCTTGCTTTGCACCGTGGGCGGCTGCACCTTGAACGCGATGCGCGTCAGGCTGGCGAATTCCTCCAGAGCCTGCAGGTCGCGCTGCAGGCGCTTTTGCTGGTAGCGCAGGCGCGTGGCCCAGTGGCCGTCGGTGACGATCAGCAACAGGCTGCCCTCGCGCCACGAGGCAACGTAGCAATGCTCGCGCGCTGCAGGCTGCAGCTGGCTCTCGAGCAGGCGCTGCAGGTGCGACAGGCGCTGGGCATGGCTGAACAAGGCCTTGAGCGGCTTGGCTTCGCGCAGCAGCACCGCTGGTGCCCGGGCGGGCAGGGGGCGAAAGACCATGGGGATACACCTGAGGTTACAGAGTCGGCATCTTAACAGAATCCCTTGCCGTCACCGTTTTACGTGGGTACACCGGCGGGTCTGTGCACGTTCGAATGGATGACATCTGCACCTTGCGGGTTGAAGTTGGCGAAAAAGCCCTTATTGTAAAACCGCCCCGTCACAACGCTGTGCCAGCATCGTGGACATCGCGCCACTTTCCTCTCCATCGTTTCCGGGTAGAATGCTCGTTCGCATGCGGCCATGAGGGCTGCACGGGCGACTCACGGGGCCGCCCTCCATCCCTATGTGTGGAAGATCCTGCCAATATGTTTGCGCCTTTGTTAAAGAAACTTTTTGGAAGCAAGAACGAGCGTGAAGTACGACGCATGCTCAAGACGGTACAAGCCGTCAATGCCTTCGAAGAGCAGATGGTGGCCCTTTCGGACGAGCAGCTGCGCGCCAAGACCGCAGAGTTCAAGGCCCGCCTGGCAAAAGGCGAGACCCTCGACCAGTTGCTGCCAGAAGCGTTCGCCGTCTGCCGCGAAGCCGGCAAGCGCGTCATGGGCATGCGGCACTTCGATGTCCAGCTGATCGGCGGCCTTACCCTGCACGAAGGCATGATCGCCGAAATGCGTACAGGTGAAGGCAAGACCCTGGTGGCGACCCTGGGCGTCTACCTCAATGCGCTGTCCGGCAAGGGCGTGCATGTGGTCACGGTCAACGACTACCTGGCCCGTCGCGACGCCAACTGGATGCGTCCTCTGTACGAGTACCTGGGCCTGACCGTAGGCGTGGTCACGCCGTTCGCGCCGCCGGACGAGAAGCGTCTGGCCTATGCCGCCGACATCACCTACGGCACCAACAACGAATTCGGTTTCGACTATTTGCGCGACAACATGGCGTTCAGCATGGAAGAGAAATTCCAGCGCGAGCTGAATTTCGCCGTGATCGACGAAGTCGACTCCATCCTCATCGACGAAGCCCGCACGCCGCTGATCATTTCCGGCCAGGCCGAGGACAGCTCCAAGCTGTACACCGAAATCAACCGTCTGATCCCGCAGCTCGAGCAGCACATCGAGGAAGTCGAGGGTCAGGTCACCAAGGAAGGCCACTACAGCATCGACGAGAAGACCCGCCAGGTCGAACTCAACGAAGCCGGTCACCAGTACATCGAGGAAATGCTCACCCGCGCCGGTCTGCTGGCCGAGGGCGAGAGCCTTTATTCGGCGCACAACCTGGGCCTGCTGACCCACGTCTATGCCGGCCTGCGCGCGCACAAGCTGTTCAACCGCAACGTCGAGTACATCGTCCAGGACGGCCAGATCCTGCTGGTCGACGAACACACCGGTCGTACCATGCCGGGCCGTCGCCTGTCCGAGGGCCTGCACCAGGCCATCGAGGCCAAGGAAAACCTGAACATCCAGGCCGAAAGCCAGACGCTCGCCTCGACCACGTTCCAGAACTACTTCCGCCTGTACAACAAGCTGTCGGGCATGACCGGTACGGCCGACACCGAAGCGTTCGAATTCGCCCAGATCTACCAGCTCAACGTGATGGTGATCCCGCCGAACAAGCCGCTGGCGCGTAAAGACTTCAACGACCTGGTGTACCTGACCGCGGACGAGAAGTACGCTGCCATCGTCACCGACATCAAGGAAAGCATGGCCCAGGGCCGGCCGGTGCTGGTGGGTACGGCAACCATCGAAACCTCCGAGCACATGTCGCGCCTGCTCAACCAGGAAGGCATCGAGCACAAGGTACTCAACGCCAAGTTCCACGAGAAGGAAGCCGAGATCATCGCGCAGGCCGGTCGTCCAGGTGCGCTGACCATCGCCACCAACATGGCCGGCCGTGGTACCGACATTCTCCTGGGCGGCAACTGGGAAGTCGAAGTGGCTTCCCTAGAGGACCCATCGCCGGAGCAGATCGCGCAGATCAAGGCCGACTGGCAGAAGCGTCACCAGCAGGTGCTCGAATCCGGTGGTCTGCATGTGATCGCCTCCGAGCGTCACGAATCACGCCGCATCGACAACCAGCTGCGTGGCCGCGCCGGTCGCCAGGGTGACGCCGGCTCCAGCCGTTTCTACCTGTCGCTGGAAGACAGCCTGATGCGTATCTTCGCCTCCGACCGGGTGAAGAACTTCATGAAGGCGCTGGGCATGCAGTCCGGTGAAGCCATCGAACATCGCATGGTGACCAACGCCATCGAAAAGGCCCAGCGCAAGGTCGAAGGTCGCAACTTCGATATCCGCAAGCAACTGCTCGAGTTCGACGACGTCGCCAACGAGCAGCGCAAGGTCATCTACCACATGCGCAACAGTCTGCTGGCGTCCGACAACGTCGGTGACACCATTGCCGATTTCCGCCAGGAGGTGCTGGGCCAGCTATTCGCCCAGCACATTCCGCCACAGTCGCTGCCCGAGCAGTGGGACGTGGCCGGGCTGGAAGCGGCGCTGCAGACCGATTTCGGTGTGAGCCTGCCGATCCAGCAGTGGCTCGACGCCGACGACAAGCTGTACGAAGAAACCCTGCGCGAGAAAGTCATGGCCGAGCTGTTGGCGGCCTACACCGAGAAGGAAGACCAGGCCAGCGCCGATGCCCTGCGTACCTTCGAGAAGCAGATTCTGCTGCGTGTGCTCGACGACCTGTGGAAAGATCACTTGTCGACCATGGATCACCTGCGTCACGGTATTCACCTGCGCGGCTACGCCCAGAAGAACCCGAAGCAGGAATACAAGCGCGAGTCGTTCAGCCTGTTCCAGGAGCTGCTGGATTCGATCAAGCGCGACACCATCCGTGTGCTTTCCCACGTTCAGGTGCGCCGCGAAGATCCGGTCGAGGAAGAAGCGCGTCTGCGTCGCGATGCCGAGGAATTGGCTGCGCGCATGCAGTTCGAACACGCTCCGGCTCCAGGCCTGGATCAACCCGAAGCGTTGGTAGAGGGTGCCGAAGTCGTTGCCGCTACAGTGTCGGAGCCGGTGCGCAATGACCAGAAGCTGGGTCGCAACGAACTGTGCTGGTGTGGTTCAGGCAAGAAATTCAAGCATTGCCACGGCAAGATCGACTGATCGCCACACACTGCTTCAAGCAATAGCACGCCGCGACTGACGCCGGCTCCCCGTAGGAGCGGTCAGTGGCCGCGAAACGTACGACACGGTGTGGCAGGTATACCGCGTCGTCTCTTTCGCGGCCGCTGACCGCTCCTACCGCGGATTTCGGTGATCCTATCGCGGCGTTCGTCCATTCAATGGCGGCGTCGACGATACGCCGCACAGTCTTCAAAGGAGTGCTCACATGGCTGTTGGTCTTGGTCCATTGCCCACGCTGCATCCGGTTCCCGGTTTCGAGCTGGGCATTTCCAGCGCCGGCATCAAACGCCCCGGCCGCAAAGACGTGGTGGTGATGCGCTGCGCCGAGGGTTCCAGCGTCGCTGGCGTGTTCACCCTGAATGCGTTCTGTGCGGCACCGGTCATCGTCTCCAGGCAGCGCGTGGGCGGCAACGTGCGTTACCTGCTGACCAACACCGGCAATGCCAACGCCGGTACCGGTGAACCCGGCCTGGCCGCGGCCGAGCGCACGACGGCGCGGCTTGCCGAATTGGCCGGGGTAGACGCCAGCGCCGTGCTGCCGTTTTCCACCGGAGTGATCGGCGAGCCATTGCCCGTGGAAAAGATCGAGGGCGCCTTGCAGGCCGCGCTCGATGACCTGTCGGTCGACAACTGGGCAGCGGCTGCCACTGGCATCATGACCACCGATACCTTGCCCAAAGGCGCCAGCCGCCAGTTCCAGCACGAGGGCGTGACCGTCACCGTGACCGGAATCAGCAAGGGCGCGGGCATGATCCGGCCAAACATGGCGACCATGCTCGGCTACCTTGCCACCGACGCCAAGGTCGCGCCCCACGTACTGCAGGATCTACTGCGCGACGGCGCCAACAAGTCGTTCAACCGCATCACCATCGACGGCGACACTTCGACCAACGACTGCTGCATGCTGGTGGCTACCGGGCAGGCAGCATTGCCAGAGATCAGCGAGGCCAGCGGCCCGTTGTTCGCGGCGCTGAAGCAGGCGGTCTTCGAGGTGTGCATGGAAGTGGCCCAGGCCATCGTGCGCGACGGTGAAGGGGCGACCAAGTTCGTCACCGTCCAGGTCAACGGCGGCGGCAACCACCAGGAGTGCCTGGATGTGGCCTACACCGTGGCTCACTCGCCGCTGATCAAGACCGCATTGTTCGCCTCCGATCCGAACTGGGGCCGCATCCTGGCGGCCGTCGGCCGCGCAGGCGTGGCGGAACTGGATGTCAGCAAGATTGATGTGTTTCTGGGCGAGGTGTGCATTGCCAGCCGTGGCGCACGTGCGACCACCTACACCGAAGAGCAGGGCTCGGCGGTGATGGCACAGGCAGAGATCGGCATTCGTATCGAGCTGGGCCGCGGCGATTGCAGCGAGACCATCTGGACCACCGACCTGTCCCACGAATATGTGAAGATCAACGCCGAATACCGTACCTGAAGGCCAGGCCCGGGTGTGCTCGATGGTGCACCTGGGCGTTGGCAGCTCAGTGCGGCCTGGAGAATGCGTGAAACGAGTGCATGTAGCCGCTGCGGTGATCCGTGGCGCAGATAACCGTATCCTGATTGCCCGGCGTGCCGATGCCCAGCACCAGGGCGGCTTGTGGGAGTTTCCCGGCGGCAAGGTCGAGGCAGGCGAGACAGTGCAGACAGCGCTGGCGCGGGAGTTGCGTGAAGAACTGGGGATCGAGGTCGGCCAGGCGCGGCCATTGATCAAGGTGCATCACGACTATGCCGACAAGCAGGTGCTGCTGGATGTGTGGGAGGTGACCGAGTTCACTGGCCAGCCGCATGGCGTCGAAGGTCAGCCCGTGGCCTGGGTCAAGGCACGCGAGCTGCCGGGCTATGAGTTCCCGGCGGCCAACCGTCCCATCGTCGCGGCAGCGAGTCTGCCGGGTGAATATCTCATCACTCCGGATGGGCTGGATAACCCGACCTTGTTGCGCGGGATGCAGAAGGCGATTGCCGGTGGCATCAAGCTGCTGCAGCTGCGCGCACCCAATGGCTACGATCCGCAGTACCGCGACCTGGCGGTGGATGCCGTGGGGTTGTGCGCAGGCAAGGCCCAGTTGATGCTCAAGGGGCCGCTGGAATGGCTGGGCGATTTCCCTTCGGCCGGGTGGCACCTGACGTCTGCGCAGCTGCGCAAGTACGCCAGCAAGGGCCGGCCGTTTCCGCTAGAGCGTTGGCTGGCGGCCTCCTGTCACGACGCCGAGGAGCTGGCGCTGGCGCAGCAGATGGGTGTGGATTTCGTCACGCTGTCGCCGGTGCAACCGACCCTTACTCATCCCGATGCCCAGCCGTTGGGATGGGATCGGGCGCATGGTTTGATCGAGGGTTTCAACCAGCCGGTGTTCCTGTTGGGCGGGCTCGGTCCGCAGGATCAGTCGAAGGCTTGGGAGATCGGCGCGCAGGGCGTCGCAGGCATCCGCGCGTTCTGGCCAAGCCTGTAGCCACCCTGGCCCCTGTAGCAGCGGCGCAAGCCGCGTCAGCGGTCCCTCAAGATCCATTGCCTGACGCGGTACTGGCAACCTGCGGCCTGCGCCATTCTCACGGCTTGGCAGGCTGCCAAAGGATCTCGGCAATAGCCTGACGTCGAGCGATGATCCGCGCCGCCACGAACAGCAGATCCGAAAGCCGATTGATGTACGCCAGGCTCACCACCGACAACGGCTCCACGGCATTGAGCTGCTGACAGCGACGTTCGGCACTACGCGCCAGGCTACGGCACACATGGGCCTGGGCGATCAGCATCGAACCGCCTGGCAGGATGAAATTCTCCAGCGCGCCGACTTCGTCGTTCCAGGTATCGATGGCCGTTTCCAGGCGCTCCACTTCGCCAGCATCGAGTGCCTGGTACGCGGGCATGGCCAACTCGCCACCCAGATCGAACAGCCGATGCTGGCAGGGCGCAAGCACCTCACTCACCTCGTTCAGGCGAGCATCCTCCGTCAGTCCCGCCAGCAGCACGCCCAACTGACTGTTCAAGGTGTCCACTTCACCGATGGCCTCCACGCGCGGGTGGTCCTTGGGTACCCGACGTCCATCGCCAAGCCCGGTTTCGCCCTGGTCGCCGGTGCGCGTGTAAATCTTCGTCAGGCGAAAGCCCATGCTCATATCTCCGTGGTGGTGAGGGGCAGCGGGTTGCCGGCCAACGGCAGGCGCAGGGTGAAGCAGGTGCCCTGGCCAGGGCTGGATTGCACTTCCATCTGGCCCTTGTGATTGTTGGTGATGATGAAGTAGGACACCGACAGGCCCAAGCCGGTGCCCTGGCCGATTTCCTTGGTGGTGAAGAAGGGCTCGAACGTACGCTTGCGCACGCTTTCGGGCATGCCTACGCCGTTGTCCTCGACCTGGATTTCCGCCCACGGCGGGCTCAGCCGTGTGCGCAGGATGATGCGTCCCGGCTCGTGCTCGTCGTTGCGCTGATGAATGGCCTGCGCCGCGTTTTTCAGCAGGTTGAGCAGCACTTGCTCCAGCTCGTTGGCGGTGCCCGGTACCGGCCCCAGCGCGGGGTCGAACTGGCGCACGATGTTTTGCCCCTTGAAGTCGAAACCGATCGCCAGATCAAAGTCGTTGCCGGCGATCTCCACCGCCTGGTCGATCAGGGCGGGCAGGTCGCACGGTGCCATTTCCCGGGTGCTGCGGCGGCTGAAGCTGAGCATGTGGGTGACGATCTTCGCGGCCCGTGCACCGGCCTGTTGAATGCCGTCGAGCAGCTGCGGGATTTCCCGCCCTTGCAAGTAGGCGTTCACCGCTGCCAGATCGACACCGGCGTCGCTGGCCTGTTCGAGGTTCTTCGACAGGTCTGCCGACAGGCGGCGCCTGACGTTCTGCACGTTGTGCAGAATCGCGCCCAAGGGGTTGTTGATTTCGTGGGCCATGCCGGCGGCCAGTCCCCCCACCGAGAGCATCTTTTCCGACTGCACCATCATCTCTTCCAGGGACAGGCGCTGGGTGATGTCGTCGATGCGGATCACCACGCCGCGACCGGCACCGCCCATCAGCGGATAGAAGGTCAGCGCGTAATGATGTGGGGTGTCGTCCTTGATCCAGGTGACCCGTTCGATCTTGGCCACCGTGTGCTGTTCGACCGTGGTCTTGAGCTGCGGCAGGAACGGTTTGAGCGGGGCGAATGCGAGGAAGATCGGTTGATTGAGCGCCTCGTCCAGCGGCGTTCCGGAAAGTGCGCTGGCTTCCTGGTTCCATTGGGTGACGTACAGCTGCTCGTCCAGGGCAATGAGTGCCGAAGGCATGGAGTCGATGATGCTGTTGAGGTAATTCTGAAAACCGGTGAGCTTCTTTTCGATCTTGCTGCGCACCTGGACTTCGAGTTCGAGCTTGCGGTTGGTGTGGCGAGTTTCTTCGGCCAGCCCCTGGGCCTGGTCATAGGCGGCCTGGGACTCGTCGCGGGCACGCTTGAGTTGCTGTTCGCGAGCCTCGATGCGCGAGAGCATGGTGTTGAAGGCCTCCGCCAGGCTGCCGATCTCGTCGTGATTGCCGCGCCCGGCACGCAGGGCGTAGTTTTCTTCGCGGGTGACCTGACGCGACAGCTCTTCCAAGCGGTAGATGGGCTGGGTGATCAGGCGTTTGATCTGCCGCGCGATGATCATCCACAACAGCACGCTGAACACCAGAATGCCGAGGCTGGCAGTCAGGGTGCCGGTGTAAAACGCCACGGGCAATTCGCTGCTGGCCACCAGCAGCAGATGGCCGGCATCGGGGAGAGGCACCAACTGGGTGCTGCGGAATTCAGTGGAGCGCCAGGCTTCGATGCTGGCGAAGCGGGCTGGCATCTTCAGCCGGTCGCCGTGCTGCAGCTGGGCCAGACGCTCGCCCTGGGCGTCGTAGATGGCGGCGGCGCGCAGCGGCGAATAGCTGTTGAGCTCTTCGAGCAGCGCTTCGGCGTCCTGCGGCGAGCGTACTGCCCGCTGCGCAAGGCCAGGGTTGGCCAGCAGTCGGCCGATGGTCTGCAGGGCCTGGGGCGCCATGCTCTCCTGGGAAATCCAGTAGGCGGCACTGATGAACGTGAGATTGGCGACCAGCAGCACCGTGGTCAACAGCACCAGCAGGGCGGCCAGCAGTTTCTGGCCAACCGGCAGGTTTTCAAGTCTCTGGCGCAAGGGCATTGGGGGGATCGCTTCCACGACAGGGCAGAGCGTCAGTGTAGCAAACCTGCCTTGCAAATCCCGCGGTTCGCCGGACACAACGCGGCGCCTGTTTCGCGGCCGATGACCGCTCCCACGGGGTACCGCGGGCCTATGTGGGAGCGGTCCGTGGCCGCGAAGGGCGCGCTGCGGTATGCCTGATTCACCGCAGCGCTTGTTTCGCGGCCGATGACCGCTCCTACGGGGTACCGCGGGCCTATGTGGGAGCGGTCCGTGGCCGCGAAAGGCGCGCTGCGGTATGCCTGATTCACCGCGGCGCCTGTTTCGCGGCCGATGACCGCTCCTACGGGGTACCGCGGGCTTATGTGGGAGCGGTCCGTGGCCGCGAAAGGCGCGCTGCGGTATGCCTGATTCACCGCGGCGCCTGGTTCGCGGCCGATGACCGCTCCTACGGAGATCGTGCGCCCCACCGTAGGAGCGGTCCGTGGCCGCGAAGGGCGCGCTGCGGTATGCCTGATTCACCGCGGCGCCTGGTTCGCGGCCGATGACCGCTCCCACGGGGTACCGCGGGCCTATGTAGGAGCGGTCCGTGGCCGCGAAGGGCGCGCTGCGGTATGCCTGATTCACCGCGGCGCCTGGTTCGCGGCCGATGACCGCTCCCACGGGGTACCGCGGGCTTATGTGGGAGCGGTCCGTGGCCGCGAAGGGTGCGGTCTCAGGGTTTGTTCAAGGCCCGCACCAGTCGCGCCTGCAGCGCTTGCAGATGTGGCACCTCGCAGTGCCGCTCCAGCGCGGCTTGGCAGGCGTAGCCCAGCAGATAGTCGATCTCGGTGCGGCGACCCTGTTCGACGTCCTGGTACATCGAAGAGTAATTGGCAGCGGTCGCCTGGATGACCCTTTGTACCTCCTGGTGCAGGCCCAGTGCCGCGTCCGCCTGCCCACAGGCGCCCAGCAGCCGTGCCAGCTCGGCGCAGAGGGTCGCCACTTCGTCGTGATGATCCGCCAGCCCGCCATTGCGGCAGCCGTACAGCACGGTCAGCGGATTGATTGCGCAATTGAGCGCCAACTTGCGCCACAGGCGCGAATGGACATTGGCTGTCCATTGATGAGCGATGCCGGCACGCTCCAGATCGGCAAGCAAGGCTGTGGGTTCGGCAAGTCCCACTGGGCCGGCATCGCCCAGCCAGGTAAAGCCCTGCCCAGCGAAAACCGCCTGGAAATCAGCGGGCCGATACGCGCCCTCGGTGCTCGAGGCATAGATGCAACGCGCCTGCGGCAGCATTTCGGCCACCGCCTGCTGACTGCCCATGCCATTCTGCAGAAGGATCACTTCGGCGCCGGGTGCCAGCCGCGCGGCGACACTGGCAATGGCCGCTTGCGCATCGTAGGCCTTGCACGCCAGCAACAGGCGGGCGATCGGGCCGTCGGCGGCCACGTCTGTGGCCGGCAGGCAGTGAAGGCTGGCCTGGCCGTCTTCGATCAAGCGCAAGCCGCCGGCTTCGCGGTAGGCCTGCAGGCGTGCGGCATTGCGCAGCAGCAGGTGCACCGGCAAGCCCGCGCGGGCCAGGCGGCACGCCCACAACGTACCCAAGCTACCCGCGCCCAGCACATGCCAGGATCCGGCTGCCGATGGTTCTGCGACGACCCGCGCAGGTTCGTCGGCAGGCGCATTACTAAAGGGGAGGTGGCGCATGTCAGGCTCGTGTGGAAAGTGATGACCCACGCCTGAATTCAAGCGGTGGGGTGGCATTTCACGTTGCCGGCTCCCTTATAATGAGCGGGCATTTCAATCGTCAAGCCAGGCGTGCTCCTTCTTTCAACGAGCCGCCGATCAATTCTGGAGGAAACACATGCCCTCGTTCGACGTAGTGTCCGAGTTGGACAAGCACGAAGTCACCAACGCGGTCGACAACGCCATCAAGGAGCTGGATCGCCGTTACGATCTCAAGGGAAAAGGCAGTTTCGCATTCAAGGAGCTGACGGTCACCCTGACCGCCGAAGCCGAGTACCAGCTGGAAGCCATGATCGAGATTCTCAAGCTGACACTGGTCAAGCGCAAGATCGACGTGCAATGCCTCGAGGTCAAGGATGCCTACGCCTCAGGCAAGGAAATGAAACAGGAAGCGGTCCTGCGCGAAGGGATCGAGAAAGAACTGGCGAAGAAGATCGTCGCTCACGTCAAGGATGCCAAGCTCAAGGTGCAGGCCGCCATCCAGGGTGAGCAGGTGCGCATCACCGGCAAGAAGCGTGATGACTTGCAGGAGGCAATCGCTGCCCTGCGCGCGAAGGAATTCGGCATGCCGCTGCAGTTCAACAACTTTCGCGATTGATGAAGAACGGCGGGCCGGGCTGAACCTTGCCAGACGACCGGCGTCGGAGCATCAGTGCGGCGGGAGCCTCTGGCGCCGGGTTGGCCGAGGCCTTACAGGCCACGGGGCCGGTGCGCCAGCCTCGGTCTTTCCAGGTTGCCGCACGCTTTTCTTGAACGAAGCTTGAACGAAGGTGGTAGGAGAACCCCATGGATTTGAACGCGGAAGTCAATCATCTGGTCCAGGCCTCGCAGGCCTGGATTCCGATGGTCATGCAGTACGGCAGCAAGGTGATCCTCGCTTTGGTGGTGCTGTGCGTGGGTTGGTGGCTGATCAACCGAGTCACTGCCAACCTGCAGAAACTGCTGGCCCTGCGTCACATCGATCTGGCGCTGCAGAACTTCATCGGCACGATAGCCAACATCATTCTCAAGATCCTGCTGATGGTCAGCGTGGCCTCGATGATCGGCATCGAGACGACCTCGTTCGTTGCTGCCATCGGTGGTGCGACCCTGGCCATCGGCCTGGCCCTGCAAGGCAGCCTGGCGAACTTCGCCGGCGGCGTGCTGATTCTGCTGTTCCGGCCCTTTCGCATCGGCGACTGGATCGAAGCACAGGGCGTCAGCGGCACGGTCGACTCCATCCAGATCTTCCATACCGTATTGCGTACCGGCGACAACCGCACGGTGATCCTGCCCAACGGCAACCTGTCCAACGGCATCATCACCAACACCAACCGTCAGCCTACGCGCAAGATCACCTTCGATATCGGCGTGGACTACGACGCCGATCTGCAAAAGGCCCGCGAGATCCTGCTGGACCTGGCCAAGGACCCACGCGTGTTGCAGACCCCGGCACCCGAGGCCGTCGTGGCGGCGTTGGGCGACAGCTCGATCACCGTGTCCCTGCGGGCCTGGGTCAACACCGGCGACTTCGGCGGGGTGACCAATATGCTCAACGGCGAGATCCGCGATCGCTTGCGTGCCGAAGGCATCGACATTCCGTTCCCGCAGCGCGTGATTCGGGTGATGCAGGAAGGCGAAGCCAAGTAGGTTCGCAGCCTGCAACGAAAAAGCCCCGGTCATCATGGCCGGGGCTTTTTTTGTCAGGCGTCTTCTTCGTCGGGTCCGTCGCGCGCGATGCGCGCGTTCTCCTGCTTCCAGTGCAGGGCGATCAGCAGCAGGGTCGGCACACCGAGCAGGGCAGTGATGAGGAAGAAGTTGTGGTAGCCGAACTTTTCGACCATGACCCCTGAGTAGCCCCCGATCAGGCGCGGCAGCAAGAGCATGATCGAACTCAGCAGGGCGTATTGGGTTGCCGAGAACTTGAGGTTGGTCAGGCTCGACAGGTAAGCGACGAAGGCCGAGGTGGCCAGCCCGGAACTGAAGTTGTCCAGCGAGATGGTCAGCACCAGCATCTGCAGATTGGGCCCCATGTCGGCCAGCATCAGGAACAGCAGGTTGGTCCCCGCCGAGGTGATGCCACCGATGAAGAGGATGGGCAGGATGCCGAAGCGCACGATCAGCAGACCGCCGAAGCCGGCGCCGAGCAGGGTCATGATCAGGCCGAAGATCTTGCTGACGCTGGCGATCTGGTCCTTGGTGAAGCCCTGGTCGATGTAGAAGACGTTGGCCATGACACCCATCACTGTATCGGACATCCTGTAGGTCGCGATCAGGCCCAGCAACAACAATGCCTGCCAGCGGTAGCGCAGGATGAAGTCGTTGATCGGCGTGAGCACAGGTGCCAACCCGCGGCGACCGACCGAAGACAGGCACAGCGCAGTCAGAATGATATAGAGCAGCGCACGCAGAAATGCCCGGTCCTCGAGCAGCAGGTCGATCAGGCTCTGCGTGCCGAACAGTACGCTGGCAAAATCGGTGTTGTACAACTGGGTGAACATCGCCGGTACCGACACCAGCAGCACGATCAGTACGAACACCGACATCAGTTGGTGGCTGAAGCCGTAGCGCGCTGCCGACAATTGCGTGCGCAGCGCTACCGAGGGTTCGCGCATGATCAGGGTTGTGATCAGCGCCGGCACCATCAGAACACCGAACAGCAGGTAGGTATTGGCCCAGGCCTGGTGCAGATAGGCGAACCCGGTGGAACCGAAGCCTTCGGCGAAATACAGTGCACCGGCGGTGGCCAGCAGCGCGGCCACGCGGTAGCCGGCCATGTAGCTGGCGGCGAGGGCGGCCTGACGCTGGTCCTCGGCGATTTCCAGGCGGTAGGCGTCTACCGCGATGTCCTGAGTGGCCGAGGCGAACGCGACCACCACGGCAATTGCGATCAACCACGACAGATGCTTCTGCGGATCGCAGAAACTCATGCCCACCAGGCCGAGAATCACCAGTGCCTGGGCCAGCACCAGCCAGGAGCGACGCCGACCCAGCTTTCCGAGCAGCGGCAGCCGCCACTGGTCGAGCAGCGGCGACCATACCCATTTGAAGGCATAGGCCAGGCCGATGAGGCTGGCATAACCGATGGTTTCACGGGCGACGCCCGCTTCACGCAACCACACCGAAAGGGTTGAAAACACCAGCATGTACGGCAGGCCGGCAGCGAAACCGAGCAGCAGAAGCACAACGGTGGAAGGGCTGGCATAAGCGGCGAGCGCGGCGCGCCAGGTTTTACGGGGCATGGGCTGGAATCTGCCTCAGTTTGCGAAACAAAGCGCGCACTCTAACCGCATGCCTGCTCCGGACGCCAGCCATGGCGTGCCATATCCACGCGATTCTTCATGATCAGCACGCCTTCGCCCCGCAGGCGTGCGCGTTGTTCGGCCCCGCTGCACGTGCCTGCCGCGAGGCTCAGCCGCCCACCGGCGGCGACCACGCGGTGCCAGGGCAGGCGGGTACCGTCCGGCAGTTGACTCAGCGTGCGCCCGACCCAACGGGCTGCGCGCCCGAGCATGGCCAGTTCGGCCAGCTGCCCATAGGTCACCACTTTGCCCTCCGGGACCTGGGCCAGCACGGTGTACAGCGCCGTGCGGCGAACGGTCGCAGCATCGTCCGGGGTATTTTGCAGTTGAGAATTGAACTCGTCTGTCATCTGGGGGTCTGTCCTTGCTCGGATCTTATCCTACCGAATAATGCCGCATTTCCTACACTTCAGAGCACCCAGAATCCGCCTATGTTGCCTAGAACCCTGCTGTGCCTTGCCTTGGCTTCCACCTCCACCGTGACGTTTGCCGATACTGTCTGGTTGAAGAACGGCGACCGTATCTCCGGCAAGATTACCGTGTTCGACGGTGGCAAGTTGATGGTGAAGACTGAATACGGCGGTTCGATTCCTCTGGACTGGAAACAGATCAAGACCATGGAAAGCGACCAGGAATTGCTGGTCAAGCAGGATGACTATATCGGCGAGAAAACCAAGTCGTTCAAGGCCGCCGAGGACGGCAAGGTCATCCTGCAGAACGGTGACGCGCCCAAGACCGTCGAGCTGGCCAGCATCCAGCAGATCATCAAGCCCAAGCCTGTAGTGACTGATCTGCAGATCAAGGGCAATGTCGACCTGGGCCTGGACTACAAGCGCGCCGAAACCGATACCGACGACTACAACGTCGCCTTCAAGACCACCGCCAGGCACGGCAAGTGGCGTCACATCGGCTCTGGCGAGTACAACCGCGAGTCCCAGGACAGCATCGTCACCACCGACAACTTCGACCTCGAATACTCCCTCGACCGCTTCCTCACCGATCAGTGGTTCTGGCAGGGCCGGGTGGACTACAAGCGTGACAAGATCGAGGACCTGGAGCGTCAGCGCACCGTGGGTACCGGTCCGGGCTACCAGTTCTGGGACGACGAGCTGGGTGCTTTCTCCCTTGGCGGCTTGATCAACCGCACCGACTACCAGTATGCCGACGGCGACAAGGACAACTTCTATTCGCTGGCCATGAAGTGGGACTACAACCGCTACCTGATCGGCAAGACGGTCGAGTTCTTCACCCGTGGCGAACTCGGCAAGCCAATCGGCAACGTCGCCGACTACAGTCTGGATGCCGAAATGGGGCTGCGCTACAAGGTCACCGAATGGGCGTCGCTGAACCTCAAGGCCGAGAAGGACCTGGTCAGCGGCACCAGCGGCGCGGACCTCGACACCACCCGCTACACCGCAGGTTTCGGTGTCGCCTGGTAACATTGCAATACGCCGATACATGTCCGTGAGGCCCGCCTGGCGCGGGTTTCGCGGGGATGGACGAAGCGACCGATTGTTCACCTCCTTGAATTAACGATTTATTGACGTCATCTAGGGTCTACTGGAAGGCATTCTTCCGTAGAGGAAACCATTTGATGCGCGCTTTTCTATTGCTGTTCCTGTTGTTCCCCGTGCTGGAACTGTATGTCTTCTTCAAGGTGAGCACCGCGATCGGGTTCTTTCCCGCGCTGCTGCTGATCATTGCCGGCTCGGCATTGGGTGTGCTGGTCATGCGCGTCGCCGGGCTGGCCACGGTCCTGCGTACCCGGGCCAGCCTGCAGCGTGGCGAGTTGCCCGCCGAGCAGATGTTCAATGGCCTGGTCACCGCGGTCGGCGGCGTGCTGCTGATCGTGCCCGGCTTCATCAGCGATTTGCTGGCCGTGCTGTGCCTGCTGCCCTTCACTCGGCACTTCCTGATTCGCAAGGTGCGCGAGCGTGCCCAGGCGCAGGCCATGCGCCAGCGCGCGTTCGCCGACGACATGCCGCCACCGGGTGGCCCGGCTCAGGCGTACCGTGCTCACGTCATCGAAGGCGAGGTGATCGAAGGCGAAGTGGTCGGTCGCGACACGCCGCGTCCGGACCGCTGAAAACCTGCTGCAACGTCTCGACGGCGCCCTCGGGCGCCGTTTCTTTTGCAGGTTCGCCTGCAAATTTTTTCGCCCCAGCCCTTGTAATCGCCCGCGCCGACCTCATGTATGGGTCACCGCAAGGTTTGTGGCATTTGCGCCACACATGTTCCCGCGTCTTGCGGTGCAAGACGCGACCGGTTACGCCGGAAGATCCACACCGCCGGTACACGCCGGCCGATGAAAACCATAATTAGGAGAGATCGACAATGAAGCTTCGTCCTCTGCATGACCGCGTCGTTATCCGTCGCAGCGAAGAAGAGTCCAAAACCGCTGGCGGTATCGTTCTGCCAGGTTCGGCCGCTGAAAAACCCAACCGTGGCGAAATCGTCGCAGTGGGCACCGGCAAGATCCTGGATAGCGGCGAAGTGCGTGCGCTGGCCGTCAAAGTGGGTGACAAGGTGGTATTCGGGCCTTACTCGGGCAGCAACACCGTCAAGGTCGACGGTGAAGACCTGCTGGTGATGAGCGAGAGCGAGATCCTCGCCGTCGTCGAAGGCTGAAACCACTGAACTCCCGTTACTACCCAGTATTCAAGGAAATCGATCATGGCTGCTAAAGAAGTTAAATTCGGCGACTCCGCCCGCAAGAAAATGCTGACTGGTGTCAACGTCCTGGCTGACGCGGTAAAAGCGACCCTGGGCCCGAAAGGCCGTAACGTGATCATCGAGAAGAGCTTCGGCGCTCCGACCATCACCAAGGACGGCGTTTCCGTTGCCAAGGAAATCGAGCTCGAAGACCGTTTCGAAAACATGGGCGCGCAGCTGGTCAAAGACGTTGCCTCCCGTGCCAACGATGACGCAGGCGACGGCACCACTACCGCTACCGTTCTGGCCCAGGCCATCGTCAACGAAGGCTACAAGGCCGTCGCTGCCGGCATGAACCCGATGGACCTCAAGCGCGGCATCGACAAGGCGACCATCGCCGTCGTTGCAGAGCTGAAGAACCTGTCCAAGCCATGCGCTGATACCAAGGCCATCGCTCAGGTGGGTACTATCTCCGCCAACTCCGACAGCTCCATCGGCGACATCATTGCCGAAGCCATGGAAAAAGTCGGTAAAGAAGGCGTGATCACCGTTGAAGAAGGCAGCGGCCTGGAAAACGAACTGTCGGTTGTAGAAGGCATGCAGTTCGACCGTGGCTACCTGTCCCCGTACTTCGTCAACAAGCCTGAAACCATGGTCGCCGAGCTGGACAGCCCGCTGATCCTGCTGGTCGACAAGAAAATCTCCAACATCCGCGAAATGCTGCCGGTGCTGGAAGCTGTTGCCAAGGCGGGCCGCCCGCTGCTGATCGTTTCCGAAGACGTCGAAGGCGAAGCCCTGGCGACTCTGGTCGTGAACAACATGCGCGGTATCGTCAAAGTCGCCGCCGTCAAGGCGCCGGGCTTCGGTGACCGTCGCAAGTCCATGCTGCAGGACATCGCCGTATTGACTGGCGGTACCGTCATCTCCGAAGAGATCGGCCTGAGCCTGGAAAGTGCCACCCTGGAAAACCTGGGTAGCGCCAAGCGCGTGACCATTTCCAAGGAAAACACCATCATCGTCGACGGTGCTGGCGTTGAAGGCGACATCCAGTCCCGTATCAACCAGATCCGTGCCCAGGTTGCCGAAACTTCCTCGGACTACGACCGTGAAAAACTGCAGGAGCGTCTGGCCAAGCTGTCCGGCGGCGTTGCAGTGATCAAGGTTGGCGCTGGCTCCGAAGTTGAAATGAAAGAGAAGAAAGCCCGCGTTGAAGACGCCCTGCACGCAACCCGTGCAGCCGTCGAAGAAGGCGTGGTACCTGGCGGTGGCGTAGCGCTGATCCGTGCTCTGGAAGCGCTGACCAACCTGACCGGCGACAACGCCGACCAGAACGTAGGCATCGCTGTGCTGCGTCGCGCAGTCGAAGCACCGCTGCGCCAGATCGCTGCCAACTCCGGCGACGAGCCAAGCGTCGTGGTCAACGAAGTCAAGAACGGCCAAGGTAACTACGGTTACAACGCTGCAACTGGCGTCTACGGCGACATGATCGAAATGGGCATCCTGGATCCTACCAAGGTGACCCGTTCGGCATTGCAGGCAGCCGCTTCCATCGGTGGCCTGATCCTGACTACCGAAGCAGCCATTGCCGACAAGCCGAAAGCCGAAGGCTCGGCTGGCGGCGGTATGCCAGACATGGGTGGCATGGGTGGCATGGGCGGCATGATGTAAGCGAGCCCTGCGCTCTACCTGTCTTCAGGTAAGAAAAACCCCGGCCAGCGATGGCCGGGGTTTTTTTATGCCTGCCCAGCCTATAAGCTGCGCGAGCCCCGCCGGGGCGACAGCAGCACACGGAGACCTGCCCATGCGAATCCTACTGGTTGAAGACAACCGCGACATCCTGGCCAACCTGGCCGATTACCTGGGTATGAAGGGCTACACCGTCGACTGCGCCCAGGACGGCCTGTCCGGACTGCACCTGGCGGCGACCGAGCACTACGACCTCATCGTGCTCGACATCATGCTCCCGGGCATCGACGGCTATACGCTGTGCAAGCGCCTGCGCGAAGACGCCCGACGCGATACACCGGTGATCATGCTCACCGCCCGCGACCAACTGGACGATCGCCTGCAGGGCTTTCGTTCCGGTGCCGACGACTACCTTCTCAAGCCGTTCGCCCTGTCGGAACTGGCGGCACGCATCGAAGCGGTCCTGCGCCGCGCTCAGGGCGGCGGTCGTCGCTCGCTGCAGGTGGGCGATCTGATCTACGACCTCGACACCCTCGAAGTCACCCGCGAAGGCCGTCTGCTCAAGCTCAACCCGGTAGGCCTCAAACTGCTCGCCGTGCTGATGCAGAAGAGCCCCCACGTGCTGCGCCGCGAAGTGCTCGAAGAAGCCTTGTGGGGCGACGACTGCCCCGACAGCGACAGCCTGCGCAGCCACGTCCACCAGCTGCGCCAGGTGATCGACAAGCCGTTCGAGAAACCTTTGCTGCATACCGTGCACGGCGTCGGTTACCGTCTTGCCGAAGGCCGTGATGGAGTTTAAGCAGAGCCTTGCGCAACGCATCATCATCGCGTTTGCCTTGATGAGTGCCTTGGTCGCCGGAGCGTTCGCGGTCGGTATCGTGGCCACCGTGCACCTGGTGGAAGAGCGGTTGATATCCGCAGGCCTGGGCGGCGATCTGCAGCGCCTGTTGCTGATGGACAACGCTGCCGATTGGAGCCATCGCCCCGAACCCGATCAGCTGTTCTACTACGACGACGGTCCGGGCGACTTCGAGCTGACTGCCGACGTAAGGCATCTGCCACGTGGCTTCCACGAAGTGTTTCGCGGCAACCTGTCCTACCACGCGATGGTCGAAATAGTCGACGGTCGTCGTTACGCCTTGCTGCAGGATCAGAGCGATTTTGAGGAGCGCGAACGGGTGCTGTTCGCCGTGGTGCTGGTGGGCTTCGTGCTCAGCCTGGCCCTGGCGATCTTTCTTGGCTGGGTTCTGGCACGCAAGGTCATGGCGCCTGTGGTGCGCTTGGCCCGTCAGGTGCGCCATCGTGACCAGATCCTCGGCCTGGCGCCGCCACTGGCACCGGACTACACGGCCGACGAAGTTGGCGAGCTGGCCGTGGCCTTCGATGCCACCCTTGGCCGCCTGCGCGATGCCTTGACCCGCGAGCGGCTGTTCACCAGCGACGTGAGCCATGAACTGCGCACGCCGTTGATGGTGCTGGCCAGCTCCTGTGAGCTGCTGCTGGAAAATCCGGCGCTGCCGGAACGCTCGCGTGCACAGGTGCTGCGCATCGCCCGAGCCTGCGAAGACATGCGTGACCTGGTGCAGACCTTCCTGATGCTGGCGCGTGCCCAACGTGACGACAGCGGCCGAGTCACTCCGGCCACTTTGGGGCAGGTGGCCGAAGCGCTGCTGACCCAGTGGCGGCCAGCCATCGAAAAGAAAGGCCTGACGCTTGAGTTCGTCGCTGGCGCGCCCTTGGCGCAGACCTACAACGGTACCTTTCTACACGCCGTGATGGGCAACCTGCTGCGCAATGCCCTGCACTACACCGATCAGGGCTTCATTCGTCTGACGCTGGGAGCGAGCAGCTTCCATGTGGAAGACAGCGGTGTGGGGATTCCCGAGGCCCAGCGCGAGGCCATGTTCCAGCCGTTCGTGCGTGGCCCCGAGAAACGCGGAGAAGGGCTGGGACTGGGGTTGTCGTTGGTCCAGCGGATCTGCGAGGACCAGGGTTGGCAGGTCCGTCTGGAGCCTGTCGAGCCTCATGGCTGTCGCTTCACCGTTGAGCTCGGCCTTGGCAAGCAACCCATGGCGTGATGCTTGCGTCGCACCCCAGGGGCAATTATTGTAGGAAATATCCTGTATCACCTCGGAAATTTCTGACAAATTTTTCACAATGACATGACCTAGCCATGACGGTTGGATGAATAAGGTGTGCGCCACTGTCCTGGAGGCGTGCCCATGTCCGATCCCGTGAAGCTGGAATTTTCCGATAAGTACGATCGCGCCCACGCGCAGAAGTACTTCGACAAACATCGCAACAGTTTTGCTCGACGCATGTCGCACAGGCGCGACGAACAACTGGCCCGCAAGGCCCTGGCCCTGGTCGGCGAACCCGGATTGGTGCTGGACCTGCCGTGCGGCGCCGGTCGTTTCTGGCCGCTCCTGGCAGAGAAGCAGAACCGGGTGATCATCGGTGCGGACAACTCGGCGGCCATGGTGGAAACCGCCTGCGCTTCACAGCCGGCGCACATCGTGGGACGGGTGCAACCGCTGCAGACCTCGGCATTCGATGTCGCCCTGCCGGACAATTCGGTAGACAGCATTTTCTGCATGCGGTTGCTGCACCACATCGGTGAAGCCGAGCACCGCATGACGATTCTCAGGCAGTTTCATCGGGTGACGCGTGACAGCGTGGTGTTGTCGCTGTGGGTCGATGGCAACTTCAAGGCCTGGAAGCGTGAGCGGGCCGAGCAGCGTCGACGCCTGCACAACGAGCAGGATGGGTATCAGAACCGCTTCGTGTTGCCGGCGGCAACGGTTGAAGCGGAGTTCATCCAGGCCGGCTTCCGTATCCAGGAACGCCTGGATTTTTTGCCGATGTACGCCATGTGGCGAGTATACGTTCTACGTAAGGGGTAAGCAGGATGGCGGTTGAGGGCATGACGGCAGGTGCGGCGAGTGGGGATGCCGGCTTCGATCACTACTGGCAGCAGCAGGGTGCCTGGGTGGAAGAGCCCAATGTCAGGCGCGGCGGCGAAAGCGGCGTGCAACGCCTGTTCGCGGCCGACGGGCAGATGATCTACGTCAAGCGTCAGGTCGGGCATATCTACCGCAGCTGGCTGCACCCGTTCGGTCGTCCCACGGTGCTGCGCGAACGTGATGCGTTGACCGCGCTCTACCAGCTCGACGTCAATGTGCCGAAGATGATTTTCTGCGGCACCCAGCGCGACGAGAACAACCAGTGGCGCGCACTGCTGGTGACCCGTTCACTGGACGGTTTCGAGGAGTACGAGCACTGGCTGCAGGGCGGGGGTCGCGAACGCCATGGCGAAGCGGTCCACGAGCAGATTCTGCAGAGCCTGGCGACCAATCTGGCGCGCATGCACCGCGGACGCTGGCAGCACAGTTGCATCTATATCAAGCATGTGTTCGTGCGCGTGACAGGCGAGGGCAGCAATGCACGCGGTGAGGTAGCACTGCTGGATCTGGAGAAGTGCCGCCAACGCATGACCGCCCAGCAAGCTGCCTCCCACGACATGAAACAGCTGCGTCGCCATTCGTCGTTCAGTGCGCCAGACTGGCAGAAGTTGATCTACCTTTATGAAGCGGCATTCGGCAGCTCCATCAAAGGTTTAGCATGATGAAACTAGAAATGGCACGAGGTTTGTTTCTGGTGGCAGCCCTGGGGGTGGCCACTGCGGCAGCGGCGGCGTGGGAACAACCTCGCTCGGCCATTGTCAGTACCGCCCACGGCGAGGGCAATTGCCCGTTGCCGCGGTCGCAGAAAGCGCACATCGCAGTGACCCCGGACAAGGACTTCATCCTGTTCATGCTGGGCCTGAGCCAAGGCGTGCGCACCCAAGGCTGAATTTTCGAGCCAGTCCACTGGCTCACCTCGCATTGGCTCAAGCCAGGTACAGGTGGTTGTCCCAAAGCCCCGACGGCAATTGCAGCGGTGTGCCCACCAGTTGCGCAGCGCGGCAGTCGTAATGTCGGCAACGGCCTTGCCCCGAGGTCACCACGAAACCGTCGTCCACTGCCCCCACGCCCGCGCAATCGGGCAAGGTGCCGTCATGCCTGACTGCACCGCTGTCCATGTCCCAGATGAAGAAACGGTTGGCCCTTGGCGCAGTCAGCGCCACCAGTCTCAGTTCGCTGTGCACCGCAACGCTGGCCGTGTAGTGCCCCATGGATTGCAATTGCGCCACTGACACGGGAAAGGCCTCGAAGGGCTGGCCGGGACGCTTGACTGCCAACAGCGGTGCGCTTTCATGGGTGGGCCCCATGAATTGCTGGCAGGCGAAGACGGTATCGTCGCTGCCAATGGCCAGGTGCCGCACGCTGTTCATCGGCTGCTCCAGGCACTCCTTGCTCAGCAGGGTGCCATCGCGCTGCATCATCACCAGGCTCGGCTGCATGGCATCCAGATTCATCTCGATCCGGCTTTCGGCTTCGGTACGAATACCGCCGTTGGCCACTACCAGGGTTTCTCCGTCCGGCATCCAGGAAACCTGGTGTGGGCCGATGCCATGGGTGGACAGTTCGCCACTGTGCACCAGGCGGGCGTCGACGAAGCGGTAGACCCCCAGCACGCCACGGCCTGGATCGGTGGTGTCGTTCTCGGTGGCGTACAGCCACTCACCGTCCTTGTGCACCACTGCGTGGCCGTAGAAGTGCCGGTCGGCCTGGGATACCAAGGTCTGCAGCAACACGCCGTCGCGTAGATCGATCAGGTAGCTTTCGGTGCCGGGACGGCGAGCCACGAACAGCGCCACGGGCAGCGTTGGGTGCGCGACGATGTCATGGCAGCGTTGGCCTACCTGCGTGGCGAACACTTCACGGCCGTCCAGCCGATAACCCACGGCGTAATGGCCGCCATCGGCATCATCGCGGGCAGACAACAGCAACGATTCGCGCTGCGGATGCCGGGCCAGCGTCCAGCTGCCCAGGGTCAGCGCCTTGAGCAGTACGTGGGTCAGCTTCTGCGCCGAGCGTGCAATCATCGTCAGTCACCGTCGTTGGCATTGAAGCCCAGCTGGATGTTCAGGGCGCGGGCCAGTTCGCCTTCGTGCAGGCGGTGGACCACGTTGAGGCTGTCGTAGAGGGTGTTGAGGAACTGTTTGCCGGCATCGTCGCCGAGCAGTTCGCCGAGGTTGCGGGTGTTGCCGTCGAGCAATTTCATGGACGCGGCGTAGGCGGCGTCGATCTTGTCGGCCAGCGGTTTCTGCTCGCTGGGCAACAGGCCGCGCAGACCCTTGCCGTCGACGCCGACCCAGACGGTCTGCGCGGCCGCCAGGCTTGCCCGCACGCTGTGCATCGATTGCGCGCTGCGCCAGGCCTCGGCCTGGTAGGGCTGGGCAATACCCTTGCTGAGGCGGCCCATGGGCGCGCCGAGCTTTTTCTTCAAGGTGTCGAGTGCGGTGACCTGAGCACGCAGCACGTCGGCAATGGCTTCGTGGGAGTCGGCATAGCGCTGGTTGGGAAACTTGGTCATCTGCGCAAGCATGCCGTCGGCGCTGTTCCAGCTGGCGAGGATTTCTTCGGCCAGCGCTTTCTGGCGTTCGCCAATGGCGCTGAGCAGTGGGCAGTAACGCGCTTTCTGCGCGGCGTCGGCAATTTCCGGCTTGCTGTCGAACAGGATGTACTCGTAGGCCGACAGCCCCTGCACCACCACACTGGCCTTGGCCAGACCCTGTGCGTCGATGGGTTGCTCGGCATTGGCCAACTGCTCGACCTGACGGCCGACCAGGTTCTTCTTGTCCGGCCAGAACTGCACCGACCAGGCTTTGTTGCCCTCGGCCAGAGGGCCGATCAGCAACGGTTGCAGCTCGGCCCAGGCTCTTTGTGCCTTGAGAAAGTCGGCGCGCGCGGCATCCAGTGGCTGCGTGCCCTGGCAGAACGCCAGGGCGCTGGCAGCCAGTTGCCGATCAGCCTCGACCCAGCGGCTATACGTCGGCAGGATGACCTGCTTGGCGATGGCCGCACTGGTAACGGCTTGCCGGTCTTGCGGCGAGCAGGCACCCAGTGCCAGGGCGGCGAGGCCGGTGAAGAGCAGCTTGGGACGGAACATGTAGGCTCCTGAAACGTGTGTTCATCTAGAGAGAGTTCAAGAACGCCAGCAGGGCAGCGCGCTGCTGGGCGTCGAATTGCAATACCTGTCGCCTGGCTGCTTCAGCTTCGCCGCCATGCCACAGCACGGCTTCGAGCAGGTTGCGCGCGCGACCGTCGTGGAGAAACTGGCTATGCCCGCTGACCGTTTCGCTCAGGCCGATGCCCCACAGCGGCGGCGTCCGCCAGTCCTGTGCGCCGGCCTTGAACTCGCTGCGCCCGTCGGCCAGGCCGGGGCCCATGTCGTGCAGCAGCAGGTCGGTGTAGGGGCGAATCACCTGGCTGCGCAATTCGGGCTCCGCCGCGTCGCTGGCCGTGGTGTATTGCGCCACATGGCAACCCTGGCAGCCGGCCTGATAGAACAGATTCTTGCCGGCCAGTACCTGCGGCGAGTCGACGTCGCGACGCGCAGGCACACCCAGGTTGCGGGTGTAGAACAGCACCAGGCGCAGAATGTTATCACTGACTTCAGGTTCGCCGCCCGGGCCATTGCCGTTGACCGCTCGACGACATTCGGTTTGCGCCGCCGTACAGTCATCGAAGGGACGCAGCGAGGTGGTCAGCCCCATGTCGCCGGAAAAGGCGTGGACATTCTGCTGATTCAGATTGGGCTGTCCGGCTTTCCAGCCGAAGCGGCCAGGCACGCTGCGGCCCTGGGCGTCGTCCCATACCTGGTTGGGCCGACCCTTGATCGGCCCGGCGCTGTCGGCCTGGTTGCGGGCATTGGCGAGGATGTCCGTTTCGCTGATGGCCTCGAGCAGGCCCAGGCCGATCATCGGTGGTGCAACCCGCGCAGAGAAACGCGTGTCGGGATGCAGCGCACCGTAGCCCAGCTGGCTGATCTGCAACTGCGGCTGACGCAGCTCGACCAGAGTGCCGTCCTTGAAGCGCACCGGCATGCTTTGATAGGTGACCCTCACCTTGCCTTCGGACACATGGCCGGGGATGGCCATGTCCTGCAATTGCGTGCCATAGACAGGCTCGGGCACCACGCCCAGGCGTTCGATCTCGCGCAGGTAGTGCGGGCTGTCGGGCAGCGATAGCCGAACCAGCATGGAGACAGCGCTGAGTGCGTTGTCTTCGGGCGGATGGCCACGGCCATCCTTGATGTGGCAGTTCTGGCAGGCATTGGTATTGAACAGCGGCCCCAGGCCGTCACGCGCCGTGGTGGTAGACGGTGCGATGACCCAGGGGCTGCGGAAGAAACTGTTGCCCACGCTGAAGTCCAGGCGCCGGAGCGGCGACAGGTTGGCCGAGGGCATGGAGTAGGCGTTGACATCGAATTTGCGCACGGTGGCCTGGCCTGCGCTCTGTGCTTCGCCCGGCTCTGCCTGGGTGAAACGCGGGGCGTCGTCGCACCCGACCAGGCCGCAGGCCAGGAGCAGGAAGACGATACGGAGCAGGGATGGGCGCATGGGTGAAAAGCTGTGCTGAAGGAAGCGGATGTTCGGCCGACGCGCGGGGCTGCAACTGGTGTCGGCGTAGCCTTCTCCAGTGCAGCCCCGGTTGAATCAGAACTCGTGATCGGCAGTGTCCGGGTTCAGATCGGTGATGCCCAGTTTGCCGGCGGCCTGTTCGATTGCGCCGGTCTGCTTGACCAGGGCGGCGATGGCATCGCGCACCACCTGCTGGCCGGCGGCGTTGTCGGCGCTGATCAGCTGGTCGAAGTGCTCGCCCTTGTTGGCGCGGTCGACGATGGCCTGCATCTTCGCTTCGGTGTCGGCCAGATCGGCCTTGAGCGCGGTATCGGCAGCCGGGTCGGCCTTGGCCACCAGTGAGGACAGGCTGGCGCCGGTCAGCTTGGTGCCGTCGGTACGGGTGTACTCGCCCAGGTACACGTTGCGGATGCCCTTGGCATTGTAGAACGCGGAATTGTGCGTGTTGTCGCTGAAGCAGTCGTGCTCGTCTTCCGGCGAGTTGGCTTCGAGTGCGACCTTCATGCGTTCGCCGGCCAGTTCGCCGAGCGACAGGCTGCCCATGCCGAAAAGCATCTTGCGCAGGCCGCTGTCGACCGGTTCACCGACCAGCGTGGCGCGGTAGTTGTCGGCCACGTTGGGCTTCCAGTTGGCGAGCATCTCTTCGAGGTCGCTGACCAGCAGGTCGGTGACAGCCTTGAGGTAGGCGCGCCGGCGATCGTTGTGGCCGCCGGTGGCGCCTGCGCCGTCCAGGTAGTCGGAGGCAGGGCGGTTGCCGGCGCCAGGGCCGGTACCGTTGAGATCCTGGCCCCAGAGCAGGAATTCGATGGCGTGGTAGCCAGTGGCGACGTTGGCTTCCGAGCCGCCCAGTTCGTTCAGGCTGGCGAGCTTCTCGGGAGTGATTTCGCTGACGTCGACCTTGTCTTCACCGACCTGGATTTCCTTGTTGGCGATGATGTTGGCGGTTGCGCCGGGGTTGCCCAGAGCGTGCTCGTAACTCTTGTCGGTGTAGTCGATCAGGCCTTCGTCCAGCGGCCAGGCGTTGACCTGGCCTTCCCAATCGTCGATCAGGGTGTTGCCGAAGCGAAAGGTCTCGGTCTGCAGATAGGCCGGACGGGAGGCTACCCACGCGTCGCGGGCGGCCTTGAGCGTAGCGTCACTGGGCGCAGCGAGGAAGGCGTCCACGGCTTTCTGCAGCGTCTGGGCAGTGCTCAGCGCGTCTTCGAAGGTGGCGTGCACGATGTCGGCGTAATGGGCGACCACGGCCTTGGCAGCCGCTTCGTCCAATGTCCCGGAGGCCGTGGGCACCGCAGCTGGGGCCGCCGGGGCGGATGCAGCCGGGGCTGGGGTCTGGGCAGCGGTGGTGGTTTGCTTGTCCTTGCTGTCGCAGCCGGCAAGAGCGATGGCGATGGCCAGCAGACTGGCGGTGGCCAGGGGCGTACGAATCATGGCGAAATCCTGCGTCAAGAGTGGCGAGCGGGCGCGCCAACGGCGCGCAAAACTGCGCCATAATGCGAAAGATTTGCATTTTCTGTAAAGGGTTAATGTGAAAAAACCTTCAGGCTGGCACGTTTGCCGCTAGGTTTGCGACGGTGTCCGCGCCAGGCTGGTACGGCTGCGCTCGGATTGCTTGAGCAGGGCCGTCAGTTCGCGAGCAGCCAGCGGCTTGCTGTACAGGTAGCCTTGGCCTTCGTGACAGCCTTGAGCGACGATGTACGCTTCCTGCTCCAGGGTTTCCACGCCTTCGGCAATCACCTGCATGTTCAGGCTCTTGCCCAACTGGATAATCGCCCGAACGATGGTCGCGTCGTCCTCGTCGTTGAGCACGTCCTGCACGAAGCTCTTGTCGATCTTGATCTTGTCCAGAGGCAGCGACTTCAGGTAACTGAGCGAAGAATAGCCCGTGCCGAAGTCGTCGATGGCAATCAGCGCACCCGAGCGTCGCAGACTCAGCAGGTGCTGCGCTGCGGTGCTGATGTCTTCCATCAGGCCGGTTTCGGTCACTTCCAGTTCGAGGCTGCGCGGTGGTAGACGGTACATTTGCAGGATGTTGCTCACGACCCGCGGCAATTCGTTGTGGTGCAGCTGTACCGTCGACAGATTGACCGCCATGCGCAGGCCGCTGAAGCCCTGGTCGTGCCATTCGCGCAGTTGGCTGCAGGCCTCGTTGAGCACCCACTCGCCGATGGCAATGATGCTGCGGTTCTGCTCGGCCAGCGGAATGAACTGATCGGGCGGCACCAGGCCGTGCTCGGGATGCTGCCACCTCAGCAGCGCCTCGACGCCGACGATCCGGTGGTCGCGGTAGCTGATCTGCGGCTGATACACGAGATGCAGCTGATTGCGTACCAGTGCCTCGCGCAGGTCTTTCTCCAGCTCGCGACGCCGGCGCATCTCGGTGTCGACGCTGGCAATGTAGAACTGGTAGCGATTGCGCGAGCGGACCTTGGCCAGGGTCATGGTCTGCTCGGCTTTCTGCAGCAGGTTTTCGGTGCTGTCGCCGTCTTCGGGAAACAGGGTGATGCCGATGGTGGCGCGCAGGCGAATGGAGTGCGGGTCGAGCGGGAAGGCGGCATCGAGGTCGTCGAGGATGCGCTGAGCCAGTTCCGCCGCCTCGTAGGGTTGTTCGATGTCGGCCTGGACCAGCGCGAACTGATCGCCGCCCAGGCGTGCCAGGGTGCCGAACCTGCCGCTGTGGGCCCGCAGGCGATCGGCCAGGGCGCGCAGCAACTGGTCACCGGTCTGGTAGCCGAACTGCTCGTTGATGCCCTTGAAGTCGTCGAGGCCGACGCACAGCACCGCCACCCGTCGCTGCAGGCGGTGGGCGTCGAGCAGGACCTTGTCCAGTTGCTGCTGCAATTGCACACGGTTGGCCAGACCGGTCAGGAAATCATGCTGGGCCATGTGCAGCATGCTGTCTTCGGCTTCGTGGCGCAGTTGGGTATTGCGCTCGATGGAGGCCAGGAGCTGGTTGGCGGTGTTCACCCACAGGCCCAGCTCGTTGTGTTCATGGCCGCGCGGCAATGGCAATTGGTACTCGCCGGGGCGGTCGGGATTGATCTGCAGGAGGTGTTTGATGATCCGCGACAACGGCTTGGTCAGCAGCCAGTGATAGATCAGGTACAGCAACAAGCCCAGGGCGAGCGCGCGCAAGGTGCCGGAGATGAAGATGATCACCGAGCTGACGATGAAATCCTCGCCATAGGTGGCGGTGTCCAGGGTGATGTGCAGGTCGCCGTAGTATTCGCTGTAGGGCCCGCGGCCGATCAGGCGGGTACTGAAGCTGCGCTCCTGGCCCAGGATGCGATCGGTCAGCCAGCGGCTGGTCAGGTTCTGCAGCGGGCGCGAACGTTCGGCGAGCATCGGTTCGTCGGGATGGCCGATGGAAGCCTGGCGCACGGCATCGTCCTGGAACAACCCTTCGATGACCTGCATGCCCATTTCCCGGTCCAGGCTGTAGACCGCCTGGGTCGACGGATCGCGGAACATGGCCAGGATCCGCTCGGCATCGGCGGAGATGGCCTGTCGGGTCTTGTAGCCATCGAAGACGATCTGCGCACAGCTGAGCACCATGCCCACGACCAGTGCCGACATCAGTACCACGCGAAGCAACTTGACGGACAAGCTGTTCCTGACTTCCAGCTTCAATGGCAATTCCTTGTTTCGAACGCTTGGCATCAAGATGCCATGAGTATTGGCAACTTACCGTGAGCCGTAAAGCCACAAATGTACACGAGCCATACCGATGGTCTTGAATACCGGGGGACGCGTTAGTGTATCGGCCGACCTGAACGCATTCTTGAGCGGCAATGTAGCAACAAGGTAAACGAGGCGGGCCTTCGGCGTTTGCCGGCGGGCACAAAAAAGCCCGGCGCAAAGGCCGGGCTTTTCAAGCACGCTGTGGCTCAGGCCGTGAATGCCTTGCCTTCGTACTGCTGGGCAACGAAGTCCCAGTTCACCAGGTTCCAGAACGCCTCGACGTACTTGGGACGGACGTTGCGGTAGTCGATGTAGTAGGCGTGTTCCCAGACATCGCAGGTCAGCAGCGGGGTATCGCCATTGGTCAGCGGGTTGCCGGCGCCGATGGTGCTGGCCAGGGCCAGGGAGCCATCAGCCTTCTTCACCAGCCAGCCCCAGCCGGAACCGAAGGTGCCGACCGACGTCTTGGTGAATTCTTCCTTGAAGGTGTCGAACGAGCCGAATGCGGTGTTGATCGCTTCGGCCAAGGCACCGGTAGGCTGGCCGCCGGCGTTGGGCGCCAGGCAGTTCCAGTAGAAAGTGTGGTTCCAGACCTGGGCGGCGTTGTTGAAGATGCCACCGGAAGACGACTTGACGATCTCTTCGAGGGTCTTGCCTTCGAACTCGGTGCCGGGCACCAGGTTGTTCAGGTTCACGACATAGGTGTTGTGGTGCTTGTCGTGGTGATACTCCAGGGTTTCCTTGGAGATGTGCGGCTGCAGGGCATCGTGGGCGTAGGGCAGCGGCGGCAATTCGAAAGCCATGGTGATTCTCCTAATCAGGTCTGTTGCGGTTTGCGCAAGGCCGATCACGGGCGGCCTGAGAAACGTCGGCGAGTTTTTACTCTTTGCGACGCAGTGCCGGATCATAGCATCGGCATAGTGGCTTAACCACGCAACAACTGTGTGGAATAGAGGTTCCAGAGCCTTTGCGCGGCCAGACTGACGGTTTCAGGCAAACACCAGCTGTGCCGCCACGGCGAACATCATGACCGCCACCATCAGATCGAGCAGGCGCCAGGTGTTGGGCCGTGCCAGCCAGGGTGCCAGCCACGCCGCAGCCAGCGCCAGGCCGAAGAACCACAGCAGCGATGCGCTGGTGGCGCCGGCGACATAGGCGGCAGGCACGCTTTGCTGAGCGCCGAGCGAGCCGATCAGCAGGACTGTGTCCAGATACACGTGGGGGTTGAGCAGGGTCACCGCCAGCGCGCTGAGCAGCACCGCCTTGCGCGAGCGCAACCCGGCGGTGCCGGCCTGTTCCAGGCTCTGCCGCGAGCAGGCACGGCGCAGGGCCTTGACGCCGTACCAGAGCAGAAACAACGCGCCGCCCCAGCGTGCCACCGCCAGCAAGGTCGGATTGTGCGCCAGGACCGTGGCCAGGCCGAACACACCCGCAGCCACCAGCAGCGCATCGCATACCACGCACAGCAGCGCCACGGGCAGGTGATGCTCACGGCGCAGGCTCTGCGCCAGAACGAAAGCGTTCTGCGTGCCGATCGCCATGATCAGGCCGAACGCGACCAGCAAACCGTTCAAATAACTCTGCCACATCGCTGTATCTCCCATTGGATACTGGCCATTGTGAGTGACGGTGCGCTATAAGAAAAAGCAATAGTGCTGATCACTCATTAGGAAATCTGATGTTCGATTACAAGTTGCTCGCCGCGCTGGCCGCCGTCGTGGAGCAGGCAGGCTTCGAGCGCGCTGCGCAGGTGCTGGGCTTGTCGCAGTCGGCCGTGTCGCAGCGGATCAAGCTGCTCGAGGCGCGGGTGGGTCAGCCCGTGCTGATTCGCGCTACGCCGCCGGCACCCACCGATATCGGCCGGCGCCTGCTCAACCACGTGCAGCAGGTGCGATTGCTCGAACGTGACCTGCAGGGTCAGGTGCCGGCGCTGGACGAACAGGGCATGCCCGAGCGCCTGCGCATTGCCTTGAACGCCGACAGCCTGGGCACTTGGTGGGCCGGTGCGGTCGCAGATTTCTGCATTCGTGAGCAGTTGCTGCTGGACCACGTGGTGGAGGATCAGGACGTCGGGCTCAAGCGCATGCGCGCCGGTGAAGTGGCCGCGTGCCTGTGTGCCAGCGAGCGGCCCCTGGCCGGGGCGCGCAGTCTGTTGCTGGGGGCTATGCGCTATCGTGCGCTGGCCAGCCCCGGCTTCATGGCTAGGCATTTTCCCACAGGCTTCGAACCTGCCCATCTGCCCCGCACGCCCGCGCTGGTGTTCGGCCCCGACGACTATCTGCAGCATCGCTTTCTGGCGTCGCTGGGGCTGGCGGAAGGTTTTCTCCATCACCTGTGCCCGTCGTCGGAAGGGTTCAACCGGTTGGCCAAGGCCGGGATGGGCTGGGGCATGGTCCCGGAGCTGCAGGTCGAGGACGCACTGGCCGATGGCAGCCTGATCGAGATCATCACCGGTCATCCGGTGGATGTACCGTTGTACTGGCATCACTGGCGCAACGGCGGGCAACTGCTCGAGCGCCTCACCCGGCATCTGCGCGAGGGCGCGGGAAGCTGGTTGGTGCCGCTGTGAGCCCTGCGTGCGTCTACCGCTAGCGGCCCGGTCGCCCACAGCCAGGGTGCCGGGTAGCGAGTGACCTCGAAGAACGCTGCAGGACCTTCCCGAGGTCGTACGGCGGCAACACATTGAACGATGCACAGCGGAGCAATTCATGAAGATTCTGGTTACCGGCGCAAGCGGCTTCATCGGCGGACGCTTCACGCGCCTGGCGTTGGAGCAGGGGCTTGAAGTGCGCATCAACGGTCGCCGGGCCGAAGGGGTGGAGCATCTGGTACGACGCGGCGCCCAGTTCATGCAAGGTGACCTGCTCGACCCCGACCTGGCCAAGCGCCTGTGCATCGGCGTCGACGCCGTGGTCCATTGCGCCGGTGCGGCAGGTACCTGGGGTCGCGCTCAGCTGTTCCAGCAGGCCAATGTCGAGGTCACCGAGAACGTCGTCGAGGCCTGTCTCAAGGAGCACGTGCAGCGGCTGGTGTACCTGTCTTCGGCAGCGGTCTGTTTCGACGGTCGCAGCCACCTGGCGGTCAAGGAAGAGCAGGTACCGGGACGTCTGCGCGGGCATGCCGCGCAGAGCAAATGGCTGGCCGAGCGCAAGGTGCTCGGCGCTGCCGAGTTCGGTCTGGAAACCGTTGTGCTGCGAGCACATCGGGTGACCGGTGCGGGTGACGGGCAGCAATTCGCGCGGTTGATCGAGATGCAGCGCAAGAATCGCCTACGGATCATCGGCGACGGCTTGAACAAGGTCGATTTCACCAGCGTGCAGAACCTCAACCAGGCACTGCTGGGTGCTCTGACGGCGGGCGATACCGCACTCAATCAGGTCTACAACATCAGCAATGGCGCGCCGATTCCGTTATGGGACGTGATCAACTACGTGATGCGTCAGCTGGAGTTGCCCCAGGTGCGGCGCTACCGCGACTTCGGTCTGGCCCACGGCACCGCTGCGGCCTGCGAAGCGGCCTGCCTGCTCTGGCCCGGCCAACCCCGACCGCGCCTGTCGCGTCTGGAAGTGCAGGCCCTGCACGAGCATTTCACCCTGGATATCAATCGTGCCCGGCATTATCTGGGCTACGACCCACGCACTTCCTTGTGGGCATCGCTGGATGAATTCTGTGGCTGGTGGCGGGCCCAGGTCACGCCCGGCGGTTGAGCCAATCGCCCGGGTGGTCGGCCAGTGCCCGTCGTTGCAAGGGTATACTCGCGGTCCTGGCCATTACCCGTGACACAAAGGTTTCTCACATGCGCAAAGATGCTCCCGACGACTTCGACGACAATCTGCCCAGCCTGCGCGGCGATACCCGCGACGACCACGAGTTTGCCCCAGTGGGCGGCGGGCGCGATCGCGAGGCGCTGTACTCGCGCAACATGCCGGTGGTGCGCGTCAAGGCGCCCAGCACGGGTGCGCTGTGGGCACTGATCGGTGCGTTGTTCATCGCCCTGGGCGGCCTGGGCTGGTGGAGTTTCCAGCAGATCAACCTGATGGAGCAGCAGTTGGTCGCGACTCAGGAGAGTTTTGCGCGCATCAGCGAAGAAGCGGCGGGGCGCCTGCAGGACATCAGCGGCAAAGTGGCCAACACCCAGTCCACTGCCGTATCAGGTAGCGAAGCGATGCGGGCCGAAATCAAGCAGTTGCAGGACCAGCTGGCGCAACAGACTCAGCAACAAAGTGGTGTGGCCGGCCAGCAGAGCACGCTGCAGACTCGTCTGGAACAGGCGGCGTCCCAGGTGGCTGCGCAGCAGACGCTCAACGAGCAATTGCAGGCGCAGTTGAAGGCCATGGCGGCCGAGCTTGTGACGTTGAAGCAGGCGCAGCCGGACACCGGCAAGCTGCAGGCACGTCTGGATAGCGTGGACGGCGAGTTGGCCGCATTGAAGAAGAGCAATCCAGGCGCACAGCTCGAGCGCCTGGAGCAGGACCTCATCGTGCTCAAGAGCGAGCAGGACAATCGCCCGGCGGCCACCAGTGGGCCGAGCGTCAGCGAGTTCGATGCCTTTCGCGGGCAGGCCACGCGCAGCCTGAACACGCTGCAGAATCAGGTGCAGAACCTGCAGCAGCAGATCAGCCAGCTGCGTCGCTGAACGGCCGGGCACGCCAGGTGGCGGCCCGGCCTGGCGCTTACATGCGCGGGTAGTCCAGATAGCCGGCAGCGCCCTTGGCGTAGAACGTTTCAGGGTGCGGCTCGTTCAACGGTGCGTCGGCCTGCAGGCGCTCCGGCAGGTCAGGGTTGGCGATGTACGGCACGCCGAAGGCCACGGCGTCGGCGATGCCATTGGCCAGGGCGGCGTTGGCCGACGCCTTGTCGAAGCGCTCGTTGACGATGTACGGACCGCCAAACGCATCACGCAATTGCGCGGCCAGGCTGTCCTCGCCTTCTTTCTCGCGGGCACAGATGAACGCGATGCCGCGCTTGCCCAGTTCGCGTGCAACATAGGTGAAGGTCTCGGCACGGTTGGCGTCGCCCATGTCATGCAAGTCGGCACGTGGCGAGAGGTGCATGCCGACACGGTCGGCGCCCCAGACGTCGATGGCCGCATCGGTCACTTCCAGCAGCAGCCGTGCACGGTTTTCCAGCGAGCCGCCGTAGGCGTCGGTGCGCTGGTTGGTGCTGCTCTGCAGGAACTGGTCGAGCAGATAACCATTGGCGCCGTGGATTTCCACGCCATCGAAGCCCGCAGCCTTGGCGTTCTCCGCGCCCACGCGATAAGCCTCGACGATGTCGGCAATTTCAGCGGTTTCCAGCGCCCGTGGGGTTTCGAAACCAGTGATTGGACGCACCAGGCTGACGTGGCCGTCGGCGGCGATTGCGCTGGGGGCTACCGGCAACTCGCCGTCCAGGTATTGCGAATGCGAGATCCGGCCCACGTGCCACAGCTGCAACATGATCCGCCCACCGGCAGCGTGCACGGCCTGGGTGACATTGGCCCAGCCGCGAACCTGATCGTTGGACCAGATCCCAGGGGTGTCCGGGTAGCCGACGCCCATGGGCGTCACCGAGGTCGCTTCGCTGAGGATCAGCCCGGCGCTGGCGCGTTGCACATAGTAGTCGGCCATCATCTGGTTGGGCACGCGGCCCTCGTCGGCGCGGCAACGGGTCAGCGGTGCCATGATGATGCGGTTCGGCAGTTCCAGTGCGCCGAGCTTGATCGGGTCGAAAAGTGTAGTCATGAAGAACAGCCTCTATCAGTGAGTGGCGGGTGCCAGGTCCGGCGTCCGGGTCTGGCGAAAAGTGATCAGGGTGACGATCAGGGCAAGCACGGCCAGCGCTGCTGCGGCCAGTGGCACGCTGGTCAGGCCGAGGCCGCCGGCGATGACGGCGCCGCCGATCCAGGCGCCCAGGGCATTGCCGACGTTGAAGGCACTGATGTTCAGGGTCGACACCAGGTTGGGCGCAGACTTGCCGAAGGTCACCACGTTGATCTGCAGCGCAGGCACGGCGGCGAATGCCGCGGCGGCCCAGAGAAATAACGTGATTTCGGTCGGGACGACGGCCACTGCGGTCCAGCTCAGCGCGGTGGACACCACGGCCATGGCCGCGAAGACCCCGATCAGGGTGGCACCCAGGCGTCGATCGGCCAGCTTGCCGCCGATGATGTTGCCCACGGTCAGGCCCAGGCCGATCAGCAGCAGGGTGTAGGTGACCCCGCGCGGGGAGATGCCGGTGACGTCACCCAGCAACGGCGCGATGTAGGTGAACAGGGTGAACATGGACGCGGCGAACAGCGCCGTCATGCTCAGCGACAGCCAGATCCCGGCGCCCTTGAGGGCCGACAGTTCGGCGACCATGTCCAGCTTGGCTTCGTCGCGATTGCCTGGCAGAAAACGCAGCAGACCGATCAGCGCGACAACGCCGATCAGCGTCACCACCCAGAAGGTCGAACGCCAGCCCGCGGCCTGGCCCAATGCGGTGCCCAGCGGCACGCCAAGCACGTTGGCCAGGGTCAGGCCGGTGAACATCAAGGCCACTGCCGAGGCGCGCTTGTTGGGTGCTACCAGCCCGGCCGCTACCACCGAGCCGATGCCGAAAAAGGCACCGTGGGACAGCGCGGTGACCACGCGAGCGAACATCAGCACGTTGTAGTCGCTGGCGATGGCGCAGAGCAGGTTGCCGACGATGAAAATGCCCATCAGCACCACCAGCGCCGCCTTTCGCGGCAGGCATGCGGTGGCCAGGGCCATGAACGGCGCGCCGATGGCCACGCCCAGGGCGTAGCCGGTGACCAGCCAGCCGGCGCTGGGAATGCTGACGCCCAGGTCGCCCGCCACATCAGGCAGCAGGCCCATGATGACGAACTCGGTGGTGCCGATGGCGAAGGAACTCAGCGCCAGAATCAGCAGGGGTAAGGGCATGGGAAAATCCTTGTCAGAGCTGTGCGCTCATTTGCGCGAGAAACGCCTGGATGACGTCCTCGTTGCGTTTGAAAAAGTGCCACTGGCCAACCTTCTTGCTGCTGATCAGGCCGGCCCGTTGCAGGGTGGCCAGATGCGCCGAGACGGTCGACTGCGAGAGGCCGCAGCGTTGGTCGATCTGCCCGGCACATACACCGTTTTCGGTGCTGTGGTGCTGATCGGGAAACTGCCCCTGGGGATCCTTGAGCCACGCCAGGATTTCCCTGCGCACGGGGTGGGAGAGGGCTTTTATTATTTCGTCGAGATCGAGGGACATGACGTACTCGGCTTATATCGGGACGAGGCGAAATATATATCTGTATTTCGCGATATACAAATATGAATGTGTGCTAACCAGTGGCCGTTCGATCATATCGGGTTATAACGATACAGCCGCAATGGTGCTAAGCTGCGCGGCATGAACTACCTGGCACACCTTCATCTCGGCGGTCCTGCACCTGAGCAACTGCTCGGCAGTCTCTATGGCGATTTCGTCAAGGGCCCGCTGGCAGGGCGCTTCAGCGCACCCATGGAGGCCGGCATTCGACTGCATCGGCAGATCGATGCATTCACCGACAGTCACCCGCTGGTACTGCGCGCCATCGGCCGCTTCCCGGCGCAGCGACGGCGCTATGCCGGCATCATCGTCGATGTGTTCTTCGATCACTGCCTGGCGCTGCACTGGGCGGATTATTCCCGGCAGCCGCTGGCGGCGTGTACNAGCCGCTGGCGGCGTTTACCGACCATGTCTATCAGGCGTTGGCAGCCGAAGCAGAGCTGCCGGGGCGGCTGGCGGCCATGGCGCCGCACATGATCGCCGAGGATTGGTTGGGGTCGTACCGGGATTTCCAGATCATCGAGCGGGTGCTGCAGGGGATTTCCCGGCGTTTGTCCAAGCCTGAAGGGCTGGTTGGAGGGTTCGAGGAAGTACAAGCCTTGTACGCGCCGCTGACCGAGGATTTCCGCGCGTTCTATCCGGTGGTGCAGGGGTTTGCGCGGGATAATCACTGACCGCGCCGACACCTTCGCGGCCACTGATCACTCCCACCACATGCTGCGGTTTGTTTGTGGGAGCGGTTCGTGGCCGCGAAAGGGTCGACTCAATCTCCCAGACTCACGCCGCCCGCCGCACCTCCTCAACCTCCCCGAACAACGCGAACCGTACTGCCTCCTGAGCCTCGTAGGCCAGCGCCGCGCGTTCCTTGCCCAGGCTGGCGATCGGCGCCAGCACCTGAATCAATACCTGCCCGCGAGGCTGAGCAAAAATGCGCAGCAAGTGCGACAACAGATCGTCATCGCCCACAAACGGCGCGATCGGATCCAGCTCGCCATCACGCTGATAGCGGATCGCGATCGGCTGCACCGGCACGCCGGCGTCGATGGCGCTGGACATCAGCCGCCCATGGAACGTACGCAGGCTGTGGCCATCGGTAGTCGTGCCCTCGGGGAAGATCATCAGGTCCAGATCGTTGCGCAGGTGCTGGGTCATCTGCCGCCGGATCAACTGGCTGTCGCCCGCGCCGCGGCGGATGAACAACGTGCCGGCCTTGAGTGCCAGCCAGCCGGCCACCGGCCAGGTGCGAACTTCGGCCTTGGACAGGAACGAAAGCGGCGCCAGCATGCCGAGCAGGGGAATGTCGGTCCAGGAGACATGGTTGCCGACCCACAGCATGGGCTTGCGCGGCAACTCGCCCTGCACGGTCACCTCGAACGGCAGCGCGTTGCTCAGGCGCACCATGAACCAGCGCGACCAACGCTGGCGACGGCCCATGCAGTCGGGCACGCGCAGGCGTTCCAGCAGGCTGAACATCGCCGCCAGCGCCAGGCCCAGGCCAATCACCCAGAGCAGTCGCAGGATGCGCGCGTACACGCGCCAGCGCGGCATCACACGGCCGCCTTGAAGTGGCGGGCGTAGCGCGGGCAGAGATCGTCGCGCTTTAGCAGGATGAACACGTCGGCAACCTGGAAATCCGGGTCCCAGCACGGCTCGCCGCAGATCTTCGCCCCCAGGCGCATGTAGGCCTTGAGCAGCGGCGGCATCTCGGCAATGACGTTGCCTGGAATGTCCAGGCTGGGCAGCGGCGTCTTTGGCTCGGCGCGCAGGTGTTCGGTGCACAGGTAGCGCTCGCGCAGGCGCTGCATGATTGCCTTGGCCTGAATGCCGCCGTCCTGCATCGGAATGCTGGCACAGCCCATCAGGTAGTCGTAGCCACCCTCGTTGAGCACTTCCGCCAGCTCGCCCCACAGAACTGCGATGGTGCCACCATTGCGGTAGGCCGGCGCGACGCAGGTACGACCGATTTCCAGGATCGAGCCTTGCAGGTGCCGCAAGCCATGCAGGCTGAACTCTTCTTCGCTGTAGAAGCGCCCCAGCCGGTCGGCAGCGCGGTGGTCGAGCAGGCGTGTGGTTGCCACCAGTCGCCCGGTGGCCAGGTCGCGCACCCCGATGTGCTGGCAATGGGCATCGTAGTCGTCGACGTCCAGACCCTGCTCGGCGCTCTTGAGTTTGGCGTTGAGCTCTGTGCTGAAGACGGCGAAGCGCAGGGCCTGGGCCTCGTGCAGAGCTTGCGGGCCGACAAGTCGTTCGGCGTGCAGACGGCGTTCGGTACGGGTGTCGCCAGAGCGTGCGATCTGAGTCATTGCAAGTCTCCAAAAGCCGGCCGGTGAGTGCGGCAGGTCGATTTTGCTAGGCATGGCCAGCCTAGGAAGACCCGGTGTCATCACCATGAAGCTTTGGTGATGCTTGCGTGACAGCCCTCGGCTGCCACATGCCACACAACTCTTGCAGCGAACGGCTGTCATACCCGCACTGCACACTCGCTCCAACCTCGATCACGAGCCTTCCCCGCATGCCGCGTCTGCTTATCCTGTCGATCTCCCTGCTGTGCGCGTTACCGGTGTGTGCGCAGAATTGGCCGTCCGAGCACTGGGGCCAGGCACTGGCACCGGCGTCGCCGGCCATTGCCGCCCTTGAGCAGTACGCGTTCGTCGCCCGCGATGACGTCGTGCGCCAAGGCGTGCGCACCGATGCGTTGCTGGTGGTGCGCGACGGCGAGATCGTCTACGAGCGCTACGCCGGCCCCGGTGCTGCCGACCGTGTGCATGCCACCTGGTCGATCAGCAAGAGCCTGCTGGCCACGGTAATGGGCGTGGCCTATGGCGAAGGGCGTTTCGCCCTGCAGGATGCCGCCGCCGACTACTTCCAGCCCCTCGCCCAGCACCGCGACATACGCGTGCAAGACCTGTTTCACTGGGCGTCGGGGCTGGACTGGCAGGAAGACTACGAATATGCGCCGCTCAATTCTTCGGTGGTGGCGATGCTCTACACCCGTGGTCATCGCGACATGGCCAGCTATGCCGCCAGCCACGGGCGTGCCTACGCGCCCGGCGAACATTTCCGCTACTCCAGTGGCGACAGCAATCTGCTCGCCGCAGCGCTGCGCAACATGGTCGGCCTGCACGAGTACCCGGACTATCCCTGGCAGGCCTTGTTCACCCCTCTGGGTATCGACCAGGCGGTGTGGGAAACCGATGCCAGCGGCACATTCGTCGCCTCGTCCTATGCCTACCTGACCGCGCGCGATCTGGCCCGCGTGGGCCTGCTGATGCAGCGCGACGGCCAATGGCGTGGCCGGCAATTGCTGCCGCAGGCGTGGGTGGCCTTCAACCGCGCGCCGTTCGCGCCAAGTCAGGACGTTGCAGGAGAACCCGCTGCGGGTGCTCATTGGTGGCTCAACAGCAATATGGCCTGGCCCCACGCCCCGCGCAGCACGATGGCGGCGCTGGGGCACTGGGGGCAGGCCCTGTACGTGCTGCCCGAGCAACGCCTGGTGGTGGTGCGCTATGCCGACGACCGCGATGGCAGCTTCAGCCATGATGCGCTATTGCAGCGGATCATGGCCGCCTTCGCCGCACCAGGTGGCCAATGAGCACTGGCAAGCGCGCCTGGGCGGCGCTCGGCCTGTTGCTCTCGCTGGCAGCGGCGACCTGGCTGTGGCACGAACGCACGCAGTTGCTGGCCTTTCCCGACATCCTCAGCGCCTTTTCGGCAAAGGAATACTGTTCGTGCCGCTATGTGCTGCAAAACAGTGCCGACTACTGTCAGAGCTACATCAAGCAGTATCTTCCGCTCAGCAGCCTGAGCGAAGACGCTGGCCAGCGGCGGGTTCTGGCCAGCGGCCTGGGGCGCAGCAATACGGCGGCCTGGGTTGGGCCACGGCAAGGCTGCCGCTTGATTCCCGGGAGCGACGGATGAACCGGCCCGAACCTGGTCTGCCTGCACCCGCCACCGATGTCTCCATCCACCTGGTTACAGGACTGCCCATGCGTGAATCGAACGGCTTGCAAGCGACCCTATCTGTCATGCAGGGGCGCTGACATGGGCGGGCCGGTGTTTCCGTGGCGCGAGAGCAGCGAATTCGAGTTGCTGATCGACGGGCCGCAGTTCTTCCCGCGCATGCTCGAGCGCATCGGCCAGGCCGAGCACGCGATCGATCTGGAACTGTACCTGGTGGAGGCAGGCGCCTGTGCCCAGGCCGTGGTCCAGGCACTGCACGCGGCGGCCGCACGGGGCGTGCATGTACGCTGCCTGTTCGACCACTACGGCTCGCTGGCCTTCACCGCAGAACTGCGCGCGCACTTGACCGACGTTGGGGTGGAGCTGCGTTTCTACAACCCGATCAGTTGGCGCCGGGGCGTGCGCAACCTCTACCGCGACCATCGCAAACTGTTGCTGGTGGACCAGCAATGGGCGATGGTCGGCGGCACTGGTGTCACCGACGAGTTCTGGCAGCCAAATGAAAGTGTCAGCGAATGGCATGAGGTGATGGTGGCCATGACGGGCACCTTGGTCGCTGACTGGCAGATGCTGTTCGACCGCCAATGGCGCGCCAACCTCAGGCGCACCGCGTGGCGTCCGCCGACCCACTTTGGCCTGGCACGCGTACCGCCCATGCCCGACGGCGGCCAGGGGCTGGGTCGGGTTGCCTACGCCGATGCCCGGCAACATCGCGACATCCTGCAGTCGCTGGTGCGCGCACTGAACAGCGGGCAGCGTCGCATCTGGCTGGCGACACCGTATTTTCTGCCCACCTGGAAGGTGCGCCGCTCGCTGCGCCGCGCCGCCAGTCGTGGCATTGACGTCAGACTGTTGCTCACCGGCCCGCGCACCGACCACCCATCGGTGCGGTACGCCGGGCACAACTATTACCCGAAGTTGCTCAAGGCAGGGGTCAAGATCTACGAGTACCAGCCCTGTTTTCTGCACTTGAAAATGGTCTTGATCGACGACTGGGTCAGCGTGGGCTCGTGCAACTTCGACCATTGGAACCTGCGCTTCAATCTGGAAGCCAACCTCGAAGCGCTGGACCCCAGCCTGACCGAGGCGGTGCAGCGCAGCTTCATCACCGACTTCGCCGCCAGCCATGAAGTCAGCCTGACCGACTGGCGCCGTCGACCGTTCTGGGGGCGCGTCCAGCAACGCATTTTCGGCTGGATGGATCGCCTGAGCGTGGCAGTGTTTCGGCGCCGGGGCTGACGCTGCCCGACAACCGTGGCCTCATGCGGGGCAGGGCTCTACACTGTTGCGCTACTGCGCACAGGACACTTCAGTGACTTCCAGCATTTTCTGGTACGACTACGAAACCACCGGTATCAATCCGCGGTGTGATCGGCCCTTGCAGGTTGCCGGCATCCGCACCGATGCAGACCTCAACGAGATCGCGCCGCCGGTCAATCTGTACTGCCAGCCCAGTGACGACATTCTGCCGCATCCGGCAGCCTGCATGATCACCGGCATCACTCCGGAGCGCCTCGCCGATCGCGGCCTGAGCGAGGCCGATTTCATGACCCGGGTCCACGCGCAGTTGGCGATGCCCGGTACCTGCGGGGCCGGCTACAACAGCTTGCGCTTCGATGATGAAATGACCCGCTACAGCCTCTATCGCAATTTCTTCGACCCTTACGGTCGCGAGTGGCAAGGTGGCAACAGCCGTTGGGACTTGATCGACGTGGTCCGCGCTGCCTATGCGCTGCGCCCCGAGGGCATCCACTGGCCGCAGGTAGACGGACGGGCGAGCATGCGCCTGGAGTTGCTCACGGCCGCCAACGGCATTGACCATGGCCAGGCGCATGACGCCTTGTCCGACGTTCGTGCCACCATTGCCCTGGCACGCTTGATCCGTCAGCGCCAACCCCGGCTCTACGACTGGCTGTTCCAATTGCGTGGCAAACAACGGGTGCAGGAAAACATCCAGTTGTTGCAGCCTCTGGTACATGTTTCCGGGCAATTCGGCGCAGCGCGACGCTATGCCGCAGTGGTGATGCCGTTGGCTTGGCATCCAAAGAATCGCAATGCCTTGATTGTCTATGACTTGGCTCACGATCCGCAGCCGTTGATCGAGCAAAGTATCGAAATATTGCAAGAGCGTCTCTACAAACGCTGGCAGGACCTGGCTGAAGGCGAGGCGCCATTGCCTTTGAAACTTCTGCACATCAATCGCTGCCCGGTAATAGCCCCGCTCGGCGTATTGCGTGAGGAGGATTGGCAACGCCTGAATCTCGACAAACCGCTCTATCAAGCTCGGGCAATGCGCTTGTGCGACGCTCAACCGCAATGGCAATACAAATTGCCGCCGTTGTATCAAGCGCAAGCGTTTTCCGAGAGTGTCGATCCGGAACAACAGTTGTACGACGGGTTCATCGGTGACCGTGACCGGTTATTGTGCGAACGGATTCGTACATTGGATCCAGAACAGTTGGCCACTGCGCAATGGATATTCGATGACGAGCGACTGCCTGAACTGTTGTTTCGCTACAGGGCGCGCAACTTTCCGCATACCCTGAATCCTCTTGAAACACAGCGTTGGTTGCAATTCTGTCAACAGCGCTTGAGTGATCGACAATTGGGCGCGCCCAATACTTTGCAAGGCTTCAATGTCGCGCTGGCCGAATGCATGGCCAAGGCCGACCCGCTGCAGACCCAGGTGTTGCGTCACTGGCAGGCCTACGCACAGGCACTGGCGGTGCGCCTGGGCCTACAGCCGACTTGAATTGAAGTCGCGGCCATAAAAAACGCCAGTCACAGGACTGGCGTTTTTTTATCTACAGGCTGTGATCTACAGGCTGCGATGCAAACGATGTAACGATCAGCCGAGGAAACTGGCCCAGCTCTCGACCACATCACCACCCCATTTGGCTTTCCATTCTTTCAGGGTCTTGTGGTTGCCACCCTTGGTTTCGATGACTTCACCGTTGTGCGGGTTCTTGTATTGTTTGACCTTGCGCGCGCGCTTGGTACCGGTAACTTTGCCAGTGGTGGGGCGCGGTGCCTTGTTCAACTTGGCTTCCGGATCCAGCAGGGCAATGATGTCGCGCAGCGATTTCTGGTATTCGCCCATCAGGGTGCGCAGTTTGCCTTCGAATTCCAGTTCGGTCTGCAATTTGTCGTCTTCGGACAGATTCTTCAAGCGTGCCTGGAGCTCTTTGATGGCTTCTTCGGTCGCGCGATATTCGTTGATCAGGGACATGGTCATACCTCGGTAATGCAAGTGTCAGTGGAAACAGTGTCGTGATAATAAGCATCCCCCGAAGCCAAGTAAACATTTAACGCAAACACTGCGTTGATGCCGGCGTCGCCTGTAACATCCAGGTGAATGATTTTTCATGTCATTACCGGCGAGCTCTATTTAATACCTGTGAACGCATCGACAGTGCGCTGGCGGTTCGCCGCGTCAAGCGCGGCGGGTTTGCGCCAGGCTTGAAAGGCTGCAATCAATACTGCAGGTTTGCCCGTCAGCCGCTAGAATGGCGCCCTTTGCGAAGTTTCTGGAGTTTGAATACATGCGCACTTTTCGGCTGGTGACCGCTTGCCCGGACCGCGTTGGCATCGTTGCCAAAGTCAGCCATTTCCTGGCGTCCCACAATGGCTGGATCACCGAATCGAACCACCACTCCGATGACCAGAACGGTTGGTTCTTCATGCGCCACGAAATTCGTGCCGACACCCTGCCGTTCGACATCGACGCCTTCCGCGAAGCCTTCGCGCCCATCGCCGAAGAGTTCGGCATGGAATGGCGGGTCACCGACACCGCACAGAAGAAGCGCGTGGTGCTCATGGCCAGCCGCGAATCCCACTGCCTGGCCGACCTGCTGCACCGCTGGCACAGCAACGAACTGGACTGCGACATCGCCTGCGTGGTGTCCAACCACGACGACCTGCGCAGCATGGTCGAATGGCACGGCATTCCCTACTACCACGTACCGGTCGACCCCCAGGACAAGCAGCCGGCGTTCGCCGAAGTCTCGCGCCTGGTCGATCAGCACCAGGCCGACGTGGTAGTACTGGCGCGCTACATGCAGATTCTGCCGCCGCAGTTGTGCCAGGCCTATGCCGGCAAGATCATCAACATCCATCACAGCTTCCTGCCGTCTTTCGTCGGCGCCAAGCCTTATCACCAGGCCTCGCTGCGCGGCGTGAAGCTGATCGGTGCCACCTGTCACTATGTCACCGAAGAGCTGGACGCCGGCCCGATCATCGAGCAGGACGTGGTACGCGTCAGCCACAGCGACAGCATCGACGACATGGTGCGCTTCGGTCGCGATGTCGAGAAGATGGTCCTGGCCCGTGGCCTGCGCTATCACCTGGAAGACCGTGTGATGGTGCACGGCAACAAGACCGTGGTGTTCAGCTGAGCATGGGCGAGCCGCGCGACAAGGCCAGTGCCAAGCCGTTGCCGGTGCTCGGTGCGGGCTGTGCGAGCCGCTACGATCCCGAGGCACTGAGCGAGGAGCACGGCACCGATTTTCCGGGTGCCGAGGCGTTGTGGGCGCAGCAGTTGCGGGAACAGCAGCAGGCCAAGCCTGCCAGCGACGTCGACACGCCCGCTGCGGTCAAGCCTGGCGGGCCCGCAGCAGCTTGTTGAGCAAGGGCTTGCCCAGCAGCGCGACGAATACCGGGCCGCCGGCGATCAGGTAGAAGTAGTAGGTGACCAGCCGCCAGATCAGAATCGCGGCGGCAGCGGTCGACTTGCCCACCATGGGCGCCAGCAGAGCAGCCGAGGCCAGCTCGGCGGCGCCCGCACCGCCGGGCAACAGGCTGAACTGGCCGGCGCTCAGGGCCAGCATCTGGATCAGGAAGCTCCATGCCCAGTCCACCTCACTGCCCAACCCCTGCAAAGTGAAATACAGCACGCTGTAGCGCAGCGTCCAGTGCACGCAGGTCAAGGCGAACACCTGGGCAAGCACGCGGCGCGGCAGGCGGAAGTTGTCAGCGAAGGCGTCGAGAAAATGCAGCAGCTTGCGCGCCCAGCGCCGTCGTGTGGCGGGCTTGATGCGCAGCAGTTGCAGGAGCCGCCCGTTGATCTTGATCACCGGGCGGTGATAGCGCGCCAGTACTGCGCATGCTATCAACGCGCCCGTCATCAGAATCCCACTGGCCAGCAGCATGCTTTCCAGTGCCTGGCTGAGGTTGTGAAACAGCGCGTAGACCAGAATGCACAGCAGGGCGAAGAAGAAGAACATCAGGTCGTTGAGCTGGTCCATGGCGAACACGGCACTGGTCTTGGCCGCGCCGATGCCCTGGCGTCCCAGCAAGGCCAGCAGGGTCAGTGGTGCGCCGCTGCCGCCTGGGGTCGCGCAATAGGCGAACTCGGCCGCCATCACTACGGCAACCGTCTTCAGCCGACCGATGCGTGCCGCCTGCTCGGCCAGCAGCAAGCGCAGGCGCATGGCATTCACCACCCAGCCGACGCAGATCATGCCGAACATGCCCAGCAGCAGGAGCAGCGAGAACCCGCGCAGGCGCTGGAGCATTTCGCTGCCGCCCATGAGCACGGGAATCAGCACGGCTACGACGATGATCAGAACCAGCCACAGCATTCGACTCATGGTTGGCGATTCGTCGCGAGGTTCGCGGGAGGGGAAAGGCGAGTGCATTGCATAGAAGAGTCCGTGTGGGCCGGCGTCGGGCCGTCGTGGGCGAGATGATAGCCGCGTCGCAGCGATTCGTCAGCGACTTGGATTCACCCAGGATTTTTTCCTGCACACTGGCCGATTTGGCATTACGCTGGGCCATGCTTCATTGAATAACAGCAGAGGTGCAAGATGACGGATGCCCGACACGTATTGTTCGGTGCCGATTCCAGCGGTGAGCCAGTGGGCCTGGACCTGCGCCTGGCCAACCGCCACGGTTTGATCGCCGGCGCCACCGGCACCGGCAAGACGGTCACCCTGCAGCGCCTAGCGGAGGCTTTCAGCGAGGCCGGGGTGGCGGTCTTTGCCGCCGATATCAAAGGCGATCTGTGCGGCCTCGGCGCCAGCGGCAATCCGCAGGGCAAGATCGCCGAGCGGATTGCGCAGATGCCATGGCTGGATTACCGCGCTCAGGCCTGTCCGGTCACCCTCTGGGACATCCATGGGCAATCCGGCCATCCGTTGCGTACCACGCTGAGCGAAATGGGACCGCTGCTGCTGGGCAGCTTGCTGGAACTCACCGACAGCCAACAGTCCGCGCTGTACGCCGCCTTCAAGGTAGCCGACCGCGAAGGCTTGCTGCTGCTCGACCTCAAGGATCTCAAGGCGCTGCTCAACCACCTCCGGGACAACCCAGAGCTGCTCGGTGACGACAGCGCGCTGATGACCACGGGCTCGAGCCAGGCCCTGTTGCGCCGCCTTGCCACGCTGGAGCAGCAGGGCGCCGAAGCGCTGTTCGGTGAGCCGGCGTTGCGCCTGGAAGACATTCTGCACCCCGACGCCGACGGCCGTGGTCGCATCCATTTGCTCGACGCCAGCCGCCTGGTGCACGAGGCGCCGAAAGTCTACGCCACGTTCCTGCTGTGGCTGCTGGCCGAGCTGTTCGAGCAGTTGCCCGAGCGCGGCGATGCCGACAAGCCGTTGCTGGCGCTGTTTTTCGACGAAGCCCATTTGTTGTTCAACGGCACACCCAAAGCCCTGCAGGATCGCCTGGGGCAAGTGGTGCGACTGATCCGCTCCAAGGGCGTCGGCGTGTACTTCGTCACCCAGTCCCCCAGCGACCTGCCCGATGCGGTACTGGCCCAGCTCGGCCTGCGCATCCAGCACGGTCTGCGGGCGTTCACCGCTCGAGAGCAGAAAGCGCTCAAGGCGGTTGCCGAAGGTTTCCGCCCCAACCCCGAGTTCGACACCCTGGCGGTGCTCACCGAACTGGGCACTGGCGAGGCCTTGGTCGGAACGCTGGAAGAGAAAGGCACCCCGGCGATGGTCCGGCGCGTCTCGATCGCGCCGCCGCAGTCGCGTATCGGTCCGCTGACGGACACCGAGCGTGCCGCCGTGGTCCGCGGCTCTGCACTGGCCGGGCGCTACGATCAGCCAGTGGATCGCGAGTCCGCCTATGAACTGCTGACCGCGCGCAAACTGGCGCCCGCCGCCGACCCCGTACAGCCGCCCGCGCCAAGCCTGGCCGACAAGGCCGGTGAGTTTCTCAGTGGCGCTGCGGGACAGGCATTGAAGTCGGCGATGCGCCAGGCTGCCAACCAGTTCGGTCGCCAGTTGGTCCGCGGCCTGATGGGGTCTTTGCTGGGCGGCAGCAAGCGCAAATAGCGTTCAGTGTTTTCCCACCCATGCAAAAAGGCGCCCGCGGGCGCCTTTTCTGCAACTGTCGCTCAGTACCTAGCCGACCAGTTGGCTCGCCAACCAGAACAGCCCGGCCGCCAGGCCCATGGAGGCGGGCAGAGTCAACACCCATGCCAGCATGATCGTGCGGACCGTGCCACCTTGCAGCCCACTCTTGTTGGCTACCATGGTGCCGGCCACGCCTGAAGACAGGATATGCGTGGTCGACACGGGCAGGCTGAACACGTTGGCCGCGCCGATGGCGCAAGCGGTAACGATCTGCGCCGACATGCCCTGGGCGTAGGTCATGCCCTGCTTGCCGATTTTTTCGCCGATGGTCAGCACTACGCGTTTCCAGCCGACCATGGTGCCGGTGCCCAAGGCCAGGGCCACCGCCAGGATTACCCAGAACGGCGAATATTCGGTAGTGGCGGTCAGGTCTTTGCGCAGCTTCTCGAGATCGGATTTCTCGCGAGGTTCCAGCGCTGGCAGCTTGCCAACCTTTTTCGCCGTGTCATCCAGGCAGAGCAGGTAGCGACGCACTTCGATGCGACGTTCGGCTGCCAGCGAATGGTAGTCGGCAACACCTTCAAGCGTGCTCAGCAGCGCTGCGATGGTAGGTTCGGTCTGCTGCGGGTTGCAGCTGAATTTCTCCGGCAGATCGCCTTGCTGAGCCTTGCCCAACGCCAGGAACTCACCGAGGGTGGCCTGGTTGCGCTGGTAGAACTGGCTCAGGTGCTGGGTAGCGTCGCGAGTCCGCTCGATCTGGTAAGTGGTCGAGTTCAAGTCAAGTACGAATTGCTGCGGGACTATACCGATCAATACCAGCATGATCAGGCCGATGCCCTTTTGGCCATCGTTGGAGCCGTGCACGAAACTCACCGCCATGGCCGACAACACCAGCACCAGCCGATTCCAGAACGGCGGATGCTTCTTGTCGTCCAGCTTGCGACGCTGCTCGGGAGTCTTGTGCATCTTGGACGCCGGACGCCACCATTTCAGGCCGATCAGCACCAGGGCCGCGGCCACGAAGCCGGCAATGGGCGAGAACACCAGCGAGGCGCCGATATCGATTGCCTTCTGCCAGTTGACGCCATCGCCCAAGGGGATGTCGTTGATCAAGGCATTGGCCAGGCCCACGCCCAGGATCGAGCCGATCAGGGTGTGCGAGCTCGAGGCCGGAATGCCGAAATACCAGGTGCCCAGGTTCCAGGTAATGGCCGCGGCCAGCAGCGAGAACACCATGGCCAGGCCATGTCCGGTGTTGACGTTGATCAGCAACTCCACCGGTAGCAGGTGGACGATCGCGTAGGCCACGCCGACGCCGCCCAGCAGAACGCCGAGGAAGTTGAAGATACCGGACAGGAACACGGCCAGATGCGGCGGCATCGCTTTGGTGTAGATGACTGTGGCCACCGCGTTGGCGGTGTCATGAAAGCCGTTGATGAATTCGAAGGTGAGGACAAACGCCAGCGCTAAGAACAGGCTGACCAACACCCACGCATCCAGTGCGCTGAATAATTCGATCATGAAGGTTTTGTGACCGGGCCATTGAGGGGGCGCGATTATGCCAGAAATCGACGCGTTATGACCCCCCAGGCGCTGACCGGTGGGTCCGCTTTTCCAGTGCGCGGCAGGTAGTGGCAGAGGCTGGCGCCTTTGTAGCAAGTACCTCAGCCCCGAAAATTCGGGCTATCACTCAAGCGAAGGGTCTTGCACATTGCCTGGAATCATTCAAACGGGCGTATGAAATCTGTCGTCGAATGACGCATTTTTGAAGGCAATTGACGTGGCCTGCCGTGTACGGCACATCGGCCACGTCAGTGTCAGGCGTTGTGTTGCTGCAGGTCTTTTTCGATCTTCTGGATCTCTTCCTGAAACGCCAGGTCGACAATACTGGCGCGTTTGCGCCAAGGCTTGCGTTCGGGTTCCGGCTGAGCGGCGTAGGTGGTGATCTCGCCGCCATAGACTTCCTTGTAACGTTGTTCCTGGCGCTCCAGTTGCGCGCGCAGTTCGTCTTTCGTCACATTCATTACTCTGATAATTGGAAAGTTGAAACCCGCGGATAGGGCTTCATAAGCAACATGCCGGTCGGCGACCGCATTGTAGCGGCTCGCGGAGTCAACGGGACACGTAGGCCTGTCATCGAATGTGTATCGCGTCACTCGACACACATTGAGAAAGCGTAAACAGCGATAAGTTTCAGAACTGCCCACGAAGCGCCCGTGCCGCAGGTTTGCGATTATCGCCCGGTGGTTCGATAATCGCCCTCGATCGGTTCCGAAGAATCCCGAGGGCAGTACGATGAACGAACACACTCCACCGGCAGGCTCGACAGCGCCTCAGCGAACGGCTTTCAGCTCTCTGGCTCCGCCGATCGTCGCATCGCCGGCCAAGCGCATCCAGGCGTTTACCGGCGATCCCGACTTCATGACCTCGTTGGCCCGTGGGCTTGCGGTGGTTCAGGCGTTCCAGGAGCGCAAGCGACACCTGACCATTGCGCAGATCAGCCACCGCACCGAAATTCCGCGCGCCGCTGTAAGGCGCTGCCTGCATACGCTGATCAAGTTGGGCTACGCCACCACCGATGGGCGCACCTACTCGCTGCTGCCCAAGGTCCTGACCCTGGGGCATGCCTACCTGTCATCCACGCCCCTGGCGGTGTCGGCGCAACCGTACCTGGATCGCATGAGCGAGCAGTTGCACGAAGCCTGCAACATGGCCACCCTCGAAGGCGACGACATTCTCTACATCGCGCGCTCGGCCACGACCCAACGGCTGATCTCCGTGGACCTGTCGGTGGGCGGCCGGCTGCCGGCGTATTGCACCTCCATGGGCCGCATATTGCTCGCCGCGCTCGACGACGCCTCTTTGCACGAATACCTGCAGCACACCGACCTTGCACCCAAGACCAGCCGTACCTTGACCAGCAAGGTGACCCTGCTCGAATGCCTGGAGCGGGTCCGCCAGCAGGGGTGGTGCATCGTCGATCAGGAGCTGGAGCAGGGCCTGCGCTCGATTGCTGTGCCGGTGTACGACGCGTCGGGGCAGGTGCTGGCCGCGCTCAACGTCAGCACCCACGCCGGGCGGGTGACGCGGGCGGAACTGGAGCAACGCTTCCTGCCGATCATGCTGGCGGCAAGTCGCGACTTGAGTGCGCAACTGTTCGCTTGAACCGTCGTGGCCAGCGTAGGCATTGCAGTGTGCGGTGACCGCACACATCTGCAGGCGTCCGATTGACCGGGCCGGGGCGGGCTGACTAATGTCCATCGCATCGACTGCTCAGGCATGTGTCGATGTGCCCGTCTTTCCCCAATAACTACAATGACAAGAACAATAATGAACAGACCTGCCAACGCTGCAGGGGTGTGCCTGGATGTGCAGACCCTGATCAACGACCGACCGCTGTCGCGCTACCAATGGCGTGTGGTCATCCTGTGTTTCCTGATCGTCTTCCTGGATGGCCTGGACACCGCCGCCATGGGCTTCATCGCGCCCGCGCTGTCGCAGGAGTGGGGCATCGACCGGGCCAGCCTGGGGCCGGTGATGAGTGCCGCGCTGATTGGCATGGTGTTCGGCGCGCTGGGCTCCGGGCCCTTGGCCGACCGCTTCGGGCGCAAGCTGGTGCTGGTTGGGGCGGTGCTGGTGTTTGGCGGGTTCAGCCTGGCATCGGCCTACAGCAGCGACGTCGATCAACTGCTGATCCTGCGCTTTCTCACCGGCTTGGGGCTGGGCGCGGGTATGCCCAACGCCACAACGCTGTTGTCCGAATACACCCCTGAACGCTTTCGCTCGCTGCTGGTGACCAGCATGTTCTGCGGTTTCAACCTGGGCATGGCCGGTGGCGGGTTCATGTCCGCCAAGCTGATTCCTGCCTTCGGTTGGCACAGCCTGCTGTTGCTCGGCGGGGTGCTGCCGCTGCTGCTGGCAGTGGTGTTGATGGTCTGGCTGCCCGAGTCGGCGCGGTACCTGGTGGTACGCAACAAAAGCGTGGAAAAAATCCGTCGCACCCTTGCACCGATCGACCCGGACCAAGTGGCGCGGGCCGAGCGTTTCAGCGTTCCCGAGCAGAAAACCGTCAAGGCGAGCAACGTCCTGGCGGTGATCTTTTCGGGCACCTACCGTGCCGGCACCCTGCTGCTGTGGCTGACTTACTTCATGGGTCTGGTGATCGTCTACCTGTTGACTAGCTGGCTGCCGACGCTGATGCGCGACAGCGGCGCGAGCCTCGAGCAGGCCGCCTTCATCGGCGCGCTGTTCCAGTTCGGCGGCGTACTGAGTGCCGTGGGCGTGGGCTGGGCGATGGACCGTTTCAACCCGCACAAGGTCATCGCCACGTTCTACCTGCTGGCTGGCGTATTCGCCTACGCGGTAGGGCAAAGCCTGGGCAACATCACAGTGCTGGCGACGCTGGTGCTGATCGCCGGGATGTGCGTCAACGGCGCGCAGTCGGCGATGCCGTCACTGGCCGCGCGGTTCTACCCGACGCAGGGGCGCGCCACCGGTGTGTCGTGGATGCTGGGCATCGGCCGTTTCGGCGCGATCCTGGGCGCCTGGATGGGCGCGACACTGCTTGGCCTGGGCTGGGATTTCGAACAGGTACTGACGGCGCTGGTGGTCCCCGCCGTGCTGGCCACCGTGGCCTTGTTGATCAAGAGTCGGGTCAGTCACGCCGACGCTACCTGAAGCACGCCGCTGTATTGTTCGATTATCGAACGAATAGTCGATAATCGGATTGTTCGTGAGAGGCTGGCGTCCTAACCTGTACGCCAGCTTCATTCAAACAAGATGGCTCACAGTATCGAGGAGTCCTGCCCACATGGCTGCAATCCTGTCGCTTACCGATGCGGTGAAGCAATTCGTCAACGATGGCGACACCATCGCGCTCGAAGGCTTCACCCACCTGATTCCAACCGCTGCAGGTCACGAGATCATTCGTCAAGGCAAGAAAGACCTGACGCTGGTCCGCATGACCCCCGACCTGATCTACGATCAGTTGATCGGCGCCGGTTGCGCTCGCAAATTGATCTTCTCGTGGGGCGGCAACCCCGGTGTCGGTTCGCTGCATCGGCTGCGCGATGCCGTCGAGAAGCAGTGGCCGCAAGTGCTGGAGATCGAAGAACACAGCCATGCCGACCTCGCCAACGCCTATGTGGCGGGTGCCTCGGGGCTTCCATTCGCGGTCCTGCGGGCCTACGCCGGTTCCGATCTGCCCAAGGTCAACCCGCTGATCAAGACGGTTACCTGCCCCTTCACCGGCGAAGTGCTGGCAGCGGTGCCGTCGGTGCGCCCCGACGTCACGGTGATCCATGCGCAGAAAGCCGACCGCAAGGGCAACGTACTGCTGTGGGGCATCCTCGGCGTGCAGAAGGAGGCCGCCTTGGCCGCCAAGCGCTGCATCGTCACGGTGGAAGAAATCGTCGACGACCTGCAGGCCCCCATGAACGCCTGCGTACTGCCAACCTGGGCACTGACTGCGGTCTGCCACGTACCGGGCGGGGCACATCCGTCCTACGCCCATGGTTACACCGAGCGCGACAACGTGTTCTACCAGGCCTGGGACCCCATTGCGCGAGACCGGCAGACGTTTACCGCCTGGATCGACACCTACATCCGCGGCACACAGGACTTCAGCGAATACCGGGCCAAACTGGCCAGCGCAGCGCAGGTGACCCCATGACTTATTCCACCAATGAAATGATGACCGTCGCCGCGGCGCGGCGCCTGCGCAACGGCGCGGTCTGCTTCGTCGGCATCGGCTTGCCGTCCAAGGCCGCCAACCTGGCCCGTCTGACCTCCTCGCCGGACGTGGTGCTGATCTACGAATCCGGTCCGATTGGCGCTAAACCCACTGTGCTGCCCTTGTCCATCGGCGATGGCGAACTGGCGGAAACTGCCGACACGGTGGTACCGACGGGTGAGATCTTTCGCTACTGGCTGCAGGGTGGGCGTATCGATGTCGGCTTCCTCGGCGCCGCCCAGGTCGACCGTTTCGGCAACATCAACACCACGGTGGTGGGCGACTACCACCAGCCCAAGGTACGCCTGCCAGGCGCTGGCGGCGCGCCGGAAATCGCAGGTTCCGCCAAGAGCGTGTTGATCATCCTCAAGCAGTCGCACCGCAGCTTCGTCGAGAAGCTCGATTTCGTCACCTCGGTGGGCCACGGTGACGGCGGCGACTCACGTAAGCGCCTGGGTCTGCCGGGACAGGGGCCGGTGGGGATCATCACCGACCTGTGCATCATGGAGCCTGAAGCCGGTTCCAACGAATTCGTGGTCACCTCCATTCACCCCGGCGTGACCCGCGAGCAGATCAGCGCGGCCACTGGCTGGCCGGTCCGCTTCGCCGACGACGTGCAGACCACGGCCGAACCCGACGCCACCGAACTGGACGCCCTGCGCGCGTTGGAGGCCCGCACCGCGGCCGCCCACGGCCAGGCACCGGGAGAAGCATGATGCGCGACGTATTCATTTGCGATGCTGTGCGTACACCGATTGGCCGCTTCGGCGGCAGCCTGGCCAACGTTCGCGCCGACGACCTTGCCGCCGTACCGCTCAAGGCGTTGCTCGAGCGCAACCCGACGGTGGATTGGGCGCAGGTCGACGAAGTGTTCATGGGCTGCGCCAACCAGGCCGGCGAAGACAACCGCAACGTTGCGCGCATGGCACTGCTGCTGGCCGGTTTGCCCGAGGGCGTACCCGGCGTGACCCTCAACCGCTTGTGCGCCTCGGGCATGGACGCAGTGGGCACAGCGTTCCGCGCCATCGCCAGTGGTGAAATGGAGCTGGCGATTGCTGGTGGCGTTGAATCGATGTCACGCGCACCCTTCGTCATGGGCAAGGCCGATGCCGGGTTCTCCCGCAACATGAAGCTGGAAGACACCACCATTGGTTGGCGCTTCATCAATCCTCTGATGAAGGCCCAGTACGGCGTCGATGCGATGCCGCAGACGGCGGATAACGTGGCCGACGATTGCCAGGTCTCCCGTGAGGACCAGGATGCCTTCGCCGTGCGCAGCCAGCAGCGCACCGCTGCCGCACAGGCTGCGGGTTTCTTCGCCGAAGAAATCGTGCCGGTACGTATTCCCGGCAAGAAGGGCGAAACCGTGGTCGAGCAGGACGAGCATCCACGTGCCGATACCACCTTGGAAACCCTTGCCAGGCTCAAGCCGGTCAACGGCGCCGACAAGACCGTAACGGCGGGCAACGCTTCGGGTGTCAACGACGGCGCCGCCGCCATGATTCTCGCCAGTGCCGAGGCAGTGCAGAAGCATGGCCTGACGGCGCGTGGCCGGGTGCTGGGCATGGCCAGTGCCGGCGTAGCACCGCGGGTCATGGGCGTCGGTCCGGTTCCGGCGGTGCGCAAATTGCTCGAACGCCTGAACCTGACCGTCGAGGACTTCGACGTGATCGAGCTCAACGAGGCGTTCGCCAGCCAGGGCCTGGCCGTGCTGCGCGAGCTGGGGCTGGCGGACGACGCTGCGCAGGTCAATCCCAACGGTGGGGCGATTGCCTTGGGCCACCCGCTGGGCATGAGCGGCGCGCGGCTGGTGCTGACCGCGCTGCACCAGTTGGAAAAAAGTGGCGGCAAGCGCGGGCTGGCGACAATGTGCGTGGGGGTAGGGCAGGGGCTGGCGTTGGCGATCGAGCGGGTTTGATAGCCTTCACCGGCCTCTTCGCGGGCAGAGGGCTCGCCGCCCGCCCGCTCCCACAAGAACATTTGATCTATGTGGGAGAGGGCTTTTCTGTGGGAGCGGGGCGGGCGGCGAGCCCTCTGCCCGCGAAGAGGCCATCAAGCCATCCTCCATGTATCAAGCAGCCACCTGACTTGTGCCTGGGGTTGTAACAGGTTATGTCTAGCCTTTACCGACCTCAATGAGAACTAAAACATGACAACAGTTCATTACACCGGTGAGGAGCGCAAGAAGCGCATATTTGCCATCGTCGGCGCTTCATCGGGCAACCTGGTGGAGTGGTTCGACTTTTATGTCTACGCCTTCTGCGCCATCTATTTCGCGCCAGCCTTCTTTCCTTCCGACGATCCAACTGTGCAGCTGGTCAACACCGCCGGGGTGTTCGCCGCGGGCTTTCTGATGCGGCCGATCGGTGGTTGGTTGTTCGGCCGCGTGGCCGACAAGCATGGCCGCAAGAACTCCATGATGATCTCGGTACTGATGATGTGCGCCGGCTCGCTGGTGATCGCCTGCCTGCCGACCTACGCCACCATCGGCGTCTGGGCGCCGATCATCCTGCTGCTGGCCCGGCTGTTCCAGGGGTTGTCGGTAGGCGGTGAATACGGCACCACGGCGACCTACATGTCTGAAGTTGCCCTGCGTGGTCAGCGTGGTTTCTTCGCGTCGTTCCAGTACGTGACGTTGATCGGCGGGCAACTGCTGGCCGTGCTGACCGTGGTCATTCTTCAGCAGTTTCTCGACGAGCAGGAACTGCGGGCCTGGGGCTGGCGCATTCCGTTTTTCGTCGGTGCCGTGGCTGCGATCATCTCGCTGTTGTTGCGCCGTACACTGAAGGAAACCAGCACCGCCGAAACACGCAACGACAAGGACGCCGGTAGCATCGCCGGGTTGTTCAAGAACCACAGCGCGGCCTTCATCACCGTATTGGGTTACACCGCCGGCGGCTCGCTGATTTTCTACACCTTCACCACCTACATGCAGAAATACCTGGTCAACACGGCGGGCATGCACGCCAAGACTGCCAGCCTGATCATGACCGGCGCGCTGTTCCTGTACATGTGCATGCAGCCGCTGTTCGGCATGCTCGCCGACCGCATCGGCCGGCGCACCTCGATGCTCTGGTTCGCCGGGCTCGGCACCTTGTGCACCCTGCCGATCCTCATGGCATTGAAAACCGTCACCAGCCCGTTCCTGGCCTTCGTGCTGATCACCCTGGCCCTGGCCATCGTCAGCTTCTACACCTCGATCAGTGGCCTGGTCAAAGCCGAGATGTTCCCGCCGCAAGTGCGCGCCCTGGGCGTCGGCCTGGCCTACGCGGTGGCCAACGCGGTGTTTGGCGGATCGGCGGAATTCGTCGCCTTGAACCTGAAGAACATGGGCAACGAAAATGCCTTCTACTGGTACGTCACGGTGATGATGGCCATCGCCTTCCTGTTCAGCCTGCGTCTGCCCAAGCAGCCCAAGTACCTGCATACCGACCATTAAGCCCAGGGGCGCGCCATCGCTGGCGCGCCCTTGCAGGGGAGTTCCATGAACCAACCGCCGAACAATCAGTTGTTCGATGTCTATTTCACCGCCCCGGCCATGCGCCAGATCTTCTGCGACCACGGCCGGGTGCAGGGCATGCTCGATTTCGAAGCCGCGCTGGCTCGTGCCCAGGCCCGGGTCGGCGTGATCCCCGGCACGGCAGTCGCCCCCATAGAGGCCGCGTGCAAGGCCCAGCTATACGACTTCCAGGCCTTGGCGCAGGCCATTGCCAGCGCTGGTAATTCAGCCATTCCCTTGGTCAAGATGCTCGGCAAGGCCATCGCCGCCAGCGATGCCGATGCCGAACGTTACGTGCATCTGGGGGCGACCAGTCAGGATGTGATGGACACCGGTCTGGTCCTGCAGCTGTTGGCGGCAGCCGATCTGATCGAAGCCGACCTGCAACGTCTGAGCGAGGCGCTTAGCCAGCAGGCCCGTCGCCATGCCGCCACGGTCATGCCCGGACGCACCTGGCTGCAACACGCCACGCCCGTCACCCTGGGCATGAAGATCGCTGGCTGGCTCGGCGCCCTGACCCGCAGCCGGCAACGCCTGCGCGAGCTCAGGCCGCGGTTGGCCTGCCTGCAGTTCGGCGGTGCCTCGGGGACCCTGGCCGCCCTCGGCGAAAAGGCAATGCCGGTGGCTCAAGCCCTGGCCGAGGAATTGCACCTGAACCTGCCCGACCAGCCCTGGCATACCCAGCGCGACCGGCTGGTGGAGCTGGCCTCAGTGCTTGGTCTGTTGGCCGGCAGCCTGGGCAAGCTGGGCCGGGACATCAGCCTGCTGATGCAGACCGAGGCGGCGGAAGTGTTCGAGCCGTCCGCACCGGGCAAGGGCGGGTCCTCGACCATGCCGCACAAGCGCAACCCGGTCGGTGCGGCGGTGCTCATCGGCGCCGCCACCCGGGTGCCGGGCCTGCTGGCCACGCTGTTCAGCGCCATGCCGCAGGAACACGAGCGCAGCCTGGGGCTGTGGCATGCCGAATGGGAGACCCTGCCGGAGATCTGTTGCCTGGTGTCCGGCGCGCTGCAGCAGGCCCTGGCCATTGCCGATGGCATGCAGGTCGACGCTGAGCGCATGTTGGCAAACCTGGACCTGACCCAGGGCCTGGTGCTGGCCGAAGCCGTCAGCATTGTGCTGGCCCAGCGGATCGGTCGTGACCGCGCCCATCATGTGCTGGAACAGTGCTGCAAGCAGGCCGTCGCCCAGGGCCGGCATCTGCGCGCGGTGCTCGGCGACGAGCCGCAGGTCACCGAGCACTTGGACGCCAATGAACTGGACCGTCTGCTGGACCCTTCGCACTACCTGGGCCAGGCCCAGGTCTGGGTCGAACGGGCGGTGGCCGAACACGATCTTTTGAATGCGTGAGGAGATGAGCGTGGCACAGGTACAACTCGCCGACGGCGAACTCGATTACAGTCTGGAAGGCCCCAAGGACAAGCCCGTACTGGTGCTGTCCAACTCGCTGGGCACCGACCGGCACATGTGGGACGGCCAGGTGGCCGCCTTCACCGAACATTTCCAGGTGCTGCGCTACGACACCCGCGGCCATGGCCGATCCCTGGTGACCCCGGGCACCTACACCATCGAACAGCTGGGTGGCGACGTGCTCGCGCTGCTCGATGCCCTGCAACTGGACAAGGTGCACTTCTGCGGCCTGTCCATGGGCGGCTTGATCGGCCAATGGCTGGGGATCAACGCTGGCGAGCGCCTGCACAAGCTGGTGATCTGCAACACGGCGGCGAAAATCGGTACCCAGGACGTCTGGAACCCTCGGATCGAAATGGTTCTTGGGCAGGGCGAGGCGGCCATGCAGTCGTTGCGCGACGCCTCCATCGCGCGCTGGTTCACCCCGGCGTTCGCCGACGCCAACCCGGACGAAACCCGGCGCGTCACCGACATGCTCGCCGCCACCTCGCCCCAAGGCTACGCCGCCAACTGCGCCGCCGTGCGCGACGCCGATTTCCGCGAGCAGTTGGGCGCTATCCAGGTGCCGCTACTGGTGATCGCTGGCACCGAGGACGCTGTAACCACGCCTGCCGACGCGCAATTCATCGTCGAGCAGGTGGCCGGTGCGCAGTACGCCGAGTTTGCCGCGGCGCACCTGTCCAACGTCGAAATCGGTGCGCCGTTCAGCCACCGGGTCATCGAATTTCTATTGCGCTGAAGGAGCACGCCCGTGGACGAAAAAGAACGCTACAACGAAGGGTTGAAGGTCAGGCGAGCGGTGTTGGGCGAGGCGCACGTGGAGCGCAGCCTGAACAACCTGACCGAGTTCAACAGCGAGTTCCAGGAGATGATCACCCGCCATGCGTGGGGCGATATCTGGACCCGTCCGGGCCTGCCGCGGCACACCCGCAGCCTGGTCACCATCGCCATGCTGATCGGCATGAACCGCAACGAGGAGCTCAAGCTGCACTTGCGTGCGGCTGCCAGCAATGGCGTTACCCGTGAAGAGATCAAGGAGGTGTTGATGCAGAGTGCCATCTATTGTGGCATTCCCGCGGCCAACGCAACGTTTCACCTAGCCGAATCGGTCTGGGATGAGCTGGGTGTCGAATCGCGCCAGTGACGCCCGAGCGGGCCGGTGCGGGCGGCATGCCCGTCACCGGCGCGAGGGTTACAGAATGCTCAACGGATAGCTGACGATCACGCGGTTTTCGTCGAACTCGCTGGTGCTGTAGTCACGACGCATGGTCGAGTTGCGCCAGCGCATGTTCAGGCTCTTGAAGGTGCCCGACTGCACGGTGTAGGCCAGCTCGGTTTCGCGGCCCCATTCCTTGCCGTCGGTGACGGTGGCGGTGTGCACGTTGTCGCCACTGATGTAGCGGTTCATCAGGGTCAGCCCCGGTACACCGACGCCGGCGAAGTTGAAGTCATGGCGCAACTGCCAGGATTTCTCCTTGGCGTTCTCGTAGCTGGAGTTGTAGCTGTCGTTGGCCAGGGTGCCGCCACTGGTGCCGTTGACGCGCATCCAGCCATTGTCGCCGGTGACTTTCTGCAAACCGACATAGAAGGTGTTGCTGCCGTACTTGGCCGATAGCAGCGCCGACCAGGTCTTGTTGTCCAGATCGCCGGCGCGTGCGCTGCCGTCCTCCTTGCCATGGAAGAAGCCCAGGTTGGCACCCAGGGTCCAGTCGCCCAAGGGCTGGCTGTGGAGAATCTGCAGGTACTGCTGCTGGTAGATGTCCTTGAGCTCGGCGTTCCACAGGCCGACCAAGGTGTTCTTGTTGTTGAAGGTGTATTCGCCACCGACGAAGTTGAAGCGGTCGGAGGTGATGCCGGCGCGCCCCTGCAGGAACATGTCCTCCATGCTGGCATCGTTGCGCGGGCTGTTCTTGCGGAACTGACCGCCGTACAGGGTCAGGCCGTCGATTTCCTGAGAGGTGACCTGTCCGCCCTGGAAAGTCTGCGGCAGCGAGCGCCCGTCATCCGAGCGCAGGATAGGCAGCACCGGCATCCATTCGCCGACCTTGAGCACGGTCTTGGATATCTTGGCCTTGGCGGCCACACCCAGCCGACCGAAATCGTCGGCCGGGTCATTGCCGTCATGCACAGGCAACAACTGCGTGCCATAGGTACCACGGCCACCATCGAGCTTGACCGAGTACATGCCCAGCACGTCCACACCGAACCCGACCATGCCTTGGGTATAGCCGGACTTGGCGTCGAGAATGAAGCTCTGGGTCCATTCCTCGGACTTGCTCTGAGGGAAAGCCGGGTTGGTGTGATTGCGGTTGAAGTAGAAGTTGCGCAGGTTCAGACCTACCTTGGCGTCTTCCAGGAAGCCGGATTCGGCTGCAAGGGAGGGCAGGGCGGCCGTGGCAACGGTCAACGCGATCAGGTTGGGCAACAGACGGGGTGAACGACGGAAGTGCTGGCGCATGGGGGTAAACCTATTGTTATTGATTTTATGATTGACGCACGCTTGTACGAGCTGGTCATGCATGTTTCCAAGTGTTGCGCGGATGGTGCGTTGGGGTAGCGCCCGATTCAACCGACCACACAGGAATACGTGCGATAACCGAACACTAACTAACTGGTTAATAACAAGTCAGTTATCTGGTCATCAGACCACTATTGCTCAAGATTGAACTTTCGGCCAGTCCCGTGTGACATTTTCTTCAGGGGCTAGCGGCGTCGACACGTAGTTACCGCCTGCCTGGCATAAAAAAACCACCGCAGGCGGTGGTTTTTCTTGCAACGTTGCGCTTCAGCTTTTCGGAGCCTGCGCCGGCTGGGCCAACTGGGCCTGGCCCGTACGCTCATACCAGCCGCCACCCAAAGCCTTGTACAGATTGACTTCGCTGGTCAGTTGCGAAAGCCGGTCGGTGATCAGCGATTGCTGGGCACTGAACAGCGAGCGCTGCGCATCGAGGAAGGTCAGGTTGCTGTCGATGCCGATCCGATAGCGACGTTCAGCCAAGCGGTAGTAATCCTGGTTGGCCTGCACCGAGTCACGCTGGGCCTGCAACTGCTCGTTGTAGGTCTTGCGCGCCGCCAGGCCGTCGGACACTTCCTGGAAGGCCGTTTGAATGACCTTCTCGTAATTGGCCACGTTGATGTCTTTCTGGATCTTCGAATAGTCCAGGCTTGCACGCAGCGCACCGGCGTTGAAGATCGGCAGGCTGATGCTGGGCGAGAACAACCAGCTGCCGGAGCCGGCGTCGAACAGACCGGACAGCTGGCGGCTCGACGTGCCGGCGTTGGCGGTCAGGCTGATGCTGGGGAAGAATGCCGCGCGAGCCGCGCCGATGTTGGCGTTGGCGGCCAGCAAGGCGTGCTCGGCTTCAAGGATGTCCGGGCGCCGGGTCAGCAGCTGGGACGGCATGCCTGCAGGTACTTCGCTGAGCAGGTCGGCATCCAGGCCACGGCCCTCGGGCAGGTCCACCGGAATGCGCGTGCCCAGCAGCATGGTCAGGCTGTTGCGGTCCTGGGCCACCTGGCGCTGGTAACGGGCCAGGCTGACACGTGCGGTTTCCACCGCAGTGCGCGCCTGGCTCAGGTCCAGGGCCGAGGACACGCCCACTTCGGTGCTGCGGCTGGTCAGCTTGAGGCTCTGTTCGAAGGCGCCCAGGGTGTCCTGGGTCAGCTTCAGCAGCGCCTGGTCGGCTTGCCAGGTCAGGTAGGCATTGGCCACGTTGGCCACCAGGCTGATCTGGGTGGAACGACGTGCCTCTTCGCTGGACAGGTAGGTTTGCAGCGCCTGTTCGTTGAGGCTGCGAATGCGGCCCCACAGGTCCAGTTCATAGGCGCTGACGCCCAAGGTCACCCCGTACTGGCTGGAGATGCCCGACTCGCCAAGTTGTGACAGGTCGGCCGGCGTGCGCTGACGCGTACCGGTGCCGTCGGCGTTGATGGCCGGGAACAGATCGGCGCGCTGGATGCGGTACTGCGCCCGGTAGGCCTCGATGTTCAGGGCCGCCACGCGCAGGTCGCGGTTGTTCTGCAGCGCCACCTGCACCAGGCGCTCGAGCGCCGGGTCGGTGAAGAACTGCCGCCAGCCTTGTTCGGCCGCAGCCACTTCGGCCGCATCGGCGGGCGCGTAGGCCTCGCCTTGCGGGAACTGCTCGGCCACTGGCAGGGCAGGCTGCTGGTACTCGGGGATCATCGAGCAGCCGCCGAGCACGAAGGCGGCGACAGCGATGGATATCAGTGACTTGCTCATTGGCCAGCCTCTTCGTGTGTAATGGCTTTGTCGTTGCCCTTGTCTTTCTCGTGTTCCTTGTCGTATTTGCTCTTGAACATCGACGACACGGCCACGTAGAACATCGGCACCCAGAAGATTGCCAGGACGGTGGCGGTGATCATACCGCCGATCACCCCGGTACCGATGGCATGTTGGCTGCCTGAACCTGCGCCGCTGGAAATCGCCAGCGGAACAACGCCGAGGATGAACGCCAGGGACGTCATGATGATCGGCCGCAGACGCATGCGGCACGCCTCGGCTGCTGCATCGACCAGGCTCTTGCCCTGTTCGTGCAGTTCCTTGGCGAACTCGACGATCAGAATGGCGTTCTTCGCCGCCAACCCCACCGTCACCAGCAGGCCCACCTGGAAGAACACGTCGTTGGACAAGCCGCGCATACTGGTGGCGATCAACGCACCGATGACACCGAGCGGCACCACCAGAAGCACTGCGATCGGGATCGACCAGCTTTCATACAGGGCTGCCAGACAGAGGAACACGAACAGCAGCGAGATCGCATAGAGCGCTGGGGCCTGAGAGCCGGACAGACGTTCTTCGTACGACAGACCGGTGAACGAATAGCCGATGCCATCCGGCAGCTTCTTCGCCAGCGCCTCGACCTCGGCCATGGCGTCACCCGAGCTGTAGCCCGGTGCCGGCGTACCCAGGATTTCCATCGCCGCGACGCCGTTGTAGCGCGACAGTTTGGGCGAACCGTAGATCCACTCGCCGGTAGCGATGGCCGACAGCGGAACCATGGTGCCGGAGTCGTTGCGTACGTACCACTTGTTCAAGTCTTCGGGGGTCATCCGCGCTGCCGCTTCGCCCTGTACATAGACTTTCTTCACCCGACCACGGTCGATGAAGTCGTTGACGTAGCTACCGCCCAAAGCGATGGATAGGGTCTGGTTGATGGTCGACAAGGTGATGCCCAAGGCACTGGCCTTCTCGTCATCCACGGTGAGCTGGTACTGCGGCTCGTCGTTCAGACCGTTGGGACGCACGCCAGCCAGGATCTTGCTCTGGGCGGCCATGCCGAGGAACTGGTTGCGTGCCTCGAGCAGTTTTTCGTGGCCAACCCCACCCTGATCCTGCAGGTAGAAGTCGAAGCCCGAGGCGTTACCCAGTTCCAATACCGAAGGCGGGACAACAGCGAACACCATGGCATCGCGGAAGCTGGCGAAATGTTTCTGCGCACGCTCGGCGATCTTGAACACGGTCGTCTCGGCGTCGCGCTCACCCCAGGGTTTGAGCATGACGAACGCCAGGCCCGAACTCTGGCCACGACCGGCGAAGTTGAAGCCGTTGACACTGAATACCGACTTCACACCGGCGCCTTCGCCATTTTCCCCGTCGAGCAGGAAGGTGCGCATCTCGTCGATGACCTTCTGCGTCCGCTCGGCCGAGGAGCCTGCAGGCGTCTGCACCTGGGCGAAAATCACGCCCTGGTCTTCTTCCGGCAGGAACGCCGAAGGGATGCGGGTGAACAGGAAGATCATGCCAGCGAAAATGATCAGATAAACGATGAACGCCGGCAGCTTGTGCGTGACCATGCGCTTCACGCCGTTTTCGTAGCTGACCACGCTGCGGTCGAAGGTTCGGTTGAACCAGCCGAAGAACCCGCGCTTGGGCTGGCCGTGCTTTTCCGGATCGATCGGCTTGAGCATGGTGGCGCACAATGCCGGGGTGAAGATCAGCGCGACCAGTACCGACAGCGCCATGGCCGAAACGATGGTGATCGAGAACTGTTTGTAGATCACACCGGTGGAGCCGCCGAAGAAGGCCATCGGCAGCAATACCGCCGAGAGCACCATGGCGATACCGACCAGCGCGCCCTGGATCTGCTCCATGGACTTCTTGGTCGCCTCCTTGGGCGACAAGTGCTCCTCGGCCATGACCCGCTCGACGTTCTCCACCACCACGATCGCATCGTCCACCAATAGTCCGATGGCCAGGATCATGCCGAACATGGTCAAGGTATTGATGGTGAAACCGAACGCGGCGAGGATGCCGAAAGTGCCGAGCAGTACCACCGGTACCGTCATGGTCGTGATGACCGTGGCGCGGAAGTTCTGCAGGAACAGGTACATCACCAGGAACACCAGCACGATCGCTTCGATCAGCGTGTGCACAACGCCGGAAATCGACTCGGTCACGGTCGGCGTGGTGTCGTACGGGTAAACCACTTTCATGCCAGGCGGAAAGAACGGCTCCAGGTTGGCCACGGTGGCACGAATCGCCTTGGCCGTGTCCAGCGCGTTGGCGCCCGAGGCCAGCTTGATCGCCATGCCCGAGGCCGGCTTGCCGTTGAACTGGGCGTCGATGCTGTAGCTCTGGCCGCCCAAAGCGATGCGCGCGACGTCCTTGAGACGTACCTGCGAACCGTCAGCGTCGACCTTGAGCAGAATGTTGCCGAACTGCTCGGCGGTCTGCAGGCGGGTCTTGCCGATGATGGTGGCGTTGAGCTGGGTGCCAGGCACGGCTGGCAAGCCGCCGAGCTGACCGGTGGCGATCTGCACGTTCTGCGCGCTGATCGCGGCGCTGATTTCTACCGGTGTCAGTTGATACTTGTTCAACTTGGCCGGGTCCAGCCAGATGCGCATGGCGTACTGCGAACCGAACACCTGGAAGTCGCCCACGCCCGAGGTCCGCGAGATCGGGTCCTGGATGTTGGAAACGATGTAGTTGGACAAGTCTTCCCGGGTCAACGTGTCGTCTTCGGCCACCAGGCCGATCACCAACAGGAAGTTTTTCACCGACTTGGTCACGCGCAGGCCCTGTTGCTGCACTTCCTGCGGCAACAGTGGGGTGGCCAGGTTGAGCTTGTTCTGCACCTGCACCTGGGCAATGTCGGGGTTGGTGCCCTGGTTGAAGGTCACGCTGATGGTCATGCTGCCGTCGGAGTTGCTTTCCGAGGAAACGTAACGCAGGTTGTCGATACCGTTGAGCTGCTGCTCGATGATCTGTACCACGGTGTCCTGCACGGTCTGTGCGGACGCACCTGGGTAGGTGACCTGGATGTCGATGGCGGTCGGCGCGATGGCCGGGTATTGGTTGATGGGCAGCTTGAGAATGGCCAGCCCACCCACCAGCATGATCACCAGGGCAAGAACCCAGGCGAAAATGGGGCGGTCGATAAAGAATTTAGACATCGATCATTCACCTTTGCCGTTGGCGGCAGGGGCGGACTGTTCAGGAGTCAGGTTGCCAGCATCCTTGACGGTCACATCGGCACCTGGCTTGACGTATTGCAGACCTTCGGTGATCAAGCGATCGCCAGCGTTCAGGCCTTTCTCGATCACCCAATAGGCGCCATCGGTGCGATTGGCCACCAGTTGACGCTGCTCGACCTTGTTGTCCTTGTTGACGATCAAGGCGGTCGGGGTGCCCTTCAGGTCGCGCGTCACACCTTGCTGAGGTGCCAGGATGGCTTCGCTGCGCACACCGGCCTGCAGCTTGGCATGCACGAACATGCCGGGCAGCAGCACGTGTTCCGGGTTGGGGAACACGGCGCGCAGAGTCACCGAGCCGGTAGCCTGATCGACCGAGACTTCGGAGAACTCCAGCTTGCCGGTCTGGGCGTACTCGCTGCCATCTTCCAAGGTCAGCTTGACCGAGGCGGCGTTGTCGCCGGCCTTTTGCAGCTTGCCGCTGTCGAGGTCGCGTCGCAGCCTGAGCATTTCGGCGGACGACTGCGTCACGTCGACGTAGATCGGGTCCAGTTGCTGGATGGTCGCCAGGGCGTTGGTCTGGCCATTGGTCACCAGTGCGCCTTCGGTCACGTCGGAACGGCCGATGCGGCCCGAGATCGGCGCCATCACCTTGGTGTAGCGCAAGTCGATCTGCGCGCTCTTCACCGACGCCTCTGCCTGCAGCTGCTGGGAGCGGGCATTGTCGTATTCCTGGCGGCTGACGGCCTGCTCGTCGATCAACTGTTTGTAGCGCCCTGCCAGTGACTTGGCCGACTCCAGCGTCGCCTGGGAGCTGCCCAGCGTCGCCTCGTATACCGACGGGTCGATCTGGTAGAGCTGCTGCCCGGCCTTGACCTCGGTACCTTCCTTGAACAGACGCTTGAGGATGATCCCGTTGACCTGCGGCCGCACTTCGGCCACGCGGTACGCGGTGGTCCGACCCGGCAGTTCGCTGGTCAAGGTATAGGGTTGGGTTTTCAGGGTAACCACGCCGACCTGAGGAGCTTGCTGAGCCTGTTGCGGGGCTGCTTCTTCCTTCTTGTCACAGCCGCTGAGCAGGGTGGCCAGGGCGACGGCGGATACCAGAGCGGTAACAACTGGCTTGAATTGCATGAAGATCCTCGGGTCGTGAGCGCGGGGGAGGGCTCAAGAATAGTGGAAAGGTAAAAAAATGTTACGACTGGATTAATAGCTTACTAACGAATATACTTACATTCGTGGTTGTTTGTAAACAACTTGATGGCCTGATGCCCGCGACGTTGCGGCGCACCCATCGACATTCGGGACAAGCCCAGCACAAAAGGGATTTCCGGCCTGAGCACGCGCTGCGTTACGCATTGCGCGTGCATTGAAGATTGAGGTTCTACTGCCATGGTTCGCCGTACCAAAGAGGAAGCCCAGGAAACCCGCAGCCAGATTCTCGAGGCGGCCGAGCAGGCGTTCTACGAGCGTGGCGTGGCACGCACGACCCTGGCCGACATCGCGACCCTGGCAGGCGTGACGCGCGGCGCCATCTATTGGCACTTCAGCAACAAGGCCGATCTGGTGCAGGCCATGCTCGACAGCCTGCAGGAGCCGCTCGAGGAGCTTGCCCAGGCCAGCGAAAGCGAGGACGAGCCCGACCCGCTGGGTTGCATGCGTCAGTTGCTGATCCGCCTCTTTCAGCAGATTGCCGTGGACCCCAAGACCCGCCGCCTCAACGAAATTCTGCACCATAAATGCGAGTTCACCGATGAAATGTGTGACATGCGCCGCCAGCGCCAGTCGGTCAGCATCGACTGCAATGTGCGCATCGAGCGGTCGTTGCGCAACGCGGTGAACCGCGAGCAGTTGCCGCGCGATCTGGATACCGTCAGGGCGGCCATCGCCTTGCACGCCTATATAGATGGCATGATTGGCCAATGGTTGCTCGTCCCCGACAGTTTCGATCTGTACCAGGAGGCGGAGCGTTGGGTGGACCTGAGCCTGCAGACGCTGAGCCTGACACCGGCGTTGCGCAAATAAAGTTCTGAATCAAGTTGTAACAGCGCCCTTGCTCGCGCCATCATCGACCCGACACCATCCAGCCGCTGCCCGAATACCTGCGTGCGGCGGACAGGTCACGGCCGGTACCCTTTCATCATCCTGTTGCGAGCGTGTGAATGAGCGTGCAAAACCCGTTGCTCTCTGGGACCAACCAGCCGCTGCGCGGTATCGCGCTGATTTGTCTGGCAACGTTGCTGTTCGCCAGCCACGATGCTTTGTCCAAGTACCTCTCCGGGCTGTTCCCCATCGTCGTGGTGGTATGGGCGCGCTACGTGGTGCACACCCTGTTGATGCTGGTCATATTCGTGCCGCAGACCGGGCTGTCCACGGTAATCCGCACCAAGCGGCCGGGGCTGCAGCTGTTGCGCGCGCTGTGCCTGATCGCCACCAGCCTGTTCTTCACCACCAGCCTGCGCTACATACCGCTGGCCGAAGCCACGGCGGTCAACTTCCTGGCGCCGCTGCTGGTGACGGCGCTGTCGGTGCCGCTGCTCAAGGAAGTGGTGACCCGTGCGCAATGGGCGGCGGTGATCACCGGTTTCATTGGTGTGCTTATCGTGATCCGCCCCGGCGGTGCCCTGTTCACGCCGGCCATTCTGCTGCCGTTGATATCGGCGTTCTTCTTCGGCCTGTACCAATTGCTGACGCGCAAGCTCAGCAGCATCGACAGCCCGACCACCAGCAATTTTCTCGCCGGTATCTTCAATACGCTGATCATGAGCGCTGCGTTGCCGTTCTTCTGGCAGGCGCCGGGGTGGATCGATGCATTGTTCATGGTCGGCCTGGGCACCTGCGGGATGCTCGGGCATCTGTTGCTGACCCAGGCCTTTCGCCATGCCGCGCCGGCGCTGCTGGCACCGTTCAGTTACGGGCAGATCCTCTTCGCCGGGATGTACGGCTACCTGATCTTCGACCACACCCCTGACATCTTCGGGGTGGTGGGCATCAGCGTCATCTGTCTCAGCGGCCTGGCCGTAGCCTGGGCCCAACGCAAGAAGCGCCCGGCTGTCTGATCGGGCCCCTTCGCGGGTAGAACCTGCTCCCACAGTTCCCGCGAAGAGGCCAGGCCTGCCTTGCGCACAAGCTACTTCTCACCATGCCCACGGCCGCGCAATTCCAGGTTAGGCAGCGCCAATGCCACCGCCAGTCCCAGCAGCGAAATACCGGCACTGGCCCACAGCAGGTGCTGGAAGGTCTGCGCCAGTTCCATGCGCAAGGCATCGCGGGCGGGGCCTGCCGTAGCGTTGAGCCCGGTCAGCAGCACGTTGTCGGTCATTACCTCTAGCCCATGGCCGTTCAAGGCACCGTCCGCCAGTTGCACACCGTGCAGCATGGCCAACAGCAGCGCCGACAAACAAGCCACTCCAACAGCGCCGCCCAACGAACGAAACAAGGCCAGGGTACTGGTGGCCACACCGATGTCCCTGGCCTGCACCGAGTTCTGCGCGCCCACCAGCGAGGTGGGAAACTGCAGGCCGCAGGCGAAGCCCGTCAACAGCATGAAGGTCACGCTGAGCGGCAGATTGTCCGGCGGACTGAACGCCATGCCCAGAATGCCCAGCGGAGCGAGCAACGCCCCGGTCAGAATGATCGGTTTGTAGCGCCCGGTCTGCGACGTGCGACGCCCGCCCAGGAAAGCCCCGATCGGCAGCCCCAGCGCGAGCGGCAGCAGGTACAGCGCCGCCTGGTCCGCGCCCGCTCCGGTGACGGTCTGGAAGCGCAGGGGCATCATCACGCTCAAGCCGATGGCCTGGAAGCTGGTGAAGAACACCGTGCACCAGCACAGCACCGCTGCGCGGTTGGCAAACAGATGCATCGGCAGCAGCGGTTCGCGAAAGCGTCGTTCATGCCAGACAAAGCCCAGCAGCGCTGCCGCGGCAATCACCAGCAGGGCCCAGACCTGCGTGTCGTCCACTCCATGTCCTTGGCCGATGCGGGTGATGCTCATGAGCAAGGTGCTCAAGCCGATGATCATCAGCGCCGTCCCCAGGTAATCGATGATCGGCGTACGCTGCGGTATGGGCAGCCCCGCCAGCTTGCGGTGGGCGTACCAGCACGCGAACGCGCCCAGCGGCAGGTTGATCAAAAACACCCAGCGCCACGACAGGTACTGGGTCATGTAGCCGCCCAGGACCGGGCCCAGCACACTGGCGGCAGCGTACATGCTGCTGAAATAGCCCTGGTATCGGCCACGTTCGCGCGGTGGCACGACATCGCCGATGATCGCCTGGCTGACCGAAACCATGCCGCCGGCGCCGACGCCCTGCAGCAGGCGGGCCAGCACCAGTTGCTCCATGCTCTGCGCCATGCCGCAGAACAGCGACGCCAGGGTAAACAATCCCGTGCCGATCAGGATCATGCGTCGGCGTCCGTACAGGTCTCCCAGCTTGCCGTAGATCGGCGTGGCCACGGTCATGGCCACCATGTACCCGGAGATCACCCACGCCAGGCGGTCGACGTCGTTGAACTGGGCCGAGATCGCCGGCAGCGAGACCGCGACGATGGTCTGGTCCAGGGCCCCCAGGAAAATGGCCAGCATCAAGGCCACCAGAATGCTCTTGATGGCCGGTGGGGAGTGGCTGAGATCGGTCACAGGTAGGCCTGCAAAAAGACGCCCAGGCAAGATGGCCGCGGGCTGCTGTCTTCGAGTGTACTTGATAGCTAGCTATCGGTTCTATCGGTGACCTCGGGTTTTTTGCAAACCCTGCCGGCTTGACATCAGAGGCTGATGCGCAGGCGCGCCAGGTCACGCACCGGCGGTGCGCCGAAATGCCGGCTGTATTCGCGGCTGAACTGCGAAGGACTCTCGTAGCCCACGCGATACCCGGCGGCCGACGCATCGAGATCTTCGCTGAGCATCAGTCGACGAGCCTCTTGCAGGCGCAGCTGTTTCTGGTACTGCAGCGGGCTCATGGACGTCACGGCCTTGAAGCGGTGGTGCAGGGTCGACACGCTCAGGTTGACCTCGCGAGCCAGGTCTTCGATGCGCAGGCTGCGCTGAAAATGCCGATTGATCCAGGCGATGGCCTGGCTGACCCGGTGGGTCTGGCTGTGCGCTACGGCGATTTCATACAAGCGGTGACCCTGTTGTCCGCCCAGCAGGCGATAGAGGATCTCCCGCCGCACCAGTGGTGCCAGCACGGCAATGTCCTTCGGTGTTTCCAGCAGCCGCACCAGGCGCAGCACGGCGTCGAGAAACGCGGTGTCCATCTGCTCCACGTACAGGCCGCGCTGGGTCGAACGCGAAGGCACGCCCAGCGGCCCGGCGTCGGCGATCACTGCGTTGATTTCGTCGGGGTCGATGTCCAGCCGCAAAGACAGACTCGGGTCGCCGGGGCTGGCATCCAGGATCCGTCCCGAGATCGGCATGGCCACCGACACCACCATGAAATTCAGCGGGTCGTAGATATAGCGCTCTTCCCCCAGGCGCACCTCCTTGCTGCCATGGGCAAGGATGCACAGCGCCGGTTGCACCAACGCAGGGAACGACTGCACGCATTCTTCATAGCGCACCAGATGCAAGCCGCTGATCGCGGTGCCATGGCAGCCGGGTGCCTGCGCGCCGCGGGCAATGCGTTCGGCAAGTTCGCAGCGGCTTCGTTCCAGGGCAGGGTGCAGGGGCAGGGCAGCAGGTGCGGCGGGTTTCATGCAGGCTCCATGATCTGTGCATCACATGACTAAGAGGATAATCCGCGCTTAATGCCAAGGGTAGACGATAGCTGCAGGATGCTTGCCCAATCCTGCCAAGTTGCCTGTGGGTCTTGTCCGAACCAGTGCGCGCATCCTGCGTGTGGGCATGAAAACCGCCACACAAGGCCCCATGGATTGATCGAAACTGCAACCCTGCAGGATCGGGCAAGACCTTGACAGGAAACGGCTAACCCCTGTGGTCCGGGGTTGCGTAACGTTGTCGCTGCAACCTTGTTCACCGCAGACCGTTCAATCAGGGAGAGTCGAGCATGAACTCATTATCTACCGTCAGTCACTGTGCCTTGGTCACCGCCCGGCACGGGCATTCCGAACAGGTCGGGCTGGGCTTGTCGGCACTGGTGCGGCCTGCGCTGGGAATGCCGGGCTGCCTGCATTTTGCAGTCCAGCGCAGCCACGGCGACGAGCGATTGTGGCAAGTGGCCGGCGTCTGGCGCGATCACGCCGCGATGACGGCCTGGTTCAAGTCGCCCGGGATGCAGGTGTTCTCCGACCTGGTCCAGGGCCTGCTGGTCACCAGCCTCGATCTGCACACTTTCGAGGATGCCGCGATCGAACAGGCCAGCGCGGCCTGAGCTGCGTACAATCGTGGCTTTTGCATAGCTGCGAGGTACGTCATGGCACGCAAGGTATTCGAACATCACGAAGCGGTTTCAGCGGTAGTGCCGAATGAGGGCAGTTACCGTGCCGCCATCGCCATCAAAGCCCTGCAGGGCGGTGGTGCGCCGCAGTTTCACAAGGTGCTCGACGGCCAGTCGTTCGGCACTGCGCACGAGGCCGATAGCGCCGCCGCCGAGGTGTTGTCGACACTGGTCAATGTCGACGACGACGGCGAACCCGTCTTCGACCTTACTTGACCTGTGGCCGGTGCATCCTGAACAGTGCCTGCGGACCGATCTCGAAGTAATCGGCCGGACCGCCACCGCGCAGGATCGGACCGGCAGCCGCCGTGTCGTAGACCCCGTCCTTGAGCAATGACTTGGCGATGTGCACCGCCACCACTTCACCCAGGATCAGCCAGGTGGGCACTTCCTGCTGGTCGACGCCCTTGAGCTGAATGATCTGGGTCACCTTGCATTCGAACGACACCGGCGCTGCGAGCACCCGCGGTACGCTGACGATTGTCGACGGTGCATGGTGCAGACCACTGAGTTCGAACTCGTCGACTTCGGGGCCGACTGCGGCGCAGCTCTGGTTCATCTGCTCGGCCAGAGCTCGGGTAGACAGGTTCCAGACGAATTCGCCGGTCTGTTCGATGTTGTTCAGGCTGTCCTTGCGTCCCACACTGGCGAAACCGATGATCGGCGGCGTGTAGTTGAAGGCGTTGAAGAAGCTGTACGGCGCCAGGTTCAGGCGACCTTCACGGTCGTGGGAAGAGATCCAGCCAATGGGCCGCGGGCCGACGATGGCGTTGAACGGATCGTGCGGCAAACCATGGCCCTTGGCCGGCTCGTAGTAGTAGGTGTCATCCGACATCAGGGGCAATCCTCAGCGTTCAGGTGCCCCCAGTGTGCGTCGGCCATGGCGGCCAGTGCAACTGCCCCCGCCTTGGCGGCGGAGGCATGCTGAGCTTCAGTCCGTTTCGATCCGTGAGTGCGTCTTGGTGTCCTTCATGAACACGTACACCAGCAGCGAGCAGGCGATGCAGGCGGTCACGTACCAGTAGTAACCGGTTTCCATGCCGATCTGCTTGAACCACAGGGCGATCAGTTCGGCGGTTCCACCGAAGATCGATACGGTCAGTGCATACGGCAGGCCCACGCCTAGCGCGCGGATCTCGGTGGGGAACAGCTCTGCCTTCACCACGGCATTGATCGAGGTATAGCCGCTGACGATGATCAGTGCCGCCATGATCAGGAAGAACGCACCCCACCAGGTTTGAATGGTGTGCAGCGTGGTCAGGATGGGAACGGTACACACCGTGCCCAGTACCCCGAATGCGATCAGGATGGGGCGTCGGCCGATCTTGTCGGAGAGGGCGCCGACCACCGGTTGCAGGCACATGAACAGAAACAGCGTGGCCGCCGAGATGGCCGTCGAGTCCGCCTTGCTGAAGCCCACCGTGTTGACCAGGTATTTCTGCATGTAGGTAGTGTAGGTATAGAAGGCCAGGGTACCGCCCATGGTCAGGCCGACCACGGTCAGCAGTTCCTTGGGATGGCGCAGCAGGGTGCGCATCGTGCTTTCCTTGGATTCCTTTTTCTGGGTGAAGGAGTCGGTCTCTTCCATGCCACGGCGCAACCACAGCGCCACCACTGCGCACAGAGCGCCGATCACGAACGGTACACGCCAGCCCCAACTGAGCAGCTGTTCTTCGGTGAGAGTCTGCTGCAGCACGATCAGCACCGCCAGCGCGATCAACTGGCCAGAGATCAGGGTCACGTACTGGAAGCTGGAGAAGAAGCCGCGCCGTTCCTTGGTGGCCATCTCGCTCAGGTAGGTGGCGGACGTACCGTACTCGCCACCGACCGAGAGGCCCTGCATCAGCCGCGCCAGTACCAGCAGCACAGGCGCCCAGATGCCGATGGTCTCGTAGCTCGGCGTCAGCGCAATGACCAGCGAGCCAAAGCACATCAGCAGCACCGAAGCCATCAGCGCTGCCTTGCGGCCCTTGCGGTCGGCGTACAGGCCCATCAGCCAGCCGCCGATGGGCCGCATCAGAAAGCCGACGGCGAAGATCGCGGCGGTGTTGAGCAGTTGCGCGTTGAGGCTGTCCTTGGGAAAGAATACCTGGGCGAAATACAGCGAGAATGCCGCGTAGACGTACCAGTCGTACCATTCGACCATGTTGCCGACCGAGCCACTGAAGATCGACTTGACGCGGCTGGCGGTGGTGCGAGGCGGGGCGGTTGCAGCGGTTGCCCCGGCGGGCAGGGTGTTGGAGTTATCCATGATGGATCCTTCTCATTATTGTTGGTAGCGCGTTGGTTCGCGCTTGCCAAGGCAATAGCAGGAGCCGTGCCAGCCGCTGCATCCCCGCTTTCAGAGGGGCACGCGCAAAAAACCGGCGGATTCTTGCCGATGCGAGAAGTGGAGTGAGCGGATTCTTGCCTAGTCGCGAAAATCTTCACGGGCCAGGCCGTGACGCTGCATCTTTTCGTTGAGGGTGCGCCGGGGCAGTTGCAGTTCCTCCATCACCGATTTGATGTCGCCCCGGTGACGCGCAAGCGCGGCGCGCAGGCACTGGGCTTCGAAGGCTTCCTGTTGTGCCGCCAGGGACAGCCGGGCGCTGGCCGTTTCAGCCGCAGGCGCGGCCAGCCCCAGCACATGGCGTTCGGCAGCATTGGCCAGCTCGCGGACATTGCCCGGCCAGTCGTGGCTGAGCAATTGGGCCAGTTGGGCCGAATTGACCGGCGGCGCCTGTCGCGCCAGACGCTTCGCGGTTGCCGCGGTGAAGTGATCGAACAGCCGCACGATGTCTTCGCGTCGCTCGCGCAATGGCGGCAGGCGCAGTTCGGCGACATTCAGCCGATAGGCCAGGTCTTCGCGAAACAGCCCGGCCCGTGCCTGCTCCAGCAGGTCGGGCTTGCTCGCCGCGACCAGCCGCAGGTCCACCGCAATGCTCTGGTTGGAGCCCAGGCGCTCGAGCTTCTGCTCCTGCAGCACACGCAGCAGCTTGGCCTGTTGAGCCATGGGCAGGCTTTCCACTTCGTCGAGAAACAGGGTCCCGCCGTGGGCGTACTCCAATTTGCCGATACGCTTGCCCTGGGCGCCGGTGAACGCACCGCTCTCGTGGCCGAACAGTTCGGCCTCGAACAATGCCTCGGGAATGGCGGCACAGTTGAGCGCAACGAACGGTTTGCCAGCCCGTGGGCCGAAGTCGTGCAGGCAGCGCGCAACCAGCTCCTTGCCACTGCCGGTTTCGCCACGAATCACCACGTTGACCGGCAACTGCGCCAGATCCAGTACCTGGCGCCGCAGCTGCGCGATGGCCGGCGCAGCACCGAGCAGGGTCGCCTGCAGTTGCTCGCTGAAATCGGCCCGGCTGTGCAGGCGACGGTTTTCCAGAACCAGCCGACGCTTGTCCTGGGCGCGCTGCAGGCTGGTCAACAGGCTTTGCGGGCTGAAAGGCTTCTCGAGAAAATCGTAGGCACCCTCGCGCATGGCCTGCACCGCCATCGGCACGTCACCGTGCCCGGTCAACAGAATCACCGGCAACTCGGGGTCGCGAGCCTGGACCTGTGCGAGCAGGCCGAGCCCGCCCATGCCCGGCATGCGCACATCGCTGAGTATGACCCCGGCGAAGTCTGCCGGCAGCTGCGCCAGGCAGTCTTCGGCCTGGCTGAAACGCTGCACCGAAAAGCCGCTGAGGCCCAGCCATTGTTCAACGGCGTCGCGAATGCTCGCTTCGTCGTCGATGACCATCACTTGATTGCTCATGCAGGCTCCGTATCGATGGGCAGGGCAAGGGTGAAACGTGCGCCGCGTGCCAGATTTTCCGCGCTCAACTGGCCGCCATGTTCGTGGGCGATAGCCAGGGAAACGGCCAACCCCAGGCCGAGGCCTTCGCCGATGGGTTTGGTGGTGAAGAACGGGTCGAACAAGTGTTCGATGTGCTCGCTGGCAATGCCGCCACCGCTGTCGGCAATATCCAGCTGCCACTGCTCGCCATGAAGCTGCAGGCTGATATGCATATCCTTCGCCGGCAGACCGGTCATGGCGTCCAGCGCATTGCGCAACAGGTTGATCAGCACCTGTTCGAGGCGAATCACGTCGCCGCGAACATAAGCCGGCCGCCGGACCTGCAAGTGCAGGCGTACATCCGCCGCCTGCAGAGGCGTTTCCAGCAATTGCAGGGCCTGGTCGAGCACCTGCGCCAGGTCGAGTCGTTCACGCACGCCGGCCGGGCTCTTGCGCGCGAAGGTCTTCAAATGGGTGGTCAAGGCCGCCATGCGTATCAACATCTGTTCCAGCGGTGCCAGGGCCTGGCGCGCCGCGTCGATGCGATCCTGATCGAGCAACAGCCGCAGGCTCGCCAGCTGCATGCGCTGCGCAGTAAGCGGCTGGCTGATCTCGTGGGCCAGGGCCGCCGACATCTGCCCCAATGCCGCCAGTTTGGCCGCCTGGACCAAGCCCTCCTGGGCATCGCGCAACTCCCGGGTGCGTGCCCTCACCAGAGATTCCAGCTGCTCGCGACCACGCTGGCGCAGGGCGGCCAGGCGCCGCCGCTGATTCAGCCAGAGGCCGCCGAAGACCAGGCTCAACCACAGGCCGGCCGCTGCCAGCGCGGCATTGCGGCTGTCCTCGGTACTCGCCATGGGAGGCTTGAGCAAGTGCAGGGTCCAGCCTTCGCTGGCCATCGGCAACGATGCCCACAGGTAGTCGGCCGTGCCTTGAGGGCCGTTGACACGCACCTGCCGGGCCGCTCCATCGAGGTTGCCCAGCACCTGGTGGTCCAGCGGCTGCAAGGCTTGATCGTGATACTGACGGGTACGCTGCAGTTCGGCGCGGTCGGCCTCGCTCAAGGGGTGCAAGGTGCGGTACCGCCATCCCGGTCGGTTGGCGATGAACACCACCCCGCGCGCGTCGCTGACCAGCAGGGTATCGGGCCCCTGCGCCCATTCCTGTTCCAGTTCGGGCAGCTCGAGCTTGACCACCATGGCACCGAGAAAGCCGTCCCGAGCGTCCTTGATCGCGCTGGACAAGAAGTAGCCGGGAATGCCGCTGGTCACGCCTACCGCATAGAAACGCCCGCTGCCCTGGCTGATCGATTGGCTGAAATAGGGGCGGAAGGCGTAGTTGTGGCCTACATAGCTGGTCGGCAGACGCCAGTTGCTGGCCGCCACCGCCAGGCCCTGGCGGTCGAGCAGTTCCAGGGTCGATGACCGCGCCGCCGCGTTGATGCGTTCAAGTTTGCGGTTGAGCATGTTCTGAGTGGCGGGATCGATAGGCTCGCGCAGCGACTGCTGCAGTTCGGGGTCCAGCGCCAGTACGGCAGGCAGGGTGCGATAGCGCTCGATCAGGGTGTGCAGGCCGTTGGCGTACAGCGCCAATTGGCCATTGCTGCGCGCCGCCTCTTCATTCTGTGCCAGCTGCTGTGCGTGGCGGCCTGCCCAGACGCCGGACAGCAACGTGCCGGCCACGATGACCAGCACGATGACGGCCAGGCGCAGGGCGCGCGAACCGATCACGGGCGCTATCTAACCGTTGCCGGCCTACAACAGCTCGAAATTCGCCTCTTTGACGTCCTCGGAGTCCAGCCCGATCATCACGGTGAATTGCCCGGCCTCGGCAGCCCGAACCAGTTGCTGGTTATAGAACTTCAAATCACCCTCGACGATATCGAATGTCAGGGTCTGGCTTTCGCCCGGCTTGAGCATCACCTTGCGGAAATGCTTGAGCTCCTTGACCGGTCGGGCCATGGAAGCAGCGACATCGCGCAGGTACAGCTGAACCACGGTCTCGCCGGCGACCTTGCCGACGTTGCGCACGTTGATGCTGGCTGTCACCTTGCCGTCGCGGCTCAGGCGCTTGCTCGACAGGCTGACGTCCGACAGGCTGAAATCGGTGTAGCTCAAACCGTAGCCGAAGGGGTACAACGGGCCCTGCTCGCTGTCGAAATACTGCGAGGTGTAGTTGCCTGGATGCCCCGGCGTGAACGGTCGACCGATGCTCAAGTGGCTGTAGTACAGCGGCACCTGGCCAACCGAGCGTGGGAAAGTGACCGGCAGTTTGCCGGACGGGTTGTAGTCGCCGAACAACACGTCGGCAATGGCATTGCCGCCTTCGGTGCCGCTGTACCAGGTTTCCAGCACGGCATCGGCCTGGCGCTGTTGTTCGCCAATGGTCAGCGGGCGGCCATTCATGAGCACCAGCACCAGCGGCTTGCCCGTGGCGCGCAGCGCGGTGATCAGGGCCTGCTGGGTACGCGGCAGGTCGAGGGCGACACGGCTGGCCGATTCATGGGTCATGGCGCGCCATTCGCCCACTGCGGCAACGATCACATCGGCATCGCGTGCGGCTGCCAGCGCTTCGTCGATCAAGGCCTGGCCGGAGCGTGGATCGATCGCCTGCTTGATGTGCTCGGGGTTGAAATGGGCGATGAAGTCCAGCGTCGCACGGTCATCGGTCAGATTCGCGCCCTTGGCGTAAGTCACTTTGGCAGGGTCGGCCACGGCATTGCGCAGCCCGCTGAGCAATGTCACTGATTGCCCGGCGACGCCGGCCGCCGACCAACTGCCGAGCATGTCGTCCGGCGCGTCCGCCAGGGGGCCGACCAAGGCAATACGGGCGTCCTTTTTCAACGGCAGCGTGTGCTTCTGGTTCTTCAGCAAGACCAAGGTCTTGCGCGCTACATCACGCGCTTCGGCGCGATGCAGGCGGCTTTCCGCATTGACATCGGCCGGGTCGTCCTGGGCCTTGCCTATGCGCAGGTACGGGTTGGCGAACAGGCCCATGTCGTACTTGGCACCAAGCACCTCGCGCACCGCATTATCGATGTCGGTCTGGCCGATCTGGCCGCTTTTGAGCAGCCCCGGCAGGTATTCGCCGTAGGCCTGGTCGTTCATGCTCATGTCGATGCCGGCCTTGATGGCCAGCTTGGCCGCCTCGCGGTCGTCTTTGGCCACGCCATGCCTGATCAGTTCGTGGATGGCGCCGTGGTCACTGATGGTGACGCCCTTGAACCCCCACTGCTTGCGCAACACATCCTGCATCAACCAGGTGTTGGAGGTCGCCGGCACACCGTTGATGGAATTCAAGGCGACCATCATGCCACCCGCGCCCGCTTCGACCGTGGCGCGATAGGGGGGCAGGTAGTCCTGGACCATGCGTTGCGGGCTCATGTCGACGGTGTTGTAGTCGCGACCGCCCTCGATCGCGCCGTACAGGGCGAAGTGCTTGGCGCTGGCCATCATTCGATCCGGGTTGGCCGGGCTGGGGCCCTGTATGTTCTCCACCATCACCCGGGCGATCTTCGACACCAGGTGGGTGTCTTCGCCAAACCCCTCGCTGATGCGGCCCCAGCGCGGATCGCGGGAAATGTCGACCATCGGCCCGAAGGTCATGTCGATACCGTCGGCCGCTGCCTCGGCTGTCGAGGTCCTGGCACTCAGTGCAATGGCGTCCATGTCCCAGCTCGCGGCCAGGCCCAGGCTGATCGGAAACTGCGTCCGGTGACCGTGGATCACGTCGTAGGCGAAAAACATGGGAATCTTCAGGCGACTGCGCTGCGCGGCATCCTGCATGGGCCTGTTGTCGGCGCGAGTGACCGAATTGAAAGTGCCGCCGATGCGCCCTGCGGCGATCTCCGCCTCGATGCGCTGGTGAGTCATTTCCCCACCGATGGCGATCAGGCGCAGTTGGCCGATCTTCTCGTCCAGGGTCATGCGTGCGAGCAGGTCGGCAACGAATGCATCCTTGTTTTGCGGACCTTGGGAAGGGCTATCGGCATACGCGGTTTGCAAGGCCAGGCCGACGACGACACCCAGCAGACACAGCTTGTTCATTGAGTTCTTCTCTCTGGCCTACCGCAGGGATGCCGCAGCCGATTACGGGTGACAGTGTTTTTATAGTTTGCCGGAGGTGTTTTAACGTATCGGAGCGCTTCAATCCAGTCGGGTGCCGGGATTGATACAAATGCATCCGCGCAAGCGGCATCCAATCAAATCCCCCAAGTCGATCCACAGCCACTAAAATGCCCGCCTGAATAGACCCGAGATCCGTTTCGCCATGCCCGTCACCGACCCCCGCGCCGAATTCCTTGCCCTGCTCGACACCAGCCTGGCGCAGAACGCTTTCATCAAGCTGGTGCTGGCTCGCTATGTCGGCCAGGAGCCGGACCTGCAGCGGCTGATCGTCAAGTTGGCGACCATCAAGGGCGAAGCGTGCCTGTCGTTCGTGTACCGCTACAAGACGCGTGACATCACCAAGAACTTCAGCCAGGTCGATGGCCAGCAGTTCATTGCCGACGCCTTGCCCGACACCTTCAAGAACGCCCATCTGCTGACCTTGACCGACGAATTGCAGCTCGAATTCAGCAAGAAGAACAAGGCCAGCCTGCACCGCAACAAGCAACAGCAGGAGCGGGCCGCGCCGGAGTTGGGTCACGATCGGGAAAAGAAGCGCTACCTGGAGCTGAGCCGGCCGTTTCTGCAGGACCTGGGTGTGACCGACAGGCAGCAGCAGTTGATCCCGGCGATGTCGCGCAAGTGGAAACAGATCAACAAGTTCATCGAGGTGTTTTCCCACGCCTTCGCTTCGTCGGTGCTGGCCAGGACGGATGCGCCCGTACGGGTCGCCGATTTCGGCTCGGGCAAGGGCTACCTGACGTTTGCCATCCATGACTATCTGGCCAACTCGCTGCAGCGTCAGGCCCAGGTCACGGGCGTCGAACTGCGTCCGGACATGGTCGAGTTGTGCAACGCGGCTGCCACCTCCTTGGAACATCCGGGGCTGGTGTTCGAGTGCGGCGACGTGCGTTCGGTGGTGCCCAGCGAGATCGACGTGATGATCGCCCTGCATGCCTGCGACATCGCCACCGACTACGCCATTCACACCGGTATCCGCTGTGGCGCGGCGATCATCATGTGCTCACCGTGCTGCCACAAGGAAATCCGCCTGCAGATTCAGAGCCCGGGCCTGCTCAAGCCCATGCTGCAATATGGCCTGCATCTGGGCCAGCAGGCCGAGATGGTCACCGACAGCCTGCGCGCGCTGTTGCTGGACGCCTGCGGCTACGAGACCAAGGTGTTCGAGTTCATTTCCCTGGAGCACACCAACAAGAACAAGATGATTCTGGCGGTCAAGCGCGACACGTCCGGGCCGTCCGCCGAAGCGCTGGTCAAGATCGAGGAACTGAAAGCCTTCTACGGCATCCGCGAACAGCGTCTGCAGACCCTGCTGCAGGAAGACGGCCTGCTGGGCTAGGCGCTGTGAGGCATCGGGACTACAAGTCGCCGGCATTGTTACCCATCCTTGGCGAGCGCCACCATGAGCGCTCAAGCCAAGGGTTGGAGTTCGCAGTGACGCTCGACATCAAGCTGACGCCGCGCGAGCAGGAAGTGCTCGTCTGGAGTGGCAGAGGCAAATCCTCGTGGGAAATCTCGCGCATACTGGCCTGCTCCGAGGCCACGGTGAATTTCCATTTCGCCAATATTCGTCGCAAATTCGCCGTGGGCTCACGCAGCGTGGCCGTGCTGCTGGCACTGGAGAAAGGGTTGATATCGCTGTGGTGAGCGCTTGGTTGCGCTCGAGTCTTCAACGTTTCTTCTTCAACGCCGCAGGCACGGCCACGTTCAATTGCGCACTGCCCAGGCCATGGCTGGTCGCGTCGAAGAAATACAGTGTCTTGCCGTAGCCGGCGAACAGTTCTTCGAAGCGCTGTTTCTGGCTGATGATCCAGGCATCGCTGAGCGGGAAGATCGACACATACAGGGTCTGTGCAGGCGCCAGACGCAGCGCCTGAAGGATGTGCGCATCGTCGCTGTCCAGGTTGTGGCCGAAGATGCACAGCGTGCCGTCTTGCCGGCTCAACTCGCCGTGGCACCAGCTCAGGTAGTCCGAATCACGGATGGTGCGCAGCTTCTGCGCACTGGGGCCTTCGTTGACCAGCAACGGCACATCGCCAGGCGTGTTGATCGCAAACCCGTCGAGCAAGGCTTCGCCCTCGGCGGTACGTTGGCGGGTCGTGCCGTCGCTGTTCTTGATCAGGTGCAGACCGCCGTGCAGGTACAGCACGCGGCAGCCTGTGGCGGCGGTCTGGCGAATATCGAAACCGGTGTCCACGTCCATTAGCTCGGCAAAACCCTGCGGGTCGTGCTGCACGGCCCAGGGGCAGAGCAGGTCATAGTTGCTGCTGTACACCGTATCGAACGCGCGCAGTGCAAGGTTGAGCGCGGTCAGGCGCTGTTCATCGAGCAGGCGAAAGGGAATGTGCACGCTGCGCACCGCATGGATCAACGCTTCCTTGATCGCATAGTAGCGATTGAGCGGGGCGGTGGAACTGATCGCCAGGGCGGCATTGACCCGAACGGTGCTGTTGAGCACCGCCAGCACCTGCTCGAAGCTGTGGGTCTGCAGCGATTTGAACAACGCCAGGTCGGTCAGGCTCAAGGGTTTGTTGCGCACCTTTTGCGCGCGCTCGAACAACCCATCGTAGGCGAAGCCGCGCCATACCGCGCGGCTGGCGCCGTTGCCCAGCAACAGGCTTTGTGCAGGCTGACGGGTATGCAGGGTTTGCCAATCGCCGAGGTGGGCGTCGAAGGTGTCATGTGCCATGGTGATGATTCGTTCTACTCGTGTCTTGGGCAAGGGCGCGACTCTATCACGCCATGTCCTGTCATCCGACGCCGTCTATGCTGGGTCGGTTCACCGGCATCAAGCCGCGCCGTTTTCGATCATCCGTGGAAGGACTACACATGTTGGCACACCTGTACAAAACGCTCTGCCTCACTGCTGCCATGGGCGCAGCTGCCTCGGCCCATGGGCAAACCCCCGAACAATTGGCCCGCGCCGCCGACATTCCCCACCCTGCGGTCATTGCCCATCGGGGGGCTTCGTTCGATGCGCCGGAATCGACGCTGCCGGCCTACCTGCTGGCCCGTGACCTGGGCGCCGACTATCTGGAACTCGATGTGCAGCGCACTCGCGACGGGCAACTGATCGCACTGCACGACGATACCTTGCTGCGCACCACCGACATCGCCAGCAAGTTTCCCGAGCGCAAGGACAAGCCGGCCAGCGACTTCACCCTGGCGGAGCTGAAAACCCTGGATGCCGGTAGCTGGTTCAACGCAGCGCACCCCGAGCGCGCCCGTGACAGTTACAAAGGCTTGAAGATTCTCACCCTGGATGAGGTACTCGACGTGGCGCAAGGCGGTACGCACACGCCTGGGGTGTACATCGAAACCAAGGTACCGCAGCAGTTTCCTGGTATCGAGCATGACCTCAAGGCCAAACTCGAGCAGCGTGGCTGGCTCGACGGTCAGCACCGGGTCGTGTTGCAGACGTTCGAAAAGGGCAGCCTGGAACTGCTGGCCAAGGAAATGCCGCAGGTACCCAAGGTGCTGCTGCTATGGGTCGGCGAGGGCAGCATCGAAGCCGAATCCAAGGTGACGTTCGCAGCGTCCGGCATCAAGGACAAAGCGGCTTACTACGCTCAGCAACGACCCCGCGACCGTGCCGAGTTCGAGCGCTGGCTGGACATTGCCAAAGCCAACGGTGCGGTGGGCACCGGCCCTTCGGCCGCTTTGAGCGAGGGAGGAGAGCAGAGCTACATGGACCTGGTCCAGCCGTGGATGAACAAGCTGACCCACGACAAAGGCCTGTTGGTGCACGTGTATACAGTGGACGAGGCGGTCGACTTCAAGAAGGTCAGTGACGCAGGCGTGGATGGCATCTTCACCAACCGGACCAGCGAATTGCTGAAGTTCTACAAACGTCCCGCCGCTGAGTCCGTGATCGAGGTTCTTCAACGCAACGGTTACTGACCTGCAGAAACGCCAACGGCGCGATTCCGGTGACTTTGCAATTGCGCTTGGCAATTTAAAGGACGGAGTTCGCGCCGCTGCAGAGGGTGCGGTGGGCTTATTTGCCGGCGCCGCTGCCGTTGCCGCCACTGTTGCCCGAGCTGCCATCGCCTTTGGTCGCGCCCATCGGGGTAGGGCCACCGTCGGTGGTGCCGGCGTCTGCGCCTTGGCTCATGGAACCGGTCTTGCCGTCAATACCGGTGGCGTTGCCATTGTCGGGCGATTTGTCGGTGCCTGGAATGACCTGCTTGCCCGATGGTGCTTCCGGCGTGGCAGTAGGGTTGCTGTCATTGGATGCCGCAATCGCCGCGAACGACGAGGCCGACAGAAGACCGGCCAGAGCCAGCGAGGCAAGCTTTTTGCTAATCATCATGGTGCATCTCCGCAGTGATTGGGGGTACAAGCATTGGGCCAGCGTCTTGCGCGCAAGGTGCCGTCGAGGCGACGAGCGGCACGTCGCCGTGGCACCTCTTCTCAGCGGTACTGGCGATGAAATCCCGGTGGATGGCTTCGGGCCGAATCAATGGAAATCGGCTGCCCGCGCTTCAGCCAGGCATCCAGGGTCTGGCCAAAGGTGTGATCACTGCAGTCGCGCAGCAGCATCAGTGGAATGTCCAGATGGCGCGCCACCGCTCGCGCGCTGTTACGCTCCTGGTGCTGGAACACCTCGACCTCGGTCGGCGAAGCGTGGCTGGCCGGCAACCGCTTCAACACCGTCCACGGATCGCTCTCCAGCAACACAATCGCCCCCAGGGAAAGCCGCTCGAACGCTGTCAGATCAATGCCCGGTGACCGCGGTCGCTTGCCCATCAACGCAGCGTTTCCCTCCAGCAGCAGTGACTTGCCGCTGGCGGCAATACTGGTGACAGCCAGTTCGAGCGCCTGGCGGTTGCGGTCTCGATTGGTCGCGTAGCGATCATCGCTCCATTTCACACAGGCCAGCACCTGCCTGACCAAGCCCGCCACACTGCTGTGCAACACGCCCCGACGGTGCGCGTAATGCTCGCAATGCCAGGTTTTTCCCACGCCATGAATACCGGCTACCAGGATGATCATGATGGATGTCCTTATCAAGTAAGAGGGTATTACTTGAAAGGATGGGTAACTGGACCGTCAACGTAAGTGTCAGAAATTTCTTCGCAATGTAGGGTAGTTGTCTGATTGAGTTGGGGTAACTCGCTGTTTGATCGAGAAATGAGGGGCACTGGCTGGGAGAGCTTCGCAAGGTTGCGGGCAACGAATCTGTGCTGATAACTGCGCCGTGTCTGCATCTTGTTTATCTGTATAGCTGGTGCTAATGGAACGGTTTGCACACTATGCGCTGCAGCAAAGCTGGTATCTGCTTTGAAACCCGCGAGCTGTTGCGGATATCCCTCATATGAAGCATTCAACCCACCACCAGGCCTGCTACGTGAGATGACAAAGTGTTCGAACTGACCAGCTATGCGAGCCTTTTCATCGTCGCGTTCGGTGCCGCCACGCTGCTGCCTTTGCAATCCGAAGCGGTATTGGTGGGCATGCTTGTTTCGCAACACTACGCAACGGTGTCGCTCGTACTGATCGCCACGGCGGGCAACGTGCTGGGTTCTGTCGTGAACTGGTACCTGGGCCGCTCTATCGAGCGTTTTCGGCACTGCCGTTGGTTTCCCATCAGTGAGCGCCACTTGGATAAAGCACAGAATGCCTACCTGCGCTACGGACACTGGGCACTCTTGTTCAGCTGGGTGCCAGTCATTGGTGACCCCATCACTATGATCGCTGGCGTCATGCGTGAGCCGCTCTGGCGTTTTCTGATCGTGGTCACGCTGGCCAAGGCGTTCCGCTATCTGGCACTGACCGCGATCACGCTTGGCTGGGCGATATGAATGCCTTCAGTCGAGCGCCTGGGAAAGGCGAATTAAATACATCCCAGTCAACGAGTATCAGATGGGTAGGATCGGCATCAGCCTTTGCTGTGTTTATCCGATGTTGGCGCAATGGCAACACCCCTCGGCCCCGCGACGCCCCAGATAGCGAGTCCGACAAGAGGCAATACAAAGATCAGCACCGTCCAGCCCAGCTTCGTGCCGGAGCTTTTGGTGCTTCGCCAGACACTGGTCAGTACCCAAGCGTCCAGCAACAGAACGATCACGGCGGACGCCGCCCAGAAAATCGAGGTTTCCATGGTTTATCACTCTTGAGGAATCACCTACAGGAGAGGGATACCGGTCTGCGCAAGTTCCCGATCATTTCCAGCTGGCGATTGACCGTACGCTTCCGTGCTCGATTTGCATGATGTAGGGGGTGGCGAATCGGCGCCTGTGCATTGGCTGATGATATCCATGAACTGTCGAAGCAGATGGCCCAAGAGTAGTTACGCCGGAGGCGGTGTTCTGCGGAGTATGGCGTTCGGCGTTCGGCGGATAAGAGGCTGAGCGGGGAGAGGGGGGGGAAATCAAAATACTGATCTGCTTCGCTACCCGACTTAGGGCTGAACGAAAAAACCGGCATCCCGCGAGAAATGCCGGTTTTCTTGTTTCCAGCGGATCACCTGAATAGTCAGACGATGAAGTTCACCAACCGGTTAGGTACTACGATCATCCTTCCAGCCCCTTCCAGATGTTTGCTTAACACCGCATGGGACAGCGCCTGGGCACGTATCGTGTCATGGTCGGCGTCGGCCTGGATCAGAATTTCCCCACGCAGCCTGCCATTGACCTGCACCATCATCTTCATTTCGTCCCGCTTCAGGGCGTTGCTATCCGGGGTCGCAGATCGCTCAAAGGAGCGCGAGGGGGCCGCCGCTCGGCCCCTAGTTGCGAAATCAAGGTGGAGCTGTAGGCAGCGCACTGGGGAAGATTGGCGTCTGACTATGCTTCACTTTGCCACTGCAACGTGCAACATCTTGCCAAGTGCCCTCCTCACATCGCTGTTGCTTTGCTCTGTAACGGCCCCTGGGTACTGATCGAACATATGAGGTACGCCGGGGTAGACGTGCATCTCCACCGGAACGCCGGATCGTGACAATTTCAGACCAAACTCTACGTCTTCTTCCAAAAACAGATCCAGCGCGCCAACACCGATGAAGCTTGGTGGAAGGCCCTCAAGATGCGGAGCGAGCGAGGGAGACAATAAATACGCTCGTTCATCATTGGCGTCGTATTCACCTTGCATGCACTGCCAACAGAAATGATTCGCTGCTCGCGACCAACTCACCCTGCCCGTCGACGGGTTATTCATGAGCGATGATGCAGAGCCCGTTCGATGATCAAGCATGGGGTAAATCATGACCAGACCTGCAGCCTTGCGTTGCTCCCTGTCTCTTGCCAACAGCGCCAAAGCGGCAGCGAGCCCGCCCCCTGCGCTGTGGCCCATGATGACTACTTTATGCTCGTCTATCCCTTGAGAAAGTGAGTTGAGATAGATCCAGGTCAGTGCCCTGTAGCAATCCTCGAGGGGCGCCGGAAAAGGATGTTCCGGCGCCAGGCGATAGTCGACTGCAACCACGACGACCTGAAGATCGGCGGCAAGGTCGGCCAGATAGCCGTCCGCCATCTCCGGACAACCCAGAACAAAGCCACCCCCGTGGATGTACAGGATGGCCGGCAATGGTGGGTTCTGGGTCGTTTCGGATCTTGGTCGATGAATGCGCAAACGCACAGGTGGACAGTCGGCATCACTCTCAGTCCATTGTTGCTGACCTTGGGCCGTGTCGGCTGAGGGATAGTCGTTGTGGATATCATCCCGGATGCTTGCAAGGGTTTCTCGAGTCCACTGCCTGGAGGGCTCGGTCAGGAAGAATTCATAGGACGGATCAAGGAGCCTATCTGTGTCCATCAGGCCGTTCCTTCTTTGAATCGGGGGCATACAGCCCCCGAGAAATGAGTCAAAGCCAGCTCTTGATCCGAGCGCATACGGCTCGAGTGGAAATGCCATAACGGTCGTGCAGTGTAGGCAGAGCGCCAGCGTCGAGAAAGGCGTCGGGCAGTGCAATTTGCCGGAATGCGGGCGTCACACCATTGCGCAGCAGGGCAGTCGCCACTGCTTCACCCAGACCACCGATGATCGAATGGTTCTCTGCCGACACGACCAGCCTGCCTGGCTTTCGAGCTTCCGCCAGAATCGTTTGTTCGTCCAACGGCTTGATGGTGGGTACGTGAAGTACCGCCACATCAATACCATCGGCTTGAAGCGCCTTGGCCGCCTCCAGAGCTCGCATGGTCATCAAGCCGGTCGAGACGATCAGAACGTCATTGCCTGTGCGCAGGGTCTTGGCTTTTCCAATCTCGAAGGTGTAGCCATATTCATCCAAAACCAGTGGAACGTTACCGCGCAGCAAACGCATGTACACCGGGCCGTTGTGAGCGGCAATGGCGGGAACGGCTTGCTCGATTTCAAGTGCATCGCAGGGATCGACAATCATCAGGTTCGGCATCGCGCGGAAGATGGCCAGATCATCGGTGGCTTGATGGCTCGGGCCATAACCGGTCGTTAAACCTGGCAACCCGCAGACGATCTTGACGTTGAGATTCTCTTCGGCGATTGCCATGCAGATGAAATCATAGGCACGGCGTGAGGCAAACACTGCATAGGTAGTGGCAAAGGGAACAAAGCCTTCGCGCGCCATGCCTGCAGCGGCACTCATCAGCAGTTGCTCAGCCATGCCCATCTGGTAGAACCGGTCAGGATGCGCCTGCGCGAAGATATGCAGATCGGTGTATTTGGCCAGGTCGGCGGAGAGCCCAACGATATCAGGCCGGTCTGCAGCGAGGGCCGCCAGGGCGTGGCCAAAAGGGGCCGATCGGGTTGCCTGACCTTCAGAAGCAATCGACGCAATCATTGCAGAGGTGGTGAGTTTCTTCTTGGCGGCCACTGGAGCCTGGGCAGTGTCGTTCTTCAAGTCGTTCATACAGTGTCTCCTTCTTCGAGGTGGTTCAAGGCCAGGTTCCACTCATGCTCATCCACGCGAATGAAATGGGCCTTCTCCCGAGTTTCCAGAAACGGCACGCCTCTACCCATTTTGGTATCGCAGATGATCACTCGCGGTTGAGCTTGCGAATGACTGCGTGCGGCATCGAAAGCCTCGACTAACGCGTCCAGATCATTGCCATCCACTCGCTGCGTGAACCAACCAAACGCCTGCCAACGGTCAACGATGGGTTCGAACGCCAGAACTTCGCTGGAGCGGCCATCCGCTTGTTGGTTGTTGACATCCACAATGGCGATCAGATTATCGAGCTTCCAGTGAGAGGCTGACATCACCGCTTCCCAGGTCGACCCTTCGTTCAGTTCGCCGTCGGACAGCAGGTTGTAGATGAACGAGTCAGAACCTTTACGTTTGAGCCCCAGGCACGCACCGACGGCAATGCCCAGACCCTGGCCCAGCGAGCCGCCTGTGATCTCCATTCCAGGGGTGTAGGTTGCCATCCCGGACATCGGCAGGCGGCTGTCATCGGAGCCGTAGGTTTCGAGCTCGTCTAGCGGGATGATTTCCGCTTCGATCAGTGCCGCATACAGCGCAATGGCATAGTGGCCAATGGAGAGATAGAAGCGGTCACGTTGTTCCCATTCGGGGTCGTGGGGCTTGTAGTTCAACGCGTGAAAGTAGGCCACAGCGAGCAAGTCAGCCGCTCCCAATGCCTGACCGACGTAGCCTTGACCTTGAACCTGGCCCATGCGCAGCGCATGACGACGGATATTGAGGGCGCGTTGTGCCAGTGATGTTTCAGAAACCTTGGATGAAATAGCAGTCATTGCATGTACTCCGTTGACTCAACGATTGACCGAAGCGGCGGGGATTCGCAGTACCAGGCAAGCACCCATGCACAGCACGCCGGTGATGAGGTACATCCCTATCGCGCTTGATCCGGTCGTGGTGGTGATCCAGCCAATCAGGTAGGGCGAGCAGAAGCCGGCGAGGTTGGCGAAGCTGTTGATGCCGGCGATTCCCGCAGCGGCAGAAACCCCGCCCAGCAGTGTGGTCGGTAGCATCCAGAACAAGGAGGAGGCAGACAGAACCCCTGCCGCCGCCAGGCAGAGACTCAGGACAGAGACGACCAGGTTTCCACCGAAGATGGCTGCCAACGTAAGGCCCAAGGCCCCTGCGATCATGGGTGCAATCAAGTGCCACCGACGTTCGCGGTGCTTGTCGCCACTTCGGCCCATCAACAGCATTGCCACGATTGCGCACATGTAAGGCAAGCTGGTGACCAAGCCAATGTGCAGGGGGTCGGAAACCCCGGCATTGCGGATCAAGGTAGGTAGCCAGAAGGTGATCGCGTACTGACCCATCACGACACAAAAGTAGATGCACGCCAGCATCCACAGGCGACGGTCGCGCAAAAAATCACGTACCGAACCGTGAGTGACCTTACGACTGTTGTCCTCCGCCAGTTCCTTGTTCACAAGCTCCTTTTCTTCATCGGTGAGCCAAGTGGCCTGGTGTACGCCATCCTTCAGATACGCCAGTACGAAAAAGCCAACAATGACCGTAGGTATCGCTTCGATGACGAACATCCACTGCCAGCCGGCCCATCCATGAAAGCCTGCAAACTTGGCCATGATCAAGCCGGAAAGAGGTCCGCCGATCATTCCTGAAAGTGGAATCGCAATGAACCAGAGCACGGTCATCTTGGCTCGGCGATACGAGGGAAACCAGTAGGTGAGGTAAAGCAGCAACCCCGGCGCCAAGCCTGCTTCAGCAATGCCCAAGAGGAAGCGCAGCAAATAGAATTGCCAGGCCGTTTCCACAAAAGCGAAGAGGGCAGAGATGATGCCCCACGAGATCATGATGCGGGCGATCCATCGACGCGCCCCAACTTTGTGAAGAATCAGATTGCTGGGAACTTCGCAGAGAAAGTAGCCAAGAAAGAACATGCCGGCACCGAGGCCGTACACAGTTTCACTGAGCGACAAGTCGCTCATCATTTGCAGTTTGGCGAAGCCTACGTTCACACGATCCAGATACGCACACAGATAACAGAGCATCAAGAAAGGCATCAGCCGCCAGGCGGTTTTGCGATAAGCGTTCGAGCGCACGGTCGAAACCGCTTCGAGCGTCATGGAAGTCATCATGATTGTCCGATCTCTTGTTTTTATAGACGGCCAGGCGCAGTTGCCCAGCGTGCCATCGATCTAGAACAACACGGGTCAGTGTCGACCCGGTTACCTGTCCTCAGTGGATCAGCATGCCGCCATTGACATCCAGCGTGATGCCGGTGAGGTATGAAGACAGATCGCTTCCAAGGAACAGCGCAGCGTTGGCGACATCTTGAGCCGCGCCGAGGCGACCTAGCGGGATGCCATCGATAATCGCGTGACGACACTCGTCCTGCATCAAGCCCCCAGTGATATCGGTGTGAATCAAGCCGGGAGCAATGGAGTTGACGCGAATGTTGTCCGGCCCGAATTCTCTGGCCATCGCTTTGCCAAGGCCCAATACCCCCGCCTTGGCCGCGCTGTAGTGCGGCCCGCCGAATATGCCGCCGCCGCGTTGAGCCGATACCGACGACATGCAGACGATGCTTCCGCAGGCCTGACTCTTCATGAACGGAATGACGGCTTGAGACATGAGCAAAGTGCCGCGCAAACTTACATCCAACACTCTGTCGTAGTCGGAAGGGCTGATGTCAAGGGTCTTGATCGGCTGGGTGATGCCCGCGTTGTTGACCAGAATGTCTATTCGACCGAAGCGCGCGATGACCTTGTCGACCGCTTGTTTAACTTGATGTTGGTCTGCGACGTTGGCGGCCACTCCCAGATGGCCTTCACCCAACGCCGAAGCGGCGTCGCGCGCGGCAGATTCATCGAGGTCCAGGATGACGACATGGGCACCCTGCTGGGCGAACGTGATGGCAGTGGCTCGACCGATTCCGCGTTCTGATGCAGCACCGGTGATGATTGCAACTTTGCCTTGAAGAAGCATGGAGGAATTCCTGTGATTGTTTTTATGATTCGATTCGAAAATCGATGGTTCAGGGTGTTCCTCGCACGCGCATCCAGCAATATTGCAAGCCTCACTGCTAGCTGAGGAAAATTCACTTCTCGTCACCAGACACGCAGGATGATTGAATAAGACTCGCCCAGAAAATCTCAACAATAAGAGCCGAGTACTTATGCGCGTTCACGACAGTGCGCCCCGGGACCTGCCACCGCTGAGGGCCATTCAAGCCTTCGAGCAAACGGCCCGCTTTGGCAATCTCGCCAGGGCAGCCGAAGTATTGAATCTGACACCCTCAGCTGTCAGCCATCAGTTGGCGAATCTGGAAGCGATGATCGGCCGCCAGCTTTTCGTGCGCGCTGCCCGTGGCGTCACCCTCACCCCGGTGGGCGAGCAGTACCTCAAGGATATTTCCGGTTTGCTGCACAGCCTCGAGGTGGCGACCGAAAGAGCCGCCAGTGACGTGAGTCTCGACTGCCTGCGACTGCACTCGTCTCCAAGCTTCGGCCTGCTTTGGCTGATGCCGCGCCTGGAAGCATTCCGCGTGAGTCACCCCGATATCCAGATCAACCTGTCGTGTTCCTACGAGTCACTGCACTTCAGCCGGGACAAGATCGACGTCGACATACGTCATGGCCTGCCCAACTGGCCCAGCTATGAAGTGCGAACGGTGCGCAACGAAGCCTTTGCGGTGCTGGCTTCTCCACAGTTGTTGGCAAAACGTCCAGTCGCAAGCGCTGGTGACTTGCTGAACAAGGAACTGATCCTCTCGGAAGCGACGCTGCTCCAATGGCCCGAATGGTTCGCACAGCACGGCCTGGCCCGCCCCGAGCATCCCTATGCGTTGAGCTTCGATCGTTCCTACATGACATTGGAGGCTGCAAGCCACGGCCTTGGTTTTGCACTGGAAAGTACGCTGCTGGCACAGAAATATCTCTCGTCGGGCGCACTTGTGGAAGTTGCGCCTGAATCGTTGAGTGCCGCTGTTGCTGCTCACCACTTGGTGTTTCCCAAAGCCCATTCGTCCTTTCCCAGGGTCAGGCGGTTTCTGACGTGGATGGAGGGGGAGATGGGGCATCGGTTTGTGTTTTGAGACTTCGTTTGTGAGTGGCGGATTGAGAGTGGCGTAGGCGGCGTAGAGTGGTCTGGTTCAGTGAACTGGAGCTGAGCAGAGTGGGACGCGCAATGCGCTAATAGGCTTCGCAGTGGGGGATTGTGAGGTTTGGAGGGTCATGAAAACTGGAGCGGGTAGAGGGAATCGAACCCTCAACTAAAGCTTGGGAAGCTTTCGTTTTACCACTAAACTATACCCGCATGACGCGTTGTTTCCGTGCCGCTGGCAGTTCATTGCGAACTCGATTGCCAGCTTGACGACCTCGGTGCGCTGCGTCTTTCGACACCTGCTCCGGGCGGCTGACTTTGTACCAGAAGTGCCTGGCAATTTGAAGCGATAATTTTTGTTTCTCTGCGCGATCCCTCTCAAACCAAACCGATCTCCTCTGCGCTCAAGCTGCGGTACTGGCCGGGTCGCAGGCTGTCATCGAGCATCAGCGCGCCGATGCGCTCGCGGTGCAGCGTGAGCACCTTGTTCTGGAAGTGCCCGAACATCCGCTTCACCTGGTGGTAACGCCCTTCGACGATGCTCAGGCGCGCCAGGCGCGGGCCGAGGATGTCGAGGTGGGCGGGCAGGGTGGTGAGGTCTTCGAAGGCGAAGTAGATGCCCCTGGCGAACGTCTCGACGTAATGGGGTTCGATGACCTGCTCGGTTTCGACCAAGTACACCTTGGGCAGCTTGGTGGCCGGGTGGGTCAGGCGGCGTGACCATTGCCCATCGTTGGTCAGGATCATCAGTCCGGTGGTGTTGAAATCCAGTCGCCCGGCGATGTGCAACTGGTGCTTGTCGGGCACCTCGAGCAGGTCAAGAACGGTGCGATGCTGCGGATCCTGCGTGGCGCTGACGCAACCAGGCGGTTTGTGCAGCATCAGGTAGCGAGCAGGATAGCCGGCCTGCAACAACGCCTGGTCAAGCCGTACTTCGCTGAACTCTGAGACAGCGTGCAGCGGGTCGCGGACCACGCTGCCATCCACCTGTACCCGTCCTGCGATCAAGGCCAGGCGCACCTGCTGCCGGTTGAAACGTTCGAAATTGGAAAGGAATCTGTCCAGACGCATCGCTGCGCTATGCCCCCGATTCAGACAGTTGCTCATTCACCCGAGCGCAGCGCGGACACAAGCAGGCGGCGTTGCGCAGATGCTCGGGCAAAGCCCGCAGCACGGCGGGGTCGATTCTGACCGTGTAGCACCAGCACGGCTGCGCGGCCGTCTTGGCATCGGCCAATGTGCAGTCGTTGCGGCCGCCGCAGGCTGGGCAAAGGCGGCTGTCGGTCAGCGCGAGCGTGGTCATGAGCGATCCGTGAAGGTATGAACGTGGCATTCTACTTCAGCGCCCTGCAGGTCGGCGAAAAGCGTCAACGCAGAACGCTTTGTATCAATTTATTGCCGAGTGAAATGCAGTATCTTTCCTGCTGTCTGAGTTATGCCCAGAACCACCGTTCCGGGTAACGACCAGTCGTGCTGGTTCGATCCCTCTCGCGGTCCAGGAGGCCGCTTATGTCCCCTAGAGCTCTTTTGATCGTGGTATTGGGCTTGTTGACAAGTGCCTGTGTGCCCTATGGAGGGGGAGGTTACTACCGCACCGAAGTCTATTCCGTGGACAGCTCGCCGAGAGGCGGCTACTACCCCTACAGCCAGCCCTATGGTAGCGGTTACTACGTGACGCCGGCGCCGCGCTACTACGAGGGGCCGCGCTACTTTTCTTCGCCACGGTATTACGCGGTGCCGCCACCGCGCTACTACGGTCCGCCGGCGCCGCACTACCGGCCGGGGTTCAGGCCAGGACGCGGACCCGACCCACGTTGGCGCGACGGGCCGGCGCGGCATTACGGCCAGGATTGGAACCGGGGTCGAGGCTCCGACCGCGGCCCGGGCCGTGGCGGTCGACACTAGCCAGCAACGGCGCCCTCAGGGCGCCGTTTTCGTTTTTCACCTGCATTCAGTAATCGCAAAGGTCGGCCAACGGATGACGGCCTTCCCAGGCCTTGCTGAAATGCGCCTCGACCACCGCCTGCGGTACATGGTCGACGTCGGGCCAATGCCAGTGTGGCTGGTTGTCCTTGTCGATCAGGCGCGCACGCACGCCTTCGCTGAATTCGGGATGACGGCAGCAGTTCAGGCTCAGGCTGTATTCCATCTGGAACACCTGAGCCAGCGACAAGTGGCGGGCGCGGGCCAATTGCGCCCAGATCAAGTGCGCTGTCAGTGGACAGCCCTTGGCAAGGTTGCCTGCGGCCTTGGCCAGCAAGGGGTCGTCGTGCCGTTGCCATTGCACCAGTGCATGCCAGGCCCCCGGCGCATCGCTGACGTCCAGCTGGGCGTCGATGGCGGCCCGCCGCGGCAGCCATTGCGCTGCTGGGGCACTGTCGCGCGCATCGTGTTCGAGGGCCTTGAGCAAGCTGTTCAACTGCATGGCTGTCTGCTCCTGCCAGTTCAGCTGCAGCAGGCCGTCGAGCAGGTCCTCGTATTGGTCGTCGCGCATGCAGCGGTCGGCCAGGCCCAGGTCGAGGGCATCGCGGGCGTTGATCTGCGCGCCGGTCATGCCCAGAAACAGACCGAGCTTGCCGGGCATGCGCGAGAGGAATCCGCTGGCGCCGACATCCGGGTACAGGCCGATGGTGATTTCGGGCATGGCCAGGCGGCTGCTCGGCGTGACGATGCGAATGCTCGACGCCTGCAGCAAGCCCATGCCACCGCCCAGTACGTAGCCGTGCCCCCAGCAGATCACTGGTTTGGGGTAGGTGTGCAGGCGGTAGTCGAAGCGGTATTCGGCGGCGAAGAAACGCGCTGCCAGCGGCGGCACTTCGCCGGGGTGGGCGCGGCAGGCCTGGACCAGGCTGCGTACGTCGCCACCGGCGCAAAAGGCTTTCTCGCCTTCGCCGCGCAGCACCACACAGACTACCCGGTCATCCTGCGCCCACTCATCGAATTTTCCCGCGAGCGCTTCGAGCATCGGCAAGGTCAGAGCATTGAGGGTTTTCTCCGCATTGAGGGAGGCGACGCCGATCCGCGCGCCATTGCCGGCGCTGAGTTCTTCGAAATTCAAATCCATCCTGACCTCGCATCAAAAGGGGCGGTCGCTGCGCAGCGATGACCGCGAAGGGCCGGTGTAGGGTTGCAGTGCGCTATCCAGTCTGGATTTGACATTCCGTGTCCGCATTCCTACCGTCCGCCCACTGATTTCCGGTGCCTACTGTTTTCGGGGTGCCTGCTTCTTTTTGGGGAACATATGAGCACAGACGACCGCATCAAACTCGAGCCTAGCTGGAAAGCTGCACTGCGTGAGGAATTCGACAAGCCTTACATGGCCCAGTTGCGCGAATTCCTGCGTCAGGAGCACGCGCTGGGCAAAGAAATCTATCCGCCCGGGCCGATGATCTTCAACGCGCTCAACACCACGCCGTTGGATCAGGTGAAAGTCGTGATTCTCGGTCAGGACCCCTACCACGGTCCGGGCCAGGCGCATGGCTTGTGTTTCTCGGTGCAGCCGGGCATCCCCACGCCGCCTTCGCTGGTGAACATCTACAAGGAGCTCAAGCGCGACCTCAACATCGACATCCCCAAGCATGGCTATCTGCAGAGCTGGGCGGAGCAGGGTGTATTGCTGCTCAACACCACCATGACGGTGGAGAGGGCAAACGCCGCCGCCCATGCCAAGAAAGGCTGGCAGCCGTTCACCGACCGCATCATCGAAGTGGTCAGCGAGCAACAGTCCAGCGTGGTGTTCATGCTGTGGGGCGCGCATGCGCAGAGCAAGCAGAAGCTGATCGACAACAGCAAGCACCTGCTGCTGACCTCTGTGCACCCCTCGCCGCTGTCGGCGCACAAGGGCTTCATCGGCAACGGCCACTTCAGCCGCGCCAACAAATTTCTCGAGCAGAACGGTCTGACCGCCATCGACTGGCGCCTGCCCTAAGGCACCGGCCGACGCTTCTGCCACTGGCGAAACAGCGGTTCAGCCAGAAACAGCACGAACAGCAGGCGCATTACCTGCATCGCTGTCACCAGCGGTACCGACAGCTGCAGCACCTCGGCGGTCAGGCTCATCTCGGCAATGCCACCGGGCATCATGCCCAGGGTCAGCGAGCGCAGGTCGAGGTTGGTCAGGGCACTCAGGGCCAGTGCGCAGCCGCCGGCAATGGCCATGGTCAGAGCGGTGCTGACCAGCGTACGCGCGAGAAACGATGGCGCGCGGCGGAAAAACGCGCGATTGAAGTGACAGCCCAGTCCGCTGCCGATCAGCCACTGGCCGATCTGGCTGCCACCGTCCGGCAGGCCGATGTGCAGATCGAAGCTTACGCTCATGGCAGCGCTGACCAGCAGGGGGCCGAACAGCCAGGGGTTGGGCTGGTCCAGTCGCTGCCAGATCCAGGCCGCCACCCCGGCGAGGGGGAAGATCAACGCCAGCCAGGCCCAGTCGACGCCGCCTTCATGGCTGATGGGTGTGCCGTCGCCCATCAGGAATTTGAACAGCGCCGGCACGCACAGCACCACTGCCAGCACCCGCAGGCTCTGCCCTGCGGCGACGCGGCTGAGGTCGGCGCCGTTGCGCGCGCCCAGGTTGACCATTTCGCCGGAACCGCCGGGCATGCTGGAAAAAAAAGCCGTGGCCCGGTCCTCACCGGTGCGCAGCATCAGCCACACGCCCACGGCACTGGAAACGCTGGTGATCAGCGCTCCGAAAAAAATCAGGCCGAAATGGCCGCCGACCTGCTCCATCACCAAGGGGGTGAAGTGCAGGCCAATCCCTATGCCGACAATCCACTGGCCCAGCTTGCGGCCATTGGGTATTTCCGCCAATTGCCAGGGTGTCAGGCAGCGCACCAGGATGATCGCCAGCAACGAGCCGATCATCCAGGGCAGCGGCCAGCCGATCAGGCTGGCGAGGTAGCCGCCAGCCAGACCGACAAAGGGTGTACCCCACCAGCTGTGCAGGAACCGATCAAACATCGGCAGCGGCACGACGCATGGCAGCGCGCTTGCGCCAGATACGAACCACCGGCAGCAGCAGCATCAGAATGGTCAGGATCCAGACACCTGCGGTGATCGGGCTGCCCCAGAGAATCTGCAGCTCACCGTTGGAAATCGACAGCGCGCGACGCAGGTTCTGCTCCATCAGGCCGCCCAGGATGAAACCGAGCAGGACGGGCGACAGCGGGAAATCCAGCTTGCGCAGGATGTAGCCGAAGATGCCGATACCGATCATCAGGAACAGGTCGAAGGTGGTCGCGTGGACCGCGTAGACGCCGATGCCGGTGATGATGGCGATGACCGGTACCAGTGCCCAGTTCGGCACGGCGAGGATCTTGGTGAAGATGCGGATCATCGGGATGTTCAGGATCACCAGCATGATGTTGGCAATGAACAGCGAGGCGATCAGGCCCCAGACGATGTCCGGTTGCTGTTGGAACAGCAGCGGGCCTGGAGTGATGTTGTACAGCGACAGGGCGCCGATCATCACTGCAGTGGTACCCGAACCCGGTACGCCAAGGGTCAGCATCGGTACCAAAGCGCCGCAGGCGGTGGCGCCAATGGCGGTTTCCGGCGCGGCCAGGCCACGCTTGTCACCTTGGCCGAACTTGCCGCTGGCACCCGCCAGGCGCTTCTCGGTGGTGTAGGCCACGGCGCTGGCCAGGGTGGCGCCTGCACCAGGCAATACGCCCATGATGAAGCCCAGCACGCCGCAGCGGATGTTCACCCAGAACACCGAAGCGGCTTCCTTGAGGTTGAACATCATGCGCCCGGTGGCCGTGACGGCCACGCTGCCGTGGTGAGTCTTTTCCAGCAGCAGGAGGATTTCACTGATCGAGAAAAGGCCCAGCACCAGCACCACGAATTGGATACCGTCGGCCAGATGGATGTTGTCGCCGGTGAACCGGTACACGCCGCTGTTGGCGTCGATGCCGACACTGGACAGGAACAGGCCGATCAGCGCCGCGATGAACGTCTTCAACGGCCTGTCGCCGGCCATGCCGCCCAGGCAGACGATGGCGAACACCATCAGCACGAAGTATTCCGCAGGGCCGAAGGCAATCGCCCATTTGGCCAGGATCGGGGCAAACATGACCATGCCGCAGGTGGCGATGAATGCACCGATGAACGAGCTCCACGCGGACAACGACAGCGCAACGCCGGCCAGACCCTGGCGGGCCATCGGGTAGCCGTCCAGAGTGGTCATCACGGTCGATGCTTCGCCAGGGATGTTGAGCAGGATCGAGCTGATGCGACCGCCGTATTCGCAGCCCAGGTACACCGCCGCCAGCAGGATCAGTGCCGATTCCGGCGGCAGGCCCAGGGCGAAGGCGATCGGGATGAGCAGGGCGACACCGTTGATCGGTCCCAGGCCCGGCAGCAGGCCGACCACGGTGCCGATCAGGGTGCCCGACAGAGCGGTGATCAGGTTGTAAGGGGTCAGTGCAACGCCGAAGCCCTGACCCAGGTAGCCAAGAGTATCCATGTCAGTTCTCCAGAACGCTGAGCAGGCCCAGGGGCAGCGGCACGTCCATGACTTTATCGAAGAGCACGTACAGGCCGATGCTCATCAAGGTGATGATGATCACGCTGGGCACTGCGCGGCCGCCGTACAGCAGGGCCATCGGAATGCCGATCAGGATGCTGCTGAGAATGAAGCCCAGGGGTTCGAACATCCCGGCGAACACCAGCAACAGGCCGATGCACATGGCGATCTTCTTCAGGGTCGGACGGTCCAGCGGCGGTTCTTCCTCGCTGTGCACGATCGGAGTGGGACGAAACACCAGGTACAGCAAGGCCAGGCTCATCAGGCCCAGCATCAGCAACGGGTAGGCGCGTGGGCCTACCGGCTCATAGGAAAAGGGTGCCTGGTAGGGCCAGGCCATCAGTGCCAGACCGGCACAGACAAGCAGCAACAGCAGGGCGAAAAGCCGTTGAACGATCATGATCATGGTCATGTTCCTTCGTGAAGGAGGACGATGGTGGTGTCGGCAGGGAAGCCTTCGCGGGCAGAGATCCGCTCTCACAGTGGACGTGTCTATCCAACCCTGTGGGAGCGGGTCTCTGCCCGCGAATGGCCCCCCGCGGACCCAGGCCGATTACTGAACCAGCCCGAATTCCTTGGCCAGGGTCTTGTACTCGGCGACCTGTTTCTTCACGTAGGTGTCCAGCTCCTGCCCGGTCATGGCGAACGGGAACAGCTCGCGCTGGTCGCGCAGCTTGGCGAATTCTTCGGATGCCAGCAGTTTGTCGAACGCCGCTTTCCACCAGTCGTATTCGGCGTCGGTCACCTTCGGCCCCAGGTAGAAGCCGCGCACCACAGGCCAGACGATGTCGTAGCCCTGCTCCTTGGCAGTGGGGATGTCCTTCATTTCCGGCTCGTCCAGACGCTTGTCGGAGAACACCGCGAGCAGGCGCATGTCACCGCTGAGGATGTGCGGCATGGAGTCGGAGATGTCCGTGCTGCCGACCTGGATGTGGCCGCCGAGCAGGGCCGTGGCGATTTCGCCGCCACCTTCCAGGGCGACATAGCGCAGGTCACGCGGGTTGATCCCGGCGGCCTTGGCGATCAGCGCGGTCTGCATCCAGTCCTGGCTGCCGACGGTGCCGCCTGAGCCGATCACGACTTTGCTCGGGTCAGCCTTGAGTGCCTTGACCAGGTCATCCAGGGTCTTGTAGGGCGAGTCGCTCTTGACCGCGATGGCACCATAGCTGGTGCCTACCGCGGCCAGCCAGCGTACGGCGCTTTCGTCGAAACGGCCGAACTTGCCTTGCGCCAGGTTGAGCAGCGAGCCGCTGGACCATGCCACCAGGGTGCCTGCGTCGGCTGGACGCTGGGCGACCACCGCGTTGTAGGCCACCGCGCCGACGCCGCCGGGCATGTAGGTGACGCGCATGGGTTTGGACAGCAGTTTCTCGTTGACCAGTGCGCTTTGGGCAAGTTTGCAGGTCAGGTCGAAGCCACCGCCAGGCGAGGCTGGGGCAATGCATTCAGGACGTTTGGGTTCTTCCTGGGCAAGCAGCGGGGCACTGATGAACAGGCAGCTGACAGCCAGGGCAAGCGGACGCATGGCGCGGATCATGGGTATTTCTCCATTGTTGTTCTTGTTATCGAAAACGTATCGTGACGTTTGCGTGGCAGGTCTCTACGGACTCGCCTTGCTGAAACCTTATGTTGCGAACCTTTCACCAAGCTTTCAGTGGCGGTCAATCTGCCAAGACTGCTTCACAGTCCGGCACGGGCCTGTAAACTCGGGCACATAAAGCGGTTGATGAGCCTTTCGCAGCTGGCGCTGACAGCAGCGAATACCGTACTACGGCAACATCATCCCGACATAGAAAAGATTGGCCGTGAGGAATACCGATGCGTGTCCTGCTTGTAGAAGATCACCTGCAGTTGGCCGAAAGTGTCGCCCAGGCGCTGAAGGCCACCGGCTTGACCGTCGATGTGCTGCACGACGGGGTGGCGGCAGATCTGGCCCTGGCCAGCGAGGAATACGCCGCCGCGATACTCGATGTCGGCCTGCCCAGGCTCGATGGTTTCGAGGTGCTGGCGCGCCTGCGAGCGCGAGGCAAGAACCTGCCGGTGCTGATGCTCACGGCGCGCAGCGACGTCAAGGACCGCGTCCATGGCTTGAACCTGGGCGCCGACGACTACCTGGCCAAACCGTTCGAACTCACCGAGCTGGAAGCCCGGGTCAAGGCCCTGCTGCGGCGCACCGTACTCGGTGGCGAGCGCCAGCAGCGCTGTGGTCCGCTGGCCTATGACCTGGATACGCGACGCTTCACCCTGGGCAAGGAGCTGCTGACCCTGACCTCGCGCGAACAGGCCGTGCTCGAGGCGCTGATTGCCCGTCCGGGTCGGGTGATGAGCAAGGAGCAGTTGGCGGCCCAGGTATTCGGCCTGGACGAGGAGGCCAGCGCCGACGCCATCGAGATCTATGTGCACCGCCTGCGCAAGAAGCTCGACAAACAACCGATCGCCATCGTCACCTTCCGCGGTCTGGGCTACCTGCTGGAAAGCCGCGATGCGTGAAGTCAGCAGCCTGCGTTGGCGGCTGCTGTGGAACCTCGCCATGCTGCTGGTCTTCCTCATGCTGGCCAGCGGCTTGAGTGCCTACTGGAATGGCCGCGAAGCAGCCGACACGGCTTATGACCGGACCCTGCTGGCCTCGGCGCGCACCATCGCCGCCGGGCTTTCCCAGCGCGACGGCACGCTCAGTGCCGACGTGCCCTACGTGGCCCTGGATACCTTCGCCTACGACAGCGCCGGGCGCATCTACTATCAGGTCAACGACATCGACCACAAGCTGATCTCCGGCTACGAAAACCTGCCGGCGCCGCCGCGCGGCACCCCGCGCACGGACGACTACCCGGCCCTGGCCACATTCTACAGCGGCCGTTATCTGGGGCAGGACGTACGCGTGGTGAGCCTGCTCAAGGCGGTCAGCGAACCAAACATGATCGGCATGGCGGAGATTCGCGTGGCCGAGACCGAAGAGGCGCGGGTGTCGATGGCGCGCAGCCTGATGGCCGACACCTTGTTGCGCCTGGGCATGCTCGGCGGCGGCGCCTTGTTGCTGGTGTGGGTCACGGTCAGCGCTGCCCTGCGGCCCCTGGAGCGCCTGCGCGACGAAGTCGAAGACCGTCAGCCCGACGACCTGCGCCCTCTGCCGCTGGTCGAGGTCCAGCGCGAACTGTGGCCACTGGTGCAGGCCCTCAACCATTTCACCGAGCGCCTGCGTGTCCAGTTCGAACGTCAGGCGCAGTTCATTGCCGATGCTGCCCACGAGCTGCGCACGCCGCTGGCAGCGCTCAAGGCGAGGGTGGAGTTGGGCCTGCGCGCCGAACAGCCGGAAGTCTGGCGCACCACCCTGCAGCAGGCGGTGGAAGGTACCGACAAACTCACCCACCTGGCCAATCAGTTACTGTCGCTGGCCCGCGTCGAGAACGGCGCGCGGGCCATTGCCGAGGGCGGCGCCCAGCGCCTGGACCTGAGCCAGCTGGCCCGCGAACTGGGCATGGCCATGGCCCCTCTGGCCCATGGACGAGGTGTGGCGCTGGCGCTGGAGGCCGACGAGCCCATCTGGCTGCGCGGCGAGCCGACGCTGCTCAACGAGCTGCTCAGCAACCTGGTGGACAACGCCCTCGCGCATACCCCAGCCGGCGGCAACGTCATTCTGCGCGTGCTGGCCCCCGGAGTGCTTGAGGTCGAGGACGACGGGCCAGGCATTCCGGCGGACGAACGCGATCGAGTCTTCGAGCGCTTCTACCGGCGCAATGCGCAGAGCAGCGGAACCGGGTTGGGGCTGGCCATCGTCGGTGAAATCTGCCGCGCACACATGGCGCGCATCAGCCTGCACGATGGCGCCAGGGGCGGCTTGAAGGTGCGCGTCGACTTCGCGCTCTAGTTCAGCAGCGACTGTGCCTGCAGCAGATCGCTGGCCAGCAGCACCGGGCTTTGCTTGATTTCCAGGCGTTGATACGCCGGATGCTCGACCAGGGTCGGCAGGCCCGTATTGTGCGGCAGGCGCAACAGCGTGACGATCATCACCAGATCGCCATAATCGGTTTCCGTGTTATGCCGGTTCAGGTCCAGGAACTGACCGGGCACCTGCGCGAGCATGGCTGGAAAGTCCCACTTGTGCAGAATGTGGTCGCCTATCTGCGGATGGATATGCTCGATCACATGGGTGAGGCTCACCGGGTCCGCGAGCAGCTCGTTGTGCTCCTGGGCATAGGTCAGGATCGGCAATACGCCGATCTGGTGCACCAGGCCGGCGAGGGCGGCGCGGTCGGGCTTGAGCGTGGTGAATCGTCGCGCCAGCTCGGTGCACATGCCGGCCACCTCCAGGCTGGTCCGCCAGGCCTCGCGCATGCGGCTCTGCACAGCAGGCGCGCGGGCGTGGAAGATCTGTTCGATGACCAGGCCGATGGCCAGGTTGCTGCTGTAGTTGACGCCCAGTCGATTGATCGCCGTACGCACGTCGGTGACCTCGAAACTGGCGCGCAGCAGTGGGCTGTTGACTACCTTGAGCAAGCGCGCCGACAACGCTGCGTCCTGAGCGATGACCTGACTCAGACGATTGACGCTGACGTTGTCGTCCTCGGCCGCTTCACGAATTTTCAGGGCGACTTCCGGCATGGTCGGCAAGACCAGCTCGTCACGGTCGATGGCGGCCAGCAAATCCCTTTGTACTGTATCGGCCAGCTGGTTCATTCGACGCCTCGGCATAGCGGGAGAGGGGTGCGCAGGCCCTGCGGCGGGCGATGTCAGCGCTGTATTTCACGGTCTCGATCAAGTGTATAGGGCAAGGTGAGAAGTGCCAGCGCAGGACCTTCGAGACTGCCCAGATGAATGCGACCATCCTCGACCGCGTTGTCCTGCAATACGACCAGAGCCTCGTAGCCCTCGGCCGTCGGTGCGGCCAGGGCAATCTCGCCGATGGCGCTGCCATGCACCGGCGAGAACAGCGCAGTACCCGGTTCCGGGCGTGTCGGGCCGGCCAGTTGCGCGTGGTAGAGGCGTCGCTTGAGTTTGCCCAGGTACTGCATGCGCGCCACGATTTCCTGGCCGGTGTAGCAACCCTTCTTGAAACTCACGCCGCCCACCGCCTGCAGGTTGAGCATCTGCGGGATGAACAGCTCGCGAGTCGGCTCCAGCACCTGGCCGATGCCGGCGCGTATCTGCCCCAGCAGCCAGTCGTCGAGCGAGCCCTGGGCCAGCTGTTCGGCCAGCCGGGCGGCCAGATTCTCGGCCTGCTCGGCAGGCGCCCACAGCTCGGCCCGCGCCGGCGACACGCGCACCGCGATCAGCGCGCCGTGACGTACCACGGCATCGGTGTCCAGGGGCAGGTCCAGGCCCAGCGCGTTCAGCGCGCCATCGCCATGCTGCACGCCGAAGCGCACCCAGGCGTCGCTCTCGTCGGTGAGCTTGGACTTGGAGAACACCGCGTACTTCTTCAGGTCCGCCAATTGTGCTTCGAGCAGGCCGCGGGCCATGGCCAGAACACAGCCATCGCCCTGCAAAAGAATGCGAAAGCTGGACTGCATGCGGCCTTTCTGCGTGCAGCGCGCGCCGAGACTGGCCGTGTGCTCGTCCAGGTAGTTGAGGTTGCAGGTGAGCTGGCCCTGCAGGAACTTGCCGGCGTCCGAGCCGCGAACGGCAAGGACGCCCTCGTGGGTCAGGGTGCAGAACATAGCGCTATCGGACATGGGTCATCGCTGAGTTGAAGGGACTGGACATCATCATAGAGCCCCGCGCCGGGGGAATGCTATCCCCGCCGCCCTGACACCCCACCGACGCCTCTGTATACTGCGCGCCTATTCAAGGAGCCCCCCATGGTCGAAAACGTTGAACTCAACCGGCTTTACTGGCACAGCCGCCGCGGCATGCTGGAGCTGGACGTGTTGCTGGTGCCTTTCGTCAAGGAAGTCTATCCCCACTTGAATCAGGTGGATCGCGACGTCTACGTACGCCTGCTCGAATGCGAAGATCAGGACATGTTCGGCTGGTTCATGGAGCGCAACGAGTCCGATGACCCCGAGTTGCAACGCATGGTTCGGATGATCCTGGATCGTGTCCAGCCCAAGTAACCGCTTCGAATGCCGTTGGCAGCCCTCGCGGCGGCTGCTGGCCGTCTACGTGCTGGCGCAGGCCACGGCGTGGCTGGCAAACCTGCTGATGGATGCACCTATCCTCGTGCACCTGGCGGCCGCCGCGCTGTGCATCGTGCATGCGCTTCACGTATTGCCGCGGCACGTGTTGCTCGTCAGCCCCCACGCCGTGACCGGCCTGCGCCGCGACCGCAGTGGCTGGGCAGTATGGACCGTGGCGGATGGCTGGCAAGCGGCGCAGCTGCGCCCCGACAGCATGGCGCTGCCGCAGGTGGTCGTGCTGCGCTTCCGTCTGGTTGGTCAGCGACGGGTGCGCAGCGCCTGTGTCTTGCCTGACTGCCTGGATGCAGACACCCATCGACGCCTGCGCCTGCGCCTCAAGTTCAGTCGGCGAAGGTGGGCGGTTCCAGGATAGTGTCGTGCGCCTCTGGCAGCAGGTCTGGATAGTCGAGCGTGTAGTGCAGGCCTCGGCTTTCCTTGCGCTGCATGGCTGAAGCGATCATCAGCTCGGCCACCTGCGCCAGGTTGCGCAGTTCGATCAGGTCGCGGCTCACCTTATAGTTGCTGTAGAACTCGTCGATCTCGTCGAGCAGCAGGCGCACTCGGTGCTGTGCGCGCTGCAGGCGCTTGGTGGTGCGCACGATGCCCACGTAGTCCCACATGAAGCGCCGCAGCTCGTCCCAGTTGTGGGCGATGATCACGTCCTCGTCCGAATCGGTCACCTGGCTGGCGTCCCACTGCGGCAACGCTCCGGGCATTGCGACATCGGCCAGGCACGAAACGATGTGCTCGGCGGCGGAGCGCGCGTAGACGATGCACTCGAGCAGTGAATTGCTGGCCATGCGGTTGGCGCCGTGCAGGCCAGTGCAACTGGTTTCGCCAATGGCATACAGACAGGGGACGTCGGTGCGGCCGTGCCGGTCCACCTGCACGCCGCCACAGGTGTAGTGGGCGGCTGGCACCACCGGAATCGGCTGGCGGGTGATGTCGATGCCGAACGTGAGGCAGCGTTGATACACCGTCGGGAAATGGCTGCGGATGAAGTCCGCCGGTTTGTGGCTGATGTCCAGGTACACACACTCGGCGCCCAGCCGCTTCATTTCGTGGTCGATGGCGCGTGCCACGATATCGCGCGGGGCAAGCTCGGCGCGCGAGTCGAAGCGGGGCATGAAACGCTCGCCGTTGGCCAGCTTGAGCAGGGCGCCCTCGCCACGCAGCGCTTCGGTGATGAGAAAGCTCTTGGCCTGGGGGTGATACAGGCAGGTCGGGTGGAACTGGTTGAATTCCAGATTGGCGACCCGGCAGCCCGCGCGCCATGCCATGGCAATGCCATCGCCGCAGGCACCGTCGGGGTTGCTGGTGTACAGGTAGACCTTGGCGGCGCCACCGGTTGCCAGTACGGTGAAGCGCGCCGCGTGAGTGTTCACCGCGCCGCTGCGATGATCCAGCACGTAGGCACCGAGACAGCGGTCCTCCACGCGGCCCAGGCGCCGTTCGGTAATCAGGTCGATGGCCGCGCACTGCTCCATGAGTTCGATGTTGGGCCGCAGGCGCGCCGCTGCCAACAGCGTGTCGAACATCGCCGCGCCGGTGGCATCCGCCGCATGAATGATGCGGCGCTGGCTGTGCCCGCCTTCACGGGTCAGGTGAAAGGGGAAGCCGGTGTGCTCGGGATCCGATTCGTGTTCACGGGTAAACGGCACGCCCAACTCGACCAACCACTGAATCGCCGTCCGGCTGTGCTCTACGGTGAAGCGCACTCCCTCTTCATCGCATAGGCCGGCGCCCGCTTCGAGAGTGTCCTGTACGTGAGCCTCGACGGTATCGGTGTCGGCCAGTACGGCCGCCACGCCGCCTTGTGCCCAAGGCGTCGAGCCATCGCCGAGCCCGCCCTTGCTGATGACCGCAATGCGCAGCGTGTCGGGCAACGCCAGTGCAAGGCTCAAGCCTGCGGCTCCGCTACCGATCACCAGAACATCGTGTTGCAGTTGCTTGCCCATTCGAAGGTCGTCCGCAGGTCGAAATTGAAGTTGCGTGAAGCGCTATCCAGTGTGCCGTTCGTGCCTGTTGTGCACGTCCCGCTGGTATATCCAAGGGGGTAGCGGCACAATAGCGGCACCTTCGACGCACGGCATCCAGCATTTCCCGCTGGTACAGCGCGGCATTTATAGCAGCCGTATCAACGCTTGCGCTATGTGCACAGACAGCTCGACCAGGGCAGCTAAAGCTGAATCACTTCAGTTTTGGGAGCTAACAAGCCGTGCGTGTAGGCCTAAACCTTCGTTTTTGTGGGAACTTTCCAAGAAACCCCGCAATCAATAGAAGGTTGCCTATAAGAAGGAAACAGTGTCGATCAATGGTTGCACCAGCAATGCCTGGATGCGGCGATCGGCGGAAAGATTATCGGCGCAGCCCGGCATGTTCGGGCTGCGCTTTCCGTGCAGGCTTGATCCGGGCCTGCGGGAAACTTGCCTGGAGGGGAGAACTTTTGCGAATAGCCCGAGTCTATGGTTGCAAGCCTGAACGATGGCCTGAGCAGCGCTCCTTCCGGACCCATGAGGAGTGTTCATGCTAACCCAGGAAGAGGATCGGCAGCTGGTCGAGCGTGTACAACGCGGTGATCGGCGAGCGTTTGATCTGTTGGTGCTGAAGTATCAGCACAAGATTCTCGGGTTGATCGTGCGGTTCGTGCACGACACCCATGAAGCCCAGGACGTGGCGCAGGAAGCCTTTATCAAGGCTTACCGCGCGTTGGGCAATTTTCGCGGGGACAGCGCGTTCTACACGTGGCTGTACCGCATCGCCATCAACACGGCGAAGAACTATCTGGTGTCCCGCGGACGCAGGCCACCAGACAGCGACGTAAGTTCCGAGGACGCGGAGTTCTATGACGGCGATCATGGCCTGAAGGATCTCGAGTCACCGGAACGTTCATTGCTGCGCGATGAGATCGAAGGCACCGTCCATCGAACCATTCAGCAGTTGCCCGAAGACCTGCGCACGGCGTTGACCCTGCGTGAGTTCGACGGCTTGAGTTACGAAGACATTGCCAGTGTCATGCAGTGTCCGGTGGGGACCGTGCGGTCGCGGATTTTTCGTGCCCGGGAAGCCATCGACAAAGCCCTGCAGCCGTTGTTGCAGGAATCCTGAGACAGCGGCGATAGCCAAGAGAGGAACGCCATGAGTCGTGAAGCCCTGCAGGAATCGCTGTCCGCAGTGATGGATAACGAAGCGGACGAATTGGAACTGCGTCGGGTACTGACCGCATTGGACGATGCCGAAACCCGTGCCACCTGGGCACGCTTTCAGGTCGCCCGTGCCGTCATGCACAAGGATCTTCTGGATCCGCGCCTGGATCTGTCGGCTGCAGTATCAGCAGCCATTGCCGAAGATGTTGCGCCTGCAGCAGCTGCTCGCGGCCCATGGCGCAGCCTCGGTCGTCTGGCCGTGGCTGCTTCGGTGACGGTCGCAGTGCTGGCAGGTGTACGCCTGTACAATCAGGACGACATTACCGGTGCCGAACTGGCGCAGCAGCAGCCTGCACTGCAGGCACCGTCGACGCCGATGGTACAAGGTCCGGCCGTTCTGGCAGGCTACACGCCTGACAGTTCCGACGCTCCAGGGCCCATGGCCAATGGCGTGCTGAAGGGTGAGGAAGGCTTGAACGACCAGCGTCTGCCGGGCTACCTGCGTCAGCACTCGCAAGAAGCGGCTGCCAAGGGTTCCGAAAGCGCTCTGCCCTATGCCCGCTCCGCGAGCATGGAAAACCGTTAATCCCGATCATGCGTGCGGCTCTATTCCTGCCATTTCTCCTTGGCTTGGCCGCACCGGTCGCTGCGGCTCCTGATGCAGCGCAGTGGCTTGAAAGCATGACGCGCGCCGAGCGCACGCAGAATTTCGAAGGTACGTTCGTTTACGAACGCGACGGCGACTTCTCCACCTATCAGGTTTGGCACCGTGCCGGCGACGGCGGGGTGCACGAGCGTGTGCTCAAGCTCGACGGTGTTGCTTCCGAACGTGTCCAGGTCGGTGGTCGTACGTCCTGTGCGACGGGCAATCCAATGCTCAGCGTGGGGCAAGGGCCTGCCGGCCACGATGGCGTTGTCGATCCGCTCAAACTGATGTCGTGGTACGAGCTGCGCGTTGCCGGAGCATCCAGGGTCGCCGGGCGCGATGCGGTGGTGGTGACTCTGGTTCCCAAGGATCGCGATCGCTATGCCTTCGAAATGCATCTGGATACACGCACCGGCCTGTTGCTCAAGTCTCTGCTGATCGACGCACAGGGGCGATTGCTCGAACGCTTGCAGTACACGCGTCTGGAACCAGGAGCGCCCGCGTCGGCTGACTTGAAAGCGACACCAAATTGTAAGCCTGTATTGCATACCGTCGCCGGGCCCGCACCACGCGACGTGTCCGCTTGGCGCTCCAAATGGATTCCGGCTGGCTTCGAACTGGCCCAGACTGGTCTGCGCAAATCCTCTGCGAGCAATGCCAGTGTGACCAGCCTGCTGTATGCCGATGGCCTTGCGCATTTTTCTGTATTTCTCGAACCGCTCAATGGCGCTTCGGCGCGTGATACCCGCGTACAGCTTGGCCCGACGGCGGCCGTGTCGCGGCGACTGAAGACTGCAGACGGAGAAATGATGATCACGGTGGTGGGTGAAATTCCGCTGGGCACCGCAGAGCGAATAGCCCTGTCGATGCAACGGCAGGATGGTCAAGCTCGCCGTTGAACGGTGCGCGCCTGGAGGTGTTGCCATGCCTGGTGACACTCCTTCATGTTCGATTAATCGTCGCAACGTAACGTGAAAGCTGTTTCATGCAGGTTGCAAACCGCCGGTTTTTTTCTTATAGGTCTGTGCTTCGGGGGCGAGTCATTTCTGCAGTCACAGGCTCGCTGCCGTGCGCCACAGCAAAACGCGGGATTGCCAGAGGGCTGAATCCTGGTTTTGTCGGTCGCACAACCCTATTGCTCAACCACGCTCGTTACGAACGGGAGCCGTATGTCGATAACACGTTTCAACCCCTTTCTTTCACTGTTCGCGGCAGTGCTGATGCTGGGCAACGTTGCCAGCGTCCAAGCTGAAGCGTTGCCTGATTTCACCACGCTGGTCGAGCAGGCTTCGCCCGCCGTGGTGAACATCAGTACCACGCAGAAGCTGCCGGATCGCGGGGTGGCTGCGAGCCAGATGCCAGATCTGGAAGGCTTGCCGCCGATGTTTCGCGAGTTCTTCGAACGCAACATGCCGCGCGGTGGGCCGCGGTCCCCGCAACGCGGAGATCGTCAGCGCGAAGCGCAGTCACTGGGCTCGGGCTTCATCGTGTCGGCTGATGGCTATGTGCTCACCAACAATCACGTGATTGCCGACGCCGACGAAATCATCGTGCGTTTGTCCGATCGCAGTGAGCTGAAGGCCAAGCTGGTCGGCACCGATCCACGCACCGACGTGGCGCTGTTGAAAATCGACGGCAAGAACCTGCCCACGGTCAAGCTGGGCGATTCGGCCAAGTTGAAAGTAGGCGAGTGGGTATTGGCCATCGGTTCGCCGTTCGGCTTCGACCATTCCGTCACCAAGGGTATCGTCAGTGCCAAGGGCCGGACGCTGCCCAATGACGCCTACGTACCGTTCATTCAAACGGATGTGGCTATCAACCCGGGCAACTCGGGTGGCCCGCTGTTCAACATGAACGGTGAAGTGGTGGGTATCAACTCGCAGATATTCACCCGTTCCGGCGGCTTCATGGGCTTGTCCTTCGCCATCCCGATCGACGTCGCCCTGGACGTTTCGGACCAGCTCAAGAAGGACGGCAAGGTCAGTCGCGGCTGGCTGGGTGTGGTCATTCAAGAGGTCAACAAGGACCTGGCCGAGTCGTTCGGCCTGGACAAGCCGGCCGGTGCACTGGTTGCACAGGTGCTCGAAGAGGGCCCTGCAGCCAAGGGCGGCCTGCAGGTGGGTGATGTGATCCTGAGCATGAATGGCCAGCCGATCGATATGTCGGCCGACCTGCCGCATCTGGTCGGGGGACTCAAGGCCGGAGCCAAGGCCAGCCTGGAAGTGATTCGGGAAGGCAAGCGCCGTACGGTCGACGTAACCGTCGGTGCGATGCCGGATGACGATCAGGACCTGGATGCAGGTGCCAAGGCCCAGACCGAGCGCAGCAGCAATCGTTTGGGTGTGTCGGTGGCAGAGCTGACCACCGAGCAGAAAAAGGCACTGGAGCTCAAGGGCGGTGTGGTCATCAAGGAAGTGCAGGACGGTCCGGCGGCGCTGATCGGCCTGCAGCCCGGCGACGTCATCACGCACCTGAACAACCAGGCCATCGAGTCGTCGAAGCAGTTCGCCGATATCGCCAAGGGCCTGCCGAAGAATCGTTCGGTGTCCATGCGCGTGCTGCGTCAGGGCAGGGCGAGCTTCATCACCTTCAAGCTGGCTGAGTAAGCAGGTTGGGTGTGTGAGCGAGAGGCGGCCTTCGGGTCGCCTTTTTTGTGAGCGGTGGTGTGGCCCTCTGCCCGCGAAGACGTCCGGACAACCACCCCTCGACCCACCGCTCCCACACCCCAACGTAATTCAGGTACAATTCCCGGCTATTTTTCGTTGGGCGTCCGGCCCGCAGCCTTTTTGAGTGTTGACCCGTGAGTGATTTGAGTCATATCCGCAATTTCTCCATCATCGCCCACATCGATCACGGCAAGTCGACCCTCGCCGATCGGTTCATCCAGATGTGCGGCGGCCTGGCCGACCGTGAAATGGAGGCCCAGGTGCTGGACTCCATGGACCTGGAGCGTGAGCGCGGGATCACCATCAAGGCGCACAGCGTTACGCTGCACTACAAGGCGCAGGACGGCAAAACCTATCAGCTGAACTTCATCGACACCCCGGGCCACGTCGACTTCACCTACGAAGTCAGCCGTTCTCTGGCGGCCTGCGAAGGTGCGCTGCTGGTGGTGGATGCGGGGCAGGGCGTCGAAGCCCAGTCCGTGGCCAACTGTTACACGGCCATCGAGCAAGGCCTGGAAGTGATGCCGGTGCTGAACAAGATGGACCTGCCCCAGGCCGACCCGGACAAGGTCAAGGACGAGATCGAGAAGATCATCGGCATCGACGCCACCGACGCCGTGGCCTGCAGCGCCAAGAGCGGCATGGGCGTGATCGACGTGCTCGAGCGCCTGGTGCAGACCATTCCAGCCCCTACCGGCGATATCGAAGCACCGTTGCAGGCGTTGATCATCGACTCCTGGTTCGACAACTACCTGGGTGTTGTCTCGCTGGTACGCGTGCGCCATGGCCGGGTGAAGAAGGGCGACAAGATTCTGGTCAAGTCCACCGGCAAGGTGCACCTGGTCGACAGCGTCGGCGTCTTCACGCCCAAGCACACCGCCACCGCCGACCTCAAGGCGGGCGAGGTGGGCTTCATCATCGGCAGCATCAAGGACATTCACGGCGCGCCGGTCGGCGACACCCTGACTCTGAGCAGCACGCCCGATGTCGCCGTACTGCCGGGCTTCAAGCGCATTCAGCCGCAGGTCTACGCCGGGCTGTTCCCGGTTAGCTCGGAAGACTTCGAGGATTTCCGCGACGCCCTGCAGAAGCTGACCCTCAACGATTCCTCGCTGCAATACCTGCCGGAAAGCTCCGACGCCCTGGGCTTCGGTTTCCGCTGCGGGTTCCTCGGCATGCTGCACATGGAGATCATCCAGGAGCGCCTGGAGCGCGAGTACGACCTGGACCTGATCACCACCGCGCCGAGCGTGATCTTCGAAGTGGTCATGAAGACCGGTGAAACCATTTATGTCGACAACCCGTCGAAGCTTCCGGATGCGTCATCCGTCGAAGACTTCCGCGAGCCGATCGTGTCGGCGACGATTCTTGTGCCTCAAGAGCACCTGGGCAACGTCATTACCCTGTGCATCGAGAAGCGCGGCGTGCAGCGCGACATGCAATTCCTCGGCAGCCAGGTTCAGGTTCGCTACGACCTGCCGATGAATGAAGTGGTGCTGGACTTCTTCGACCGCCTGAAATCCACCAGCCGTGGCTATGCCTCGCTGGACTACCATTTCGAGCGTTACCAGTCGGCCAACCTGGTCAAGCTGGATGTGTTGATCAACGGTGACAAGGTCGACGCCCTGGCGCTGATCGTGCACCGAGACAACGCGGCCTACAAGGGCCGTGCATTGACCGAAAAAATGAAGGAGCTGATCCCTCGGCAGATGTTCGATGTGGCAATCCAGGCCGCCATTGGCGGACAGGTCATTGCCCGGACCACTGTCAAGGCGCTCAGAAAGAACGTACTGGCCAAGTGCTACGGTGGCGACGTGAGTCGTAAACGCAAGCTGTTGGAGAAACAGAAGGCCGGTAAGAAACGCATGAAGCAGGTCGGCAACGTGGAAATTCCACAGGAAGCCTTCCTTGCTGTGCTCAGGTTGGAATAGTCGAGTCCTATGTCACTAAATTTCCCGCTGTTGCTGGTCATCGCCGTAGCCGTTTGCGGTCTGCTGGCCTTGCTTGATCTGGTCGTCCTGGCGCCGCGACGACGGGCTGCGATCGCCACCTACGAGGGCAGCGTCAGCCAGCCCGAGCCGGCGGTGGTCGAGCGCCTGGACAAGGAACCGTTGCTGGTCGAGTACGGCAAGTCGTTCTTTCCGGTGTTGTTCATCGTGCTGGTATTGCGCTCGTTTCTGGTCGAGCCGTTCCAGATTCCTTCGGGCTCGATGATCCCGACTCTGGAAGTGGGCGATTTCATCCTCGTGAACAAGTTCTCCTATGGCATTCGCCTGCCGGTGGTGGACAAGAAGGTCATCGAGGTCAACGATCCCAAGCGCGGCGACGTCATGGTGTTCCGCTACCCCAGCGATCCCAACGTCAATTACATCAAGCGCGTGATCGGCTTGCCGGGCGACCAGATTCGCTACACCTCGGACAAGCAGCTGTACGTCAACGGCGAATTGATCGCCCGGCAACTGGTCGGCAGCGAGCCGGGCAGCCTGGGCAGCGCCGAGTTGTACAAGGAAAAGCTGGGCGAAGTCGAGCACGTGATTCGCCAGGAGATGTCTCGCTATCGCGCGCCGCCCGACAGCCAGTGGACGGTGCCTGCCGGGCACTACTTCATGATGGGCGACAACCGCGACAACTCGAACGACAGCCGCTACTGGGACGATCCGTCGATTCCCAAGGAGCTGCTGGGCATGGTCCCCGACCAGAACATCGTCGGCAAGGCCTTTGCCATCTGGATGAGCTGGCCCGAACCCAAGCTCAGCCACCTGCCCAACTTCTCGCGAGTCGGGCTGATCAAGTAGCGCCGCCGGCGCCGTCCACGGACGGCGCCGATCGTTTTCCGAGGTGTCCAGCATGAACGCAGTGAAGTCTCAGCAAGGCATGTCCATCGTTGGCTGGTTGCTGACTTTGGCGGTGATCGCGTTCGTGGCCAGCACGGCTTTCAAGCTGGTGCCGCACTACATGGACTACCGGACGCTGAGCCAGGCCATCGAGTCGGCGGGCGCGGACAAGTCCACCCGGGTCGATACGGTGGGTGAATTCTATGGCCACGTCAGCCGGGCCATGCAGGTCAACAATATTCAGGATCTGGATTTGAACAAGGTTTTAAGCATCACCGAGGCGGGCAACGCATTCAAGGCGCACCTCAAGTACGAAAAGCGTGAGCCACTGATCCAGAATTTGGACGTGGTGGTGAAGTTCGATCGTGAGTTCAGCGTGGTCAAGCCGTGACCGCTTCCCTGGGCCGCCTCGAACGCCAGCTGGGCTACACTTTCAAGGACCAGGACCTGATGGTGCTGGCGCTGACTCATCGCAGCTTCGCCGGGCGAAATAACGAGCGCCTCGAGTTTCTCGGCGACGCCATCCTCAATTTCGTCGCTGGCGAGGCGCTTTTCGAGCGCTTTCCGCAAGCCCGTGAAGGCCAGCTTTCACGCTTGCGCGCACGCCTGGTCAAGGGTGAAACCCTGGCCATACTGGCCCGCGGCTTCGATCTAGGCGATTACCTGCGCCTGGGCTCGGGCGAATTGAAGAGTGGTGGTTTCCGCCGCGAATCGATTCTGGCCGATGCCCTCGAAGCACTGATCGGGGCCATCTACCTGGACACCGGCATGGATGCAGCGCGTGATCGCGTGCTGGCCTGGCTGGAAGGGCAGTTCGAAGGGCTGACGCTGGTCGATACCAACAAAGATCCCAAGACCCGCCTGCAGGAGTTCCTGCAGTCGCGCGGTGCTGAGCTGCCGCGCTATGAAGTGGTGGATATCCAGGGCGACCCACACTGCCGACAGTTCTTCGTCGAGTGTGAAGTCGTCCTTCTGAATGAGAAAAGCCGGGGCCAGGGCGTCAGCCGTCGCATCGCCGAACAGGTGGCCGCCGCGTCTGCCCTGATCGCTCTGGGCGTGGAGAATGGCAATGACTGATGCACCCGTTACCCGTTGTGGCTATGTAGCCATCGTCGGCCGCCCGAATGTCGGCAAGTCGACGTTGCTCAACCACATTCTGGGGCAGAAGCTGGCGATCACGTCGCGCAAGCCGCAGACCACTCGCCACAACATGCTGGGCATCAAGACCGAGGGCGAGATCCAGGCCGTCTATGTCGACACCCCGGGCATGCACAAGGGCAATGAAAAAGCCCTCAACCGCTACATGAACAAGACCGCCTCGGCAGCGTTGAAAGACGTCGACGTGGTGATCTTCGTGGTCGACCGCACCAAGTGGACGGACGAAGATCAACTGGTTCTGGAGCGAGTGCAGTACGTCCAGGGGCCGGTGATCCTGGCCATCAACAAGACCGACCGCATCGAGGACAAGGCTGAGCTGATGCCGCACCTGGCGTGGCTGCAGGAGCAGCTGCCGAACGCCGAGATCGTGCCGATTTCCGCGCAGCACGGGCACAACCTGGAAGCGCTGGAAAAAGTCATTGCCGGGCATCTGCCGGAGAATGAGCACTTCTTCCCCGAAGACCAGATCACCGACCGCAGCAGCCGCTTCCTGGCCGCCGAACTGGTGCGCGAGAAGATCATGCGCCAGCTGGGTGCCGAGCTGCCGTACCAGATCACCGTCGAGATCGAGGAATTCAAGCAGCAGGGCAAGACGCTGCATATCCATGCCTTGATCCTCGTCGAGCGTGATGGCCAGAAGAAAATCATCATTGGCGACAAGGGCGAGCGTATCAAGCGCATCGGCATGGAAGCGCGCAAGGACATGGAGGTGCTGTTCGACTCCAAGGTCATGCTCAATCTGTGGGTGAAGGTGAAGGGCGGCTGGTCCGATGACGAGCGGGCGTTGCGTTCGCTGGGGTATAACGACCAGTAATTTCACATCGCGGACGACACCCTGTAGCAGCGGCGCAAGCCGCGTCAAAGGGCGCAGCAGATCTTCTGTTGGTTCGCGAGGGTTCGTGACGCGGCTTGCGCCGCTGCTACAGGTTTGCGTAAGCCATGTCCAATACCCCAACGCCACAACCCGCCTACGTCCTGCACTCGCGTGCCTATCGCGAAACCAGTGCCCTCGTCGATTTCCTCACCCCCCAGGGCCGCCTGCGCGCCGTGTTGCGTAACGCGCGCGGCAAGGCGGGCACCCTGGCGCGTCCGTTCGTGCCGCTGGAGGTCGAGTTTCGCGGCAAGGGCGAACTCAAGAACGTTTCGCGCATGGAGTCCGCTGGGGTGGCGGTGTGGATGCTCGGTGACGCGCTGTTCAGCGGCCTGTACCTCAACGAGCTGATCATCCGTCTGTTGCCCAGTGAAGACCCCCACCCCCAGCTGTTCGATCATTATGCTGCCACCCTTCAGGCACTCGGCGCAGGGCGGGCGCTGGAGCCTTTGCTGCGCTCCTTCGAGTGGCGTCTGCTGGATCAGCTGGGGTATGGCTTCGCGTTGGACGTCGACGTCAATGGTGAGCCTGTGGCGGTCGATGGCTTGTACCGCTTGCTGGTGGATGCTGGCCTGGAACGGGTCGAGCTGTTGCAGCCAGGGCTGTTCCAGGGCGCCGAGTTGCTGGCAATGGCCCAGGCCAGTTGGGAAACACCCGGTGCGCTGGCCGCAGCCAAGCGCCTGATGCGCCAGGCCCTGGCGGTGCACCTGGGCGGCCGCCCGCTGGTCAGCCGCGAGCTGTTTCGCAAGCCCTGACCAACACGTATGCTGTGGGCCTGGATTTATCGGAGAGTTCTCGTGAATACCTGTAACCGCATTCTGCTGGGCGTCAACATCGACCACGTGGCGACCCTGCGTCAGGCCCGTGGCACGCGCTATCCCGATCCGGTCAAGGCCGCGCTCGACGCCGAGGAAGCCGGAGCCGACGGCATCACTGTGCACCTGCGTGAAGACCGCCGGCACATCCAGCCGCGCGACGTGCTGCTGCTCAAGGACGTGTTGCAGACGCGGATGAATTTTGAAATGGGCGTCACCGAGGCCATGCTGACCTTTGCCGAGCAGATTCGCCCGGCTCACGTCTGCCTGGTGCCCGAAACCCGCGAGGAGCTGACCACCGAGGGTGGTCTGGACGTCGCCGGTCAGGAAGCCAAGATCAAGGCCGCAGTCGAGCGGTTGAGCAAGCTGGGCTGCGAGGTGTCGCTGTTCATCGATGCCGACGAGCGCCAGATCGAGGCTTCGAAGCGCATCGGTGCGCCGGCGATCGAACTGCATACCGGCCGCTACGCCGACGCCCAGACCCCGACCGATGTCGCCGGTGAACTGCAGCGCATCGTCGATGGCGTAGGCTTCGGTCTGGGCCACGGGCTGATCGTCAATGCCGGCCATGGTCTGCACTATCACAACGTCGAGCCGGTGGCCGCGATTCGCGGGGTCAACGAGCTGAACATCGGTCACGCGCTGGTGGCCCACGCGTTGTTCGTGGGCTTCAAGGCCGCGGTGGCAGAGATGAAGGCGTTGATTCAGGCGGCAAGCAAGCGCTAGTCGCACAGTGGTTGCAGATAGTCTTCCACCAGCCTCGCCCAGCACGCGGCGCCCAAGGGAATCACGGCGTCGTTGAAGTCATAGTGGTCGTTGTGCACCGAGCAGCCATTGAACGACCCAGTGCCGTTCCCCAGGACGAAATAGCAGCCTGGACGCTGATTCAGCATCCAGGCGAAGTCTTCGCTGCCCATCAGGCGCACCGGCATCTGTTCCAGCACATTGTCCGCACCCAGCACCGCGCAGGCTGCGGCATGCATACGTGCGGTTTCTTCGGGCGCATTGACCAGCACGGGTGCCAGCAACCGGTATTCGATGGCTGCGGTCACGCCGAAGCTGGCTGCCTGCCCCTGAACGATTTCGCGGATACGCTGCTCTACCTTCTCGCGTACGGCAGGCGTTGCGGTACGCACACCCAGCATCAAGGTGGCGGTCTCTGGAATGATGTTGTAGACGGTGCCGGCGCGGACTTTACCGACACTCACCACCGCAGCGTCGCTGGTCGAAAGGTTGCGCGAAACGACGGTTTGCAATGCGCTGATGATGCCTGCCAGAGCTGGTATCGGATCAATGGCGCGTTCCGGCATGGCTCCATGGCCACCTCGGCCTGTCAGGGTAATCCGCACTTCTTCCGAAGACGCCATGAAGGCGCCGGGCTGAACCACGGCCACGCCGACCGGCAAGCCGGGCATGTTGTGAAAGGCATAGACGGCGTCGCACGCAAACCTGTCGAACAGACCTGCATCCAGCATCATCCGCGCGCCCGTCAATCCTTCCTCGTCAGGCTGGAAAATCAAGTTCAAGGTGCCGTCGAATCGACCCTGGGTCGCCAAGTGCTCTGCCGCCGCCAGCAGGGTGGCGGTGTGGCCATCGTGCCCGCAGGCATGCATGCGACCCGGCCGCTCGCTCGCCCACGGCAGGCCGTTGCGCTCCATGATGGGCAATGCATCCATGTCCGCTCGGATGCCCAACGTACGTGCTGATCGCCCGCGCCTGAGTACGCCCACGACGCCTTTACCCACGTCGGTATGGACTTCATAACCCCATGCGACGAGCCGCTCGGCCACTATTGCCGCCGTGCGACAGGTGTCGGTTCCCAGCTCGGGGTGGCGGTGAATGTCCTGGCGCAGTGCCGCAAACCGTATGGCAGTGTCGAGCAGGTGCGGGTGAACCGTGGGCTCGCTCATGGGCATTTTCCTCTGTGTTGCAGTGTATTGAACGGTCAGTCGCGGCCGGGGTGCTCTGGCAGCAGACGCAGGGCGCACAGGCTGAGCGCCACAGTGGCCACCAGGTACAGCGCCGGGGTCAATGGGTTGCCGGTGACGTTGATCAGCCATGTCACCAGCAGCGGAGAAAATCCGCCGAACAGCGTCACGCTGACGCTGTAGATGATCGACATTCCGGTCACCCGCTGTTGCCGGGGGAATGCTTCGAGCAGCATGGCCATGCTCGGCGCCAGTCCGATTGCCATCGGCAGAATCAACAGGATGATGGCCACGATGCAAAGCAGAATGTTCGCGTGGCTCAAGAGCATGAATGCCGGGTAAACCGTCAGCAGTGCCATCCAGGAAATTCCATAAAGCAACGGTTTGCGACGGATGAAACCGTCGGCATAACGGCCGGCGATCGGCGTGATCACGACGAGCAGGGCGCTGGCCAGGCCGACCAGCGCAAACCCCAGGCTCTGCGGGCGGCCAAGTGTCTGGGTCAGGTAGGTGGGCATGTAATAGACCACCATGTACATGGTCACGGTGGTCGCCGACATCCAGGCAATACCCAGCAGCAGGGTGCGACTCTGCCCCTTGAGCAATTGCCCCAGCGAGGGTGTATCGGCGGTGGCGGTATGGGTTTCATCCAGGTGCTGACGGATGAACCAGCCGACCGGGCCGATCAGCAGCCCGATCACGAAGGGGACTCGCCAGCCCCAATCGAGCAACGACTCCTCGCTGAGACTACTGGTCAGCAGCAAGCCCGTGCCCGCACCCAGTAGTGCCGCAGCGCCTTGACTGGCGCCCTGCCAACTGACCACGAAGCAACGGTTGTCGGTTCGGCCCGACTCCATCATGAACGCCGATGCGCAACCCACTTCACCGCCAACCGAGAGCCCCTGCAGCAGCCTGGCGATCACCAGCAAGACACTGGCACTGATGCCGATACTGGCGTAGGTCGGTGTAAAGGCAATGATTCCGGTACCCACCGTCATCAGGGCAATGGTCAGCGACAGCGCAGCCTTGCGTCCTCGGCGGTCGGCGACTCGACCGATGAGCAACGCACCCAAGGGCCGCATGACGAAGCCGACGGCGAACGTCGCCAGAGACATGAGCAGCGAGGCCATGGGTGAAGAGCCAGGAAAGAACAACTGTCCGATGATGACGGCGAAAAAGCTGTACACCGTGAAGTCATAGATCTCCAGGCCATTACCCAGAGAAGACGCGATGATGACCCGGCGCATCTTGTTTGGCTGCGGCGCGGTCGTTGCATCGCTGGCGGTGAGAAGGGAGTCGCTGGCAAGAGTGCTCTTCATGGCTGAGGCCTGTACCCGGAATCGTGGTGCGGGCCAGTGTCGGGGATGGGCTCACCCACTGCACATCACATTTAATCAAGGGCTTATGGGTTGGTTTCGATGGGGTTGGCTGTCGATATCGAGGCCAGGGGCGAATGGGGAAGGACTGACCCAGAACAATCCGAATGAGTGACACGGGATGGGAATGTCAGTAACCATCGGAGGTCGTTACGAAGGTGTTCAGGCCGTCTGGTCAATTAGATAAAGGCTCTGGCACGGGCATCGAGCGATATCGAGTGACATCGATTGCACGCGTTGCAATGGGTTGAGCATCGCTCAAGTCCGGGGGTCGAAAAAAGTCTTTTTGGACGCTCGCCGGGTGTGGTTTTGGCACTGATGGCCGTTCATGCAAAGTTCGCCTGCAGTTGACTGAACAGCACACTCGCGGTCCTGGTCAGGTAGGCCTGGTTCACACACACGACATTGACCGAGAAATCGGGAACCGACTCCTGCAGTTGCAGGGTGTGCAGGTACTGGCCCATGTCAGTCATGCCGGCCCAGCACGGTCCGAGCGCGCTTTCGCTCACCACCATCACTGCATCGCTTTCGATCAGCATCTTCAGCGCCAGATTCATTGCGGTGCACTCGAACACCTTTGGCGGGCGGCCAAGCGCACTTGCGGTGAACAGTTGATTGAACTGAGACTGGCTGTCTGCGAGCGGGTCGACACTGATCCATTGGGCCTGCTGCAACAGCCGCAGCGATTTGACATTACGTAGCGGGTGATCCTTGCGCACTGCCACACTGCCGGGAATGCGACACAGCGGCTGCCAGTCCAGCCCTACGGCATGGCTCGGCACTTGGGAAGTCAGGGCAAAATCCAGCAGGCCATCGCGCAGATGCTGCAGCAACTGGGCAGGGCGCATCTCCAGCACCTTCAGCGCGGCGTTTGGACAGGTTTGCTGGAAACGCAGAAGGGTCTGTTGCAGCGGCGGCAGCAAGGCCGTGACGGGCGTCACCCCCAGAGTGACTTCACTCACCGTCAGACCCTTCATGTCTTCGATTTCCTGACGCGCTCGCCGTACGCTTTCCAGGGCCTGGCGGGCGTGGGTCAGCATGCGCTGGCCATGCTCGGTGAGGCTCATGCCTTTGTTGGACCGAACCAGAAGCGTCACCCCCAGTTCATGTTCCAGTTCCTTCATCGCCCGGCTCAATGCAGATTGCGTGAGGTGCAGTACGTGCGAGGCGTCTTGCAGGCTCCCGGTTTCATGAATACAGACCAGTGCGCGCAGTTGATGCAATTTCATTGTGGGTTGATCTCCCTGACCTGCTCAGATGATCAACCGCACATTGAAGGGAAATCAAGGCGAAAACGGCAGCACACGTTTGTGATGCGTCTGGTCGTACGCCTTGACGATAATCGCGTAGGCTTCGTCGCCCACCGGCTCGCCGTGCAGGAACGCATCGATCTGCTGGTAGCTCACGCCATGGGCGTCTTCGTCCGGCTTGCCGGGCCGCAGTTCTTCGAGGTCGGCCGTTGGCACTTTCATCACCAGATTGTCCGGTGCCCCGAGGCGGCGAGCGATGGCGCGCACCTGGTTTTTCACCAGCCCGCTGAGCGGCGCGAGGTCGCACGCCCCGTCACCGAATTTGGTGAAGAAGCCCATGACGGCCTCGGCGGCGTGGTCGGTGCCGATCACCAGGCCATTGTTGGCATTGGCAATGGTGTACTGCGCGACCATGCGGATCCGCGCCTTGACGTTGCCCATGACGAAGTCGCGGCGAGCGTCGCTCAGCTCATGCAGCTGGGTAGTCTGCTGAGCCAGGCCCTGCACGGCACTGGCGATGTTGACGGTTTCTTCGACATCCGCCTTGATGAAGCGCAACGAGGCGGCGGCGTCGTCCTCGTCGTGCTGGACGTTGTAGGGCAGGCGCACTGCGATGAATCGGTAGTCGGTTTCACCCGTGCCCTCGCGCAGTTCTTCGATGGCCAGCTGTGCCAGGCGTCCGGCCGTGAGCGAATCGACCCCGCCGCTGATGCCCAGCACCAGGACCTTCAAGCCGGCCGTGGTCAGGCACTGCTTGATGAACGCCTTGCGGCGTTCTATTTCCTGGTCGATGGCGTGGTCGTCGGCGAACGGGGGGACCACGGCCAGGGCGGCGGCGATCTCGCTTTGGCGGTTGCTCATGGGCGGACTCCTTGAAGGTGGGGTTCGAGCGGGGAGGATTGAAAGCTTACATCGAAATGGCCGGCGCTACCGGCCGAGCTTTCGAATCACTTCTTATGCTTCTTGACCCATGTCTCCATCTGATCGATTTCCGCCTGCTGGGCCTTGATGATGTTCTCGGCCAGCTTGCGCATTTCCGCATCCTTGCCGTATTTCAACTCGATCTTGGCCATGTCCAGTGCGGCCTTGTGGTGGGCCAGCATGCCTTTGGCGAACGCCACGTCGGCGTCGGTTTCCATGCCGCCTTCGTGCATGGATTTCTGCATGGTCTCCATGCTCATCATGTATTCGTGCTGCATCGGCGTCATCTCGCTGTTGCTGTGCGACATTTCGGCGGCAAAGGCTGGGGCGGCCATACAGGCCAGAAGCAAGGCGGCAATGGTTTTCATGGTGGTGACCATCCGGAAGTGGGTTCGATGGGTTGACGGGTAACCGTTGGGAAGGTTCCGCCTACGGTGTTTCGGGATGTGCGAACAGCGTCCAGGCGCCGAGCACAAAAAAGCCCGCTTCACGTTACCGTGAGGCGGGCTTCAGGGTCTAGCGGTCGTAGGCTGACGAATTCTATTCTCGTCGTAACCGTGCCTCTGCAATGACCGGCGATCGCTGAAGCCTGAATCATCAAGTCTTGGCACTGGGCAGTTGTGCAAGCGCGCAGAGTGTGTTCATATCTGTATATTCGGTTATCCACATATTAAGGTTGATTGCTTATGAACCTTCCACCACACACCTTTTTCAAGTGCCTCGGGGACGAAACCCGCGCTCGGATCATGCTCATGCTTTCGGCTGAGGGTGAGCTGTGCGTGTGCGAGTTGATCTGGGCACTGGAGGACAACCAGTCCAAGGTTTCGAGGCACCTGGCCCAGCTGCGTGCCTGCGGATTACTCGCGGATCGCAGGCAGGGTCAGTGGGTTTACTACCGCCTGCATCCCGAACTTGAACAGTGGGCGCTGGATGTTCTGACCGTCACTACACAGGCCCACCAGTCCTGGGTTAACGACCATCAAGGGCGGCTGGCTTCCATGGAAGACAGACCCGTGCGCCAAGCCTCCTGCTGCTGACCTCCTGATCTGGAACACACCCATGCTCATCGCTGCGTCGATTTTCGTAGTTACGCTCGTGCTCGTTATCTGGCAACCAAGGGGCTTAGGCGTCGGCTGGAGCGCAGCAGCGGGTGCCGTTCTGGCATTGTTGACCGGCGTGGTGAGCCTGGGGGATGTGCCGGTTGTATGGCACATCGTCTGGAACGCTACCGCGACCTTCATTGCCGTGATCATCATCAGTTTGCTGCTCGATGAAGCGGGGTTCTTCAAATGGGCGGCGCTACATGTGGCTCGTTGGGGTCAGGGCAAAGGTGGACGCCTGTTTGCGCTGATGATCCTGCTCGGTGCAGCCGTTTCGGCACTGTTCGCCAATGATGGAGCCGCACTGATTCTGACCCCGATCGTCATCGCGATGCTGACGGCGCTGCGCTTTAGTCCAGCATCGACTTTAGCGTTCGTGATGGCCGCAGGCTTTATCGCGGATACCGCCAGTCTGCCCATGGTGGTGTCCAATCTGGTCAACATCGTTTCGGCAGACTTTTTTGGCGTGGGTTTCGGTAAGTATGCATCGGTGATGTGGCCAGTAAACCTGGTAGCGGTGGCCGCGACGCTGTTCATGCTCTGGATGTTCTATCGCAAGGATATTCCCGCCCAATACGACGTGGATCAGCTTGAGGTTCCAGAGTCGGTGATTCGTGATCGGTCGACCTTCATTGCTGGCTGGTGGGTACTTGGCCTGCTGCTGGTTGGTCTGTTCGCACTGGAGCCGTTAGGTATCCCCATCAGCGCCGTTGCTGCTGCGTGTGCGATGATCCTGCTGGTCATTGCAGGTAAAGGCCACATCATCTCCACGAGAAAGGTCATCAAGCACGCGCCTTGGCAAATTGTCGTGTTTTCGCTGGGCATGTATCTCGTGGTCTATGGCCTGCGTAATGCCGGCCTAACCGACTCGCTCTCGGGGCTGCTGAACATATTTGCCGAGCATGGCCTATGGGCCGCTACCTTGGGCACCGGTATCACCGCTGCGCTGTTGTCCTCGATCATGAACAACATGCCGAGTGTGCTTATCGGCGCTCTGTCCATTCAGGGCAGCGACGCTACGGGACTGGTACGTGAGGCCATGATCTACGCCAACGTCATCGGTTGCGATCTCGGCCCCAAGATCACGCCAATCGGAAGCCTGGCCACGTTGCTGTGGCTGCATGTGCTGGCGCAGAAGAATATCCGCATTACCTGGGGCTACTACTTCAAAGTCGGCAGCATCCTCACCCTTCCTATCTTGCTTGTAACGCTGGTGGCACTGGCGTTGCGGCTGAGCACCCCTGTCTAGGAGAAACTCATGAAAGTGCTATTTATGTGTACGGCAAACAGCTGCCGGAGCGTTCTCTCGGAGGGGGTGTTCAACCACTTGGCCCCGAGCGGTTTTACTGCCGTCAGTTCGGGCAGCTTCCCGAGCGGACAGCTGAATCTGCGTGCCGTTAGCACGCTGCAAGCGCTCGGTATCGGCACAACAGATCTCTACAGCAAAGGCTCAGAGGTTTTTTCGGACTCACCACCGGATGTGGTGATCACCGTGTGTGATAAGGCTGGAGGCGAACCATGCCCGGTCTATTTTGGGCCTGCTGTCAAAAGCCGCTGGGGTCTTGCCGATCCTTCCGATGTTGAAGGAACAGACAGCGAAATCCAGGCCGCATTTGACGCAACCGTCGTCCAGATTAAAAGGCGTTTCGAGGCATTCTTCAGTCTGGATCATTCGACGCTTACACCGCAGGAACTGAAGCGCGAACTAGATCGAATAGGTGAACTGTAATGGACGAATTCTCCTCGGAAAGCAGTCTAGATCTACCTAACCTGGATCAGTCGCTAATCGACGTCGCCACACTGGATCGCCTGCAAGGCAACGAGCAACAGACGCACAAGCCACGCATCTTGTTGCTGTATGGCTCAACCCGTGAGCGCTCTTTCAGCAGGCTACTGACCCAAGAGGCCGCGCGCATCCTGACTCTAATGGGAGCCGAGGCCTTCATCTTTGATCCCTCGGGCTTGCCTCTCCCTGATGACGCTCCGGAAGACCATCCAAAGGTTAAAGAGTTGCGGGATCTGGTTCTGTGGTCAGAGGGACAGGTATGGTGTTCGCCAGAGCGTCACGGTGCAATGTCTGCTGTATTCAAAGCCCAGATCGACTGGATTCCTCTCACGATGGGCGCTGTCCGGCCTAGCCAGGGCAAGACGCTCGCCGTCATGCAGGTCTGCGGGGGATCACAGTCCTTCAACACGGTAAACCAGTTGCGGATCCTCGGGCGCTGGATGCGGATGATCACCATCCCAAACCAGTCTTCAGTACCCAAGGCCTTCCTGGAGTTCGACGACGTAGGGCGTATGAAGCCATCTGCCTATTACGACCGTGTTGTGGACGTGATGGAGGAACTGGTGAAGTTCACGCTGATGGTTCGGGGCCGGGAAACGTATCTGGTAGATCGCTACTCGGAGCGCAAGGAAAGCGCCGAGGCACTCTCGAAACGAGTCAATCAAAGATCGATTTGAGCCACCAAGGGGATAAAGGATGAGCAACACTATTGTAAGGATTGCGCAGGTTTCGGACGCTCAAGCCATCCAAGCAATCTACGCACCGATGGTTGAGAGTACTGCGATTTCGTTCGAGATTGAGCCTCCTTCAGTCGAAGAAATGGCCATGCGAATTGAGTCGACTTTGCCGACTTACCCGTACTTGGTTGCGGTGCGAGACGGCTAGGTCATCGGCTATGCATATGCCAGTCAGCACCGTGCTCGTGAAGCCTATCGCTGGTCGGTCGACGTCACCCTTTATATATCGCCAGAAGCGCACCGTAGCGGTGTCGGTCGGGCACTGTATGACGTGTTGCTGCCGACATTGAAGAGGCAAGGTTTTCACGCAGCTTATGCCGGGATTGCTCTGCCCAATGGTAGCAGCGTAGGGCTGCACGAAGCCTTTGGCTTCGCTCACATCGGCACGTATCCAGAAGTAGGGTTCAAGCATGGCGCCTGGCATGACGTCGGGTATTGGCGAATTGCGCTGGATGTGAGGAGTCCCCCCAAACCGCTCGTGTCTTTCACTAAGAGCAGTCCGAAACACTAAATGGGCGCACTTCCTGATCGACCAGCACGGTCATCGGAAAGTCGTCTAATTCAGTGAAAGATCTGATGGGGAAAGTGAGCAATGTATACGATCCCGACCTATGAGCTAGATAGGGCGGCAAGTATAGAGAGGGTGTACGAGAAGTGGACTCTCCAACCCCTTGTATCTAGTGGGGTTGGAGATTTAGCTAAGTATACGTTTAAAACTTATGAACCCTACTGACAGGCTTCGCAATCCGGCTCGTCAATAGCACACGCCTTGGGCACCGGCGCCGGGCCTGCTGGCGCGGCCTGCATCGGGGCGCTGTTGCCGCCGCTCGACACTGCATTGAGGTTGCTGGTGCTGATGGTCGACTTCTCGGTGCTGGTCGCGGCCAGGGCACGGAGGTAGTAGGTGGTCTTCAGGCCACGGTACCAGGCCATGCGGTAGGTCACGTCGAGCTTCTTGCCCGAAGCGCCGGCGATGTACAGGTTCAGCGACTGGGCCTGGTCGATCCACTTCTGGCGACGGCTGGCTGCATCGACGATCCACTTGGTGTCCACTTCGAACGCGGTCGCATAGAGGTCTTTCAATTCCTGCGGGATGCGCTCGATCTGCTGCACCGAACCATCGTAGTACTTCAGGTCGTTGATCATGACCGAGTCCCACAGGCCGCGCGCTTTCAGGTCGCGAACCAGGTAGGGGTTGATCACGGTGAATTCGCCCGACAGGTTCGATTTCACGTACAGGTTCTGGTAGGTCGGTTCGATCGACTGCGATACGCCGGTGATGTTGGCGATGGTCGCGGTCGGCGCGATGGCCATGATGTTCGAGTTGCGAATGCCTTTCTGCACGCGGGCACGGACCGGCGCCCAGTCCAGCGATTCGTTGAGGTCGACATCGATGTACTTCTGGCCACGGGCCTCGATCAGGATCTGTTGCGAATCCAGCGGCAGGATGCCCTTGGACCACAGCGAGCCCTGGAACGTCTCGTAGGCGCCACGCTCGTCGGCGAGGTCGCAGGACGCCTGGATGGCGTAGTAGCTGACTGCTTCCATCGACTTGTCGGCGAACTCAACGGCGGCATCGGAACCGTACGGGATGTGCTGTTTGTACAGCGCATCCTGGAAGCCCATGATGCCCAGGCCGACCGGGCGGTGCTTGAAGTTGGAGTTGCGCGCCTGCGGCACCGAGTAGTAGTTGATGTCGATCACGTTGTCGAGCATGCGCACGGCGGTGTTGATGGTGCGCTCGAGCTTGGCGGTGTCCAGCTTGCCGTCGGCAATGTGGTTCGGCAGGTTGATCGAGCCCAGGTTGCAGACTGCGATTTCATCCTTGTTGGTGTTCAGGGTGATCTCGGTGCACAGGTTCGAACTGTGGACCACGCCCACGTGCTGCTGCGGCGAGCGCAGGTTGCACGGGTCCTTGAAGGTCAGCCATGGGTGACCGGTTTCGAACAGCATCGAGAGCATCTTGCGCCACAGGTCTTTGGCCTGGACGGTCTTGAACACCTTGATCTTGTTGTACTCGGTCAGCGCTTCGTAGTACTCGTAGCGCTCCTCGAAGGCCTTGCCGGTCAGGTCGTGCAGGTCCGGCACTTCGTTGGGCGAGAACAGGGTCCACTTGCCGTCGTCGAAGACGCGCTTCATGAACAGGTCGGGAATCCAGTTGGCGGTGTTCATGTCGTGGGTACGACGACGGTCATCACCGGTGTTCTTGCGCAGCTCGATGAATTCTTCGATGTCCAGGTGCCAGGTTTCCAGGTACGCACAGACCGCGCCCTTGCGCTTGCCGCCCTGGTTCACTGCCACGGCGGTGTCGTTGACTACCTTCAGGAAAGGTACGACGCCCTGGGATTTACCGTTGGTGCCCTTGATGTACGAGCCCAGCGCGCGCACGGGCGTCCAGTCGTTGCCCAGGCCGCCGGCGAATTTGGACAGCATGGCGTTGTCGTGGATCGCGCCGTAGATGCCCGACAGGTCGTCCGGTACGGTGGTCAGGTAGCAGCTCGACAGCTGCGGACGCAAGGTGCCGGCGTTGAACAGGGTCGGGGTCGAGGCCATGTAGTCGAACGACGACAACAGGTTGTAGAACTCGATCGCACGGTCTTCCTTGTTCTTCTCTTCGATCGCCAGGCCCATGGCCACACGCATGAAGAAGATCTGCGGCAGTTCGAAACGCACGCCATCCTTGTGGATGAAGTAACGGTCGTACAGGGTCTGCAGGCCCAGGTAGGTGAATTGCTGGTCGCGCTCGTGGTTGATCGCCCGGCCCAGTTTTTCCAGGTCGAAGGTGGCCAGCACGGGGTTCAGCAGTTCGAACTCGATACCCTTGGCGATGTAGGAAGGCAGCGCTTTGGCGTACAGGTCGACCATCTCGTGGTGAGTGGCGCTTTCGGCCACTTCCAGAAAGCTCAGGCCTTCGGCGCGCAGGGTGTCCATCAGCAGGCGGGCGGTGACGAACGAGTAGTTCGGCTCGCGCTCGACCAGGGTACGCGAGGTCATCACCAGAGCGGTGTTGACGTCGGTGAGGGCCACGCCGTCGTACAGGTTCTTCAGGGTTTCTTTCTGGATCAGGCCGCCGTCGACTTCGGCCAGGCCTTCGCACGCTTCGTTGATGATGGTGTTCAGGCGACCCATATCCAGCGGCGCCAGGCTGCCGTCGGCCTTGGTGATGCGGATGCTGGGGTGCGCTTCGACCGGTGCATCGGCGGGCGTACGGGTGGCGCGCTCCTTGGAGCGCTCGTTGCGGTAGATCACGTAGTCGCGCGCGACCTTCTGCTCGCCAGCGCGCATCAGGGCCAGTTCGACCTGGTCCTGGATCTCTTCGATGTGGATGGTGCCACCCGATGGCATGCGCCGCTTGAAGGTGGCGGTGACCTGTTCGGTCAGGCGCGCGACGGTGTCGTGGATGCGCGACGAGGCGGCGGCGTTGCCGCCTTCAACTGCAAGGAACGCCTTGGTGATGGCCACGGTGATCTTGTCGTCGGTATAGCCGACCACGGTACCGTTGCGCTTGATCACGCGCAGTTGGCCTGGAGCGGTCGCGGCCAGATCCAGATTGGCATCGGTGGCCTGCGGCGCCTTGGCCGGCGAGTTCTCGCGAGTTGTGTCGGTTTGCATGGGGTGAGTATCTCCACGTTCAAAAATTCGAGCGGACGCCAATCATTGGGTCCGTCACCAAAGAGCTGTCAGCGGAAGGCCGAGGCCTTCAACGCTTGGATGTAGGAAAGAGCTGGAAATGCTGCCGTCCGCAGGCAGCGGTAGGCGGGGAATTCTTTAGTGCAAAACAAGGAAAAAGCACACTGCAGGGGCTTGAGTTCAGGCTTTGACTTATGCTTGGATTTTTTCGGCCAAACCCTACATGTAGTGGTTTTGCGCGCCGGGGATACAAGATAATGCGGTCTGGGGGTCATTGCAAGGTGCCAGACTGTGGATAACATGTGGGTATTGTGTGGGTGACGGCGCCAGCCCGCGCCGTGTCTGGACTGGAGACAAATGACCGTTTGTCCCCAGACTTTTGCTGAACGTCGCCACAGGCCCAGTAGACAACTGACGCTCACCGGGCTTGGCGAGCGACGCTATCGCTTCCTGGCTCGACAGGTTGGCGACATGCCTCCCTGCGAGCAGTGTCCGCCGGGCTAGCGGCGGCAGGTATCAAGCGCTGGCAGCGCGCATCGCCAACACCTCCTCGGCCGTGTCGTTCTCGTCCTCGCTGACCCCGTACCACGGCGTGTAGCGCTGGCGGCGCAACCAGCCCGCTGCGGTCCAGGTTTCCGTCGGCCGTCCCAACGCGTCATAGCACTGCAGGTCATGGTAGCTGTGCTCGGCATCGCGATGGCTGGCGTCGTCGATATAGCGATCACTGTTGGCGAAGTACGGCCGGTACAGGCGAATCACCTGTCCCTTGGTGTCGTACTCCACGCGCTGGCTGACCCGCCAGCGCGGATCGGCATGGGCATCGTCGGCCAGCAGCATGCCGTCATCGTCCACCTGGTGAGCCATGCCGGGCTCGACCCGCTGCTTGCTTTGCAGGTTGCGCCCGAAGCCGTCGAAACTCTCGATGCTCATGCGTACCTGGCGCTCGGGGTCGCCGGGGTAGCGATCGGCCTGGAACACGGCCACGCGCACCGGCTGGCGAGGATAGCTGGCCAGTGGCGCCAGGGTCTCGGCGACCGCGTCGGCCAGCAGGCCCTGCTGCCATCCCTGGCGAGCGGAGGCACGCAACTGCCCACTCAGGGTGACGCGACCGGCCATTACCTGCTCGCCCAGCGCGTAGCTGTCAGTCACACCAACGGCGGGCAGCTCGCCCATCCAGGTATCGCTTTCATGGATATAGGCCATGGCCCAGTCGCCCAGGCCGGCGGCGTTGTCGGCAATCGCTTCGGCAATGCTGCCGGCCATGGTCTGGCCCTGCAACGGTGCAAAGCCCACCGGCTCGCCCATCTCGGTGCCGAAGAAGCTGCTCAGCGACAGGCGTCCGAAGGCGTCATAGCTGGCTTGCTGGCGATTGTCGTTGGGGTCGACCACGTCCACTGGCTGCAAGTGCCGGTAGTCGTACAGCGCCTGGGTGGTGCAGCCATCGGCGGCAATCACCTTCACCGGCAGCAATTGGTAGGCATCGTATTGCACCCGTGTTTCACCCACCGCCGGGCTCTGCCGATAGGCCTGGACCTTGTAGAACGCCTGGGCATCACCGTAGGTGGCATACCCCTGGCGCACCGACCACAGCACGCGGTCCGGCTCTTCTGGCAGAAACGCCGGCATGGGTTGATAACCCAGTTCCACCAGCTTGGCGTCCAGCGCCTGCGGTTCCAATACCTCTGCATAGGCTTGCAGCGCCGCGTCGTCCAGCTCGGCCGCCTCGGCGAAGTCGGGCAGGGCGACGAAGCTGGCGTTGCCGTCGCTGCACCCTTGGTAACGTTGCATACTCAAGGCGGTCAGGGTCCGGGGCGCCGTATTGCCCAGCAAACCATCGTCACGCAGCAGCGCTTCGTAGCTGAGCTGGGCCAGTGTCACGTCGGCCTTGGGCAGCGACCAGGCATTGCCACGCGCTCGGTAGGGCAGGTGCAAACGCCAGTACTGCGGGTCATCGGCCAAGTGAATGGCTTGAGCGCGGCTTTCGCTGAAGTAATAGCGATGCTGGGCCGGGTCGAATGCGTCTCGCCACCAGGTCCGCTCGTGTTCATCGCTGTAGGGTGGGGTGTCGATCTCGTGCTTGCGCCGGGCATAGGCGATGCTGACTGCGTGGGTCACTGCGCCGAACGCATCGGCGCGCAATTGCACGGCGTGGCTGCATTGCGGGTCGTCGGCGATACGCTCGTACTGATAGCTCAGGGTTTCCAGCGTCATGGGCAGCAGGGTGGCGTAACGCTGCTGGGCGCTGCGCGGCTGCAGCAGGCGCAGGGCAGGGCGCTGTACCTGCACCGAATAGGGCACCGCCGCGCAGGCTTGACCATCCAGGCCGAACACTTCGGTGCGCAGCACCTGACCGCTGAGCGCCCGGGCCATGTCATGGCGCAAGGCTTCGTCCCGCTCCGTGACGATGTTGTCATTACCGGTCTGGGCGTCGTGGCGCAGCAGCAGGATCGGGCCCAGCGTTCTCGCCTGCGGGTCATGCTCGGCGATGCCACGCAGGACTTCGTCCACTGCTCGGCCAGTGTGGTACCAAGTCTTGGTCAGCAGGGTTGGCGAGGTCGACTCGGCACTGGCCGACGCAGCTTCGGAGTCCGTGGCGATCACCAGGCCGAAACCACGCATCTCGCGCTCGCGGCCATCGTAATGGCCGCGGCGATACTGCACGCGCTGGCTCAAGGTATTGCCGGTGATCTCGTCGTGCTGGGTTTGGCACACGACTACGTGTACCGCAAACGGCAGCTCGGCAACCGGCGCGAATCCTGCGGCCAGTTGTTCGGCTTTTTCATCCAGCCATTCCTGTGCCGAACTGCGGTAGCGGGCCTGGGTGTCGGCGCCCATGTTGTTGTTCGAACCCACCAGCAGGTAGGGCTTGCGGCCCGAGGTGAAATCCAGCCGCCAATGCTGCCCCGGCAGGTGCGGCACGCTGATCACCAGGCTCGAACAGCCCAGCCCTTGCAGGTCGGCGACACTGACAAGCCAGGTGTTGTCGTAACGCAGGCCCTGGGGCCAGGCCTGCAGTACCGGTTCGGCGAAGCCGTTGCCGCTCTGGTTCAGGAACACCTGCGCATGCTCGCTGCTCAGGTAGATCAGGTCCGCGGCGCCGGAGCCATCCAGGTCGGCCAGGCGTACCCGCGACGCATCGAACTCACCGAAGGCAAACGGCAGGCTGGCCATCTTGAAGCTTTTGCCGAACATGCCGCGGCCCAGGTTGGGCCAGCAGCGCAGCTCGTCGTGACGAATACGGATCAAGTGTTGCTGACCGCTGCCCAATACGTCGCTGAACGCCACCAACTCATGCTGGCTGTTGCTGGCCAATGGCAGCGCGTCGTCGGCGTGGGCAACGTCACGGGGCAGGGCAAAGCCTTTGTCGCGGGCGCTGGGGTACAGCCGCACGCTGCGGCTGCCGATCATCGCGAAGTCGCGCAAGCCATCGCCAACGAGGTCGGCCATCTGCCCTTCGGCATTGAAGAACTCCAATGGAAAGGCATCGAACGGATGGAAATTGGACCAGGCCCGATCGTTGCCCAAGGTGAAGAAGCCGCTGTAGCCAGGCTGGGCGACGATCCAGTCCAGGCGGCCGTCGCCTGTCAGGTCACTGAGGAACTGGCGCGCGGGTTTGCGCGCATCGGCTACCGGTTGCTTGGGCAGTTGTTGCCACGCTGCGTAGACCACGGCATCGGGGTCTTGCTGGGCGGGGTCGCGTACCGGTTCCCGGTAGAGCCAGCTGTTGTCCTGGCGGTAAAGCACGCCAGGCAGGCCCTCGCCGTAGAGGTCGACCAGCTGATAGGCCTGGCCATCATCGAGGCCCTGCATCGGCTCGAACTCGCGGTAACGGGCGTCTTCGAAGCTGAAGTGCTCGTAGCGAAATTCCAGCGGCGGCTGCTCGACCATCTCGGTGCTTTCACAGGCCTGAGCGATGGCGGCCGTGAGCAGGCTGTAGCCGTGACACTGGCGATATTCCAGCCACAAGCGGTTGACCAGCACGGGCGCGCCGCCCAGTTCGTCGAACCGATGGAACATCAGCACCTGATGGCATCGGCGCAATGTGCGCAGTTCGAAACCGTAGGCGAAGTTGGCAATGGGGTCGGGCCGCAGCGGCCAAGGCTGGCTGGCGGCATAGGTGGGGACGCTGCCTTGCTCGAAGGCGCGTTCGCCATAGTCCAGCACCAGATCGAAATGCCAATGCTCTGGCAGGCTGTTTTCATCCCACAGGTAAAGCGCTGCATGGGCACTGAGGTTGCCGTAACGCACGCGGCTCAAGTAGCGCTGGGCGCTGTGATCGCGTTCATCGTCTTCGGGAAGGCCGATACCGTCTTCGGCGCGGTACTCGTAGAGGATGTGATCGCCGCTGGGTGTTACCGACTCTTCCAGCAGCCATTCGCCGACCTGCTGCGGCGCGTGGGCTGGGAAGACGCGTGCACGGGCACGTTTGCCATAAAGATGCAGACCGCCATCGCCGCCATGCACCAGCCAGAAGCCGGCGTCGGCATCGTCCAGCTGCCAGCGTTCGATACGCGCGAAGCTGCCTTCGACCCTGGGGAAGTGACGAGTCACTCGATAACTGGCCCCCAGCGCCTGGCCACGAAAGGTATGGACGGTGGTGCTGACGATGGCGCCCTGGGCATTGCGCTCGGGCAGCAGGACATCGCCGCCCGGGCCGACCATCTCGTCGTCGGCGGTGTACGCCGGCACGCCTTTTTGCGTGCGCCGGGCGATGCTCTCGCGGCTCAGGCCCCAGCCCATGCCGCAGGGGCCGTTACCGGCGCCGCTGCTGTAGCTCAGGCCCAGTTGTGGGGTGGCGCCGCGTCCTGCTGACAGCGGCAGCGCGATGCTGAACGAAGCAGCGCCGCTGGCGCCCACCGAGCCCCAGCCCTTGCCGATGCTCTGGATGGCGCCGCCACCCTTGGGAAGTGAAGGCGTGTTGATCGCCAGTGGGGTGTCGTGGTGTGTATTCATGAGTAGGTATCACTGAAAATGGCACAGAGACCGGGCGCCAGGCCCGGTCGTTGAATGCTGAGTCGCCTTTGTCGCGGGCAGAGGGCTCTGCCCGCGAAGGCGGTCGCCCGACCTACGCCGACTTGGCGGTGTAGCTCACTCGCACGATCACATCGCTCAACGCCGCCAACAGCTCGGGTGTGGAACGGGTGAAGCGCAGGTTCCAGGTCGATACCGCCCCGGTGCCCTCGAACGGCAGGTAGCGCTCGTCGTCGAAGTTCAGGGTGAACATGCCATCGTCATCGACCCCGCTGGACAGGGCGATCTGCTGGCTGGCACGCATGTTTTCCCAGACGTTGGCGCCCACTGTGTCGCCCATTTCGACCTTGCTGTAGGTCTGGGTAAGCATGGCCGCCAGGTCTTCGTACGGGCCAAGCACTGCGGGCAAGGTCACGCTCACACGCTTGATGCGGCGCAGGTACTGGCCTGGGTAGTCGCGGTCGAACAGGTCTTGGTCCAGACTGATCTGCAACCCGCTGGGCTTGCCCAGATCCTCGACAATCGTTGCCCATTTTCTGTCGTCGGTTTCCTGCAGGCTGCGCACCGATACGGTCTTGGTGATTTCCAGCGAGCGCGCATTGCGCTGCAGGTAAGCCGCTTCCATTTTCATCAGGTTGAGCTTGAGCGACTCACCAGCGGTGAGGCCGCGGTAGCTGTCCTTCCAGGCTCCCGGCTGAATGAAGCGGGTCTTCAGGTCGGCGATCTCGTACTGCCAGCAGGCTTCGGCCGCCAGGCACAGCGACAGGGTGGTGTCGTAGGCCTGGTAGTAGAACGTGGCGAACTGGCCGTTGAGCCACTGGTAGAGCTGGGCATTGGTGAAGCGCTTGTTGAGGAACTGGAAGGTGGTAGCCGCTTGGTCAACCATCAGCTCGGTCTGACGCAGTTGCTCGGCAGTGACCTTGGCCTGCTCGTCGTGCACTGCCAGCTGCGCATCGATCTGCTCGATCTCGCGCTGGGCCTGCTCTTCGGCGTGCATCCATTCCTGATGGCGACGACGGTATTGCTCGGTGCGGTCCAGGGCTTCAGCCGCGCCATGGAAAGCAGTGGCCATGCCCTGGGCCACGGCGGTGGCAATGCCGGTGACGCCTTCCAGGCGCCAGCCGCCCGTGGTGGCGCCGACGATTGCGCCACCGGCCATGCCAGCGATCACGCCGCCCACTGCACCGACCTGGTTGGGCGCTACCTTGAGGCCCTCGCCGATAGCCTGGGAGACGAAGCCCACCCCTTCGGCGACTCGACCTTGCAGGTGCAAGGCGCCGGCAGACACTTCCCCGGCGCTCACGACTTCAGAAGCCATGGTGGCGTAATGGCTCAAACGGTTTTCAGCGATTGCACGGCTGGCCAACAGCGCCTTGCGCCCTTCGGCCTCCACACCCTGCACCAGTTGCTGCAAAACGATAGCCTGCTTGGCCATGTCCCAGGCTTGCTGCTGTTGCATTTCCTGCAGTTGAGCGTTGTCCTTGCGTTCGAGCAACGAGAGCAGGGTAGTGCCGAACTGGATCAGGTTTTCTACTGCAGCGCTGGCACGGTTGTGCATGACGCTGAAGCGGTAGTGCGGGATTTCCTGGCCCAGCAAGCGACCCGCGCCACCACCGGCGGCACCGGTGCCGAATGCCGACATCAAGGCACGCGGATCCAGCGGCGCAGCGAACAGCGGCAGTTGCAACGGCTTGCCGTCCAGGGTGCGGTTGTGGCGCAGGTTGCGCAGGCGCGCTTCGGCGGTGTCCCAGTTCTGCACCAGCTCGCGGTTCAGCGCTACACGGAAATGCGGGCTGTCCAGTTCCGGCACGGTCGCGTCAGTACTGAACGGCATCAGCGCGAGCGGTGGTTGCTGAAAGATGACCAAAGAACGGCCATCGTTTTCGGCGGCGCTCTCGGCGACCTGGCGCTCTTGTTCGATCAAGCGCTGTTCGAAAGCCCGCAGGTTCAGGTTGACGGAGTCGGCCAAGGTCCTCAGGGTTAGCGGGCTCCAGCCACTGACCAGGCGCTTGTCCGGGCGTGGCCCGAGCAAATCCAGCACGCGCACGTACCAAAGCTTCGCTTCGTTCAAGGCATCCGGGTTCAGCTGGCGGTACGCCGCATCACCGCGGTCCAGCAGGTTCTTGATGAAGTGGCTGTACACCGCCTTGCGGTAATGCACGGGGTTGTCGCTGGCAATGCCGTCGGGGTCGATCGGAGCGCGGGTCGAGCGCTCGCGGCTCAGCTCGTCCACCAGGGGCCGCACGTTCCAGTAGTCCGGCCGGCCGCTGCTGTCGCTGCGGCGGCCGGGGTCGAAGATGAAGCTGAGCCAGTATTCGGCTTCGCTGAACTGTTGCTCGGTGTTCAGGCGGTGGCTGATGAGGAATGGCAGGTGGAAAAACAGTTCCCAGAAGTACAGGCCATTGGCGCCTTTGAAGTCCATCATGGGCTGTTCGCCGACGCCGCCCAGTGCAGGCTCTCTAAGCGTCTGGGTGTCCCACGACAGCAGATTTTCCAGCGCAACGTTGGCCCGCTCGATCAAATTTCGAGCGAAGAGGGTATTCATTCGGATCGGTTTACGATCGGCATTGTTCTGATCGTTCTTGACGATGGTCGAGCCGGTAAAGTCAATGAACTCAGCGGTACCCAAAGTGGGGTTGGTACTGAGCGATACTTTAGGTGATCTTAATGTGGAACCTGCGCTTATAACCTCCAGCTCTATCTTGGTGGCTTTCGCACAGTGGCCGAGGCCCTTTAGGCTCGTACCTGCCCGACTCATCACATAGACGCCGTGAATGATGGTGAATTCCTTTTGCGCACCGGGCCATTCGACCGCCCAATCAGGACGCAATGTTTCTGGGTTGATGTTGATCCTGATTGTTTGAGAATGCTGGTTGGGATAAAGGACCTCATAAGCTGGACCCAGCTTGAGATTCACTTTCTGTGCCATGCTATCAGGGGTAGGTACGCTCATCGAGGCCGGGCGCGCAATGTACTGCGCGAAGGAAAGGTCGTTGTGGGCCAGAGTACCCTCTGTGCCATAGGTCTGGCCTGTTGAAAATCGCACTGCATTCATCACGAAACGATCGCTATGCGTAGCTTTCAGTTGGCGAATGAGTGACATGTTCACCCTCTTGCCACGCAAGTTGGCACTGCCACCGCTGGCGTTGAAGCTCACCGTCGGGATGTTGACGGCATCTTGAATGAAGTTGTCGATCGGCACAGCTGAACCCATGACTCCCAATTGCCCCCAAAAAATCGTCTTGATAAATCCGCTGGTGGCCGAGACGGTGGACCCTTCTGCAAGCGTCACCCAATCCGCACCATCGTCCGGGGGGAGTTTGAGCGTGAATACGTAGTTGTTGGTCCCTACGGCGCTGAAGGTCAGGTTGGTCGATCCCTCGAAGACATGGTCTATATGAGTGGTCAAGCTGATCTGCCGACTGGCCTCGTTGTAGGTGATCTCTGTCCCATTGGCGATTTGCTTGATACGAGGCTGCCAACCGGCATAGTTCCAACCGTTCAGGCCGACGCTCTGTGGATGCGGTGAAGTCGTGCTGCTGGGCTGCTTAAGGCGAACCGATGCGGCCGATACGGGGAATTGGAATCTGCCTTTGTTGGCATCGGCGAACAGCACCCCGGTGCGCATCACTAACGTTCTGTTGGCGCCTGGATCCGAGGCATCTGTGTTGTCCACCAGGCCGCGCTGCGGAAACATGGGCAGGCTGTTGAAGTTCTTGTCGATCTTCAACGTCTTCAGCATTTTATACGTGTCCCTGCCGCCATCAGCAGAACTGGCATCCCGTGTGTACCCGCTGTACAAAGCAAGTAACAGCGCGTCCGGGTTGGTGGAGTTATCAACCACAGCGATGCTTTCAACGACGACTTTGCCTTCGCTGTCGGTAATGGCAGCCAAGGGCGCGTGGATTTCGATGTAGCACTGAGGCGCGCTCCAGCTGTCATCGTATTTCTTGTAGGTCAGGTGAAGCCGGAGTTTGGATGCCACTGCGGGTTTGGCGACGCCCAACGTTCTGGGGGGATAGGTGCCATTCTGAGGCGACTCGGTTTCCAGCGTGCCTGTGGATGAGGCGTCCACGGTGTCGGCCAATTCCACCCATACCACGAACAGTCGATTGTTGAAGTACACCGGCCGGATAGTTTTCTCGATCGCGTTGTCGGAAATTGGCAGATTGGCCCGCTTCCAATCCGACCATGCGCCAGGACTTGGGTTATCGACCTTCGGCCCTTGGGTTCCGCGGACGTAGGTGCGTTCGGCCATGTTCACCGACCGCCAATAGTAGGCCCCCTCCGCGCGGGACTTGCCGATGAAGTAGTAGGTGGACTCCTTGAAATCCGTGCCGGCGATGTAGCCGTTGATGATGCTCAGGTTTGCCACTTCCTCGAAGCTGGCAAGGTAGTTCTGCACGGCCTCCTGAGTGGTGTCCACGCTAATACGGTTCTGGTTGATGTCATTTTCCAGCTGCTGGAAATACGCCGACTTTTTCATCCGCAGCGACGGATCAATGTACAGCGACGGGTACCAGGCCAACTGCTGGTTGGCCGCCCACAGCGGGTACTGGCTGCGCTGATCGCGCCATTCGCTGAGCAGTGCTTCGCTGAAGCGTACGTCGTCGTAGCCCGGCTCCATGCCCAGCATGGCGCCGTTTACGTACTGCTGAACGCTGGCGATGGCGCTGGCCACCGGGCTGGTTTCCACGGCCTGGGTGACCTGGGTGTCCAGCAGCAGATATTCGTAGAGGTCGTTTTCGGTTTTCAGTTTGCTGGTCAGGCCAAGTTCGGCCAGCTTGGCATCATTGGGTACGACTTCGCCCAGGTAGTAGGCCACGAGGGCGTCGCGAAAGCTTTCGTTGAGTGTGGCTGCGATGGTCATGCAATGAGTTCCGTTATTGAGGATGTATGAATGGGTGTCAGGCCCGGCCCCTTCGCGGGCAGAGGGCTCAGCCGCCCGCCCCGTTCCCACAAGGGGGCTGCGGTGCAGCGAAGATCCTTGTGGGAGCGGGGTGCCCGCGAAGAGGCCGGCCTGGACACCCAGTGACTCAGCGGTTTACAGCCGCCATGGCAGCCTGCCCCACCGCCTGCCAGTCAGCCTCGGGGCTGTCGGCATTCAGGGTGCAGGCTTTGAGCAGGGTCGCGGCGTCGAGGCCGGTCTCCAGCGAAAGGGCCTGTGCGCGGCGCACCCAGTCGATATGGGCAACGGTCTTGGCGGTTTGCTGGGGCAGCAGCGCGGTGAGCACCGCCACTTCGCTTTCGCTCCAGCCCAACAAGCTGGCCAGGGCGGCGTTGCAGGTTTGCGACTGGACCGCCAGTTGGCGTTTGCCGGGGCGTTTGGAGACCTGTGCATTGGCCTGCTGCAAGTAGCCGAGCAGGCGCTCTTCGGGCTGGCCCAGGGTGTTGAACAAGGTGTTGTAGGCCTTGAGCGACTGCAGGTTTTTCAAGGTCAGCGGCCATAGGCTGCCGTCACCTAGCCAGGACGGGTTCACGACGAAGTGGCGCAGCGCGGTGGCGCCCACATTCGCCCAGCTGATGGCGCGGGCGCAGGTGCTGACCGTGGTTAGATTGGCCACTACGAGGTCGATTGCTGCCTCATCCTGCTCGGCATCCACGGGCCATGCCAGGTTGACGCGTTCGAGCAATTGATAGGGCGAAACCTGCGCGCACCGGCTGACCCACAGGGCCAATTCGGGAATCAGGCCGGTATGTTCCTGCAACAGGCCTTCAACCAGGCGTTGCTGGCGACTCAAGGCGCTGAACAAGTAGTCTGTCAGCGTCGTCACGGTGGCGGCCACTGCGTCGGCAGCCGGGCCCACCGCATTGACCAGAGTGCTGACCTTGGCCATGAGTTGTTCGCGATCAGTATCAGTCACTGTCATCGACAGGGCTTTGACCAGGCCCGCGGTATCGACGATAGCCTGTTCCCCGCGCGCTAGTTCAGCGTGCCAATCGATGGGTGCGCCGTCAGCTTTGCCTGGCAAGCCCAATCCAGCCACGGCCGTTGGCGTGACGGCTGTACCGCGGCTGTCGTTGGCCAGTCGTTGCAGGCGCTCGACCAGCGGCGATGCGGGAGCAGGGGTACCGTCTGCATCCATCAAGGCGCGCAGCCCAGTCACCGTCGTTTTGTGAGTGTTCAGCCAGTGAACGGCCTCATCCAGCTCCATCAGGATGTCGAGGATGTCCTTGTTGTTGGAATCCAGAGGTTTCAACTGGCCATTGGCAAGTGAGCGGTGATACGGGTTACCCCCCAGCAATGAGATAAGTGCCAGGCATTCGTCGACCGAGAGCCCGAACATCCCTGCGATGCGGGCTTGTCGGTACAGCGATGACACCACCGGTAACGAGCGCGACAGCGGACGCGTCGGGGTGATCGTATGGGCGGCGATGGCGGCGAATGTCTCGGGCGATACGCCGAGTCCTGCGCACAACTGATTCACGGTGGTTTGTTGAGCGGGCTCCGTGCTGGTATGGCTGAAGGTAACTTGATCCAGCACCAGTGGGGCGCCGAACAACACTGGACTGTTGAATATCCGATCGAACAAGGGTATGCGGGCACCGCAGGCAAACGGCGTGATGTCGTGAACGAACGCGGCAAACTCTTCGGCACCGATGGCGTAGTGTCGGTTGAAGTAACGATACGCACCGAGGACGCGCAGGGTGTTCTGGTTGGTATTGAGGCCGTGGTTTCTGTCACCTTCCGCACGCATGGCCGAGACGATCAGCGTATCCAGTTCGGCGAAAGGCAGGCCTGTCCAGCGCTGCAAACGCACCATGCGTTGCAGGCGATCGAGGCGATCGGGCGACGTGTGCAGCAGGCGAACCGTGGCTTGCCCGGTAGTGCTCGGGTGCAGATTGATGGCATTGGCAAACAGGTGATGCCTGTCCGTCTGCTCGGCATCCAGGCCGCCGTTGCCGTTGATGAAGCAGGCCCCGTAGTTCATCGGACCGGGGGATCGACGTTCGATCCGTATATTGGCCAGGCTGTGCTTCATGGGGCAATTGGGGGACAGCTTCGGGTAGGCGCCTTTTTGACACAGAAGTGCTTCCAGTTGGTCTGCATCCAGCTCGGTTTTGCCGCACAATGTGTTGAATGACGCCAGCGACATGCCCCGAGCTTCCGGTTCCGCAGTCCCCAGGTGATCCTTCATGAACTGCGCTTCTGACTCGCTCAAGGGGCAGCTACCCACTCCGTTCTGGCGAGTGTAGAGATCCAGCCGCCACTGACGGGCCAGGTAGTTGCCGCGATCTGTCTCGACTCTTACATTGATCAGCAGGCGCGCCCGGAAATCCCCTGAAAGGTCCACGCCGGGATTCTCTGCCGGATCAAAATACAAGGCCATGCAGTGGCCCTGATTGGAATTGCTGTGGGAATTGATGTTGGAGTTCAGGAGTTTTCTCTGTGCGGCACTTGTTCCGAGATAGAGGACATAGGCTTGCAGCTTGAGAGTCTTGCTCTCGGTGCCGTTGCTGAAGACTACTGTCAGTGTTGTCTGTCCATCCTTTTTGGCAACGGGGGTTTCTGCCTGAGGTGTGCAATTCAATAATCCGGGTTGAGTTGGCAACAACAAAGAAACATTGTGGTTAGCCCACATGTAGGTGGTGCTGAACACCGGAGACATCCACAAGCGGGAGGCCTCTTGAGTGCGATCCAACTCTTCCATGGAAATATTGAACGTGGCGAAGTCCAGCGGCTGGGTCAACAGCTGTTGCTGGCGAGGGCTGAGCCCAGACATCAACGGCAGGGCCGCTGAGTTGATCTGAGCAAGGGGGCTGTCGACAGCCGACGCACCGGCCAGGCTCAACGCATGATTGATCTCCCCCAGCCCCGGCTTCTTCCCACCCAGCGCCAAGCTCACCTGCTGATGCGCAAAGTGATACGGAAACACGAACGGATGTTTCTTATCCGCCAGCAACTGATCAATCGGGCGCGTGTCGCCTTTCACCCTTTGATATTCGGCAATGCCCTGGCTCAACACGTTATTCACCAGGTCCAGCATCGGCACGCTTTGGTAGGTGCTCTGCTCATCGATCACCAGTGTGTCCAGATCGGGCCGGCGCACGGCCAGCGGGATGCGCTTGGGCGACGTGGACGCGCCTTCGATTTTCTCGGCGGCAAAGCGGCGCAGCGAGCCCAGGTAGGCCACTGGCCCATCCATGGCTTCGATGGCGCCCACCTTGCAGAACTGGTCCCAGTTCTCCTTGAACAGGTTTGGGTAGCTCGGGCCGATGTCGACCAGTGCGCGCACGCCGGTCTGCGGGGCGATCAGTGGCAGGTCGCGGCCTGAGGACACGACGTCTTCGCGGTAGGAACGGGCGATCTGGGTGGCGTAGCACATGGCATTGTCGTAGGCCAGGTCGCCATCGGCATCGCTGAGGGTGCGCAGCTGACGGGTGAATTCGGCCTTGGGCTGGCGGATGATGTCGAACACCGAGCTCATGCCCATTGCCGGCATCGCGTCCGCAAAGCTCATTTGGTCCAACGCGCGAGTGTGCGGGGTGGCCGGTACCAGGTTGTCGAACAACGGGTTCGGCGTGGTGTTCGGTTGCACCGGTAGCAGGTTATCGGCAGGCGGTTCGTTGTCGTGTTCAGAAACCAGATCTGGACGTTCAGGGGTGGTCATCAGGTATCTCGCTCATCGGAGTAATCAGAGGCCGACTTTTTAGCGGGCATGCCGAGAGCGGGGTATCCACAGAACTGATAGGTAGGCAAAGCCAGACAACGCCGCTATGGTCGCGGGATGCGGCTCGCAAAAGCAAAAAGCCCGGCACTGGGCCGGGCTTTTCAACGTAACGCAACGACCGTTACTGCACTTCCACCGCCAGGCTTTCGGCGATCCTGGCTTGCCAGATGGCCGGCCCGGTGATGTGCACCGACTCACCCTTGCTATCGACGGCCACGGTGACCGGCATGTCCTTCACGTCGAACTCGTAGATGGCTTCCATGCCCAGTTCTTCGAAGGCCACGACGCGCGACTTCTTGATGGCCTGAGCCACCAGGTAGGCGGCGCCACCGACGGCCATCAGGTACACGGCCTTGTGGTCCTTGATCGCCTCGATGGCGGTAGGGCCACGCTCGGACTTGCCGATCATGCCCAGCAGGCCGGTCTGGTCGAGGATCTGCCGGGTGAACTTGTCCATCCGCGTGGCGGTGGTCGGGCCCGCTGGGCCGACCACTTCTTCGCGTACGGGGTCGACCGGGCCGACGTAGTAGATGAAACGGCCCTTGAGGTCCACCGGCAGGGTCTCACCCCTGTTCAGCATCTCGACCATGCGCTTGTGCGCAGCATCGCGGCCGGTGAGCATCTTGCCGTTGAGCAGGATGGTCTCGCCGGGCTGCCAGCTTTGCACCTCTTCAGGCGTCAGCGTGTCGAGGTTCACGCGGCGAGCCGACGGGCCGGCTTCCCAGACGATTTCCGGGTAGGCGTCCAGGTCCGGCGCTTCCAACTCTGCCGGGCCGGAGCCGTCGAGCACGAAGTGGGCGTGGCGAGTGGCGGCGCAGTTGGGGATCATGCACACCGGCAGCGAGGCGGCGTGGGTCGGGTAGTCCATGATCTTGACGTCGAGCACGGTGGTCAGGCCGCCCAGTCCCTGGGCACCGATGCCCAGCTGGTTGACCTTGTCGAACAGCTCCAGACGGATCTCCTCGATACGGTTCTGCGGGCCGCGGGCCTTGAGTTCGTGGATGTCGATGGACTCCATCAACACTTCCTTGGCCATTACCGCAGCCTTTTCGGCCGTGCCGCCGATACCGATGCCGAGCATGCCGGGTGGGCACCAGCCGGCACCCATGGTCGGCACGGTCTTGAGCACCCAGTCGACGATCGAGTCGGACGGGTTGAGCATGGCCATCTTCGACTTGTTCTCGGAGCCACCGCCCTTGGCCGCCACGTCCACTTCCACGGTGTTGCCGGGAACGATGGAGTAGTGGATCACGGCCGGGGTGTTGTCCTTGGTGTTTCGGCGAGCGCCTGCCGGGTCGGCCAGGATGGAGGCGCGCAGCACGTTTTCCGGCAGGTTATAGGCGCGCCGCACGCCCTCGTTGATCATGTCGTCCAGGCCCATGGTGGCGCCGTCCCAACGTACATCCATGCCTACGCGCACGAATACGGTGACGATGCCGGTGTCCTGGCAGATCGGCCGGTGGCCGGTGGCGCACATGCGCGAGTTGATCAGGATCTGGGCGATGGAGTCGCGCGCCGCCGGGGATTCTTCACGCAGGTAGGCCTGGTGCATGGCCTGGATGAAATCCACGGGGTGGTAATAGGAAATGAATTGCAGGGCGTCGGCGACGCTCTGAATCAGGTCGTCTTGTTTGATCACGGTCATGGGGCGCGCTCCTCTTGTTGGGGAACATTCGTTGAAAAAGCGGGTCAGGTCTTGCCTGGCGCATGGCTTTCGAGGTGCGTCAACTTGTAGCAGGTCGGCGCGAAAAAGGCGCGGCAGTATAGCGCGGCTGGATCGAGCTGACACTCTGGATTGGCGGGTTGGCGTGGTGTCCAGGCGGATACGCCGTTGGTCCGGTAGCCAGTAGACTTCGTCGAGCAATCCAAAATTGAATAGTTATTTCACCCCTTGGCCATTACTATGGCATCACGCCTTTGCACTATTACGGTGCAATCAGGGGAGGGATTCCCATTCAGCACAGCGAGCCTGCGAGTGACCGAGTCCACCCTGCAACATCTACTGATCAAGCGTTTCTCACTGGCCGCCGGCACTTACGCTTTGGTAGTGGCGCTGGTGTGGGTGGCGGTCCTGACGCAGTATTGCCGTGTGTCCCTGGTGACGGCGGTAAGCACTACCTGCCTGGTTGCGATCAGCCAGGGCGCGCTGTACTGGGTTTTCCGCAGCGGTGCCAATCAACGCTTTAGCGATCCCAGCCTTACCGAGTTTCAGGTGCTGCTTGCCGTGGCCTGGCACACTTGGTTGATCGGCAACCTTGAAGTGGCGCGCGGCACTTTCATGGTGGTGTATGTGTTGATCCTGCTGTTCGGTGTTTTCCACCTGCCGCGTCTAGCTTTCGTGCGCTGTGCGCTGGTGGTGTTCGTCGCTTTCGGCGGGGTCAACCTGTGGGAAGCCTACCGCATGGCCTTGCCGGACCCGGGCCTGGCCACCCTGCAAATCTGCGCCATGCTGGTAGTGCTGCTGTGGTTGTGCATGTATGCAAGCTATGTACAGACCTCGCGCCAACGCATGCGCCAACGCCGTTATGCCTTGCAGGCCCACCAGGACACCCTGCGGGGCATGATGCGCCAGCTCGAAGACCTGGTCGCCACCGATGAGCTGACAGGCTTGTTCAACCGTCGACACTTCCTGCGCCTGGCCTCGCGCGAACTGGCCACACTCAAGCCCGGTGTCGAGCATGGCCTGGCGCTGATCGACCTCGATCATTTCAAGCGCATAAACGATATTTACGGCCACGCGGCCGGTGACCAGGTGCTGCAGGCGTTTGCGGCCTTGACCCAAAACTGCCTGCGCGACGGCGACGTACTGGCGCGGTACGGCGGTGAAGAATTCGTGCTGCTCATGCCCGAAGTCGACGCAGACCAGCTGGTGCGTTGTTGCGAGCGGCTGCGCAGCGCCTTTGCCGACGCCGATCCGCAAGGGCTGGGCGCAGCCAATCTGAGCCTGTCGGTGGGCATGACGATGCTGGTGCCGGGCGACGACTTGGACGACGCGTTGCAGCGTGCCGACCAGGCGCTTTATCGCGCCAAGGGCGAAGGCCGCAATCGCTGCGCGGCGGCGTGGGACATGGCCGATGCCTGAGCTGGACGTCGGTGGCAAGCGCTGGACGGTGGCGGCAGGCAGCAATCTGCTCGACGCACTCAACCAGGCCGGCCTGCAGGTGCCCTTCAGTTGTCGCGCCGGCAGTTGCCACGCTTGCCTGGTGCGCTGCGTTGGCGGCGAACCACAGGACCGCAAGCCCGATGCCTTGAATTCCACCAAGCGTGAGCAGGGCTGGCGCCTGGCCTGTCAGTGTCACGTTGTCGAGGATTTGCAGGTGGCGGTGTTCGATCCACAGGGCGACGGTGTGACGGCGCAAGTGATCGGCTGTGACTGGCCTTCGACGAACGTGCTGCGCCTGCGGCTACGGGCGGAACGGCCGCTGCGCTATCACGCTGGCCAGCATATGGTGCTGTGGACGACCGCACCCGACGGTGGGCAAATCGCGCGGCCCTATTCCATTGCGAGCATCGCCCAGGCCGATGACTTTCTGGAGTTTCATCTGGACTGTCGACGCGCCGGTGCCTTCATCGACCAGGCTCGTCGTTTCAAGGTTGGCGATGCCCTGCAGCTGGGCGAGGTGCGCGGTGGAGCCTTGCACTACGACCCTGAATGGCAGGCTCGGCCATTGTGGTTGTTCGCCGCCGGTACGGGTCTGGCACCCTTGTGGGCGGTACTGCGCGAGGCGTTGCGGCAAGATCATCACGGCCCCATCCGGTTGTTGCACATGGCCAACGAGCATTACCTGGATGAACCTCTGCGCGCACTTGCCCAGCTTCATCCCAATCTTGCGGTAGAGCAGTTTCCGGCAGGCGAGCCACCGCCGTTGCGCCTGCTGTCGCGCCAGACCATCGCCCTGGTGTGTGGCTCGCCGATCAGCGTGGAAGAGTTTTCCCGACGGCTGTTCCTGGCGGGTTTGCCCAGAAGTCAGCTTTACAGCGATGTTTTCGTCGGCCGCGGCTGAGGCGATGACCGTCCCCTGTAGGAGCGGTCATCGGCCGCGAAAAGAGCCCCAGGCTATACCTGACCTACCGCAGCGCACCCTTCGCGGCCACAGACCGCTCCTACAGAAATGCAAAAGGCCCCGAGGTGTTCACCCCGGGGCCTTTGGTCTTTCAACGATCAATCATCAATCGACCAACTGATCACCCACGTGCAGGATCTTCATCCCGTTCGTGCCACCCGTTTGCGCGTAGCTATCACCCTTGGTCAGGATGACCCAGTCGCCCTGTTGCACGATGCCCATCTCGAGCAGCTTGTCGATGGCAGCCTTGCTCACTTCGCTCGGCGGCAGAACGGCCGGATCGAAGTCCACCGGGTAGACCCCGCGGAACATCGCGGCACGGGCTTGGGTAGCCCGCTGTGGCGAGAAGGCGAAGATCGGCACCGAAGAACGCAGGCGCGACATGATCAGCGAGGTGTAGCCGGTTTCCGTGAGCGCGATGATTGCCTTCACGCCCGGGAAATGGTTCGCGGTGTACATGGCGGCCAGCGCGATGCTTTCGTCGCACCGCTGGAACTGCGTGTACAGACGATGGCTGGACTTCTTGCTGGTCGGATGCTTTTCCGCGCCGACGATGATCCGCGCCATGGCCTGCACGGCTTCGATCGGGTAGGAGCCGGCAGCACTTTCGGCAGACAGCATCACGGCGTCGGTGTAGTCGAGCACGGCGTTGGCCACGTCGGACACTTCGGCGCGAGTCGGCATCGGGTTCTGGATCATCGACTCCATCATCTGGGTCGCCACGATCACCGCCTTGTTGTTGCGGCGAGCGTGCTGGATGATCTTTTTCTGAATGCCGATCAGCTCGGCGTCGCCGATCTCCACACCCAGGTCACCGCGCGCCACCATGACAGCGTCGCTGGCGCGGATCAGACCGTCGAGGGTCTCGTCGTCGGCGACTGCTTCGGCGCGTTCGATCTTGGCCACCAGCCAGGCGGTGCCGCCCGACTCGTCGCGCAACTGGCGCGCGTATTCCATGTCCGACGCATCACGCGGGAAAGACACGGCCAGATAGTCCAGGTCCATCTCGGCGGCAAGCTTGATGTCCGCCTTGTCTTTCTCGGTCAGGGCCGGCGCGGTCAGGCCACCACCGCGGCGGTTGATGCCCTTGTGGTCGGACAGCGGACCGCCGATCAGTACCGAGCAGTGCAGCGAGTCGGCGGTGGCGGTTTCCACGCGCATGACCACGCGGCCATCGTCGAGCAACAGTTCGTCGCCCACGCCGCAATCCTTGACCAGGTCCGGGTAGTCGATACCCACGACCTCCTGGTTGCCGTCGGTGAGCGGGTGACTGGTAGAGAAGGTGAAGCGGTCGCCGACCTTCAGTTCGATGCGTTTGTTGGCGAACTTGGCGATGCGGATCTTCGGACCTTGCAGGTCGCCGAGCAGGGCGACGTGACGCCCCAGACGCGCAGCGATCTCGCGGATCAGACGGGCGCGAGCCTTGTGCTCATCCGGTGTACCGTGGGAAAAGTTCAGGCGAGCGACATCCAGACCGGCCTTGATCAGTTGTTCGATCACTTCCGGCGAGTTGGAGGCGGGGCCCAGGGTGGCAACGATTTTGGTACGGCGAACGGTCATGCACTGACTCCTTTATTGAAGCGCTGCCAAAGGCTACTCCTCAATTGCGCTGTAGTCATCGTTCCTCTGCACAACATGAAGAGGAATTGGCCGGGAGGATTCGCGTACACCGGCATCCAACCCTTGGGTATTGAAGATTCCCGGCAACGGGTCGATAAACCCTGATACCCCCCTGCGGCAGGAGAATCCCATGCGCGCGCTTGTATTGATTGCCCTGGCCATCGCCGTGTCAGGCTGCACCCGCTGGTCGATGGACCAGCACTTGAACAGCGCCTACCGCGCCTACGACGACGGCAACTGCGAGAAGGTCGTGCTGGAACTGTCCCAGGTCGACCGCAAGAGCCGGTCGCGACCCTATGTGCAACCGGAAGTCTCGATGCTGCGCGGCCAGTGCCTGGAGCGCCAGAAGCTATACGTCGACGCCGCCCAGACCTACCAGTACATCATCAACCGCTATCCTTCCAGCGAGTATGCCTACCGCGCCCAGGCGCGTCTGCAGACACTCGATCAACTGGGCCACGTGCGTCCGGGTGTGCCCGCGCAGCCACGGCCGGCGGCATTCTGAGGTAAATTTCCTGTACCCTGAAACGGCCTTGCAGAAGGCCTGGGCTACGCTGGACGAGTAGACCTACGAAACGACAGAGGATGAGCACGACACATATGCCGGATATCTACAGCAGGCCCATCATGTACACCGAGCGTCGGATCGAGCGGCATCAACTGCCGTACTACCTCAAGGTCTACAACCGTCACACCGGTCGTGCCATGGGCTACATGGGCAACGTTTCGGATGTAGGGCTGATGTTGATCAGCGAGCTGCCGCTGCTGGTCGGGCCGGTGTTCGAGCTGCAGGTGAAAATCCCGTCGGTCGAAGGCGAGCCCAAGCTCATAGACCTTTCCGCTCATTGCCTGTGGTGTCATGAAGACGCCACGCCGGGGCACTACGATTCAGGCTTCGAACTGCAGGGCCAGGCGCCCACCGAGTTTCTCAAGCTGGTCGACGCCCTGCGCCACTATTTCACCTTCCATCCCCATGGCACGTCGGCCTGAGGGGCTTTCGCGGTTCAGGTGCGCGGCTGACTCAGGCTTCGATAACGCATCAGCAACTCCGCCGCGATCTCCCCAGGCCATGCGTCCACGACATTGACGCTGCCTGCGGCCAGCCGATCGTGCAGGCGCTGACGCAACAGCAGGTGTTGCATCGCGCCACAGTAGAGCAGAGCGTCGCGGTGGGTGCGGACCGGCTGTTGACGCAGCCGCTCGAGCCCCTCATCGCGCAGGCTGGCCAGCAACACCGGGTGGTGCGATGTGACCCTGCTCAGTGCATGGGGCAGCGTCGACTCGATGCCGGCATGAAAGCCGGTCACCATCACCGCCAGCGCGCAGTCGTACCCCTCGCCGTGCAAGACATCCATGATCGCGGCAGGATCGCCGGTTACCGAGCAGGGCTCGAGTTGCGCGAGCGCTTCACCCATGCGCTGCAACTGCTCGGCGCCGGATCGAGGCATCAGGTACACGGGCGGTTCGCTGGAAGATACGTACAGGCCGACGGCGAATCCGTCAGCCAGTACCGCCTCGCCCAGTTGCAGGCACGCGTGCATGGCATGCTTCAGGTCGCTGGAATGCGCCCCTCGGTGACCGGACCAGGCGCCGCACTCGAGGAGGATCATCACCGCTCGGCCGGCCGGCCCCCCTGACGGCTCGACCGCCCCCACTGCAGCACCGATCGAATGGCCGGTACGTGCTGCGGCTGAAATCGGGCCCAGGCTGTCACGCAGGCTCTGCAGTTGCGCCACGGTACCGGTGAACACTCGAGCGGGCATCCGCCGACCGCGCACGGGCATCAGCGCGGCACCAATGCTGCGGGTCGATTGCTGCGAAAGTTGAGCCAGCACCTGCCATTGCTCGGCTACCGCGAGCGTCTCGAAGCCCGGATGATGCAGGCAGGCACGCTGCAACAGGTCGCGCTGCAGGGCGCCCAGTACTTCCCCCGGCCCCAACTCGCGCAGGGACCGACGTCCCTGCTCACGAACGACCCGCAGCTGACCCCGGTCCAGCAGGGTCGGCGCACGATGTGGACGCTGTCGCGTCCTGATCCACCACAGGCCCGGCACGGCTGCCAGCAGCAGCGCGGCAAATACCCACGGCGCGTATCGCCGGCGCGGCTCAGGCACCGGCTCGAACAGCCAGGTCACCTCGCTGCCCTGATTCAGGTACCACAGCAACCAGGCGTTGTCGTAGCGTTGGATCTGCTCGTCGGTCCACAACCGCGCGTCGCTGACCAGCGTGATGAGGCCCTCGCCGTAGGTCATCTGCATCAAATGCGTGGCGCCGTTGCTGTTGGCCCAGGACTGAACCTTGCCGGTCGGGTCATCGAGATGGCGTTGCGTGTCGAAACCCATGTAGGCCGGCGCCGATTCGTCTTCCAGATAAAGCTTGGTCAGCGAGGGGTAGTCGTCGCCCGCGGCCGGCGGCAATTGCGGCAACTGCGAGCTCGACTGCACGCGAATCTGCAGACGGTCGAGCAGCGCATCCCCGCTGCTGGCATTGGCCTCGTTCCACAAGGCGTCGGCGACCGCCAGCACGCGGCCGCCACGCTGCACCCAGCCCAGCAGTCGGTCGACTTGCTGGGCCGACATCGGCGTCTTCCGGTCCAGCAGCATCAAGCTGTGGCCGCGTGCAGGCAGCGTATCCAGTTCGTCCCAAGAGGTTGTCGTATGGCTGGCCAGCCCTTGTCCCTGCAGGAAGTCCTGGGCGCGTTGATAGGGCGTAGTCACCGACGGATGCGAGGCGAGAATTCGGGCGATGGAGTGCCGGGAGTCCTGGCTGTTCAGCGTCTGATCCAGCAGGCGCGGGCTGTCGAGATCAACGGCGGCGGTCAGACTGACCCACAGCCCCAGCGCGATGAGCAAGGCCGCAGGACGCCGAGCGCGCAGCCATCGGGGTGGCCTCAACGGACCGCCACCAGGCTCAACAGATGTCCATCGAGCCAGGCGAACTGCCCGTCGATTTCGAATCCACTGCCGAACTGCGGCGACAGGTCGATCAGCAGGCGCAAGCGTGCCTGTCCCTGGGCAGACCAATGCAGCACTTCGGCATGTTCGAAATAGAAGCGCTTGCCTACCAGCGGATACAGCGCCTTGAACAAGCTTTCCTTGAGCGAGAACGTCAGGGTCACCACTGTGTCCACCTGGTTGGGGTCCATCCGGGCCTGTTCGGCCGGGGTCAGTATTTCCGCGCGCAGCCGTTCGGCGCGTGCCGGTGGCAGCAGACTCTCGATATCCAGGCCCAGGCCCTGGCAGTGATCGCGGCTGGCGACCACGGCCACGGCGCGACCGCTGCCATGGGTAATCGATCCTACGGTCTGTGCTGGCCAGATTGGCGCGCGGTCGGCACCGATCACCGGTACCTGCGCTTCGCCGGTGAGGGCCAGCAGTGCGCCGCGTGCACAGACACGTCCAGCCAGATACTCGGCCTGCCGCTTGGCCACCGAACGCTGGATCGACGCAGGCGGCACGATGCCGCACCGCGCGAAATCCTCGGTGGTGAACGCACTGTGATCGAAACGGTTGCTGAACAACTGTGCGCCGGGCACGCACTCAGGCAATGGCCAGTGCTGGCGCAGATCGCTCAGGCAAGCGGGGAGGGCTGTATTCATGTGCGCATTCTGCCCAGCCTCGTCGTGCAAGGGAATGACGATCATTGCACGCGCGTTTCACCGCTGAACACCAGGGTCTGGCGGCATCGCCGGCACAGGTAGCGGCGGCCTCTGCTGACCATGCCGTGGCGCTGGGCCGAAAAGGCGAAGTCGCTGTCGGGGCAGGGGCATTTGTAGAGGTAACGGATGACCTGGCGACGTTTCACCGCATAGCTGTGGCAACGGTGCGGTGTCAGCTCGTAGACACCGCGCATGATCAGTTGCCATTCCTCGCCATGGGGCGCGATACGGTCGCCGAACAACTGATGGGCGACCAGGTGTGCGACCTCGTGGGGCACGGTCTGGTGGAGGAAGTCCTCGCTGTTCTCGCGGTAGAGCTGTGGGTTGAAGCGCAGCAGGTTTTCATGCAGGTGCGCGACGCCGGCTTTCTGCCCGCGCAGCTTGGTGCTGACCACCGGGCGCCGAAAAGGCCGTTTGAAAAACAGTTCCGCCTGGCGGAAACAGGCTTCGACGCGTTGATTGAGTTGCTCGGGCATTCTTTGACACACTCCAGGTGCACCGATTATGCCGCAACGTTCAGGCATTGCCGAGCCACCCGTCGGTGCCACGCGCAGGGATCGCCTGCAGCGGCGGTACACCCAACGCACCAAAGCGCGTAAAATGCCCGGCTTTTGTCACACACCTCGCGGATCCTGTTGCCATGGGCACTCTTTCGGTCAACCAGAACAAACTGCAGAAACGCCTTCGCCGGCTGGCGGGTGAAGCCGTCGCCGACTACAACATGATCGAAGACGGCGACAAGGTCATGGTCTGTCTTTCGGGAGGCAAGGACAGCTACACGATGCTCGACGTGCTCCTGCACCTGCAGAAGGTGGCGCCCATCGCGTTCAGCATCGTGGCCGTGAACATGGACCAGAAGCAGCCCGGTTTCCCTGAGCACGTATTGCCTGCCTACCTGGAACAACTGGGCGTGGAGTACCACATCGTCGAGAAGGACACCTATTCGGTGGTCAAGGAGCTGATCCCGGAAGGCAAGACCACCTGCTCGCTTTGCTCGCGCCTGCGTCGCGGTACCCTGTACAACTTCGCCGACCAGATCGGCGCGACCAAGATGGCTTTGGGGCACCACCGCGACGATATCGTCGAGACGTTCTTCCTCAACATGTTCTTCAACGGCTCGCTCAAGGCCATGCCGCCCAAACTGCTTGCCGACGATGGGCGCAACGTGGTGATTCGGCCGCTGGCTTACTGCCACGAGAAGGACATCCAGGCCTACTCCAACTTCAAGCAGTTCCCGATCATTCCCTGCAATCTGTGTGGTTCCCAGGAAAACCTGCAGCGCCAGGTGGTCAAGGACATGCTGGTGGATTGGGAGCGCAAGACGCCTGGCCGGACCGACAGCATCTTCCGCAGCCTGCAGAACGTGATGCCATCGCAGCTGGCCGATCGCAACCTGTTCGACTTCCACAACCTGCGAATCGACGACAGCGCGCCGGTGCGGATCGCCAATGTGGTGAACCTATGACACCGCGGCGCCCCTTTCGCGGCCGATGACCGCTCCTACGGGAGATCTGGATCGCCGTAGGAGCGGTCAGTGGCCGCGAAAGCCTAGACCCCCTGTAGGAGCGGTCATCGGCCGCGAAGGGCGCCCCGCTATTTCTCGCCAGCCGCCCCCGGCGTGATCACCTGCACACTCAATCTCGGCGTCGCCAGGTCCAGCCCGGCCTCGTCCATCTGCCGCTTGAGTGCCAGGTTGAAGGCCCGCGACACCTCCCACTGCTTGATCGGCCCGGTCTTGAATCGCGCCCGCAGGATCGCCGTGCCCGACTCGAAGCTTTCCACGCCCTGAAACTCCAGCGGCGACCAGATATCGCGCCGATGCAACGGGTCGCTGCGCATCTTCTGGCCCACTTCGCGCATCATCTTGATGGCGTCGTCGATGCCCATGCTGTACGGCACCGCCACGCGAAAGATGGCATAGCCGAATTCCCGCGAGTAGTTCTTGATGCTCTTGATTTCACTGAACGGAATGGTGTGCACGATGCCGTCGATGTCGCGCAGGCGCACGGTACGGATGGTCAGGCCCTCGACGGTGCCCAAGTGCCCGCCGACATCCACATAATCGTCGATGGCCAATGAGTCCTCGATGATGATGAACAGCCCGGTGATCAGATCCGCCACCAGCGACTGCGCACCGAAACCGATCGCCAGGCCGATCACGCCCGCACCGGCCAGCAGCGGCGTCACGTTCATGCCCATGTTGGCCAGGGCAATGATCGCGGCAATGATGAAAATGGTCACGAACAGCACATTGCGGATCAACGGCATCATGGTCTGCGCGCGCGCATTGGCCATGCCCTTGCGCGAGCGCGTGAGGGCATGGTGGATACCGGTGTCTGCCAGAATCCACACCAGCCAGGCGAAGATCAGGGTGCCCACCAGGCTGGCCAGGCGCACCGAGATCTCGTGGCCATCGCCTTCGGTGAAGCCGATCAGCGACATGCCCCATACGCGCAGGCCCAGATCGATGAAAACCACCCAGATCAGCAGGTGCATCAAGGTGTAGGCAAAGTGACTCAAGCGCTCTGAATACAAGGCATGACGCCGTGGGCCCTTGGGCGGGCGCAGGGCGTGACGACGGATCAGGCCATTGATGACCATGCACAGGATCAACAGCACCGCGCACATCAACGACTGGCGCAGAGCCGTGCTGGTGTCGCCAGCCGAGAAGAACGTGGCGAACAGCGAGATGCCCACCAACACCAGCGCCGGCAGGTACCAGAAGCTGCCGAGGATCTCGATGGTGTCGCTCAAGGCTCGCCGGGTCAGGCGTCGCGACAGCGGCTGGTTGCGGATCAGGTGGGCAATGGGTCGGCGAAAGCGCAGGATGAACAGCCCGGTCGACAGTGCCGCCAGCACATTGGCCAGGGTCGCCGCGCTGTGTGCCAGGTGCTGGCCAAGCGCGGCGACCATTCGTGGATCGCTCAGCGCCTCGCCGAAGGCGGCGAAACTGCCGATCAGCCACAGCGGCCGAAACGCACGGTGACGCAGGATGTTCAGCGCGCGGTGTCGATGCGGCCCGTCGAGCAGGGAAAACGCGATCACGCAAATCGCGGAAAACAGTGTGCCGACCACCAGCGCGTAGGCCATCACCATCGCCAGGCTCTTGCCCAATGAAGAGGGCAGGGCGTAGCCCACATACACGGTGATGACCAGCGCCACCAGCCAGGGACCGAGCTTGCGCAAGGCAAAGCGCAGCAGGTCGAGGGTACGCGGATGCTGCGGCAACTCTTCCGACAGACCGAAGCGAACACGCACGCGATGGCCAATCCAGATCAGGCTGTAGGCAAGCAGGCTCCACACCAGAATGATCAGCAGAAACGCGCCGATGATCGGCGGCCATTCGGCCATCGGCAGGGCCAGCGCCTGCAGTTCCTCATGGGCCAGGGCGACTTCCGCGCCCCAACGCTGGAACGGGCTGTTATCGCCGGAAAACTGCTGGTCGACGTGCGCCAAGGCACTGCCGATCATGCCCAGCACGCCCTGCTCGGCGGCGGGTTGGGCTTGCCGGGTACTGTCCCGCAGCTTTTTCAGGTCGCTCAAGAGTTTGGTGCGTTGCTGGTCGTTTTCCAGGGTCTGGATCACCTGATCCAGGGACTGACCCAAGGGTTGGGCTGGTTGCTCGGCGGGTTTCTCCGAACTCCCCCCCAGCAACCCAGGCAAAGCAACGGCTTGGGCGGTGATCGGCAGTAGCAACAGGACTGCAAGCGCCAAGCGCAGGAAAAGGGCCATCAGTGGAATCACCTGTAGATCGGTGTTTGGGTGGTCCGCCCTGGGCCCGCCGAGGGCCGGCCACGAAGAATGGAACCGTGAGCGTCCCCCGCGTGCGTGCAGCTAGGGCAGCTCGTTGCTGGCGTAGAACGCCCCGAGCACCTTGACCAGATGCGCCAGGTCATGGCTGCCGGCAAGCTCGCGAATCGAATGCATGGCAAACGTCGGCAGGCCGATGTCGACGGTCCTGACCCCCAGGTGGCTGGCGGTGATCGGACCGATGGTCGAGCCGCAACCCATGTCGCTGCGTACCACGAAGCTCTGCACCGGCACTTCCACCGCCATGCACAGGTGGCGGAAAAACCCCGCCGTCTCGCTGTTGGTGGCGTAGCGCTGGTTGCTGTTGACCTTGATCACCGGCCCGGCATTGAGCTTGGGCCCGTGGTTGGCGTCGTGCTTGTCGGCATAGTTGGGGTGTACACCATGGGCATTGTCGGCCGACACCAGCAGCGAGCGCTGGATGCTGCGCACATACTCGTCGCCCTCGGGCAACAGCCGCTGCAGGACTTGTTCGAGCATTGGCCCGTCGGCGCCGCAGGCAGAGCTGGAGCCAATTTCTTCGTGGTCGGTGCACACCAGCACGCAGCTTTCATCGCCCTGGACATCGAGCAGGGCCTGCAGGCCTGCATAACAGGACAGTAGATTGTCGAGCCGCGCGCCGGCGATGAAATCGCCGTGCAGGCCGATCACCGCGGCGCTTTGCGTGTCGTAGAAACTGAGTTCGTAATCGAGCACCACGTCGGCGTTCAGCCCGTGTTCGCGTGCCAATTGCTCGGTCAGCAGCGCGCGGAAATCGACCCGCTCGTCGCCGGCCACCTGGGCCAGCACCGGCGGCAGTTCGTTCTGTGCGTTGATTGCCCAGCCTAGGTTGGCCTCGCGATTGAGATGAATGGCCAGATTGGGCACCACGGCAATCGGCAGGCGGAAGTCGATCAGCTGGCTCTCGACCCTGCCGTCACGGCGAAAGGTGACCCGGCCGGCCAGCGACAGATCGCGGTCGAACCAGGGCGCCAGCAGCGCACCGCCATAGACTTCGACGCCCAACTGGAAGAAGCCCTGGCGCTGCAATTCAGGTTGCGGCTTCACGCGCAGGCAGGGACTGTCGGTGTGAGCGCCCACCAGGCGCAGCCCGTTGATCAGCGGTGAATGCTTGCCGAGCTTGACGGCGATGATCGAAGAGTCATTGCGCGTCACGTAGTAGCGCCCACCGGGCACCGTGTTCCAGCTTTCGCGCTCGTCCAGCCGCTGGTAACCGGCTGCCTCGAGGCGGCGAGCCAGCGTCGCAGTGGCGTGGAATGGGGTAGGGGAGGCCTTGAGAAAATCGATCAGGCCTTGGTTCAAAGCTTCACGCATAGAAAACTCCAGACAGCAATGCCAGCGAGTTTACCCGATTGCCCACCCATATGGCTGCTGCTCCCACACAGGACCTGGCATACCGGTAGGAGCAGTCATCGGCCGCAAACGCCTCGCCGCTGTTCAGAAGGGTGCGGCGCACTCGAATTTCATTCGCTCACCCGTCACTGGATGAGTAAACGCCAGCATGCTGGCATGCAGGCAGAGCCGCTCGTGTGCCTGCAGCGCCTCGGGGTGGGCATACAGCCGGTCACCCAGCAGCGGATGACCGATCGACAACAGGTGCACGCGCAATTGGTGCGAGCGCCCGGTGATCGGCGTCAGCTCCACGCGACACCAGTCCCCGCAGCGCTCCAGCACCTTCCAGAACGTCAGCGCATGCTTGCCGTGCTCGTGATCCACCACATGCCGTGGCTTGGTGGGCGGATCGTAGCGCAGCGGCAGATCGACACTGCCACTGTCCAGCGCAGGCTGGCCCCAGGCCAGGGCGGTATAGGCCTTTTCCGTCTCGCGATCGTGGAACTGACGGGACAGCTCGCGATGGCTGTCGGCATCGCGTGCCAGAAGGATGATGCCGCTGGTTTCCCAGTCCAGGCGATGCACGATGCGCGCCTCGGGAAAGCCGTTTTCCTGCAGGCGGGTGATCAGGCAGTCCTTGTTGTCGTCGGCGCGCCCGGGCACCGACAGCAACAGGGTCGGCTTGTCGATGACCAGCACGGCGGCGTCCTGGTGGATGATGCGAATGTTCGACAACGGCATGAAAGGTCTATCTCTCAGAAACGCCAACGGCGGCGCGTCGACCCTTTTCAGCAAAGGGCCGGCGAGCCGCCGTGGAGCCGAGCGCGAGGCTCAGCGGTCAGGCAGGGTAATGTTCAATTCCAGAATCGAGCAGCTACCCTGATTCTCGAGTGCAACCTGTACCTGGTCGCTCTCGATATTCACATACTTGCGAATCACTTCCACCAGCTCTTTCTGCAGAGCCGGCAGGTAGTCAGGGGTAGTGCGTTGGCCGCGTTCATGCGCCACGATGATCTGTAGACGCTCTTTCGCGACCGACGCGGTGTTGCCTTTCTTGCGGTCACGAAAGAAGTCGAAAATATTCATTAGCGACCTCCAAACAGGCGCTCGACCCAGTTCTTCTTCTTGAAATCAAGGAAGCGGTGGGGCTTTTCCTTGCCCAGCAAACGGTCGACGGCATCGCTGTACGCCTGGCCGGCGTCGCTCTGGTCGTCGAAAATCACCGGCGTACCCGAGTTGGACGCCTTGAGCACCGCTTCGGATTCCGGAATCACGCCCAGCAAGCGGATCGCCAGGATTTCCTCGACGTCTTCCACGCCCAGCATCTCGCCACGGCTGACGCGCTCGGGGCTGTAGCGGGTGATCAGCAGGTGTTCCTTGATCGGATCCTCGCCGTTCTCGGCGCGTCGCGACTTGCTCGCCAACAGGCCAAGCATGCGGTCCGAGTCGCGTACCGAGGACACTTCCGGGTTGGTCACCACGATCGCCTCATCGGCGAAATACATCGCCAGGTGAGCACCTTTCTCGATGCCTGCCGGGGAGTCGCACAGAATGTAGTCGTGGGTCTTGGACAGCTCGGTGATGATCTTCTCGACGCCTTCCTTGGTCAGGGCGTCCTTGTCGCGCGTCTGGCTGGCAGCCAGGATGAAGAGGTTCTCGACGCGCTTGTCCTTGATCAGGGCCTGCTGCAGGGTCGCTTCACCGTTCACCACGTTGACGAAGTCGTACACCACGCGGCGTTCGCAGCCCATGATGAGGTCAAGGTTACGCAGGCCGACGTCGAAGTCGATGATGACGGTTTTGTGGCCGCGCAGTGCGAGGCCGGTGCCGATGGCGGCGCTGGTGGTGGTCTTGCCCACACCACCCTTGCCGGATGTAACCACTAGAATCTTGGCCAAGGTGTATCACCCCTACTTAAAAAGGGACTGTTAATCCCCGAAAAAACATGACTTCAAAACATCGGCGGACTACATGAGCCTGCGGTACCTGAAGCGTACCGCTCGACAACCGCGCTATTTGAAAGTTGCGCTGAAAATGGCGGCAGTATCCGTTAAAGACGGGTGATGTTCAACACATCCCCCGATAAGCTCACCTGAACGGGCGCACCCCACAACGGGTCGCGACGCAGGTCTTCGGAGACCTTGTACTGCCCGGCGATGGAAAGCAGTTCGGCGCCCAGCTGCTGACAGAAGATCCGCGCCTTGCGGTCGCCCTTGATGCCCGCCAGGGCGCGGCCACGCATCGGGCCGTAGACATGGATGTTGCCATCGGCCAGCAGTTCGGCACCCGAGCTCACCGAGCTGATCACCACCAGGTCACAGCCCTGAGCGTAGATCTGCTGGCCGCCACGGATCGGCGTGGTGATCACGCGAGTCGGCTGGATCAAGGGCTCTGGAGGCTTTTCCGGAGGCTTCTCGGGCTTGCGCTCTTCGACTTCCAGCGGTCGTTCGCGGGCACCTGAGGGTGGCAGTACCGGCAAGTCGATGGCGATTGCCGCCGCGATGTCTTCGATGCGGCTGGCACGCAGCGCCAGGGTCCGCAGGCCATGATGACGGCAGATGCGCATCAGGCCCGGCAGGTCGATGCTGCCCTGATTGGCGGGCAGTTTGTCCAGCGCCAGCACCAGCGGCGTGTTGCTGAAGAAGTTCGGGGCCTGTGCGACCTTGGCCGCCAACTGGCGGTCGAGGCCGGCAAGATCGTTCTTCGCCAACTCGAGCACGGTGATGGCGAGCATGCTGCCCTTGAGTTGGAACACAGGTTCCTGGTCTAGCTGATCGGTCTGGCTCATGGTCGGCAAAACGCGCCTTGTAACTAAAAAAAGTGCCGAGACTTATAGCGAGAACCACCTTCCCCTGCAAGCCGCGACGCAGCGACGTGTGGTCAACCCATGTAGAATGCCCCGCCTTGTTGCCTGTTCGGAATCGTCAATGGACCGCCCGCGTTTTCGCCGATCTTTTCTTCATCCGCGCTTCTGGCCCCTGTGGCTGGGGCTCGGCGCGTTGTGGCTGGTCGTGCAATTGCCGTATCGCGCCTTGCTCCGGCTGGGTCGCTGGCTGGGGATGGGCATGTACCGCGTGGCCAGCGAACGTCGACGTGTGGCGGCGCGCAACCTTGAGTTGTGCTTCCCGCAGATGCCGCCCGTCGAAAGAAAACGCCTGCTCAAGGAAAACTTCGCGTCCACCGGCATTGCATTCTTCGAGATGGCCATGAGCTGGTGGTGGCCACAGGCGCGTCTGGCCAGGCTGGCGCACATCGAGGGGCTCGAACACCTGCAGGCGGCGCAACGCGAGGGCGAGGGCGCGATTCTGATGGCGCTGCATTTCACCACCCTGGAGATCGGTGCGGCGTTGTTGGGCCAACGTCACACCATCGACGGCATGTACCGCGAGCATCGCAATGCGCTGTTCGATTTCGTCCAGCGCCAGGGCCGCGAACGGCACAATCCCGATTCGCTGGCAGTCGAACGCGAGGACGTGCGCGGGATGATCAAACTGCTGCGCAAGGGCCGCGCGATCTGGTATGCACCCGATCAGGACTACGGCGCCAAGCAGAGCATCTTCGTGCCGTTGTTCGGCATCGAGGCGGCCACGGTGACGGCCACCACGCATTTTGCCCGGCTGGGCAAGGCACGGGTCATCCCGTTCACGCAACGGCGGCTTGAAGATGGTTCTGGCTATCGGCTGGTCTTGCATCCACCGCTGCAGGGGTTCCCCGGCGAGAGCGAAGCGGCCGATGCCTTGCGCATCAACCAGTGGGTGGAGCAGGCCGTGACCGAATGCCCCGAGCAGTACCTGTGGGCCCATCGGCGCTTCAAGTCACGGCCGGTCGGCGCACCGAAGCTGTACGAGAAGCGCTGAGCGGGGTGGGGTAGACCAATCTGCATCGATCCCGCTCTCCCAATCGCCTGCTGCGCAGCTCTTGTGGGAGCGGGTTCTAGCCGCGAAGGGGCGCGTGCGCGATGCGTTTACTCGGCGATCTGCAGCTTGCGCGACTCGGTGTACACGTAACGCACCTTCTCGTACTCGAACGGCGAGTTCAGCTGACCGTAGCGGAAGCTGTTGCTGTAGCGCCGATCCACGGCACGCAATGCCCACAACTCTGGATGATTGCTGCTGACCTCGGACACATTGAGGAAGTTGATCTGGTTCTCGACGGCAAAATCGAACACCAGGCCGGTGGTGTCGCGCAGGTTGGACGGCCCCAGGATCGGCAAGATCAGATAGGCACCGTTCGGCACCCCGTAGAAGCCCAGGGTCTGACCGAAGTCTTCGGCCTGCTTCTGCAGGCCGAACCAGGTGGCTGGATCCCACAGGCCCGCCACACCCAGCGTCGTGTTCACCAGCAACCGTCCGGACGTATCCAGAGCACGCTTGCCCTTGAACTGCAGCAGGCTGTTGACCAGGCTCGGCACTTCGCCCAGGTTGCTGAAGAAGTTGCTCACCCCGGTGCGCAGGAACGACGGCGTGATGTACGTATAACCGTTGACGACCGGCAGGAATACCCACTCGTCGAAGCGATAGTTGAAGTGATACAGGCGACGGTTCAGGTTTTCCAGCGGGTCGTAGACGTTCAACGCCGTGAGCGTGGAGCGCTCGAACTCGCGCTGGTCCAGGCCCGGGTTGAACTTGAGTACCTGCAACGGTTGCTTGAAGCCGTCGCTGTCGACCTTCTGTACGGTGCTGTCGTCGGCCTGGGCAACGCCTGCGCACAGCAGCGTTGCCATCAACAGGAATGTTCTAGCCACGGAAGAACTCCAGCATAGCGTCGCTGTTGACGCGGTAATTGAGGTTGCCGCAATGGCCGCCATAAGGGTAAACGGTCAGGCGATCGCCAAAGGTCTTGCGCAGGAAGCCCAGATCGCCAAGGCCCAGGATCACATCGTCGGCGTTGTGCATCACGCTGATCTTGGTGCTGTTCTGCAGATAGTCCTTGATGCCATACAGGCTCACCTGATCCACCAACTGCAGCAGGCTGCCACCGTCGGTGCGGGCGCGCCACATCGGAATCACCTGTTCGGTCAGGTAGCAGTCGAAGTCACACTGCAGCGCCCGGCGCAGGAACGGCGTGAGGCTGGTGCCTTCGCTGATCGGATACTTGGGTGGCGTGATCAGCCCGCGGCGGTTGATCAGGTCGGAGGTGAAGGCGATGTCGGCAGCCGAGAATCGGAACGAGGTGCCGATCAGCATGGCCATCTGCTCGTTGGAAAGGTGCTGCTTGGACTGCTGGAAATCGTAGAGCAGCGCGTCGTTGAGGTCGATATAGCCCTTCTGCTGGAAGTAGCGCGTCAGCTTGTTGAGGACCAGCTCGTAAAACGTCGTGCTGTTGTTGATGCCCTTGACCTGGGTCTGCACCAACTTGTCGAGGTTGGTGATCGAGGTGTACAGATTGACCGGCGGGTTGAGCAGCAGCACTTTCTTGAAGTTGAAACTGCGGCGGGTTTCATCCAATTGGCTGACGAACGCGGCGTCCAGCGCACCGAGGCTGTAGCCGGTCAGGTAGAAATCGGTGATCGGCAACTTCGGATGCTGGGCGCGCACGCCCTGCATGACCCGGTACAGGTCCTCGGCATCTTCGCGGGTCACGCCCGGAGTGGCGAAGCGCGACGCGGCGCTGATGAAGTCGAAGCTGGTAGGTGAGGACAGCTGCACCACGTGGTACCCGGCCTGGTAGTACAGCTTTTTCAGGTATTCGTTGAGCGAACTGCTGTAGGGCGCACCGGTGCCGGCAATCAGGAAGATCAGTGGCGCGGCATGGTCCTGCTGGGCCAGGCGATAACGCAGCTTCTTCACGGCCCAGAAATTGTCCGGCAGGATGAACTCCCGCTCAGGGCGCACGTTGAGGCTGTAGTCGGCCTGATCGATGTCTTCGTCCAGGGGCAGCTTGGGCCGCAGCTCCGGCGGTGTCGAAGCGATCGTGGCCTCGAACGGGTTGGTGAGCGGATAGCCATAGGTGGCGGGGTCGATATCCTTCGCCAACGCGGACGCACTCATGATGAGGCCGCCAAGCAGGGCAGCGAAGCGCAATGATCGGAGCATGACGGAGTCCCTAGAGGAGAATGCTGTGTTGACGTTCGAGGCTAGGACAAGCGCACTGGTGGCAAGTTGCCAAGCCGCTGGGTTTTTAACACAACAACTCGTCCTGACCGGCGGCAAGATACACTGAATTCACCCCTCGATGCGCGTGCTCCGACCTGCTGCACGCCACAGTGAGCAGCGCTACCGACGTTGCTTGCGCCGCCGCCACTGGCGACTGACCCACCAGCGCCAGTAAAGCATCGTCAGGAAGTATGCCAAGGCACCCAATACCACGCCCGTCACCACCGACCCGAGCAGGAACGGCTGCCACAGCGTGGACATCTGGCTCATCACCCAGTCCCAGCTGTACGAGTCGGGTAGCTGCCGCGGTGGCTGACCCAGCAACCACGACCCCACCTTGTACGTGCAGTAGAACACCGGTGGCATGGTGATCGGGTTGGTCAGCCACACCAGGCTGACCGCGATGGGCATGTTGCCGCGCACCACGATCGCCAAGGCTGCCGCCAGCAGCATCTGCAGGGGGATGGGCATGAACGCGGCGAACAGGCCGACGGCCATCGCCCGTGCCACGGAATGACGGTTCAGGTGCCAGAGGTTGGCGTCATGCAGGAGGCGACCGAGGAATCGCAGCGACTTGTGTTCACGAATCGTCTCTGGGTCCGGCATGTAGCGCTTGAACAGGCGACGCGGCATAGCGGTCTCGCACGTATCTGTCTGGATGTGTCCGGCAGTATGCACAAGTTGCCTGAAGTCCGAGCTCAGACTTTGTGACATTTGATAAGGCGCGACGCTGCCCGTTTGCCCTTAGCCTTGGCCGGCGGTTTTTCCAGGGAGGAAGGTATGCGCACAGCGATGTTGGCGCTGGCGACAGGGATGGTGTGTCTGCGCTGGCTGCCGGCGCTTCCGTCACTGGGCTGGCTGGTGGGCATGAGCGCAGGTGCGGTGTTGCTGCTGGCAGTGCGCCGCTGGTATTGCGGGCTGTTCCTGCTGGGTCTGTGCTGGGCCTGCCTGCACGCGCATTGGGCGACGAACGGCCAGTTGTTGGCGGCGCTGGACGGACGAACCCTGTGGCTCGAAGGGGAAGTGGTGGGCCTGCCAGCAACCAACGGCAACACGGTGCGCTTCGAACTGGCCGGGGCCTGGTCGCGCCGCGCGCAGCTGCCATCGCACCTGCGCCTGGCCTGGTATGGCGGCCCGCGGGTCGCCAGCGGCGAGCGTTGGCGGCTGGCCGTGAAGCTCAAGCGGCCGCGGGCATTGGTCAACCCGGGCGGTTTCGACGCCCAGGCCTGGGCCCTGGCCAAGGGCATCGGTGCCACCGGCAGCGTCAAGGCCGGCCAGCGCGTGCGTGGCGCCCGTCTGGCCTGGCGCGATGGCGTGCGTCAGCGGCTGCTGGCGGTCGACAGCCAGCAACAGGGCGGCATACTCGCCGCCTTGCTGCTGGGCGACGGTTCGGGCGTGTCACGCCAGCAGTGGGAGGTTCTACAGGCCACGGGGACCGTGCATCTGTTGGTCATCTCCGGCCAGCACGTCGGCCTGCTTGCGGGGTTGCTGTATGGGCTGGTCGCCCTGTTGGCAAAACTCGGCGTCTGGCCGGCGCGCTGGCCCTGGTTGCCCTGTGCCTGCGCATTGGCGTTCAGCGGCGCGTTGGCCTACGGGCTGTTGGCCGGCTTCCAGGTGCCGGTACGCCGGGCCTGCATCATGATCGGCCTGGTGCTGTTGTGGCGGCTGCGCTTTCGCCATCTGGGCGTATGGTGGCCGCTGCTGCTGGCATTCACCATGGTCTTGCTGGTCGACCCGCTGGTCAGCTTGCAACCCGGATTCTGGTTGTCGTTTTGCGCGGTGGCCGTACTGCTGCTGACGTTTTCCGGGCGTCTGGGTGGTTGGCGCTGGTGGCAGGCCTGGACCCGCGCGCAGTGCTGTGTGGCTGTCGGTCTGCTGCCGGTAATGGTGGCCCTGGCGTTGCCGGTGAGCGTCAGCGGGCCGCTGGTGAACCTGCTGGCCGTCCCCTGGATCAGTCTGCTGGTCCTGCCGGTGGCCATGGCCGGTGCCGTGCTGTTGCCTGTGCCCTGGCTGGGCGAAACCTTGCTGTGGCTGGCCGGGGGCGCATTGCGATGGCTGTTCGAATGGCTGGCCTGGACAGCCGAGTGGGGACCCTCCTGGCTACCGCCGGGGCTCTCGCCTGGGGTATGGCTGGTGCTGGCGATCGGCGTCTTGCTGCTGTTGCTGCCGGCCGGTATCCCGTTGCGCTGGCTGGGGGTGCCGATGGCCGGGCTGCTGTTGTTCAGCCCGCGTCAGGCACCGCCCGTGGGCCTAGCAGACATCTGGGTGCTGGATGTCGGCCAGGGGCTGGGTGTGCTCGTGCGCACGGCCCAGCACCAATTGCTCTACGACACCGGTCCCGGACTGGGCGAAATCGACGCCGGCGCCAGCGTAGTGGTGCCCAGTCTGGTCGCACTGGGTGTACGGCGCCTGGATGCGATGATCATCAGTCACGCCCACCTCGATCATTCCGGTGGTGCTGGCACCGTACGGCGACGCCTGCCGATTGCCCAGACCCTGGCCGGTGAGCCCGACCTTTTGCCCGCCGCGTGGCAGGCACAGCCTTGCGAGCCTGGTCGCAGTTGGGAGTGGGACGCGGTGAAGTTCGTCTTGTGGCGCTGGCCGTCGGCAGTGCCCGGCAATCCCGCCTCGTGCGTACTCTGGGTGGAAGCCAATGGCGAGCGCCTGTTGCTCAGCGGCGACATCGACGCGGCGGCCGAAGAAGCCCTGGTCGCGAGCGGTTTGCCAGTTCAGGCGCACTGGTTGCAGGTGCCACACCATGGCAGCCGGACGTCATCGAGCAAGCCATTCCTGGACGCGGTGCGCCCCCGGGCGGCGTTGATCTCGCGGGGCCATGGCAATACCTTCGGCCATCCCCATCCATCCGTGCTGGCGCGTTTCAAGGCATTGGGCATCGCTGCCCACGACACAGCCGAAGACGGCGCGTTGCGTGTGCGCCTGGGTACCTTCGGCCCGGTACAGCGGCAGCGCTCCCTGCGCCGTTTCTGGCGCGAGGCACCGGCCGACCCCTGAGCTTTCCAACGGTCATCGCACGCTTCGACCCGCCTCACCCCTATGGTAGAGTGGCGAACTTTTTCGAGGGGATCGTACCTGTGTGGGAATTGGTTAAGTCTGGCGGCTGGATGATGTTGCCAATCATAGTGAGCTCCATCGTCGCCCTGGCCATCATCGCCGAGCGTTTGTGGACCTTGCGTGCCAGCCGAGTTGCACCTGCCCATCTGGTCGGACAGGTCTGGCGCTGGAAGAAAGACAAGCAACTGAGCAAGGAGAAGCTCAAGGAGTTGCGTGCCCATTCGCCGCTTGGCGAGATCCTCGCGGCTGGTCTGGCCAACTCGCGCCACGGCCGCGAAATCATGAAGGAAAGCATCGAGGAGGCGGCCAGCCGGGTCATCCACGAGCTGGAACGCTACATCAGTACGCTGGGCACCATCGCCGCCATGGCGCCGCTGCTGGGTCTGCTGGGCACCGTGATCGGCATGATCGAGATCTTCGGCTCGTTTACCGGAGGCGCCGTCAGCGGCAACCCCGGTGTCATGGCAGGCGGTATTTCCAAAGCGCTGGTCACTACGGCGTCAGGTCTCATCGTCGCGATCCCGGCGCTGTTCTTCCATCGCCTGCTGCAACGCCGCATCGACGAGCTGGTGGTCGGCATGGAGCAGGAAGCCATCAAACTGGTGGAAGTAGTGCAGGGTGATCGCGAGGTCGACCTGGCCGAGGAAAAAGCGTGAAGTTTCGTCGCCGCAGTCGGGAAAACATCGAGCTCAACCTGATCTCGCTGATAGACGTCGTGTTCGTGCTGCTGCTGTTCTTCGTCATCACCACCACGTTCACCCGCGAAACCCAGCTGCGTGTCGAGCTGCCCGAGGCGGTGAACGGCGCGCCGGAACAATCCAGCAACCTCAAGCGCATCGACATCGCCATCAGCGCCGAAGGCGTCTATGCGGTGAACAACCAGTTGCTGCCCAAAAGCGACTTGCCGACCCTGCTCGACGCGCTGCGTACCGCATCGGCCGGAGACAGCTCGCTGCCACTGTCGATCAGCGCCGACGGCAAGACGCCGCATCAAGCCGTCATCAGCGCGATGGACGCGGCCGGCAAGCTGGGTTTCAGCCAGATCAGCATGATCACCGTCGAGGCGCAGGCGAATCCCTGATGAGTCTCGCCGACCGATTGTCCGCTGCCTGGTATGCCGGTCATCGTGCACTGTGGCTGTTGCGTCCGCTGGAATGCCTGTACCGCAGCGTCGTGGCGCGCAAACGGCGGCGATTCGAGGCCGGGCAGGGCGAGATCTACCGCGCCCCGGTGCCGGTGCTGGTGGTCGGCAACATCACCGTCGGTGGCACCGGCAAGACACCGATGATTCTCTGGCTGATCGAGCACTGCCAGGCCCGCGGCCTGCGGGTTGGCGTGGTCAGCCGCGGCTACGGCGCCAGGCCACCGAGCCTGCCATGGCGGGTCCGCGCCGATCAGGAGGCTGCCCAGACGGGCGATGAGCCGCTGCTGATCGTGCGGCGCAGCGGCGTGCCGCTGGTGATCGACCCCGACCGTGGCCGCGCCGTACGTGCACTGCTCGAAGCCGAGCCCGTGGACCTCGTGCTCAGCGACGATGGCTTGCAACACTACCGCCTGGCGCGCGACATCGAACTGGTGCTGATCGACGCGGCGCGGGGGCTGGGCAATGGCCGCTGCCTGCCTGCCGGTCCGTTGCGCGAGCCCGCCGAGCGCTTGCAGTCGGTCGATGCCGTGCTGTTCAACGGTGCCGCTGATGATTCGCCGCGTGGCTACGGCCTGACCCTGCAAGCCCGAGCGTTGATCAACGTGCGCAGCGGCGAGCGCCGGCCATTGAGCCACTTCCCGCCAGGGCAGGCAGTGCACGCCGTGGCCGGGATCGGCAACCCGCAACGTTTCTTCGACACCCTGCAGGCGCTACACTGGCAGCCTGTCGCTCACCCTTTCGCCGATCATGCCCGGTTCACGCCCCAGGCCCTGTGTTTCGAACCACCGTTGCCAGTGGTCATGACCGAAAAAGATGCCGTGAAGTGCCGCGAGTTCGCCGCTGCGGATTGGTGGTACCTGGCCGTCGACGCCCAGCCTTCGCCCCATTTCATCGGTTGGCTCGACCAGCGTCTGACCAGCCTTTTGCCCTGATCCCCTTGCCTTGAAGGATTTTTCCATGGACACCAAACTGCTCGATATCCTCGCTTGCCCGATCACCAAGGGCCCGCTCAAGCTCAGCGCCGACAAGCGCGAGTTGATCAGCAAGGGCGCCGGCCTGGCCTATCCCATTCGCGACGGCATTCCCGTGATGCTGGAAACCGAAGCGCGGACCCTGACCGACGACGAGCGCCTGGATAAATGAGCACGGCCTTCACCGTGGTGATACCCGCGCGGTACCAGTCGACTCGCCTGCCGGGCAAACCACTGCAGATGATCGCAGGCAAACCGATGATCCAGCATGTCTGGGAACAGGCCTGCAAGAGCACGGCAACGCGAGTCGTGGTTGCCACCGATGATGTGCGCATCGAGTCCGCCTGCCGAGCGTTCGGCGCGGAGGTGGTGATGACCCGGCCCGATCACGAGTCCGGTACCGACCGTTTGGCCGAGGTATGCCAGGCTTTGGGTCTGGATGCCGAGTCCATCGTGGTCAACGTGCAGGGCGATGAGCCGTTGATTCCGCCCGTAGTCATCGACCAGGTGGCGGCCAATCTCGCTGCCAGCCACGAGGCCGCCATGGCAACCCTGGCCGAGCCGATCACGGACGTGGAGGCGTTGTTCAACCCCAACGTGGTCAAGGTGGTCACTGACCTGAACGGCCTGGCGTTGACCTTCAGCCGAGCACCGCTGCCGTGGGCACGCGACGATTTCGCCAACGATCGCGATGCCCTGCCGGCCGAGGTGCCCTACCGTCGTCATATCGGTATCTATGCCTACCGTGCCGGCTTCCTCCAGGATTTCGTGCAATGGGGCCCTTGCTGGCTGGAAAACACCGAGCGTCTCGAGCAGTTGCGTGCGCTCTGGCACGGGGTACGCATCCATGTGGCCGATGCCGTGCAGGCGCCGCCCGCCGGTGTCGACACCGCGCAAGACCTGGAGCGCGTGCGGCGCCTGCTGGAGGCTTGATGGCAGCCCATGGCAACGTTCCGCCAGTTGAGTCCATGAGTCTGGACATTCGCGCCAACCAGTCGCTCAAGCCCTACAACACCTTCGGTATCGAGGTGAAGGCAGCGTTTCTGGTCTCGGTACATGACGATGCCGAGCTGATCCAGGCACTGGCCTGGGCCAAGGCGAGCGGCCTGCGTGCGCTGGTGATCGGTGGTGGCAGCAATCTGTTGCTGACCGCCGACCTCTCCGACGTGCTGGTGGTGCGCATGGCCAACCGGGGCGTGCGCGTGCTCGCAGAGGCCGGTGATCAGGTGGTGCTGGAAGCCGAAGCCGGCGAGCCGTGGCACCCTTTCGTATTGCAGACGCTTGAACAAGGTCTGGCAGGTCTGGAAAACCTCAGCCTGATTCCCGGAACCGTGGGTGCAGCGCCCATGCAGAACATCGGTGCCTACGGTGTCGAGATCAAGGACGTGTTCGTCGGCCTCACTGCGCTTGACCGGGACACGTTGCAGAAACGCGACTTCAGCGCCGCCGAGTGCGCGTTCGGTTATCGCGACAGCCTGTTCAAGCGCCAGCCCGGCCGCTGGGTGATCCTGCGCGTGCGCTTCACGCTTTCACGTTCGGCGCCGGTGCATCTGGACTACGGCCCGGTGCGTCAGCGGCTGGCCGAACAGGGGATCCAGCATCCGACGCCCACCGACGTCAGCGCCGCCATCTGCAGCATCCGGCGAGAAAAGCTTCCCGACCCTGCCGAGCTGGGCAATGCCGGCAGCTTCTTCAAGAACCCGGTCGTCCCCGCCGCGGTGCTGGACGCCATTCGCCGCGAGCATCCCGATGTGGTCGCCTATCCCCAGGCCGATGGCCTGTACAAACTGGCGGCGGGTTGGCTGATCGAGCGCGCCGGCTGGAGGGGCCATCGCGAGGGCGACGCCGGCGTGCACCGCTTGCAGTCACTGGTGCTGGTCAATCACGGCAATGCATCGGGCAAGCAGCTGCATGCCCTGGCCCAGCGGATCCAGGACGATATCCAGTCACGCTTCGGTGTGGCGCTGGAGATGGAACCCAATCTGTATTGAGCGTCTGTACGGCGCATCGTGACTATCGGAGCCTACCGCCATGTCAGCCATCACCGCCCCCTGCGCCTTGATTCTCGCTGCAGGGCAAGGGCGCCGTTTTCAGGAAGCCGCAGGGCAGGGTGCTGACAAACTGCTTGCACCCTGCAGCGGGTTGGACGGCATCGAGCGCAGCGTCGTCGAACAGGTCCTGCACAACCTCGGTGACACGGTCGAGCGCCGTGTGCTGGTCACCCGTGCGCACAAGAAGCAAGTGATACAGCTGGCCGAAGCCTACGGCTATGAGGTGGTATTGCTCGACTCCGCAGGCATGGGCGACAGCCTGCGCACGGGGGTCGAAGCCAGCCTGGATGCCGATGGCTGGTTGGTGTGTCTGGGCGACATGCCCTTCGTGAGCCCTGGAGCATTCGCCAGGGTTCGCCAGTGCATGGCACCGGAGCGCATCAGCATTGCCCATGGCGCTCGTGGTCACGGGCACCCGGTAGGCTTCGGCCGCACCTTTCGCGAGCAGTTGCTGTCGCTGCAGGGCGATCAGGGTGCTCGACGACTGTTCGCCGAGGCGCACATGCACCTGGTGGTGTGCGACGACTCAGGGATCTACCGCGACGTGGATCGGCCAGACGACCTCGTCGGGTAACAGGTCGGCGAACAAATTGCAGGCAACAAAAAAGGCCACTTTTTCAAGTGGCCTTCTTCGTTGTTTGGTTGCGGGAGCCGGATTTGAACCGACGACCTTCGGGTTATGAGCCCGACGAGCTACCAGACTGCTCCATCCCGCGTCTGTGTGGGCTATTCTACAGCGCAGCGCCTGCTTGTCAAACCCTGATTTCAAGAAAACTCTTTTCCATCAATCGCTTAGCCTTGCCGATTGCGCTACGAGCCAGGCGGGACGGGGCTTTCAGGGGGATTGGGTCGGTTTGTCGATAAGCAAAAGAATGTGCACCGGGCTTTGGCCATGGCGCTTATCGCTGTGAGTGAGATAATACCGTTGTTTTTGTACGATCTTTTACCAGCTTGGTAGCCCGCCCCGACCATGACGCAGCGCAAGATCATCCATGTCGACTGTGACTGCTTCTATGCCGCCATCGAAATGCGTGACGACCCCCGGCTGGCTGGCAAGCCACTGGCCGTCGGCGGCTCGGCGGAGCGCCGCGGGGTGATCGCCACCTGCAACTATGAAGCCCGCGCCTATGGCGTGCGTTCAGCCATGAGCTCGCGGCACGCGATAAAACTGTGCCCCGACCTGACCATCGTCAAACCGCGCATGGATGCCTATAAAGAAGCGTCGCGGGAGATTCAGGGGATTTTTCGCGAGTACACCGACCTGATCGAGCCGCTGTCGCTGGACGAGGCCTACCTCGACGTTTCCGACTGCCCGCATTTTTCCGGCAGCGCCACGCGAATTGCCCAGGACATCCGACGCAAGGTCTCCAAGCGCCTGCACATCACCGTTTCGGCGGGGGTGGCGCCGAACAAGTTCCTCGCCAAGATCGCCAGCGACTGGCGCAAGCCAGACGGCCTGTTCGTCATTACCCCGGCGCAGATCGAAGACTTCGTCGCCGCCTTGCCGGTCACCAAGCTACACGGCGTAGGCAAGGTCACCGCTGACAAGCTGGCCCGCCTCGGCATCGACAGCTGCCTTGAGCTGCGCGAATGGACCAAGCTGGCGCTGGTGCGCGAATTCGGCAGCTTTGGCGAGCGCCTCTACAGCTTGGCACGCGGCATCGACGAGCGTGTGGTGCAGAACGACAGTCGGCGACAGTCCATCAGCGTGGAAAACACCTACGAGGCGGACCTGCCGGATCTGGCCAGTTGCCTGGACAAGCTCCCAGAATTGATGCAGACCCTGGCCGAGCGCATCGACCGGATCGACAGCAGCTATCGTCCGGGCAAGCCTTTCGTCAAAGTGAAGTTTCACGACTTTACCCAGACCACCCTGGAACAGGCAGGGGCGGGCAGGGATCTGGACAGCTACCGGCAGCTGCTGGGTCAGGCCTTCGCCCGTGGCGGCAAGCCGGTGCGCCTGTTGGGCATCGGCGTACGCCTGCTGGACCTGCGTGGGGCCCACGAGCAGCTGGAGCTGTTCAGCGACAGCTGACCGGCTGGCTCAGGTCCCGGGATCGGCGACCAGTCGGCCGGTATCCCGGCGCAGCGACTTGAGGAAATCCTGCTGCAATTCGGGATCGTTGCGGGTCAGTTCGATCAGGCTCTGTTCCAGTTCGCTGGCTTCGTCTTCCAGGCCCAGTTCGGCCAGGCGCTTGACCCGATACACCCACTGACCGACCTCGTCACCTTCCAGGTCATCGAAGATCAGCGTGTGCGCTTCGGCCAGTTTGCCGCGCAGGTCCGGGCTCACCGGCAGCAGGGCGCTGGCCCGAGTCTGGCTTTCCTCATCCACCACACTCAGTTGCAGGCGTGTGACGTGGGTCAGATCCTGTTCCGCAAACGGGTTGTCGAGCAGGTTGATGCGCAACACACCGTTGGCATCGGTTTCCAGGTCATAGGTCTTGCGGCCGGTGCCTACTTGTACCGGGCGTTCACTCCATGGCGTGCTGTCGTGCTCCACGCGCCTGTCGGTCTGCACCTCGTCGATACCGGCAAGGTTCTGCTCGGCACGGCCGTTGGACTGCACGTTCATGAACGGATTGAGTCCGGCGAAACCATAGCTGACCCAGTCCTTGGTCACGCTGTCGGGCAGGCTGCCAAAGGTCGCCACGTTCACCACGTTGGCGCCGACGCCGGCTACCACGGCCACTGCCCCTAGTGGAATCTCGTAGACTTCACGCCAGGGTTGATAGGGAGTGTAGCGGTCGTAGTGACGTGTGGTCTCGAACGCCGTGACCTCGAAATCCTTGAATTCACGAATGCGCACGCGGCGTTGCGGCGTCTGCAGCACCTCTGGCTTGCCCAGGTCGATCTGCACGCTGTGTTCGAGCAGCTTGCGCTCGATGCGCTCTTCGTGTTCGTTGCGCTGCGACATCTGGTTGGCACAGCCACTGACCAGCAGGGTGCTGCACAGGGCAGCACCACCGAAGGCCAAGGTAGTTCGCTTGAACATGGTTTCTCGAATCTGTCAGCGGCGCACGCGAGCCTGGATGAAAGACAGGACGTCATCGACAGGCAAGGCCTGTGCGGCGTCCTCGGTACGGCTCTTGTATTCCAGGTTGCCTTCGGCCAGGCCACGGTCGCTGATGACGATCCGATGGGGAATGCCGATCAGCTCCATGTCGGCGAACTTGATCCCGGGGCTGGTTTTCTTGTCGCGATCGTCCAGCAGCACTTCGAAGCCCGCTTCGGTCAGTTCCGCGTACAGCCGGTCGGTGGCTTCGCGCACTTGCTCGGTTTCGTAGCGTAGCGGCACCAGGGCGACCTGGAAGGGCGCCAGGGTATCGCTCCAGATGATGCCGCCAGCATCGTTGTTCTGCTCGATGGCAGCAGCCACCACACGCGACACACCGATGCCGTAGCAGCCCATGGCCAAGGTCACCGGCTTGCCGTTCTCACCCAATACCTGGCACTTCATGGCTTCGCTGTACTTGGTGCCCAGCTGGAAGATATGACCCACCTCGATACCGCGCTTGATGGTCAGCGTGCCCTGGCCATCCGGGCTGGTGTCACCGTCGACCACGTTGCGCAGATCGGCAATTTCTGGCAGCGGCAGATCACGCTCCCAGTTGACGCCGAAGTAATGCTTGTCGTCGATGTTGGCGCCCACGGCGAAGTCGCTCATGAAAGCCACCGAGCGATCGATGATGCAGGTCAGGGGCAGGTTCATCGGGCCCAGGGAGCCTGCGCCCGCGCCGATGGCATCACGCAGTTCGGCCTCGCTGGCCATGACCAGCGGATTGGCAACCAGCGGTTGGTTGGCGGCCTTGATCTCGTTCAGCTCGTGATCGCCACGGATGATCAGGGCAATCAGTTTGCCTTCTTCGGCGGCGTGGACCACCAGCGTCTTCACGGTCTTCTCGATCGGCAGGCCGAAGTTTTCCACCAGTTGGGCGATGGTCTTGGCGTTGGGCGTGTCGACCAGGCGCAGTTCCTCGAGTGCGGCGCCACGCTCGGTTTCGCGCGGAATCGCCTCGGCCTTCTCGATGTTGGCCGCGTAGTCGGACGTATCGCTGAACACGATGTCGTCTTCACCCGACTCTGCCAGCACATGGAATTCGTGGGAGCCGGCGCCGCCGATGGAGCCGTTGTCGGCTTCCACCGCACGAAACTTCAGGCCCAGGCGAGTGAAGATGTTGCTGTAGGCCAGGTGCATGCGGTCATAGGTGGCCTGCAGCGAAGGCTGGTCGGCGTGGAAGGAGTACGCATCCTTCATGATGAACTCGCGACCGCGCATCAGGCCGAAGCGCGGACGGATCTCGTCACGGAACTTGGTCTGGATCTGGTAGAGATTGATGGGCAACTGCTTGTAGCTGTTGAGCTCGTTGCGCATCAGGTCGGTAATGACTTCTTCGTGGGTGGGGCCGGCGCAGAAGTCACGGTCGTGGCGGTCTTTGAGGCGCAGCAGCTCGGGACCGTACTGCTCCCAGCGCCCCGACTCCTGCCACAGTTCGGCCGGCTGGATGCCGGGCATCAGCACTTCGAGAGCACCGGCGGCGTCCATTTCCTCGCGCACGATCCGCTCAACCTTGCGCATCACCCGAAGACCCATCGGCAACCATGTGTACAGGCCCGAAGCGAGCTTGCGGATCATGCCGGCACGCAGCATCAGCTGATGGCTGATCACGACCGCATCGGAAGGGGTTTCTTTCTGTGTGGCGAGCAGATATTGACTGGTGCGCATGGTTGACCGTTGTCTTCGCGAAATTTTATCGAGGTCTGGCATTGTACGGGGGTGATTGGGCGACGTACAGGCGTAGGGCCGGGCTTTGCCGGGCGCCGCCGTTCAGACGCAGAAAAGCCCGGCAGGGCCGGGCTTTTCGAGGTGAAGCGACCTGCTGGGCTGTTACATGATGCTCAGAGGGTACTCGACGATGAAGCGCAGGTCGTTGTTCGACGGACCGTAGTCAGCATCGTAGGCGTTGTTGGCGCGGTAGATGGCGCTACGCAGGCGGAAGGACATGTCCTTGATCGGGCCTTGCTGAACCACGTACTTGGTTTCGAAGTCCCACTCGTGCTCTTTGCCTTCTTCGCCGTTGCTGGCTTCGATGTTGTCGCCAGTGATGTAGCGAGTCATGAAGCTCAGGCCGGGTACGCCGTAGGTTGCCATGTTGATGTCGTAGCGAACCTGCCACGATTTCTCTTCGGCGCCGACGAAGTCGGAGTACTGAACGGAGTTGTTCAGGAACACGGTGCCGCCGCCGTCCACGCCGTAGGCGTAGCCGGTGTCGCCGGAACTGCGCTGATAGCCCAGGGTGAACTTGTGCGCGCCCAGGCTATAGGCAACCGCGGTGCTCCAGATCTTGTTGTCGACGTCGCCGCCCAGATCTTCGCCCTGGCTCTTGGTGCGATAGGCGTTGAAGTCGAAGTTGAGCGACTGCAGGTCGTCGATCGGCAGGGTGTAGTTCAGGTTGACGTACTGACGCTTCCAGTAATCTTCCACGTCGGACGCAGCGACCGTACCGGTGAAGTTCTTGGTGAAGGCGTAGGTGGCGCCGGCGATGTCGGCGGACTTCAGGCCCAGGGAGTCGTGACCCATGCCGGTCTGCGCACTCATCGAGGTGAAGCGACCGATGTTCAGGGTCAGGTTGTCGATTTCGTTGCTGGTGATCGAAGTGCCGGTGGCGACTTCAGGCAACAGACGGCCGTCGTCGGTCGCGAAGACCGGGCTGGCAACGATCTGCTGGCCGTATTTGAGTACGGTATTGGAGAAGCGGAACTTGACGGCTGCGCCGCCCTTGGTCTGGCTGTGTTCCAGGTTGCCTTCGTCGTCGGCTGCGAACAGGCCGTTGCTGCGGCGACCGGTACCGCCGTCCAGGCGCACCGAACCGAAGCCCATTGCATCGACACCGGCACCGATGGTGCCCTGGGTGAAGCCCGACTCGTAGAACATCTGGGCGCCAAGGCCAGTGTCTTCACGATAGCCCTTGTCGCTGCCAGCGGTAGGGTTGCCTGCGCCGTGCTTGTAGTCACGGTTCATGTACAGGGCACGCAGCTTGAGGTTCAAGGTGCTGTCTTCCACAAAACCCTTGGACTCGTCCTGGGCTGAGGCCAAAGCCAACTGCGAGGTGCCGGCTGTTACAGCCAGTGCGATCATGCTCCACTTCATCACGCGCATCGTGATTTGCTCCTTTGGTTTTTTAAGAAGAGTAACCACTGCCTCACCTGTTTTTTTATCTGAGGCAGTTCTTTCTTTTTATGACGGCGCGGAACGTATACCACGCCGGTCATGTTGGCGATACTTCAAGTCCGCTGTTGCATGTCCACGCTTACAACCACACTTGGGTTGCATTAATGTACTGGCGTCGCTTCATTGATTCACTGTTTCCGTTTGTTCCGGTTTCGTCTTCCCACGTCCCCGGTGACCATGCTGGGATGAATGCAACAAGCGTGCACAAACGTGCCACCAGTTCACATATTTTTCACTTTTCTTCCAGTGGTTCGGCCAAGCCCACGTAAAACCGGCTCATCGAGCCATTCCTGCTTCCCCGGTAACGATCCGCTGCATGCGAGTGAATCCTGTTTCGCGGTGCAAACGTTACCGCTGGGTGACACGAGTGGGTAGATTACGAGGTCTTCATGCACCGAGACCTTCCCTGGTGGACCTTTTTGGTGCGAAAGGTGACGTCCTGAATGGCAAGGCTAGCCCAGCGACAGGAATTGGCAACGCCGCGCCTGCGTAAAGAAGTACCGCTTGTCAGGCAGTTACACGCGGTATCGCATAAAGCGGGTGAACTGCTGCGAAAAAGTGGTCTGTACGGTTCGGTGCTGCGGGCGATCCTGGGGCGGGCGGCACCAAAACCGTGCCTCGCTTCGGGCACGGCCCCAGGTGCGCCGCCTTCCGGCGTGTCGAGTAAATAGTGACTCACCCGGAAAAAACCGATCAGGCACGCTATCCTTGGCGCTCGATGATTCGCGGCCATGCCTCGATCACCCATTCCTTCCTGTGGAGAACGCCCGTGTTCAGCCTGGATGCCCGACTTGCCGGAGACGCTCATGTCATCGGTGATTTCGCACTTTGTCGCCTGCTGCTCAGTAATGACGCCAGGTATCCCTGGTTCATCCTGGTGCCGCGACGTCCGGATATCACCGAGGTCTTCGAACTCGATGACGCAGACCGTGAAGTGCTGTGGAGCGAAACCAATGCATTGGCGAAGTTGCTTCACCAGGAATATGGCGCCGACAAGATCAATGTCGCCACATTGGGCAATGTCGTGAGCCAACTGCATATGCACGTGATCGTTCGCTATCGCACGGACGCTGCCTGGCCTGCCCCTGTGTGGGGCAAGCTGCCCGCGATGCCCTACACCGCCGAGCAACTGGCGACGGTTCGCCAGAGGCTGGCAGGCGCGCTGGGCACCGATTTCGTTTTCACGGAGGGCAGGGCATGAGTCTGGAAGATCGCGTGATGGAACTGGAGACACGTCTGGCGTTTCAGGATGACACCCTGTCTTCGCTCAGCGACGAACTGATCCTGCAGCAGCGGGCGATCGAGCGCCTGCAGATGCAGCTCGCCGCGCTGCTCAAGCGTCAGGAGGAAATGGTCGGTCAGTTCGAAACGGCTACGCAGGAGGCGCCACCGCCGCATTACTGAAACCTTTTTTGCGGCAATGAAAAACGCGGGCAGTGCCCGCGTTTTTTTATTGCTGCAGTGGAGTCAGCGACGCGGCGATGCCGCAATCACGTCTTCGGCCTGCAGTCCTTTGTCGCGGTTCATGACCGAGAACTCGACCCGTTGGCCTTCGACCAGCACACGATGGCCTTCGCCACGAATGGCGCGAAAATGCACAAAGATGTCGTCGCCCGAATCACGCGAAATGAAGCCGAAGCCCTTCGACGTATTGAACCACTTGACGGTGCCGGTATCGCGGTTGGTCATGTCGTACTGCACGGCGCTGGGTGCGGGTAACGCGCGGTAGAAACTGATCGACAGGTGCGCCAGGCACGCGAGCAGTGCGCACAGCAGACCTGGCAGGATGCCGATGGCCGGCAGCGGCACCAGCAATGTCAGGGTCTGGGTGATCACCGAGGCAACCAGCAGCACACTGACCAGATTTTGCAACAGATGACGTGGGCCTTTGTTCCAGCGCGGTATCACCGGAGCCAAAAGCAGGTTGAGCAGACCGAACAGCGCCAGGTAGATTGCGTCGGGTTGTTGCAGGTACGGCGCTACATCGGCCCGCAGGCTTGGTATGAACGACAGCAGCACGGCCGCTGCGCCCGTCAGGAGGTGGACGATTTTCAACATTTGATTGGCTCACTCTAAGATCAGGCATCAGGAAGAGCTGATACCGCAACAAGCACAGCGTTGGGGTGACAATAATTGCCGAGCATCTGCAGGGATCAGCCTATGCGCCACGGCTTGATTAATTGCCCCGGCTCACGCGGCCTATTTAACAGCAAAGCCCGACCCTTCTCAAATCGGCCAGAGTGCCGCTCGGCGCCGTCGAGCGGATAGCCTGCGCAACTTGCCCCAGGCAAGGGCTGCGTGGGCCGAAGGGTCTTGGTAAAGTGGGCGTCCACTCGTGGTGGTATACATTCATCGTCATCAAGGACATTACATGGCAATCGATATCGGCATCAGCGAAGAAGATCGCAAATCGATCGTGGACGGCCTGTCCCGTCTGCTCTCCGACACCTACGTCCTGTACCTCAAGACGCACAACTTCCACTGGAACGTCACCGGCCCGGCTTTCCGTACCCTGCACCTGATGTTCGAAGAGCAGTACACCGAACTGGCGCTGGCCGTGGACTCCATTGCCGAGCGCATCCGCGCCCTCGGCTTTCCCGCGCCCGGCGCCTATTCGGTGTATGCCCGTCTGTCTTCGATCAAGGAAGAGGAAGGGGTGCCTTCGGCCCAGGACATGATCAAGCAACTGGTCGAAGGTCAGGAAGCCGTCACCCGTACGGCCCGCGGCATCTTTCCGCTGCTGGACAAGGTCAGCGACGAGCCAACCGCCGACCTGCTGACCCAGCGCATGCAGGTGCACGAGAAGACTGCCTGGATGTTGCGTTCGCTGCTCGAAGGTTGATCCCTGGCGATACGGCGGCGCCTTCGCCAGCGCGACGTCCGCCGTGTCGATCCAGCCTTTCGCCGCGTACTGCGCGCGTTGCTGCGGCGGTTCCCTCCTACCCAACGACGCCGCGCTTCGTACGTATGCACTTCCCTATTCCTCTGTCGTCATCGTTCGCCGATACGCTTCCATAGATCCGTCAGCACACCTCCAGGGTTGGAGGGGCGATCATCTAGGAAGCACTGATCCATGGAACGGAACCTCGTCGTCACCCGCGCACGCCAGCTCGACCGATCGAGCAAGCTTGTCATCGATCCCTATTCGGAAAATTTCGACATGGGCCTGGCCAGGCCCGTCTCGCGCTCGGTGCGCCTGAACGGTTTCGCCACCTGCCTGCGCCTGGAGCGGGTCTACTGGGAAATTCTGGAACGCATTGCCCTGGTCAATGAATGCACGGTTAACGCGCTGCTTTCCTACGTCGACCGCGAGGTCCACCTACGCCATGGCGGCGTCAAGAATTTCAGTGGATTGGTACGGGTAGTCTGCGTCACCTACTTGATGGGGCGTGATCGAACGTCGTCTGTTACCTTGGACGGCTGCGCAGCGTCGATTAACCGGATATAATCCCGCGTTTCGCCCTGGCGCCGCTTGCGCCGCGGTCATTTGGTTGCCGAGACACTACCCATGCCGATGTACGACTATCAATGTGCTTCCTGCGGTCATCAGATGGAAGTCATTCAGAAGATCAGCGCCGAGCCTTTGACCGATTGCCCAGCCTGCCAGGCGCCGCAACTGAAAAAGGTGCTTTCCATGCCGGGCTTCCGCCTCAGCGGCACCGGCTGGTACGAAACCGATTTCAAGACCGGCAACAAGAAGAATCTGGCAGGCGGCGACAAGGCCGAGTGAGTCGTCCGGCTCCCGCCCGCTCCAGCACGATGTCCAGGGTGCCGCGTGTCAGCTACACGCCGTCATCGAATCATGAATTACGAGAAGTGAAACCACTACTATGATGCGCAGCCACTATTGCGGCCAACTGAACGAGACCCTGGAAGGTCAGGAAATCACCCTGTGCGGCTGGGTCCATCGCCGTCGCGACCATGGCGGGGTGATCTTCCTCGACATTCGGGATCGTGAAGGCATGGCCCAGGTGGTCTTCGACCCCGATCGCGCCGACAGCTTCGCCGCCGCCGATCGCGTGCGCAGCGAGTACGTGGTCAAGGTCACCGGCAAGGTCCGTGCGCGGCCCGCCGGCGCAGTCAATCCAAACATGGCGTCTGGCGCCATCGAAGTGCTGGGCTACGAGCTCGAAGTGCTGAACGAAGCCGAGACCCCGCCGTTTCCGCTCAACGAATACTCCGACGTGGGCGAGGAAACGCGCCTGCGCTACCGCTTCATCGACCTGCGCCGTCCCGAGATGGCCGAGAAACTGCGCCTGCGCTCGCGCATCACCACCAGCATTCGCCGCTATCTCGACGAAAACGGCTTCCTCGACGTCGAAACGCCGATCCTGACCCGTGCCACGCCTGAAGGCGCACGCGACTACCTGGTACCCAGCCGTACCCACCCCGGCAGCTTCTTCGCCCTGCCGCAGTCGCCGCAGCTGTTCAAGCAGTTGCTGATGGTGGCCGGTTTCGACCGTTACTACCAGATCGCCAAGTGCTTCCGCGATGAAGACCTGCGTGCCGATCGTCAGCCCGAGTTCACTCAGATCGACATCGAGACAAGTTTCCTCGACGAGAGCGAAATCATCGGCATCACCGAAACCATGGTGCGCAAGCTGTTCAAGGAAGTGCTGGACGTCGAGTTCGGCGATTTCCCGCACATGACCTTCGAAGAAGCCATGCGCCGCTACGGCTCGGACAAGCCCGACCTGCGCAACCCGATGGAACTGGTCGACGTCGCCGATCAGCTCAAGGACGTCGAGTTCAAGGTCTTCAGTGGCCCGGCCAACGATGCCAAGTGCCGCGTTGCAGCACTGCGCGTTCCGGGCGGGGCGAGCATGCCGCGCAAGCAGATCGACGACTACACCAAGTTCGTCGGCATCTACGGTGCCAAGGGCCTGGCCTACATCAAGGTCAACGAGCGCGCCAAGGGCGTCGAGGGCCTGCAGTCGCCGATCGTCAAGAACATCCCGGAAGCCAACCTCAATGTGATCCTCGATCGCGTTGGCGCGGTCGATGGCGACATCGTGTTCTTCGGCGCCGACAAGGCCAAGATCGTCAGCGAAGCACTGGGTGCACTGCGCATCAAGCTGGGCAACGATCTCGACTTGCTGACCTGCGAATGGGCACCGATGTGGGTCGTCGACTTCCCGATGTTCGAAGAGAACGACGACGGCAGCTTCAGCGCGCTGCACCATCCGTTCACCGCGCCCAAGTGCACGCCGGCCGAGCTGGAAGCCAATCCGGCCACTGCGCTGTCGCGCGCCTATGACATGGTGCTCAACGGTACCGAGCTGGGTGGCGGTTCGATCCGTATCCACCGCAAGGACATGCAACAGGCCGTGTTCCGCCTGCTCGGTATCGAGGCGGCGGAACAGGAAGAGAAGTTCGGCTTCCTGCTCGACGCGCTGAAATACGGTGCACCACCCCATGGTGGCCTGGCCTTCGGCCTGGACCGTCTGGTCATGCTGATGACCGGTGCGCAGTCGATTCGTGAAGTCATCGCCTTCCCGAAAACCCAGAGCGCCGCCGACGTCATGACCCAGGCCCCTGGCGTGGTCGATGCCAAGGCGCTGCGCGAATTGCACATTCGCCTGCGCGAACAGCCCAAGGCCGAGTAACTGCAGACAGGGCGCATCTTCGGATGCGCCCTTGCGTTGGGCGATGGAAAAACCTTGCCGGGGGCAGGGGTCGTTTGGGTAACACACAGAAATCGGAGTTGCGTTATGGCTGGTCATTCCAAGTGGGCGAACATCAAGCACCGCAAAGAGCGCCAGGATGCCAAGAGGGGCAAGATCTTCACCAAGTGGATTCGTGAGCTGACCGTGGCAGCCCGGCAGGGCGGTGGTGAGCCGGGGTCCAATCCGCGCTTGCGGCTGGCTCTGGACAAGGCGCTGAGCGCCAACATGAGCCGTGACATCATTGATCGCGCGATTGCGCGGGGCACCGGGGCGGCCGGCAGCGACGACGTGGTCGAGCTGAGCTACGAGGGCTACGGACCTGGTGGCGTCGCCGTGCTGGTCGAATGCATGACCGACAACCGCAACCGGACCGCTGCCGCCGTGCGCCATGCGTTCAGCAAATGCGGCGGCAATCTGGGTACCGATGGTTCGGTCGCGTATCTGTTCGAGCGCAAGGGTCAGTTGTCCTTCGCCCCGGGCGTCGATGAGGATGCATTGATGGAGGCGGCCATGGAGGCCGATGCCGACGACATCGTCACCCATGGCGACGGATCGATGGACGTGTTCACCTCGTTCGCCAGTTTCTACTCGGTGGGCAATGCGCTGCAGGCAGCCGGTTTCAGTGCCGATGAAGCGGAGATCGTCATGGCGCCGACGACCAGTGCCGAACTCGATGCGGAAGGTGCCGAGAAGGTACTGAAGCTGATCGACATGCTCGAGGACCTTGATGACGTGCAGAACGTCTATTCCAATGCCGAAATATCCGACGCCGTGATGGAGCAGCTTGGCTGATCGGCCAGCGTGTTTCATCGAAGCCATGCTTTACCAGTGTCGGCCTCTTCACGGGTAGATGGCGTCAGCCGTGTTTCTCACTACTGCAGGCTTTATGACATTAATTCTTGGAATCGACCCAGGCTCGCGCATCACCGGGTTTGGCGTCGTGCGTGAAACCGGCCGCGGGTGCGAATACGTGGCTTCGGGTTGTATTCGTACCGGCGGCGGACTGCTGCATGATCGTCTGCAGATCGTTTTTCGTGGGGTGCGTGAGGTGATCCAGACCTACGGTCCGGTGACCATGGGCATCGAGCGGGTGTTCATGGCCCGCAACGCCGACTCGGCCCTGAAACTGGGCCAGGCGCGTGGCGCTGCCATCGTCGCGGCGGCGGAGGAGGGGCTGGAGATCGCCGAGTACAGTGCCACTCAGGTCAAGCAGGCCATCGTCGGCACCGGCGCGGCCAACAAGGAACAGGTACAGATGATGGTCATGCACCTGCTCAAACTGACCCAGAAACCCCAGATCGATGCCTCCGACGCCCTGGCCATCGCACTCACCCACGCGCACACCCGATCCAGCCTCATGCCCCACGGCCTGAGCGCCGCCCGCAGTCGCGGTGGGCGTCTGCGCCTGTAGCGGCTTACATCGTTTCAAACTTTTTTGCTTGCAGCTCACCTCAGTCCTGTAATGATGGCCCTTGAACTGGCCCGCATGAACAGGGCGTGACTGCGCCTTCCGACAAAGGATTCATACGTGATTGGACGCCTGCGCGGTACCTTGGCTGAAAAGCAGCCGCCGCACCTGATTCTCGACGTCAACGGGCTGGGCTATGAGCTCGAAGTGCCGATGACCACGCTCTATCGCTTGCCGCCGGTCGGCGAAACCGTGACCCTGCACACCCATCTGGTGGTGCGCGAAGACGCTCAGTTACTCTATGGCTTCTATGAAAAGCGCGAGCGCGAGCTGTTCCGTGAGCTGATCCGCCTAAACGGCGTCGGCCCCAAACTGGCACTGGCACTGATGTCGGGGTTGGACGTCGATGAACTGGTGCGCTGCGTGCAGGCCCAGGACACCTCGGCGCTGGTGAAGATACCCGGCGTGGGCAAGAAGACCGCCGAGCGGCTTCTGGTCGAACTCAAGGATCGCTTCAAGGCCTGGCAGACCACGCCGAGCATGTTCGAGCTGGTGCCGAGCGGGCCGCAGGGGCCGGCACCGGTCAACAGCGCCGAAGCCGATGCCGTCAGTGCGCTCATCTCGCTGGGCTACAAGCCCCAGGAAGCCAGTCGCGCCGTGGCGGCCATCGACGCCAAGGGTCTGAGCAGCGAAGAATTGATCCGCCGCTCGTTGAAGGGAATGATCTAAGTGATCGAAGCCGACCGTCTGATCGCCGCCACCGGCCGCGATCGAGAAGAAGTACAGGACCGGGCCATCCGCCCGCTCAGCCTGGCCGACTACATTGGCCAGCCCACCGTGCGCGAGCAGATGGAGCTGTTCATCCAGGCCGCGCGCGGGCGCAGTGAATCCCTGGATCACACCTTGATCTTCGGCCCGCCCGGATTGGGCAAGACGACCCTGGCCAATATCATTGCCCAGGAAATGGGCGTGTCGATCAAGAGCACCTCGGGGCCGGTACTGGAACGGCCGGGCGATCTGGCTGCCTTGCTCACCAACCTGGAACCCCACGATGTGCTGTTCATCGACGAGATCCATCGGTTGTCGCCCATCGTCGAGGAAGTCCTGTATCCGGCCATGGAGGATTTCCAGCTCGACATCATGATCGGCGAAGGTCCTGCGGCACGTTCCATCAAGCTCGATCTGCCACCGTTCACCCTGGTTGGGGCCACCACCAGGGCGGGCATGCTGACCAATCCACTGCGCGACCGCTTCGGCATCGTCCAGCGCCTGGAGTTCTACAGCACCGCGGACCTGGCAACCATCGTCAGTCGCTCGGGCAATATCCTCAACCTGGAGATCGAAGACGAAGGTGCCTTCGAGATCGCCCGCCGCGCCCGCGGTACGCCGCGAATCGCCAATCGCCTGCTGCGCCGCGTGCGCGACTTCGCCCAGGTGCGTGGCAGAGGGCACATCACCAAGCCCATCGCCGACCTGGCGCTGAACATGCTCGACGTCGACGAGCGTGGCTTCGACCACCAGGATCGCCGGCTGCTGCTGACCATGATCGAGAAGTTCGACGGTGGCCCGGTGGGCGTCGACAGTCTTGCCGCAGCGATCAGCGAAGAGCGCCACACCATCGAGGACGTCCTGGAGCCTTACCTCATTCAGCAGGGCTACATCATGCGTACTCCGCGTGGCCGGGTCGTGACTCGCCACGCCTACCTGCATTTCGGTCTGAACATTCCCAACCGGCTGGGCGACATGCCGGGCAGCGATGCCATGTCCGAAGAAATCGACGCATGAAAGGCGCATCGCACGGCGACCTAATTCGGCTTTGCGTGGTCCTAGGGGCTGACGCAGCTTTTGCATGGGCTTTGCCTGCACACGCGACGAAAAAACAGTTGCCTGGGCGGATTGGCAACCTGAGGAGTAAGCACTAGAGTATGCGCGCGCAAAACGGGGTTCAGGCGTTCGCCCATCCGTGTCGGGTCTATTACGAAGACACCGATGCCGGCGGCGTCGTCTACTACGTCAATTACCTGAAATTCATGGAGCGGGCTCGTACCGAGCACCTGCGTGCGCTGGGTTTCGTCCAGTCGCAGCTGGCAGGTGAGAACCTGCTGTTCGTCGTGCATTCGGCAGAGGCGCGCTACCATGCGCCGGCGCGGTTGGACGACGAGCTGACGGTGACCGCCGAAATAACCGAATTGAATCGCGCCAGCCTGCGTTTCAAACAGCAGGTCTGGCGTGTGACGGATACAACGCTGCTCTGCGAAGGGCAGTTCATGGTGGCCTGTGTGCGCGCCGATAACTTCAGACCCCGGGCCATTCCCCCAGCCTTGCGTGCGGCCCTTGCCGACGCGGGCGGCCTGGGCAAACAATCCAATGCAGGAGATTAAGCGTGGAAGCTAACGTCGTCGACCATACCTCCATGTGGAGTTTGGTCAGCAATGCCAGTGTCGTGGTGCAGTTGGTAATGCTTATTCTGGTGGCCGCCTCGGTCACCTCGTGGGTCATGATCTTTCAGCGCAGCTCGATGCTGCGCGCCGGTCGTCGTGCCCTGGACAGCTTCGAGGAACGCTTCTGGTCGGGTATCGACCTATCCAAGCTGTACCGTCAGGCTGGCAGCAATCCCGACCCTGATTCGGGTGTCGAGCAGATTTTCCGTGCTGGCTTCAAGGAGTTTTCCCGCCTGCGCCAGCAGCAGGGCGTCGATCCCGATGCCGTGATGGAAGGCGTGGGCCGTGCCATGCGCGTGGCGATTTCCCGTGAGGAAGAGAAGCTCGAACAGGGTCTGCCATTCCTGGCAACCGTCGGTTCCACCAGCCCCTACGTGGGTCTGTTCGGTACCGTATGGGGCATCATGAACTCGTTCCGCGGCCTGGCATCGGCCCAACAGGCGACTCTGGCCACCGTTGCGCCAGGTATTGCCGAAGCACTGATTGCCACGGCCATCGGCCTGTTCGCAGCGATTCCGGCCGTCATCGCCTACAACCGTTTCGCTGCCCGCAGCGAAACCCTGATCAACCGTTACTACACGTTCGCTGACGAGTTCCAGGCCATCCTGCACCGTAAAGTGCACACCAGCGAAGAGTGAGCAGGGATAACCCAATGACTCGAGGTCGTCGCCCAAAACGCAAGCCGGTCGCCGAGATGAACGTGGTGCCCTACATCGACGTGATGTTGGTACTGCTGGTCATCTTCATGGTTACCGCTCCGATGATCAACCAAGGTGTGAAGGTCGATCTGCCCAAGGTTTCCAGCGAAGCGTTGCCGCAGGACAACAACACTCAGGTGCTCACCATTTCCATCAAGGCCGACAAGACCTACTACTGGAACGTCGGCAAGGAAGTAGACACTGAAAAGCAGCAGGACAAGGCCATGACGCTGGCGCAGATGACCCAGGCCGCCACCGCGATCATCAACCAGGGCAATGCCAGCGGCAAGAAGACCCAGGTCTTCATTCGCGGTGACAAGACCGTGGATTACGGGGCGGTCATGGGCGCCATGGGTGGTTTGCAGCAGGCAGGTGTCGGTAACGTTGGCTTGATTACCGAGGCCCCCTGATGCGAAAGCGAGAGCATTCAGCCTCGGAAAGCTTCTTCTGGCCCACGGTCTGGGCGGTAGCCCTGCACGTGCTGATCTTCGGGATGCTGTTCGTCAGTTTCGCCATGACGCCCGAACTGCCTGAAGCGCGACCCATCGTGCAGGCTACGCTCTATCAGCTCAAGTCCAAGAGCCAGGCCACTACCCAGACCAACCAGAAACTGGCAGGCGAGGCGAAGAAGTCTGCGGCGCGGCAGACCGAAGTCGAGCAGATGGAGACCAAGAAGCTGGAACAGGAAGCCATCAAGGCTGCGGAACAAAAGAAAGAGGAAACCGCTCAAAAGGCCGAAGCGGCGAAGAGGGCCGACGAAGCCAAGAAGGCCGATGCTGCCGCCAAGGCGGAAGCTGCCTCTGCAGCAGCCGCCAAGGCTGAGGCGGCCAAGGCCGAAGCTGCTGAAAAAGCTGCCGAAGCCAAGAAGAGCGAGCTGGCCGACATCGCCAAGAAGAAGGCCGAGCAGGAAGAGGCCAAGAAGGAAGCAGCCGAGGACGCCAAGAAGAAGGCTGCCGAGGACGCCAAGAAAAAGGCCGCCGAAGACGCCAAGAAGAAAGCCGAAGACGACGCCAAGAAGGCCACTGCGGCCGAGGACGCGAAGAAGAAAGCCGCCGAGGACGCGAAGAAGAAGGCTGCGGCCGATGCCGCGAAGAAGAAAGCTCAGGATGCAGCTCGCAAGGCGGCGGAGGACAAGAAGGCGCAGGCACTGGCCGATCTGCTTTCCGACAAGCCCGAACGCCAGCAGGCACTCGCCGACGAGCAGGGGGATGAAGTCGCAGGCAACTTCGACGATCTGATCCGCTCGCGAGCAGCCGAAGGGTGGGCGCGTCCGCCTTCGGCACGCAAGAACATGACCGTGGTATTGCAGATCAACATGTTGCCCGATGGCACCGTTACCAATGTCAGCGTTTCACGCTCCAGCGGCGATGGTCCCTTCGACAGTTCGGCGGTTGCCGCGGTCAAGAACATTGGCCGTTTAACGGAAATGCAGGGTTTGAAACCAGCTGACTTCAACCCCTATCGTTCCTTCAAGATGACATTTACACCTGAGGATCTTGCCTTGTGATTAACCTTCTTCGAGGACTGCTCGTCGTCCTTTGCTGCGCAGCCGGTATGGCCTCTGCGGACGAAAAGAACATTCTGGTCACCAGCGGTGCCGACCGGGCCACGCCGATTGCCGTCGTGCCGTTCGGTTTCCAGGGCGGCAGCGTATTGCCTGACAACATCGCCGAGATTGTCGGCAACGACCTGCGCAACTCGGGCTACTACGCACCCATTCCACCGCAGAACATGATCAGCCAGCCGTCCCAGGCCAGCGAAGTCATCTACCGCGACTGGCAGGCGCTGGGTGCCCAGTACGTCATGGTCGGCAGCATCACGCCGGCCGGTGGCCGCTTGCAGGTGCAATACGCGCTGCTCAACGTCAACACGCAGCAACAAGTGTTGACCGGCAGCGTTTCCGGCACCACCGACCAGCTGCGGGACATGGCTCACTTCATCTCCGACCAGTCGTTCGAGAAGCTGACCGGGATCAAGGGTGCGTTCTCCACGCGCATGCTCTACGTGACTGCCGAGCGGGCCGGCACCAACGCCACTCGCTACACCCTGCAGCGTTCGGACTACGACGGCGCACGTGCGGTGACCCTGTTGCAGTCGCGCGAGCCGATCCTGTCGCCGCGCTACTCGCCCAACGGCCGCAACATCGCCTATGTATCGTTCGAACAGCGCCGTCCGCGGATCTTCCTGCAGAACGTCGACACCGGTCGCCGCGAGCAGTTGACCAACTTCGAAGGCCTCAACGGCGCACCGGCGTTCTCGCCGGACGGCAATCGCCTGGCACTGGTGCTGTCCAAGGACGGCAACCCGGAGATCTACGTGATGAACCTGGCGTCGCGCGCGCTAACCCGCGTGACCAACAGCCCGGCCATCGACACCGAACCCTTCTGGGGCAAGGACGGTTCGACCCTGTACTTCACCTCGGACCGTGGCGGCAAGCCGCAGATCTACAAGACCAGCACATCCGGTGGCGCCAATGCCGAGCGTGTGACGTTCGTGGGCAACTACAATGCCAACCCGAAACTTTCGGCTGACGAAAAGACCCTTGTAATGATCCATCGGCAAGATGGTTTCACCAATTTCAAGGTGGCGGCGCAGGACCTGGAGCGCGGAAGCGTAAAGATCCTCACAGATTCAACTCTTGATGAGTCGCCTACTGTTGCGCCCAACGGCACCATGGTAATCTACGCCACCCGCCAGCAGGGCCGGGGAGTCTTGATGCTCGTGTCGCTAAACGGCCGCGTGAGGCTCCCGCTTCCTACCGCTCAAGGCGAAGTCAGAGAACCGTCCTGGTCCCCTTACCTGAACTGACGCGGCGTAATACGTTGTACTTAACACATTGGGGTTCATTAGGAGTTTCACGATGGAAATGCTGAAGTTTGGTAAGTTCGCTGCGCTGGCCCTGGCCTTGTCCGTAGCTGTAGGTTGCTCGTCCAAAGGCGGCGAAGATGCTGGTCAAGGCGGCGCTGCTGTCGACCCTAACGCTGGTTACGGCGCAAACACCGGTGCCGTTGACGGTTCCCTGAGCGAAGAAGCTGCTCTGCGCGCAATCACCACCTTCTACTTCGAATACGACAGCTCGGACCTGAAGCCAGAAGCCATGCGCGCTCTGGACGTTCATGCCAAGGACCTGAAAGCCAACGGCGCTCGCGTCGTCCTGGAAGGTAACACCGACGAGCGTGGTACTCGCGAGTACAACCTGGCACTGGGCGAGCGTCGTGCCAAGGCCGTTCAGCGTTACCTGGTACTGCAGGGCGTTTCGCCAGCTCAGCTGGAACTGGTTTCCTACGGTGAAGAGCGTCCAGTGGCTACTGGCAACGACGAGCAGTCGTGGGCTCAGAACCGTCGCGTCGAACTGCGTAAGTAATTCGTCATGCGAACGTGCCGTCGTGCTGTAACTGTTCTGGCTTTCGCCCTGCCTGTAATGGCTTGGGGCGCGGTGCCTGTGGTCGATAGCAACAACAATGGAGGCTACGGTAACAGTGGCGCCGTTGGTGGCAGCTATCCGCCCTCAGGTTACGGTACGAACGGCGCCTCGGCCGGGACAGTCGCGCAAGCGCCTGTCTCGGCTCAGGGCGAGCTGTTCATGCAACTGCAGCAAATGCAGGAAGACATCGCACGTCTGCGAGGTCAGGTCGAAGTCCAGCAGAACGATATCCAGCGCCTGAAACAGGAAGGGCTCGAGCGGTATCAGGAACTCGATCGTCGGATTGGCTCGGGGGTTGCACCTGCACCCGCTGCCCAACCGGATAATTCTTCAGCCAGCGGCGCCTCGAGCGGCGCTGGTGCTTCATCGGCTGCCGGCCAGTCGTCCGCAGGCGCCGAGCCTGGCGATCCGGCCAAGGAGAAGCTGTATTACGATGCAGCCTTCGACCTGATCAAGGCCAAGGATTTCGACAAGGCGAGCCAGGCCTTCGCCGCGTTCCTGCGCAAATACCCGAACAGCCAGTATGCGGGCAACGCCCAGTACTGGCTGGGCGAGGTCAACCTTGCCAAGGGTGACCTGCAGGGCGCAGGCCAGGCTTTCGCCAAGGTCAGCCAGCTCTATCCGAAGCACAACAAAGTGCCGGATTCGCTCTACAAGCTGGCCGACGTCGAGCGCCGCCTGGGCCACACTGACCGGGTCAAGGGCATTCTGCAGCAGGTAGTCACCCAATATCCGGGTACGTCCGCTGCGCAATTGGCGCAGAAAGACCTGCAAAGATTGTGAAGCTTGCCGTGTGATTCGAAGAAACCCGCGCCTGTCGCGGGTTTTTTCGTTAGAATTTGCCGCCATTTTATGAACACGCTTCCTGAGGCTACGCGATCGCGGGCCGCCTGAAGTGCCCAACGGAGGCGGTCAGCCTGTTTCGCTGTCACGCCCGTGGACCCTATGCAAGACACACTACGTATTACCGAAGTCTTCTACTCGTTGCAGGGTGAGACGCGGACCGCTGGCTTGCCCACGGTTTTCGTACGCCTGACCGGCTGCCCTTTGCGCTGCCAATATTGCGACAGCGCGTATGCGTTCAGCGGGGGAACCCAACGCACGCTCGATTCGATCATGGAACAGGTGGCCAGCTACAAGCCTCGCTATGTATGTGTTACCGGAGGTGAACCATTGGCTCAGCCCAATGCCATCCCGTTGATGCAGCGCCTTTGCGATGCCGGCTATGAAGTTTCCGTGGAAACCAGCGGCGCGCTCGACATCAGCGCAGTCGATACTCGGGTCAGTCGCGTGCTCGACCTGAAGACACCAGGTTCCCTCGAAGTCCATCGAAACCGTTACGAGAACATCGAGCTGCTGACCCGCAACGACCAGGTGAAGTTTGTCCTGTGCTCGCGCGAGGACTATGACTGGGCCGTTTCCAAGCTGATTCAGTACGGGCTGGACGGTCGTGCCGGCGAAGTGTTGTTCTCGCCGAGCAAGGATCAACTGCGCGCTACCGATCTGGCCGACTGGATCGTGGCCGACAACCTGCCGGTGCGCCTGCAGATGCAGCTGCACAAACTTCTTTGGAACGACGAACCGGGGCGCTGACATGAACCATACCCAACACGAGAAAAAGGCAGTCATTCTGCTTTCCGGCGGCCTGGATTCCGCCACTGTCGTGGCGATGGCCAAGTCCCAGGGCTACGCCTGCTATACCATGAGCTTCGACTATGGCCAGCGCCATCGGGCCGAGCTCGATGCCGCAGCACGCGTGGCTCAGGACCTGGGCGTGATACAGCACAAGGTCATAGGGCTCGACCTGGATGGCATGGGTGGCTCGGCACTGACCGACACCTCGATCGACGTTCCGGAAACCCTGGGTGAGGGTATTCCGGTCACCTACGTTCCAGCCCGCAACACGGTGTTTCTGTCATTGGCCCTGGGCTGGGCCGAGGTGCTCGAAGCGCGTGACATCTTCATCGGCGTCAATGCGGTGGACTATTCGGGCTATCCGGATTGTCGGCCCGAGTTCATCGAGGCCTTCGAGCGCCTGGCCAACCTCGCTACCAAGGCGGGTGTGGAGGGCAATGGCTTCACCATACAGGCGCCGCTGCAGAACATGAGTAAGGCCGATATCGTCAAGGCAGGCGTGGCGCTGGGTGTCGACTATGGCTTGACGGTATCGTGCTACCAGGCCGATGACCAAGGTCAGGCCTGTGGCAAGTGTGACAGCTGCCGCCTGCGCGCCGAAGGCTTCGCCACGGCAGGCGTGAGTGACCCCACGCGCTATTTTTGATTTATTTTCTGTAGGGTGTTGAATTACCGAAAGAATTCGGTATTATACGCCCCACGAAACGGGTCGTTAGCTCAGTTGGTAGAGCAGTTGGCTTTTAACCAATTGGTCGTAGGTTCGAATCCCACACGACCCACCATTTCGAAACCCGCAGCTTGCAAAGGCTGCGGGTTTTTTTATGCCCGCGATTCGGTGGTTGTGGCTGCACCGCCTATAAGGCTTTGCTAACGGCTGGTTTCTCTGTAGCCTGCGCCAGCCCTGAAAAACCTCACGAAAGCCAGGGCATATACTCCCAGGCCTTCGCCGGCCCGGCCTATACTCGACTTTCGCGCATCAGCGCCCGCAGGTCTTGCCCCATGACGCAGATATCCGAACGCCTTCTGGTCCAGGCTCACCTGGATGCCAAGCAGCCCCGGCCACTGACACCGGAACAGGAGGCCGACTACCGTGCCGCCATCGCCGCCGAGCTGAAGGCTCAGGACGCGGTTCTGGTTGCCCATTACTACTGCGATCCGGTGATCCAGGCATTGGCAGAGGAAACCGGTGGCTGTGTTTCCGATTCGCTGGAAATGGCGCGCTTTGGCAATCAGCACCCGGCGCGAACGGTGCTGGTGGCAGGCGTCAGGTTCATGGGTGAAACGGCAAAGATCCTCAACCCGGAAAAGCGGGTGCTCATGCCGACCCTGGAAGCGACCTGTTCGCTGGACCTGGGCTGTCCGGTGGATGCGTTCTCGGCATTCTGCGACCAGCATCCCGAACGCACCGTGGTGGTCTATGCCAATACCTCGGCTGCCGTGAAAGCACGTGCCGATTGGGTGGTGACCTCGAGTTGCGCGCTTGAGATCGTCGAAAGCCTTATGGACAACGGCGAGAAGATCATCTGGGCGCCCGACAAGCACCTGGGCAACTATATCCAGACCCACACTGGCGCGGACATGTTGATGTGGGACGGTGCCTGCATCGTTCACGAAGAGTTCAAGGCGCGGCAGTTGGCCGACATGCGTGCGCTGTATCCCGACGCGGCGATTCTGGTGCATCCCGAGTCGCCGGCCGAGGTGATCGCCCTGGCGGACGCCGTGGGTTCGACCAGTCAGTTGATTGCCGCTGCCCGCACCTTGCCGCAGCAGACCCTGATCGTAGCCACCGACCGCGGTATCTTCTACAAGATGCAGCAGGCCGTGCCCGACAAGACGCTGATCGAGGCCCCTACGGCCGGCAATGGTGCCGCCTGTCGCAGTTGTGCGCATTGCCCGTGGATGGCCATGAACACCCTGGAGCGCACCTTGCAGTGCCTGCGCGAGGGCAGCAACGAAATCACCGTGGATGCAGCGCTGATTCCCCAGGCCATCCGGCCGCTCAAGCGCATGCTGGACTTTACCCAGGCCGCGCGCCTGAAGCTGGCCGGCAACGCCTGATCAGAGGCCTTTGCCCAGCGCGACCACGGGCCGTTCGGACTTCGCCAGCTCGAGCTTCGGCAGCTCCGGGCGCGGACGGCCCAGTCGCTTGTTCAGTTCCAGCCATTCGGCCAGGGCCAGCATCAGGCCCGCGCCCACCAGCGCACTGGCGATCTGCATCGCGAGCTGGTCGTCGGCCAAGGCATTGGCCATGTCGGCCAACGGTGCCAGCACCACGCTGAGGCAGAAGACCTCGAGCGAATAACGTCCCATCAGCGCAACCTTGCGTGCCAGCAGATGATTCACCCACTCGCCCTGGGGTACCAGCTTGGCCACGCAGTAGGCCAGGGCCACGAAATGCAAAAGGCGTGACGGCGAGAGGTTGGTCTTGTCGATGGGGTAGAGCAGTTCGCCAAACCAGCCGGGTACCAGCGCCTCGTGCAGTACCGGCCAGCGCCAGCCCAGGGCGACCAGGGCGCTGAATGTCACCAGTGCAGCGCACGCGAGAAACAGCGGCTGGCGGCCCAACGGGCGAGCCGCCGCGACTGGCGCGCGAGCCGAATGCAGCGCCGTGGCGCCACCCAGCACGAACAGCATCTGCCAGGCCAGGGGATTGAAGTACCACAGGCCGTTGTCGTGAGCCGGAATGTTCCAGCCCAGCCACTGCACCGCCAGGTACAGCAGCAATGACAGACCGATGGCCTGCGTCGGTCGCTTGATCAGCAGTGGCAGGACGATCGGCAGGCCGAGCAGCAATACGATGTACAGCGGCAGAGGGTCCATCAGGTTGGGTTTGAAGCGCAGCAGCAGTTCGTCGACCATGGCCTGTTGCGGGTTGGAAATGAAATAGGTGAGGTTCATTTCCTGGATCATGTCGCGCGTTTCGACGTGATTGTTGGCGACGAAGATAATGCCCATCAGCACCGCCAGGAGGAAAATGTGCACCACGTACAACACCCAGGCGCGGCGCAGTATGCGTACGGTGGCGACCAGGTAGCCGTCGCGCAGCGCGATCTTGCCGTAGGCCAGCACGGCCGCATAGCCGGCGAGGAACACGAACACTTCTGCGGCGTCGCTGAATCCGAAGTTGCGCAGCGTGAAGTTGGCCAAGGGGTTTTGCGGTATGTGATCCCAAAAAATGAAGATCAACGCCAAACCCCGATAGAAATCGATCCGATGGTCTCGATCGTTAGTCATGGCGACAGGCTCTTGCGAAAAGAAAGGATGTAGTAGGGAGTGAACGCCGGGGTTGCGGTTCCGCGTCGGCGGCCATTATCGATCAGCGGCGCGGAGGTTGGCGGGTTTCGCAATGAATTGCAAAAGTTTGGCTATTACGGAATGTCACAAGGCCGACTTGATGCAGTCCTTGTGGCTGCGGTGCAAGCCGCGTCCGCCATTACCGCGTTCGTTCAGGCACACCGCATGCACCATGACGCGGCTTGCGCCGCTGCTACAGGGATGGGTGGATCAGTTGCCGGCGCATTTCCGTGGTTTCTTCGCTCCAGTAGACCGGTTTGCCTGCGATCAATGCCGCCACGGGCAGCCCGTCGCGGTATAGCACGCGGTTGCCGGGTAGCGCTGGCACGGTTTTCTGAATCTGCAGGGGGGCGGCTCCGGGCAATGGCAGCAGGGTGCCGACCAGATTCAACGGGTCGCTGGCCGTGATCGATACCAGGGTGCCGTCGACCGGTCGCTTGCGCACCTCGCGCAGGGCTGGAATGGCCTCGGGCAGGGCGAACTGTTCACCGGACAAACCATCGATGAAACGCCCCCCGCGGACCTGCCCACGCGCCTCCAGGCGCTGCAGTGCGCGCAACAGGTCGCGCCAGCTGGGCAGCCAGTCGGCTTCGCGTTGCAGCAGACGCCAGAACACCACGCCGTAGCGGCGCAGCAGGACCAGTGCGATCTGTTCCACGGCTTCATCGGGCGCGCGATCGGGCGCCTGCAGCAGGGCCCAGCGTCCGGCATCGTCCATGCCGCCGATGAACGCACCGCGACCGCGGCGACTGCTGCGGGCCTGGCGCTTGCCAGCCGGGGTGATCAGTGCGCGCAGTCCGGCGAAGCTGTCGGCGTTCACGCGACCTGCGGCGACCAGCTCCTGCAAGGCGTTCTCGGCTTCCGTGCGCAACAGGCGTGTCTGGTGGACCAGATCATCGAAAAACATGGCGCCTTGCGCGACCAGAGTCTGTTCGACCTTCTGTGCACGCATGGACAGTTCCAGCGGCTGGACTGTCGAAGCCAGGCTGCGCCACAAAGGCAGGCGCGCGCGCGGCAGCAGCACGATCGGCGTATTGCGCAGGGTCGCGCCCTTGCCGCTGCTCGCCAGCCGCGCCCAGACCGTCTTGCCGCTGCGGCTGGCGCGGTCCAGCCACGACGGATCGTATCCGCGCAGACGAGCCGGCAGCAGGTCGTTTTCCCAGGCGCTGGCCGGCGCGCTGTAGCCTTCGAGCTGGTCGAGCAGTCGGCTCATTGCCGCTTCGCCTTGCAGGCGCGTAGCGGGCGCAAGGCACTGCCAGTCGAGGAGGAAGCGCATGAACACCTGCAGGCTGACCGGTTCGATCTCACGCCGCAGACGCTTCACCGTATACCGATGGATGCGCGCCAGCAGGTGCCGTTCGCACCACTGGGTTTCCTCGATGTGGGCGAGAAAGCGGCCACGCATGACGTAGCCCTGGGTTTCCAGGGCGAGCAGGGCTTGTTCGACGAGTGCCGGATGCAAGTTCAGTGGGGCGGCAATCTCACCCAGTCGCTGCGGGCCGAACCCGCTCAAGCGGGCGCGGATCAGTTCCAGTGTCGCTTCTTGCTTCGTCCACATCTGCGCCAGGTGTGCCGGCATCTGTAGTGCCGGCGACAGCTCGGCGCTCCCATAGATGGCTTGCAGGCAGGCCACTCGTTCCAGGGCCAGCCACACGTGGCCGCCGTCGCCCAGGGGCAGGCGCGCTGCGCGACCTGTACGGGCCAGGGCCTTCAACAGCGGTAGCTCGCTGGCCCCAACCTCGCGTTCAGCCCACGCACCCAGGCTCATCAACGCCTCATGCATTTCGTCGCTGCTGACAGGGGAGGGCCATGCCTCGGCGGCCACCGCCTTGATGGCATCCTCGTCCAGTTCGCCCATGTCGTCTGCCGTGCGGGGTTCGCCCCAGCGCCTGTTGAGTACCGCTTGGGTACGTCGTTCTTCCAGCGGTGCGTCGTCGAGAAACGCATAGGGCCTGGCATTGAGGATCGCTGCCGCCAGCGGCGAAGGGCGGGGCAGATCACGCTGGATGAGGCTGATCCGACCGGTTTCGATGCGCCGCAGCACGGCCAGCCAGCCTTCGCTGTCCATGGCGTCGTGCAGGCAATCGTCGAGGGTTTGCGTAACCAGCGGGTGATCGGGAATCTCCCGCTCGCCGACGATGTTCTCCAGGCAGGCGATCTGGTCCGGGAATACCGTGGCAATCAGGTCCTCGCTTTTCATTCGCTGGAGCTGTGGGGCGACCTTGCGTCCGCCGCTGTAGCGGGGAAGGGCCAGGGCCGTGGCGGCGTTCCAGCGCCAGCGCACGCCGAACAGCGGCGCGTCGAGCAGCGCCTGGGTCAATATCGATTCGGCGCTGTTGCTGTGCAGGTAGTGCCAGACATCCTCCAAGGCGAAGCTGTGGCTGGTCGACAGCGACAGCACGATGGCGTCTTCGCTGGCCGCTGCTTGCAGTTCGAAATTGAACGTGCGACAGAAGCGCTTGCGCAGGGCCAGACCCCAGGCCCGGTTGATGCGGCTGCCGAATGGCGTGTGGATAACCAGCTGCGTCGCGCCCGAGGCATCGAAGAAACGCTCCATGATCAACGTGTCCTGAGAGGGCAGCGCGCCAAGCGCCTCGCGCGTGCGCGCCAGATAGTCGAGCAATTGCTCGGCGCTGTCCCGTCCCAGGCCGAGCGCGTCTTGCAACCAGGGCAGCACGGGCTCGGGTAGCCCGTCACCGAGCGCCAGGCGCTGGTCTATCGAGGCCTGCAAGCGCGCCACGCCGACAGACAGCTCGGCGCTGCGTCCGGGCATTTCCCCCAGCCAGAAGGGGATGTTCGGGGCCTGACCGTGGGCATCTTCGACCCGCACCTTGCCGCCTTCGATGCGCAGGATGCGGTAGGAGCGATTGCCCAGCTGGAAGATGTCGCCGGCCAGGCTTTCCACGGCAAAATCCTCGTTGACGCTGCCGATGCTCAACGCCTGGGGCTCCAGCAGTACCGCGTAGTCGGCGTTGTCCGCAATGGCGCCTCCGCTGGTGACCGCAGTCAACTTGCTGCCGCGCCGGCCGCGCAGGCTCTGGGTAAGTGCATCACGGTGCAGATAGGCGGCGCGCACGCCCTGACGCCCGCTGTAACCTTCGGCCAGCATGCGCAGCAACGCTTCATAGCGCGTGGCGTCCAAGGCCGCATAGGGCGTCGCCTGGCGGAACATCTGCAGCAACGCCTGCTCCGGCCATTCCTGGCAGCTGACCTCGGCGATGATCTGCTGGGCCAATACGTCCAGCGGCGCCTGGGGAATGCGCAGGATATCCAGTTCGCCGCGGCGCACGCAGTCCAGCAACGCCACGCATTCGATAAGGTCGTCCCGAGAGGTTGCAAACAGGCGGCCTTTGGGAATGCCGCCGACGTGGTGGCCGGAACGACCTACCCGTTGCAGAAACGCTGAAATGGAGCCGGGCGAGCCGATCTGGCAGACCAGGTCGACGTTACCGATATCGATGCCCAACTCCAGCGAGGCGGTGGCGACCAGCACTTGCAGATCGCCACGCTTGAGCCGTTGTTCGGCATCCAGACGCTGTTCCTTTGCCAGGCTGCCGTGGTGGGCCGCCACCTGCTCGCGTCCGAGCCGCTCGCTCAGATGGCGCGCCAAACGCTCGGCCAGGCGCCGGGTATTGACGAAAACCAGGGTGGTCCGATGCGCCTGGGCAAGCTCGGCCAGGCGGTTGTAGACCAACTCCCAGACGTCATTGGGCATGACCGCCGCAAGCGGCACCGCAGGCACTTCGATGGCCAGGTCGCGGGGGCGGGCATGACCGATGTCGACGATGGAACACAGCCGCTGCGCCCCGACCAGGAACTGCGCCACCTGAGCGATCGGCTTTTGCGTGGCGGACAGGCCGATACGTCGCAGTGGCTTGCTGCACAGTGCCTGCAGGCGCTCCAGGCTCAAGGACAGATGGCTGCCGCGCTTGCTGCCGGCCACTGCATGGATCTCATCGACGATAACCGTGTCGACATCCGTGAGCATGCGGCGGCCGGAGTCGGATCCGAGCAGCACATAGAGCGATTCGGGCGTGGTGACCAGGATGTGCGGAGGGTGCCGGCGCATGGCGGCACGCTCTTTCTGCGGCGTATCTCCGGTACGTACCCCGGCGACGATGGTCAGCGCAGGCAGATCCATGTCGGCCAGTTGCTCGGCTATGCCCTGCAGCGGGCGTTGCAGGTTCAGCTGGATGTCGTTGGACAAGGCCTTGAGCGGTGAGACGTACAGCACCAGGGTGCGTCGCGGCAGCTCGCCTCCTTGCGCGAGCCCCAGTTGCACCAGCTCGTCGAGAACGGCCAGGAAGGCCGTCAGGGTCTTGCCCGAGCCCGTGGGTGCGGCGATCAGGGTCGAGTGCCCTTGCTGGATCAACGGCCAGGCCTGGGCCTGAGCGGGGGTGACGGCAGCAAATTGCCGGCGGAACCAAGCGCTTACCGCCGGATGGAAGTTGGCCAGTGCCGAATCGAGCTGTGCAGGTAGGTTCATGATCTATTGATGGGGAACGTACAGCGAAGTTGCAACCGGCATGGGGCCGAAAGTGCATTGCCGCCACCCACAAAAAAGGGCGACTCGCGTCGCCCTCGATCACGCCTGTTGCATTCAACCGCGACGGCGCAGCGCTTCGATACGGTCTTCCAGCGGCGGGTGGGTCATGAGCAGGCCGGCCAGGCCATGCTTGAGGCCACCGTTGATGCCGAAGGCGTTCAGCGAGTCGGGCATCTGCACGGGAACGCCTTGCTCGGAGCGCAGGCGCTGCAGCGCACCGATCATCGCGTTTGTGCCGGCCAGTCGAGCACCGGCTTCGTCGGCGCGGAATTCGCGGCGACGCGAGAACCACATGACGATGACACTGGCCAGGATGCCCAGCACCAGCTCGGCGACGATGGTCGCGATGTAGTAGGCGATGCCCTGGCCTTGCTCGTTCTTGAAGATCACCTTGTCGACGAAGTTGCCGATGATTCGGGCGAAGAACATCACGAAGGTGTTCACCACGCCCTGCACCAGCGCCAGGGTGACCATGTCGCCGTTGGCAACGTGGCCGATCTCGTGGGCCAGCACCGCCTTGACCTCATCGGGCGAGAAACGCTCGAGCAGGCCCTGGCTGACGGCCACCAGCGCGTCGTTCTTGTTCCAGCCGGTGGCGAAGGCGTTGGCCTCGTACGCCGGGAAGATGCCGACCTCGGGCATCTTGATGCCTGCCTCGCGCGACAGCTCCTCGACGGTCTGCAGCAGCCATTGTTCGTGACGGGTGCGCGGTTGGGTGATGATCTGCGTGCCGGTGCTCATCTTCGCCATCCACTTGGAGATGAACAGCGAGAACAGCGAGCCGGCGAAGCCGAACACGGCGCAGAAGATCAGCAGCTGATTGAGGTTCAGATCCACCCCGTTGGCCGCCATGAACCCATTGAAGCCAAACAGGCTCAGGGTAATGCTGGCAATCAGCACAACCGCAAGGTTAGTGGCCAGAAACAGCAAGATGCGCATCATGGTTGTAACGTTCTCCTGACGGATAGAAGTGTTGCGTATGCGCTATATAAGGCCCGAGCCCGGTCGATTCAACCGGGGGACTATTTCAAACTGTGTATGTGCGCACGGACACTTGAATACGTTCGGTTTTTACTGGCGATAATTCTTCAGGAAGCGACCGATGCGACCGATGGCCTGCTCGAGGTCGTCGACGCGCGGCAGCGTCACCACCCGGAAATGGTCCGGGTTGGGCCAGTTGAACGCAGTGCCCTGGACCACCAGCAGCTTTTCCGACAACAGCAGGTCGAGCACGAACTTCTCGTCGTTGAGGATCGGGCAGACCTTGGGATCGATGCGCGGGAAGGCGTAAAGCGCGCCCATGGGCTTGACGCAACTGACGCCGGGGATGTCGTTGAGCAGCTCCCAGGTGCGGTTGCGCTGCTCCAGCAGGCGACCGTTGGGCAGGACCAGGTCGTTGATGCTCTGGTAGCCGCCCAGCGCGGTCTGGATTGCGTGCTGGCTTGGCACGTTGGCGCACAGGCGCATGTTGGCGAGGATGTCGATGCCTTCGATGTAGCTCTGGGCGTTGTGCTTGGGTCCCGAGATGGCGATCCAGCCGGAGCGGAAACCGGCCACGCGGTAGGATTTGGACAGGCCGTTGAAGGTCAGGCACAACAGGTCCGGGGCCAGCGAGGCGGTACAGATGTGTACGGCATCGTCGTAGAGGATCTTGTCGTAGATCTCATCGGAGAACACCACCAGATCGTGCTGGCGAGCGATTTCCAGCATGCCCAGCAGCACTTCCCTGGAATACACGGCGCCGGTGGGGTTGTTCGGATTGATGATCACCATGGCCTTGGTGTTGGGGGTGATCTTGGCCTTGATGTCGTCCAGGTCTGGCCACCAGTTGGCCTGCTCGTCGCACAGGTAGTGCACGGCATGGCCGCCGGCGAGGCTGACCGAGGCTGTCCAGAGTGGGTAGTCGGGGGCCGGGATCAGCACTTCGTCGCCGTTGTTGAGCAAGGCCTGCAGCGACATGACGATCAGCTCGGAGACGCCGTTACCCAGGTAGATGTCCTCGATGCCGACCCCTTCCACCTGTTTCTGCTGGTAGTACTGCATGACCGCCTTGCGCGCACTGAACAAGCCCTTGGAGTCGCTGTAGCCCTGGGCGGTGGGCAGGTTGCGGATGACATCCTGAAGGATTTCCACGGGGGCCTCGAAACCGAACGGCGCCGGGTTGCCGATGTTCAGCTTGAGGATGCGGTGGCCTTCCTCTTCCAGGCGCTTGGCGTGCTTGAGCACCGGCCCGCGGATGTCATAGCAGACGTTGGCGAGCTTGTTCGATTTGCTGTACTGCATGGTGAGGTCCCGAAAGATGGCAAGGCCCGCGCCGGCCCTGATGATGAAAAAAACGAATCGCTGCAACGCGGGTGACAGATTGCTGTCCAAAGGCGCAATCATACGTGCCGCCTGATCGTTGCAAAAGATACAGATCGGGCTTTTTGAACTGCCGAGGTGTACCGATGGGCAAGCTCACTCGAAGCGAAGAAGAATGGAAGAAAATGCTCGATCCCGAGCAGTACAACGTCTGTCGCCTGAGCGCGACCGAGCGGCCCTTCACGGGCAAGTACAACGACTTCAAGGGTGACGGCATCTTCACCTGCGTCGGCTGCGAAGAGCCGTTGTTCGACTCGCGCAGCAAATTCGATTCCGGCTGCGGCTGGCCGAGTTTCTCCGCACCGATCGGCGAGCAGGCGATGGTCGAGATCCGCGATACCACCCACGGCATGGTCCGTACCGAGGTCAAGTGCGCCACCTGCGACTCGCACCTGGGTCACGTGTTTCCCGACGGCCCGGCCCCGACCGGCCTGCGCTACTGCATCAATTCGGTGTGCCTGGACTTCCAGCCGCGAGCCGACCAGCCGGCATGACCTCTGACAAGAAAGCGACCATGAGCAAAGACCTTCTTTCCATCCCGTGCATCACTCTGGACGGCCAGCACAAGACCATCGGCGATTTTGCCGGCAAGGTCCTGCTGGTGGTCAACACGGCCAGCCAGTGTGGCTTTACGCCACAGTACAAGGGGTTGGAGGAGCTGTGGCAGACGTATCGCAAGCAGGGCCTGGTGGTGCTGGGATTCCCCTGCAACCAGTTCGGCAATCAGGAGCCCGGCGATACCCTGGACATCGTGCAGTTCTGCGAGAAGAACTTCGGCGTGAGCTTCCCGATGTTTCGCAAGATCGACGTCAATGGCGACCTGACCCATCCGCTGTTCGTGCAGCTGAAGAAGCGCGCACCGGGGCTGTTCGGGTCGGAGAAGGTGAAATGGAACTTCACCAAGTTTCTGGTGGCGGCCGACGGCAGTGTCAAACGCTTCGCACCGCTGACCAAACCCGCCGCGCTGGCCCACGAGATCGAACTGGCGCTGCGCTGAACCTGGAAATAGCGCTGCGCTGAACCTGGTTGCTATTCAGGTACCCACTGGTCGATCAGCATGACCAGTTCTTCTCGGCGGAACGGCTTGGCCAGATAGTCGCTCATGCCCGCCGCGCGGCAGCGCTCGCGTTCTTCGGGCATGGCATTGGCTGTCAGCGCCACGATCGGCAGCTGCGGCCAGCGCCCGCTTCGACGAATCTGCCGACTGGCTTCGTAGCCATCCATGACCGGCATGTTGCAGTCCATCAGCACCAGGTCGAACTCGTGCTTTTCCAACTCGCCGAGTGCCTCGCCGCCGTGCGCGGCCACGGTGACCTCGCACCCCAGCTTGCTCAGCATGCCTTTGGCCACCAGCTGATTCACCGGGTTGTCCTCCACCAGCAGGATGCGTGCACGCCGTTGCGCGCTGCGTCGGTTGGCCAGGTGGTCGAGCGCGGTGGGTTCGTCACCCACCAGGCTGCGCCGCAACGCCTGATACAGCGCATTGCGTGCCAGCGGCCGGGCTTGTTGCTGCAACGGCATCAGCGCGTTGGCCTGCTCGGTGGGCAGGAAATTGCCGTAGGCGGTCACCAGCAGAATCGGTGCCTGGATACCGGGACGCAGGCCGAACAGGCAGTCCAGGCTGTCGGTGACGACCAGGTCTGGGGTGATGCCGGTGAGGTCCGCGCCCAGGTCGTAGCGCTGATAATCGATGCCCCATAGCGGCAGCAGATCGTGCAACAGTTCTGCCAGGCCGCTGCCGGCGTGCCCGACCAGCAACACCTGGCCACGCAGCAACGGCGGAACGTAGGCCGGACTGTGCGCCATGAGCGGCAGGTCGGCATAGAACTGGCTACCGAAGCCGGCTTCCGAGCTGATGCTCAAGCGGCCCTGCATGGCTTCGCAAAGATTGTTGGTCAGCGCCAGGCCCAGGCCGGTGCCGCCGAACTGGCGGGTGATGCCGGCACCGGCCTGGGTGAAGGGCTGGAAAATCTTGACCTGCGCTTCCTGGGCGATCCCGATCCCGGTGTCACTGACTTCGATGCGCACGCCACCCGGGCGGGTGTAGAGGCGCACGTCGACACGGCCGAAGCGGGTGAACTTCAGCGCATTGGACAACAGGTTGCTGACGATCTGCCGTACCCGGGTCGGGTCGCCCAGGACCAGCGCGGGAAAATGCGGATCAATCAGGCAGGTCAGCTCGACGCTGGGCGCCGCGTTTTGCGACAGCAGGTTGGCGGTGTCTTCGATCAGCGCGCCCAGATCGAAGGGGATGCGCTCCAGCTCCAACTGCCCGGCGTCGAACTTGGACAGGTCGAGGATATCGTTGAGCAACTCGACCAGCACCTTGCCCGAATCGTGCGCGATGGACAGCTGCTGACGCTGCTCGGCGTTGAGGGGGCTGTCCAGCGACAGCGCAATCATGCCCAGCAGGCCGTTGAGCGGGGTACGAATCTCATGACTCATGTTGGCCAGGAACGAAGCGCGCGCCTGGGCCATGTCCAGCGCCGTGCGGCGGGCCTTTTCCAATTCTTCGTTGGACATGCTCAGTCGGGTGTTGCTGGCCTTGAGCTCGGTGGTCCGCGCCGACACGATGTTTTCCAGCTCGCCCAGGTACTCGGTCAAGCGATTCTCGGCACTGCGCCGCTGCTGGATCTCCGTGGCCATGCTGATGAACTGCTGGTTGGCGACCTTCACCAGCACGCCGATCTCGTCGTGCTCGTGGCCCGGCGGGTAGTCCAGGCGCGCGGGCTTGGGCTGGTGCGGATCGCTGCTGCTCAAGGCGCGGATGACCCGGTTGAGGGGCTTGGTCAGCATCAGGTAGAAAAAGCCCAGCAGCATGCCGGTGAGCAGCGCCGTGCGCAGGAAGCCGCTGGCCAGGGTGATTTCGGCGCGGCGCAGGAAGCGGTTGCCGATGGCGAAGGTGTCGACGCTCAATTGCAGGGTGCCGAGGCGATCGTTGGGCATGTGCGACAGAAACAGGGGGTCTTCGTACTGGCGCTGGGCGTCGAAAAGTATGTCACTGAGGAAGCGGTAGCTGCTTTCCAGGCGCGGTCGCTGCACGCTGGCCAGCACATTGCCGTTGTTGTCCGTCAGCCGCGCGCCGGTGATCGACTCCGACTGCAGCAGGCCCAGGGTGAGTTCCTTGGCGAGTTCGGCATCGATGTTGTAGGCGATGCGCGAGGCCGGGTTGTGGCTGATTTCGAGCAGCGAGCGCATCTGCCGATCGATGGCTTCGTTGACATTGGAATAATCGATGCCGATCTGGATAACACTGAGCAAAGCCCCCAGAATGAAGCCGACCAGTACCGTCAGGCGTGCTTGTTTATAGGACAGCCGCTGGGTGAATTTTATATCCATGGGTACTGGGCCAATTTCCATTCCGTGCGCAGGGCCAAAGCATGGACCATGTGTGTGCGCCGCAGCGCGCGACGGCATGTCCGCCTTGCCGAACCTTTTACACGCAACTTGCCTTGAGGAAAAGTCGTGGACTCTCGTTTGAATGCCTTTCTTGAGCGCGCCGAATCCGTGCTGGCGCGGCTCGAGCCGTTGCTGCCCGCGCTTCGCAGCGAAATCGACTGGAATCAGTGCCTGGCGGCACGCTGGCAGCGTGAAGGCCGCAGCGGCTACCTGTTGCCGCTTGAGGTCAGCCTGGACATGCGCCTGAGCGACCTCATCGGTGTCGACCAGCAGCGCCAGCAGTTGGCGCGCAATACCCAGCAGTTCCTCGACGGCCATCCGGCCAACCACGCGCTGTTGTGGGGGTCGCGTGGCACCGGCAAATCATCGCTGGTGCGGGCGCTGCTTGCCGAGCACGCGGCTGCGGGGCTGCGCCTGATCGAGATCGAGCGCGACCACCTGGCCGACCTGCCGCGGGTGGTCGAGCAGTTGCAGAAACTGCCGCAGCGTTTCGTGCTGTTTTGCGACGACCTATCGTTCGAGGCGGGCGAGGGCGACTACCGGGTGCTCAAGAGCGTGCTCGACGGCTCCCTCGAGCAGGCACCTGACAACGTCCTGCTCTACGCCACGTCCAACCGCCGTCATCTGGTTCCCGAGCATCAGAGCGACAACGAGAACTGGTCCCGGGTCGACGGCGAGTTGCACCCCAGCGAAGCGGTCGAAGACAAGATCGCCCTGTCCGACCGGTTTGGCCTGTGGCTGTCGTTCTATCCGTTCACCCAGGAGCACTTCCTGCGTGTGGTGGAGCACTGGATCGGCGAACTCGCTCGCGACAGCGGCCTGCAATGGTCGCGTGACGAGCAACTGGATATCCTTGCCGTGCGCTGGGCGACCGGACGGGGTAACCGCAACGGCCGCTGCGCCTATCAATTCGCCCGTTACTGGGTAGGCCTCAAACTGCTGGAGCAACAAGCATGATCGATTTGCACGCCGCAGGCGCGGGGCTGGAAGGCTACCGCATGCTGTGCGCTCAACTGCAATCGCTGTTGGCCGACGAGCGTGATTTCGTCGCCAATGCGGCGCAATTCTCGGCGTTTCTGTTCAACCAGGTCGACGACCTGAACTGGGCGGGCTTCTACCTCAACCGCAACGAGGAGCTGGTACTCGGGCCCTTCCAGGGGCAGGTGGCGTGCGTGCGCATTGCGTTTGGCCGTGGCGTGTGTGGGGCCGCTGCGGCGACCCGGCAGACCCAGCGGGTCGAGGACGTGCATGCGTTCCCCGGGCACATCGCCTGCGACAGCGCATCGAACAGCGAGCTGGTGATTCCACTGGTCAAGGACGGCGCGTTGATCGGAGTGCTGGATCTGGACAGTCCGCGCACTGCACGCTTCAGCGAAGCCGACCAGCAAGGCCTGGAGCAACTGGCGGCGATCTTCCTCGAAGCGACCGACTGCAGCCGCTACTGAAGCGCCAGCGTGTTCAGTCGTAGTTGGTCTTCTTCTGGAACGGGTCTTCCTTCTCGTCGGCCTTCAAGCCGTCGGTGAGTTCGTTGACTTCGTTCCCGGTCGGCTCCATCTGGCTGAGCACCATGGCATTGGTGCGCTTGAGCATTTTCTGCAAGTACTCCAGCTGTTCCTGATAAAGCGCAGCGTCGGGTTGCCCCTTGAGGTATTGCACACCCCGCTCGAATGCCAGGCGAGCGCGGCCCGGCTGGCCTTCTCCCAGCAGTTGCTGGCCCAGGTTGTTGAAGAATTCGATGTGCAGCAGGACCAGAATGCTGCGGATCTCGCGCGCCCAGTGCTTGGTCTCGGCCGCGTTGAGAAAGCCCTCCTGGGCGGCACGCGTGACCTGCGCATGCAAGGCTTCGAGCAGAAAGCGGACTTCCTTGGCCTGGTCTTCGGTCAAGATCGGGAAGGGCGGATTGCCGATTGCAATGTCATCGCCCTTGGCGATCTCACCTTGCAACTCTTCAAGGCGCGTCTTGAGCGGCGCGTTCTGCCTGTCGAGCAGCAACAGGCGCTGGCTGATGTTCAGTTCGAGCCGGGTAAGCAGTTGCTTGAGGGCAGGGGTCATCAGTTGACCGGGGAACGTCTCGCCAATGCGGCCGCAGCGGCGCAGGCGGTCGGTGAGCTCGAGCTTGTCGCGCGCCTTCGCCAGCTTGTTGCTCTCGACCATGTTGTTGAGCAGGCCGATGACGATAAGGATGGCGATCCCCGTTACGATGAACAGGGTGATCATGAGTGGAGTCACCGGGACGCTCTCGAGGTTGAGTGAGGTTGAAGTGTAGGGCCGGTCTGCCGACACCGATAGCACAACACGCTGCAACGCATTCATAGAGACACCCGCGTTGCCTCTCGCAACTATGGCGTTGTGCTATTACCGGTGTCAAAAGCTTATTCATGTCCACTTGTCTCGCTGCTTCATCGAGCATGGCCGGATGACCTGCAAAGCACGGTGAAGTCATTGATTTAAATAAATTTATAACAGGGGGTTGACGACCCTCGAAAGCATCCATAGAATGCGCGCCACTTGCAGCGTAAAGCACACAGCGAAGCGCGGCAGGGAGTGAAGTTGTAGCGTGTCCCCTTCGTCTAGTGGCCTAGGACACCGCCCTTTCACGGCGGTAACAGGGGTTCGGGTCCCCTAGGGGACGCCATTGCGGGAATAGCTCAGTTGGTAGAGCACGACCTTGCCAAGGTCGGGGTCGCGAGTTCGAGTCTCGTTTCCCGCTCCAGTTTAAGCAGTGTGGCCTTAGGGCGGCACTGAGTGAAACCAGCATCCTGTCTTCGGACATGGGTCTGGGCGCCGGAATACACACCATGTGTTCCGGTCAGCGTGTCCCCTTCGTCTAGTGGCCTAGGACACCGCCCTTTCACGGCGGTAACAGGGGTTCGAGTCCCCTAGGGGACGCCATTGCGGGAATAGCTCAGTTGGTAGAGCACGACCTTGCCAAGGTCGGGGTCGCGAGTTCGAGTCTCGTTTCCCGCTCCAAATTCAATGAAAACGCCGCTCAGAAATGAGCGGCGTTTTTGTTCGTGTGTGATTTATGAGTCATGCACCGTGGCGTGTCTTTCGCGGCCGATGACCGCTCCTGCGCAGTAGCGCGCCGAGCGTAGGAGCGGTCAGCGGCCGCGAAGGGTTCAGCGCGATTTATCCGGATCAGCCCGGCGCCGATGGGGAATGTCGTCGTCGGCAATCAATACCCGTTCCATTGCCCGCGGGAAATCACCGTAGTTGTACACCGGGTAATGCAATGCCCCACGGTTGTCCCAGAACGCTACATCTCCGGGTTGCCACTTGAAACGCACCTGGTACTCGGGGTTGCTCACTTCCTTGAGCAACAGGCCGACGATCTCGCGGCTCTCCTCCAGTGACAGACCCAGAATTTGCGGTGACATCGAAAAGTTGATGAACAGCGCATCTTCGCCCGTCTCTGGATGCGTACGCACCAGTGGGTGCGCGAGGATTGGGTAGTTGTAGCCGACCTTGTCCAGCGCGGGTTTGAAGTTGTGGGTGACGAAGGCATTGTCGATCCGCTCGCGCAGGGCCGCCGGCAGGCTGCGGTACACCAAACCGGTGTCGGCCCAGAGCGTATCGCCACCGCACTCGGGCAGTGACACCGCTCGCAGCACCGCACCGAAGGTCGGCTTGAGCATCCAGCTGGTATCGGTATGCCAGCGGCCCTTGCGCGCATCGCCATAACGGTCACGGGCTTCACTTCCCAGAATCAGGTGGGCATTGGGACGCTCGTGGTCCTGCTTCTGGGTAGTCGGATGCTGGTACAGCTCGCCGAACTGACGGGCGAACGCCAGTTGCTGGGCGGTATCGATGTGCTGGTCACGGAAGAACAACACTTTGTGCTTGAGCAGCAAGGCACGTATTTCATCACGGGCGTGCGCGTCGAGTGGGCGCCGCAGATCCACGCCCTCGATCTGCGCGCCGATGGTCGGCTCCAGCGCAGTGGCGCGGATCGCCGTGGCAGGGCGCGGTATTTTTTCGGCAAACATGGCAGATGTCCTTTGCAATCGAGTGCCGGAGCCCACGGCCACGGCGGGTGGGGAAAGGGAATTCAGGCCACTTCTTCGGCGCGGCGCGGGGTTGCGTTGCGATTGGCCGGCACCTCCAGGCCGAGGTTGGCGCGCAGGGTCAGGCCGGGGTACTCGGTGCGCAGCAGGCCGCGTTGCTGAAGAATCGGCACCACGTAGCGGGTGAAGTATTCGAGGCCGTCGGGCAACAGCGAGTTGATGATGAAGCCATCGGCGGCGTGGCCTTCGAACCAGGCTTGCACGGCGTCGGCGACTTCTTCGGGCAGGCCGACAAAATCCCGGTCGGGCTTGGCGAAGCGCAGCGCCACTTGGCGCAATGTCAGGTTCTCTTCACGGGCAACGTGCTTGATACGCTCGGACGTACCCTTGTGGCTGTTGGCGCCCAGGTCGCCCAGATCGGGGAAGGCCGCGTCCAGATCGTGGCCGGTGAAGTTGTAGTCGTTGAACGGACGGCCGAGGGCGACGATGGCGTCTTCGATGCCCACCAGGTCTGCAGCTTCCTGATAGCGGCGCTCGACCTCGTCGCGGTCACGGCCCACGATCGGGCTGATGCCGGGCAGGATGAATAGTTTTTCCGGGTTGCGACCAGCCTTGGCCGCACGTTGCTTGAGGTCCTGGTAATAGGCATGCGATTCGGTGAACGACTCGTGTCGGCAGAAGATCGCATCGGCGTTCTGCGCGGCGAAGTTGCGGCCGTCCTCGGAAACACCGGCCTGGAAAATCACCGGTTGACCCTGGCGCGAGCGGGCGATGTTCAGCGGTCCCTTGACCTGGAAGAATTCGCCCTGGTGGTTCAGCGCGTGCAGCTTGCTGCGGTCGAAAAACTCGCCGGTGGCCTTGTTGCGGGTGAAGGCGTCGTCTTCCCAGGAATCCCACAGCCCCTTGACCACATCCACGTGCTCTCTGGCGATCTGGTAGCGCACGGCATGGGGCGGATGCTCGGCCTTGCTGAAATTGTCGGCGGTGCCGGACAGCCAGGAGGTGACCACGTTCCAGCCGGCGCGGCCGCCACTGATGTGGTCAAGCGACGCGAGCTGCCGCGCCACTTGGTAGGGTTCGGTGTAGCTGACCGTGATGGTGGCGACCAGACCGATGTGCTCGGTGGTGGCAGCCAGCGCCGAGAGGAGGGTCAGGGGCTCGAAGCGATTGAGGTAATGCGGGCTCGAGCGTTCGTGGATATGCAGGCTGTCGGCGATGAAGGCGAAGTCGAAACGGGCGTCTTCGGCCAGGCGGGCCTGCTGTTGGTAGTAGCGCAGGTTGGTACTGGCGTCGGCCAGTGCCTGCGGATGGCGCCACTCGCCCCAGCCGTGCCCCACACCGTGGATCATGGCGCCCAGTTTCAGTTGTCGTGTGCTCATGGAAATCTCCTGTTATGGCGCGCTGGCCAGCGGGGTCTGGGTGGGTGCGCGGAAGTCGTTGAAGTGCTTGTCGAAGCCTGGGGCAACCTTGACCGGCTGGGCCAGCACGCCTTCCTCCAGATAGATGTCGGCGGTTTGCTGCAGGTCGGCGATCACCGCGTCGGTGATCTCGGCGCGGGTGTAGCGGGTCTCGTTGACCGAGGCCAGGTGCACCGCCAAGGGCAGGCGGGTGACTTGGGCCTGGGCTGCGGCGAACTCGTCGTGGTGGGTGTTGGCCCATTGGTAGGCGCGTTCCAGGCGCACGACGAAATCCTCGACCTGCGCTCGCTTGGTTTCAGTGGCTTGCTGGGTGGCGACCAGGTAGGTGTTGTTGGTCAACAGGTCGGTGCCCTTGCGCAGGATGCGGGCGTTGCCCTGGTTCAGCGCAATGGTGGTGTAGGGGTCCCAGGTCGACCAGGCGTCGGCATCGCCGGACTGCAGGGCGCCTTGGGCGTCGCTGGGCAGCAGGTTGACGAAGGTGATGTCGGCGGTCTTCAAGCCTGCGTCGCGCAGCGCCTTGATCACAAGGAAGTGCCCGATGGAGCCACGGTTGGTGACGACGCGCTTGCCCTTGAGGTCGGCGACCGATTGCAGGGGCGAGTCCTTGGGCACCAGGATGGACGTGGTGTAGCGGCCTTCGAAATGGGTGATGCTGACGGCCTTGAGCGGCGCACCGGAACCCAGCGCGAAGACGTAGGGCGCGTCGCCCAGATAGCCCACGTCCACCGCGCCGGCGTTCAGCGCTTCGCCCAGCGGCGCGGCGGCGGCGAATTCCGAGAACTCGATGGGGTAGGGAACGTTCTTGAGCTCACCGGCGGCGGTGAGCAGCAGCTTCAGGGTGGATTTCTGATTGGCAACGCGCAGCGGTTCGAGCTTGTCGGCCCAGGCCATGGGCCCGGTGGCCAGCAGCCCCACGGCCAGGACGAAAGTAAGGACACGGGAACGGGTCATGGACAGCGACTCCTGAAGATGGATTGAATTACCTCCACCAGGCGAGGGGTCGGTCTGCATTCAAGCTAAAGCTCTAACGAGGCGCTGTGAAATGACATTTAGTTCTATGGTAATTATTCTTTTTATGAATTCTCATGTCGATTGAATATGCGTGGCTAGCATATTCCAGTGTGGGCGTCTCGCGTAGGAGCAGTCCGTGGCCGCGAAGGGGCGCTGTGGTGAGTCAGGCAGACCGCGATGTCTTCTTCGCGGCCGATGACCGCTCCTACGTGGATTGCGCGGAGTATTGTAGGAGCGNCCCTAGGGGACGCCACGATTACCCGCTCTGCGGGACTTATAAGGCTCATTCGATTATTGAATGAGCCTTTTGTTTTTCTGCCCTCGCCATATCCGCCTGTTCCTAATTCCTCAGGAGCGCCCATGCACTGGGATCGGCCCGACCCCTTCGTCATTGCCCTCACAGTCCAGCCCGAAGACATCGACGGCCTGGGGCATGCCAACAACGCCGTGTACGTAACCTGGCTCGAGCGCTGTGCCTGGCAGCATTCACAGCATTTGGGTCTGGATCTTGCGACCTATCGACAACTGGACCGCGCCATGGCTGTGGTTCGTCATGAAATCGACTACCTGGCCAGCGCCCATGAAGGCGATGAGCTGGAATTGGGTACCTGGATACTCGACTGGGACCGGCGCTTGAAGATGACTCGCCAGTTCCAACTGCTGCGCCCACGCGACGGTGCGGTCCTGCTCAGGGCCCGCACTACCTTCGTATGCATCGAGCTGTCCAGCGGCAAGCCCAAACGCATGCCGCCGCAGTTCCTGGAAGGGTACGGCTCAGCGATAGCTATCGAGCCTTAGAACCTTCAGGCCTCACGGCCACCGGGTTCGAGCGCTACCGTCGATGTGCAGGCTTTCTGCTAGAATCCGCTCCCTTTCCCGCCCCTGCCCGAGAAACACCTCATGCAATTAGCCTTGGCGCCCATGGAAGGGTTGGTCGACGATATTTTGCGCGACGTTCTGACCCAGGTCGGCGGCATCGACTGGTGCGTCACCGAGTTCATCCGCGTCAACGAGCGCGTGCTCACCGCCGCCTACTATCACAAGTTCGGCCCCGAGCTGCTCACCGGTGCCAAGACCCGTGCCGGGGTGCCGCTGCGCGTGCAACTGCTTGGCTCCGACCCCTCGGCCCTCGCCGACAACGCTGCGTTCGCCTGTACCCTCGGCGCGCCGGTGATCGATCTGAATTTCGGCTGCCCGGCCAAGACGGTGAACAAATCCCGCGGTGGCGCGGTGCTGCTCAAGGAGCCCGAGTTGCTTCACCGCATCCTGCGCGAAGTGCGCGCCACGGTACCTGCGCACATTCCCGTGACGGCCAAGATGCGCCTGGGTTTCGACACCCCGGACAGCGCCATCGAATGCGCCACCGCCTTGGCCGAAGGTGGCGCCGATATGCTGGTGGTGCACGCGCGGACCAAAGTCGATGGCTACAAGCCGCCGGCGCACTGGGAATGGGTCGCCAAGGTTCAGGACGTGGTGAAGGTGCCGGTCTATGCCAATGGCGACATCTGGACCGTCGCTGACTGGCGGCGCTGCCGCGAGGTCAGCGGCGCCAAGGACTTCATGCTCGGTCGTGGCCTGGTGTCCAGGCCCGACCTGGCTCGGCAGATCGCTGCGGCCCATCAGGGCATCGAGCTGCCCGACATGACCTGGTCCGAGCTGTTGCCACTGATCCGCGAGTTCTGGCGCCAGGCCCGTGAGCAACTCACACCGCGCCAGGCGCCGGGCCGGCTCAAGCAGTGGCTGGCCATGCTGACTCGCACCTACCCCGAAGCAACCGAGCTGTTCACCCTCGTGCGTCGCGAACAGGATTGCGATGCCGTGGAGCGCCTGCTGCAGCCAGGCTAGCGAGCCGCCTGACCGCCCGACAACATACTCGGGTCGCTGAAATTTTTTGCCTAGGAGCTCTTGAAAGCGTTTGGGTGGTCCCTATCTATGGGTTACGCGATGCCGAATTCGGGTCGCGGAGACAACCACTCGCTGAGATTCAGGAGAAACACATGGCTACTGCATTTTCCCTTGCTCCACTGTTCCGCCACTCCGTGGGCTTCGATCGTTTCAACGACCTGTTCGAGTCTGCCGCACGCAACGAGTCGGCCAGCAGCTACCCACCCTACAACGTCGAAAAGCATGCCGATGATCAGTACCGTATCGTCATCGCCGCCGCAGGTTTCCAGGAAGAAGACCTGGAGCTGCAGGTCGAGAAGGGCGTACTGACCGTCAGTGGTGGCAAGCGCGATGCCGATACCAGTGCAGTGACCTACCTGCACCAGGGCATCGCGCAGCGCGCGTTCAAGCTGTCGTTCCGCCTGGCCGACCACATCGAGGTCAAGGCTGCAGCGTTGAACAACGGGCTGCTCAATATCGACCTGCTGCGTGTCGTGCCAGAAGAGGCCAAGGCCAAGCGGATTCCCATCAACGGATCCGCGCAGACTCGTCTGCAGTAACGCTTGAAGCCGTAGAAGAAAGGGCGCCTGGTGGGGCGCCCTTTTTTATTGCCTGAAATTTCTTCGGGTTGTCAGGCCTGTCGGCGCGTGCCGGCCAGCACCGGCACACTGCCTGCTGCAGGAAACAACACCAGATGATCAGCGGCGACCTGAATGCCAACCTCGGTGCCTGGCGGGTAATCCAGGTGGCTGGGGAATACGGCCTCGAGCTGGCTTCCGGTTGGCAGCTGCAGGCGATACAAAGTGGCGGCACCCTGGAAGCTCTTGCCGACGATGCGCCCTTTGAGAGGGCTGTCGGGCGCGTGGACGATGTCATCGGGACGCAGGAGCACGTCAACCGCACTACCGGTCGGCCAGGTGTAGGCACGATTGCCGCGCAGTGCGCCCAGCTCCGTGGTCACCGTGTCCGGATCCTGCATCTGGCCGCGAATGAAATAGCCCTGGCCGATGAAGCTGGCCACGAACGGCGTGGCGGGTTCGTGGTACAGATTGTAGGGGGTATCCCACTGCTCGAGCCGACCCTCTTTGAATACGCCAACGTGGTCACTGACGGCAAAAGCCTCTTCCTGGTCGTGGGTCACCAGGATGGCACTGGTGCCGCGACGCTTGAGAATGTCCCGTACTTCATGGCTCAGGCGACGGCGCAGCTCGACGTCGAGGTTGGAGAAGGGTTCGTCCAGCAACAGCAGCTGCGGCTCCGGCGCCAATGCTCGGGCCAACGCGACACGTTGTTGCTGGCCACCCGACAGTTCGTGGGGATAGCGCGCGTCCAGGCCGCCCAGATTGACCAGTTCGAGCATGTCGCCGATCACCTGGGCCTGCCGCGGGTGCTTGCGAATGCCGAAAGCGATGTTCTGCGCCACGGTCAGATGAGGAAACAGCGCGTAGTCTTGAAAGACCATGCCGATCCGGCGTTTCTCTGGGGCCAGGGTGTGCCCGGGCTTGGAAATGACCCCGCCATCGAGGGTGATCTCGCCCTCATGAACCGGCTCGAACCCGGCAATGGCGCGCAGGGTCGTGGTCTTGCCGCATCCGGAAGAGCCGAGCAGGCAGCCGATATCGCCGGCATTCAGGTGCAGATTGAGGTTCTGCACCACGCGTTGGTCGCCATAGCCGCAGGCTAGGTTGCGCAGTTCGAGCAGCAGTGCGGTGCTCATTCAGGGCGGTATCCGGGAGCGACCAGGAATTCCAGCAGCGCTTTCTGCGCATGCAGGCGGTTCTCGGCCTGGTCCCAGGCCACAGCGCGTGGGTCGTCGAGTACGTCGTGGCTGATCTCCTCGCCGCGATGCGCAGGTAAACAGTGCATGAACAGCGCATCGTCAGCCGCCAGGTCCAGCAGCTCCCGGTTGACCTGATAAGGCTTGAAAAGCTTCAGGCGGCGGGCGGTTTCCTCTTCCTGGCCCATGGAGGTCCAGACATCGGTGCTGACCAGGTGGGCGCCACGCACGGCTTCGCGCGGATCACGGACCACGCTGACGCGGTCCGGGGCCATGGCGAGGAAACGAGGGTCGGGCTCGAAGCCCTCCGGGCAGGCAATGCGCAGTTGGAAGTCGAACTGGATGGCCGCTTCTATATAGCTGTGGCACATGTTGTTGCCATCGCCTATCCAGGCCACTGTCTTGCCTTGAATGGCACCACGGTGTTCGAGAAACGTCTGCATGTCGGCCAGCAGCTGGCACGGATGCAGGTCATCGGACAGGCCGTTGATCACCGGTACCCGCGAGTTGGCGGCGAACTCGGTGAGGGTCTGATGGGCGTAGGTGCGGATCATCACCGCATCGAGCATGCGCGACATGACGATGGCGCAGTCGCCGATGGACTCGCCCCGGCCCAGCTGCGTATCGCGCGGGGACAGGAAAATCGCCTGGCCACCGAGTTGGATCATGCCCGCTTCGAAGGACAGGCGGGTACGCGTCGACGACTTCTCGAAGATCATGCCCAGTACGCGGTTCTTCAAGGGTTCGAAAAGCACGCTGCGCTGACGCAGGTCCTTGAGCTCGATGCCTCGACGAATGATGCTGATTAGCTCTTCGGGCGTGCAATCCATAAGGGAGAGAAAGTGCCTTGCGCTCATCATTGACTACCTTTTGCAACGGACCGCAGGTACTCGAAAACAGGTTTTTCGGAAAAACGAGTGAGACCTGCGGCGAAAGCCGCACGGGGCGACGAAATAAGGGAAGGCGCCATCCTATAAGGAACTGTCGCCTTTTACCAACAGCCACTGCAGTTTTAACTGGGGCCAACAAGTTTCGGCGGGTTTCGATAGCTGGATGTTTCGCCCGACCATCTGACGTTTCCTAAACATCGGGCGTAGGTTATAAATGCGTCTTGAGAAACACACGGAGTTTGCGGAATGGAATCGAAAGAACAACAACTGCTGGAGCTGCTCGGCCTGACCGCGCGGACCCTGACCCACCTGACGGCGTCCATGACCTCGATGTCGTTCGAGCTGCTGCGCAGTTCCGACGAGGTCACACGCTCGGCCGGCAAGCACATGATCGATCGCATGGCGACCATCAGCACCGGCCTGGATGACCACTGGCGCCTCATCGGCGAACTGACCGGGGTGCATGTTGCCCAGGAAGAAGTCGAAACGGTCCTGGAAATCCAGCTGCAGGCACTGCCGCCTTCGCTGCCACTGAACTAGTTCGGCGCCCCGGCTACGCCTTCGCTCTGAGCGACGGTCAGCGCAAGAGCCCGAGCGTAGCGCTCGGCTTTCCGTTACAATGCCTCACCGTGCCGACGACTGAGTCGGATAGACAAGCCGAGCGAGGTGCTCCATGGATATTATCGAAACGATCAAAGAGCAGATTGCCAACAATACAATCCTGCTTTACATGAAAGGCTCGCCGAATGCGCCCCAGTGCGGCTTCTCGGCCAAGGCTTCGCAGGCGATCATGGCCTGTGGCGAGAAGTTCGCCTACGTCGACATCCTGCAGAACCCGGAAATCCGCGCAAATCTGCCCAAGTACGCCAACTGGCCGACCTTCCCGCAGCTGTGGGTAGCCGGTGAATTGGTAGGCGGTAGCGACATCGTGGCTGAAATGGCCCTCAATGGTGAATTGCAGAAGCTGGTCAAGGACGCTTCGGACAAGGCCGCGCAGCCCAAAGCCGACGCCTGATCCGGTTGCTGGCTGGCCTTGGCGCCAGCCAGCCATGAAAAAGCCCCGCCTGTTCACACAGTGCGGGGCTTTTTCTTGGTGTCACGCCAGGGTTGCGAAGACTCAGCTTTCCTCGCCCATGCTCGACTGCAGGTAGTTCTCGATCCCGACCTTGTCGATCAGGCTCAGTTGAGTCTCCAGCCAGTCGATCTGCTCTTCCTTGCCTTCGAGGATGTCTTCGAGCATTTCGCGGCTACCGAAGTCGCCAGCGGTTTCGCAATGAGCGATGGCGCCTTTCAGATCGCCCAGACCCTTGTATTCGATCTTGAGATCGCAGGCGAGCATCTCACCGGCGTGTTCACCGATCAGAATCTTGCCCAGTTCCTGCAGGTTCGGGATGCCCTCGAGGAAGAGAACGCGCTTGATCAACTTGTCGGCGTACTTCATCGCGTCGATCGACGCCTTGTATTCGTGCTTGCCCAGCTTGTTCAGGCCCCAGTCCTCGTACATGCGAGCATGCAGGAAATACTGGTTGATGGCGACCAGCTCGTTTCCGAGGATCCTGTTGAGATGCTGGATGACGCTGATATCGCCTTTCATGATCAGAGAGCCTGCGCGGGTATAGGAGTAATGGCGTGAAGTTTGGCCTCAGGAACTAAGCATGTCAAACCTAAGTTATTGAATACTATATGAAAATTAATCGGAATAAGAATGACTGAGTTCCGCGTTTGTGGCTAAGTTGTTGTATTCCAGACATAAAAAAACCGGGCAGGGCCCGGTTTCTTCAAAGACGGTGGTTTTACGCGGGTGTAAATTCCACCGGATAGGGCAGGGCAGAGGCTTGAGCGGTCTGGATTTGAGTCAGGGTATCGCGTACCACTTCCTTGGCAAGGCAGGCACATTTACCGCACTGCGTGGCTACGCCTAGGGTTTCACGCACGTCACGAAAGCTGCAGCAGCCCTCGTAGATCGCATCGCGAATCTGGCCATCGGTGACACCCTGGCAAAGACAGACATACATACGTAAGAACCGCCGCTGTGTTGGTTTCAGTGCGGACGATCCTAATGTTAATGAGAATGCTTGTCAAAGCAACTCGCGACTACGTTTGGCACAAGCGATGAACGGTTGCCGCAGGGGCCGTCGATCATTTTCGACGTTCCCTGCTGCACCAGTTCAATCGTTGAAATCCTGCCAGCCGCCCATCTGTTTCCAGCGGTTGACGATGCCGCAGAACAGCTCGGCAGTCTTCTCGGTGTCGTAGCGCGCGGAATGAGCTTCGCGACCATCGAAGTCGATGTCGGCAGCCTGGCACGCCTTGGCCAGGACGGTCTGACCGTAGGCGAGCCCCGCCAGGGTCGCGGTGTCGAAGCTGGAAAAGGGATGGAACGGGTTGCGCTTCATCTCGGTGCGCGCGACTGCGGCATTGAGAAAGCCAAGGTCGAAACTGCTGTTGTGGCCCACCAGGATCGCGCGCTTGCAACCGTTGGCCTTCAGCGCCTTGCGAATGCCGCGGAAGATATCGGTCAACGCTGTCTCTTCACTGACGGCCATGCGCAGGGGGTGATCCAGCTTGATGCCAGTGAACTCCAGCGCAGCGGCCTCGACGTTGGCCCCCTCGAACGGTTCGACGCGGAAGAAGTAGGTGTGATCGGCAAACACGAAGCCTTTCTCGTCCATGCCTATGGTCGTAGCGGCAATTTCCAGCAGGGCGTCGGTGGCGCAGTTGAAGCCGCCCGTTTCCACGTCCACGACTACCGGCAGGTAGCCGCGAAAACGTGCGGCCATGGGGTGGCGCGAGCCTGTGCCCGAACCGCCCGTGTCTTCGTCGTCGTAGTTGTCTTCACTCACGCATCTTTCTCCAGCAGGCGCCAGCGCAGTTTTTCACCGGCGCGCAGCGGGATGACTACCTGCTCGCCGAATGGCAGGCTGGTTGGGGCGGTCCACTCGTCGCGGACCAGGGTAATGGTGTCGGTGTTGCGCGGCAGGCCGTAGAAATCCGGGCCATGCAGGCTGGCGAAGCCTTCGAGCTTGTCCAGTGCGTCACGTTGCTCGAACGCCTCGGCGTACAACTCGATGCCGGCGTAGGCGCTGTAGCAGCCGGCGCAGCCACAGGCGGCTTCCTTGGCATGCTGCGCATGGGGAGCCGAATCGGTGCCCAGGAAGAACTTGGCGCTGCCGCTGGTGGCGGCGTCGAGCAAGGCAACCTGGTGTGTATTGCGCTTGAGGATCGGCAGGCAATAGAAGTGCGGCCGGATTCCGCCTACCAGCATGTGGTTGCGGTTGTACAGCAGGTGCTGCGGGGTGATGGTCGCGGCGACATTGGCCGGCGCGGCCTTGACGAACTCGGCGGCCTCGGCCGTGGTGATGTGCTCGAACACCACCTTGAGCGCGGGGAAACGCTCCACCAATCGACGCATGTGTTCGTCGATGAAGATCTTCTCGCGGTCGAACACGTCGACATCACCGCGGGTGACCTCGCCGTGGATCAGCAGGGGCATCCCGGCATCGCTGAGGGCTTCGAGCGCCTCGGTGATGTTGTCCAGGCTGGTCACTCCGGAATCGGAGTTGGTAGTGGCACCTGCCGGGTACATCTTGGCCGCCTTGACGAAGCCACTGGCCTTGGCGGCGCGAATGTCGGCAGCGCTGGTGCGGTCGGTCAGGTACAAGGTCATCAGCGGTTCGAAGGCGCTGCCTGCGGGGCGTGCGGCAAGGATGCGCTGGCGATAGGCATCGGCTTCGGCGGCAGTGCGCACCGGCGGTACCAGGTTGGGCATGACGATGGCTCGGGCGAAGATTCGCGATACATCGGCCACGGTATGCGGCAGCACGGCACCATCACGAAGATGAATGTGCCAGTCGTCGGGACGCAGAAGGGTCAGGCGGTCGGACATTGGGGATTCCAGGCGGTTCGAACTCGTCGCGGATGCTACCGGAAAACGCCGTGCACGGCATCCGCTATCAAGTTTTGCAGGCCATGTCCGATACCTTGGAAGTACCCCGTTCGAACCCGTGGAGCCTGTCGTGCGCCAGCGTTATATTGCCCTGCTCAGTGTGTTTGCCAGCCTTCCGGCCCTGGCGATGAATTTCCAGACCCGTCTGGAGAACGTCGAGTGGAAGGTCGCGGGTGACCAGTTCGAGTGCCGACTGGGTCAGCCGGTGAGCAATTTCGGTTCGGCCGAGTTCGTACGCCGTGCAGGCGAGCAGGCTGTGTTCCGCCTGACCTCCGCCAGCCGTCTGCTGGGTACGGGCTCTGCCACGCTGATTGCGGCTGCGGCACCGTGGCAGCCGGGTCGCGGCGACATCAATCTGGGCAGCGTGCGCCTGGACCATGGCGAAGCCCTGCTCACCAGCTCGCAAAGCCAGGCCAGTGGCTTGATCAATGGCCTGCTGGAGGGCCGCATGACCCTGGTACGCAGCCAGTCCGGCGGCGGCCAGCCGGTCGAGATCCGCTTGCTGTCGGCGCGCTTCGGCCAGGCCTTCGGCGAGTACCAGGCCTGTGCGGCAAAGCTGCTGCCGATGAACTATGACCAGATCCGCCTGAGTGAAGTGGGCTTTCCCCGCAACCTCGAACTCGATGCGGCAGCGAAGGCGCGCCTGGACAAGCTGCTGACCTTCATGAAGGCCGATCCGAGCGTCAATCACGTGCAACTCGACGGGCATTCGGACAACAGCGGCAACCGGCTGGTCAATCGCGACCTGTCCAGGCGTCGGGCCATGGCCGTGCAGGAATACCTGCTCGCCCATGGCTTGAACGACAGCCAGATCACCGTGCGCTTTCATGGCGAAAGCTACCCGCTGGTGACCAACAACACGGCGGCCAATCGGGCGCGCAACCGCCGCGTGAGCATCGAGTTGACCCGCGCCGAGGCGGCGCCGAGCGTGACGCCCGCCGCCGACTCACCCGCCGTTCTGGCCACGGAAAAACCGCCCGCCAAGCCCTTGTGACTGTCGCCTGTTCAACCAAAGCTGTCGCGCCCCTGTAAATTCGCAGCCTTGGGCGGTAGAATCGACGGCTTTCCGTAGAACCCCGTGGAGTGATGGCATGGCGGACGTAAACAAGGTCGTTCTGGCGTATTCCGGCGGCCTGGACACTTCGGTGATCCTCAAGTGGCTGCAGGATACTTATAACTGTGAAGTGGTGACCTTCACTGCCGACCTGGGTCAGGGCGAAGAGGTCGAACCGGCCCGCGCCAAGGCGCAGGCCATGGGCGTGAAAGAAATCTACATCGACGATCTGCGCGAAGAATTCGTGCGCGACTTCGTGTTCCCGATGTTCCGCGCCAATACCGTTTACGAAGGCGAGTACCTGCTGGGTACGTCCATCGCTCGTCCGCTGATCGCCAAGCGCCTGATCGAAATCGCCAATGAAACCGGTGCCGACGCCATTTCCCATGGCGCTACCGGCAAAGGCAACGATCAGGTGCGTTTCGAGCTGGGTGCCTATGCACTCAAGCCCGGCGTCAAGGTCATCGCACCATGGCGTGAATGGGATCTGCTCTCCCGTGAAAAGCTGATGGACTACGCCGAAAAGCACAACATTCCGATCGAGCGCCACGGCAAGAAGAAATCGCCGTACTCGATGGACGCCAACCTGCTGCACATTTCCTACGAAGGCGGCGTGCTGGAAGACACCTGGACCGAGCACGAAGAAGACATGTGGCGTTGGACCGTCTCGCCGGAGAACGCCCCGGACACCCCACAGTACCTGGAGCTGACCTTCCGCAATGGTGACATCGTCGCGCTGGACGGCGTCGACATGACCCCCGCGACCGTGCTGGCGACGCTGAACCGCATCGGCGGCGAGCACGGCATCGGCCGCCTGGATATCGTCGAAAACCGCTACGTCGGGATGAAGTCCCGCGGTTGCTACGAAACTCCGGGCGGTACCATCATGTTGCGCGCCCACCGCGCGATCGAATCCATCACCCTGGATCGCGAAGTGGCCCACCTCAAGGACGAGCTGATGCCCAAGTACGCCAGCTTGATCTACACCGGCTACTGGTGGAGTCCGGAACGTCTGATGCTGCAACAGATGATCGACGCCTCGCAGGTCAACGTGAACGGTGTGGTCCGACTCAAGCTGTACAAGGGCAATGTAATCGTTACCGGCCGCAAGTCCGACGACTCGCTGTTCGACGCCAACATCGCGACCTTCGAGGAAGATGGCGGCGCCTACAATCAGGCTGATGCCGCAGGCTTCATCAAGCTCAACGCGCTGCGCATGCGTATTGCCGCAAACAAGGGCCGCACGCTGTTCTGATACAGCGCACTGCTCTGATACCGCGCACTGCTCTTAAACAGAGTGCCCCGACACGCGTAAGGCGTGCCTGAAACCCCGGTCCCGACCGGGGTTTTTTTATCCGTCAGCCCAGCAGCACCGTCCACTTCAGGCGGCCGGGCTGCAGCGCCGCCACGTGGCAACGCAGCCCGCTCAGACGCGCAACCAGTGCACCGGGTAACGGTGGTGGCGCCGCCTGGCCTACCAGTACGATCAGTAGCGGTCGGATGTGCTTACGCGTTTCCAGAACGTCGGCCAGCCGTTCCAGATGTGCTGCCATGCGGGCGCGTGTCTGCAAAGTGCTGGTATCGATGATGTGCAAATCGTTGTGCGCCAGGCGTACCCGGTTATCGGCTCGGTATTTGTAAGCGTCCACTTCGATGTCGAGGCTTTCGAGAAAGTACGCTGAACTCTCGAAGTCCGAGGGTGAGTAAAGTGCACGTCGATTGAAGTTGAGCGTTGCAAAGAAAAGTATAGCCAGGAAAGTTGGGAAACCTACCAGGAACCATATATAGATCGTCTGACTGGTTTCGTCGAGGAATGGCAGGCTCGCCAGGGCTGATGCCTCGACCATGGCCGTGAACAGCGCGATGACGCCCAGCGGGTTGGGACGGGTGATCTTTTTGTTAGCCACGTGTGCCTCGCAGGGCCGGGGTCCGGCCGGTAGTTGCTTGGCCAACGATAGTATTAGGCTGGCCGGGCCGCGCAGGATGCATAGTTATCTGCCTGCCGGTGTCGTGGTGCTCGTGGGCGTGCGGCGCTGCGCGGGGCCGCCGGGGCTCTGGCCCGAGGCTTCTCGTGTGGAGCGGGGATGATTGATGTCCGGTATTTATCCTGCAACAGCTTGGCGAGTTCCGGGCACACGGCTCAATTGAAGAGGCAGGTCAATTATGCAATGCTCCTGTTCCTTGGTTTTATAAGCAGAGCTCGATGCAGCCAAGCACTGTACAGAAATTTTCACCGACTTAATATGTAGGAATATTCGTCTGGTGTTGTAGGAAGTGTCTTAGTTATTGCCTGCTCAGATTGTCTATCGTCCAAGGCGGCAGTTGTCTGAGGTAATGTGCGAGCTCTAGAATTCGAACAGCGAAAATTGGATTTTCCCATGAATAAAGTGCTGATCGTGGACGACCATCCGGTCATCCGCCTCGCCGTGCGGTTGCTGATGGAGCGCCATGGCTACGAGGTGGTGGCCGAGACCGACAACGGTGTCGACGCGTTGCAACTGGCTCGTGACCACGCACCGGACATCGTCATTCTCGACATCGGTATTCCCAAGCTCGACGGCCTGGAAGTCATCGGTCGGCTTACGGTCAGCGAGCCTCAGCTCAAGGTCCTGGTGCTGACCTCCCAGGCACCGGGGCATTTCTCCATGCGTTGCATGCAGGCAGGTGCGGCGGGTTATGTGTGCAAACAGCAGGACCTCACCGAGCTGCTCAGTGCGATCAAGGCCGTGTTGTCTGGCTACAGTTATTTCCCCAACCAGGCGTTGCACTCGGTGCGGGCGAGCCTGGGCAATGCCTCGGAAGCCGACATGGTGGATCGCCTGTCCGGGCGAGAAATGATGGTGTTGCAGCAGTTGGCCAAAGGCAAGTCGAACAAGCAGATCGCCGACGGCATGTTTCTCAGCAACAAGACCGTGAGTACCTACAAGACTCGCCTGCTGCAGAAACTCAATGCCCGCTCGCTCGTCGACCTGATCGAATTGGCCCAGCGCAACGGTCTGGCTTGAGGGGCGGCAGAATACCGTGCGCAACGTGCGCTAGAGATCGAAGTCGTAGTCGGCCAGCTGGCGCTGCAACCGCCGTTCTTCGAGCAGGTTGTCGATCGTGCGCCGCTTGCTCAGATTGCTCTTGGCAGGTTCGACGACAGGCTCCGTCTCATCATCGTCCACACCGATGATGTCGTCTTCCGTTTCCAGCGGTTCTTTTTCGGTACTCATGAAGTCAGCTCCAGGCATGTGCAGCCGTTGGCGGACCTTATAGCGACATTCTAAGACGGCGTAAAAAAGATTTTCTCAATCGAGCGGCAAGGTTCTACAGATCGTCTCAATCGTCGCTGGTCTTGTGCTTGTATTCACACAGGTCTTCGATACGACAACTGCCACAGCGGGGCTTTCGCGCCTGACAAACGTAGCGCCCGTGCAGGATCAGCCAATGGTGGGAGTCGAGCAGGTACGCGCGGGGCACGAACTTCATCAGTTTCTGCTCGACCTCGACCACGTTTTTCCCCGGCGCGATCCCGGTGCGGTTGCTGACACGAAATATGTGGGTGTCGACGGCCATGGTCAGCTGCCGAAACGCCGTGTTGAGCACCACGTTGGCGGTCTTGCGTCCAACGCCGGGCAGCGCTTCCAGCGCTTCGCGAGTCTGCGGCACCTGGCCGTCGTGCCGTTCCACGAGCAGGCGGCAGGTCTCGATGACGTTGCGCGCCTTGCTGTTGTACAGGCCGATGGTCTTGATGTAGCTCGACAGCCCTTCGACGCCGAGCGCATGCATCGCCTGGGGAGTCGGTGCGACGGGGAACAATTTTGCGGTGGCCTTGTTCACGCCAACGTCAGTGGATTTTGCAGAAAGAATGACCGCGATCAGCAACTCGAAGGCAGACCCATAGGCCAGCTCCGTCTTGGGCTCTGGATTGTCTTCATGCAGCCGACGGAAGATTTCCTGGCGTTTCGTCGCGTTCATCGGGCGGATAGATCCTTGGCAGGCGGGGCTAGAGTGGTTGCAGTGCAGCGAGATGACGTTCGGCCGCCTCATGCTCGCGGCCCAGGGCGTCGAGTATGAGGTAGTGCTCGAATGTCGGTGGGGTCACGAAAGCCTTTCGGGTTTTCACCAATTGTGCGCGAGTCATGGCCACGGCGATCTTTGCCTGTTTCAGGGCGGTGTCGCCGTCGCTGGCCTTGGCTGCCTTCGCTGCCTTGATCCGTTCGATTGCCGACAGGGCTGGGGGCACAGGCAGCGCAACGGTCGACGAGCGCGCAGGCGTTGGCGATCGCTTGGCCTGGCGTGCAGTTTCGAGCCGCTGCAGGCGTCCGTTTCGAGCTTCAAAACGTTGTCTGGCGTGATCGCGCTTGCGCAGCCGAGCGCGTTGCTGCTCGGGGCTGCATGAAGGATCGCCCGCCAGCGACGTGAACGGCGATGTCGGCGCCGGATGCATCTCGATGCAGTCGACGGGGCAGGGCGCCACGCACAGGTCGCAACCGGTGCATTCGTCGGCCAGTACGCTGTGCATCAACTTTGCCGCGCCGAGAATGGCGTCCACCGGGCAGGCCTGAATGCATTTGGTACAGCCGATGCATTCCGCTTCGCGTATGTAGGCGATCTGGGCGGGTGCCGCACCGCGTTCCGGGTCCAGCGGCAGCACCGGCAATTGCAGCAGCTTCGCCAGGGCGGCGATGGTCGCATCGCCCCCCGGCGGGCAACGGTTGATCGGTTCACCGGCTGCGATACCGACTGCGTAGGGCTTGCAGCCGGCATGGCCACATTTGCCGCATTGAGTCTGCGGCAGCAATGCGTCGATGCGTTGGATCAGGGTCATGGGCCGGCCGGAGAGCGGAAGTGGGCAGGTTGCAAGGATGGAGTCGGCAGCAGCCTTGCCCGTCGCCTTGCGCTGAAGATGACGGGCAGGGTGCGTGAGCCGCGAACCTATTTGATGCGCTGGCCCGGCTTGGCGCCGCTGTCGGGGCTGAGCAGGTAGATCTCTTCGCCGCCAGGGCCCGCAGCCATGACCATGCCCTCGGAGATGCCGAAGCGCATCTTGCGAGGCTTGAGGTTGGCAATCATCATGGTCAATCGACCTTCCAGTGCAGCCGGGTCCGGATAGGCGCTCTTGATCCCGGAGAAGACGTTGCGCTGTTCATCGCCGATGTCGAGGGTCAGGCGCAGCAGTTTGTCCGCGCCTTCCACCGCTTCGGCCTTGAGGATCAGCGCGACACGCAGGTCGACCGCAGCGAAGGCGTCGAAGTCGATCTCGGCGGCCAGCGGCTCCTTGGTCAGCTCACCGTTGCCAGTGGCGGGCGCAGGCGCGACAGGGTCCTTGGCAGCGGCGAGGTCTTGCTTGGAAGCCTCGGTCATCGCCTGCACCTTAACCGGGTCGATACGGGTCATCAACGCCTGGAACGGGTTGAGCTGATGGTCGGCGAGCCAGGTGGCGTGGTCGTTCCAGCTCAGGGGTTCGACGTTAAGGAAGCGTTCGGCTTCACGGGCCAGCTCCGGCAACACCGGCTTGAGGAAGATGATCAGCTGACGGAACAGGTTGATGCCCACCGCACAGACGGCCTGCACCTCGTCGCCGCGACCTTCCTGCTTGGCCAGCGACCAGGGTGCTTTCTCGGCGATCCAGGCATTGGCGCGGTCGGCCAATGCCATGATTTCGCGCATGGCGCGGGCGAAGTCACGCACTTCATAGGCTTCGGCAATGCTCGGCGTCGCGTCGAGGAACGCCTGGGTCAGCTCCGGCGCGGCATTGGCGGCAACCAGTACGCCGTCGTTGCCCTTGTGGACGAAACCGGCGCAGCGGCTGGCGATGTTGACCACCTTGCCCACCAGGTCGGAGTTGACCTTCTGCACGAAGTCGTCGAGGTTGACGTCCAGGTCGTCCACGCCGCGGCCCAGCTTCGATGCGAAGTAGTAGCGCAGGTATTCGGGCGCCAGATGATCCAGGTAGGTACGGGCCTTGATGAACGTACCACGTGACTTGGACATCTTCTCGCCGTTGACCGTGAGGAAACCGTGCACGTTCAGCGCGGTGGGCTTGCGGTAGCCGGCGCCTTCGAGCATGGCGGGCCAGAACAGCGCATGGAAATTGATGATGTCCTTGCCGATGAAATGGTACAGCTCGGCCGTCGAATCCTTGCCCCAGTACGCGTCGAAGTCGAGTTCGGGGCGGCGGGCGCAAAGGTTCTTGAAGCTGGCCATATAGCCGATCGGCGCATCCAGCCATACGTAGAAGTACTTGCCCGGCTCACCGGGAATCTCGAAGCCGAAATAGGGTGCGTCGCGGGAAATGTCCCACTCCTGCAACCCGGCATCCAGCCACTCGGCGATCTTGTTGGCCACGGCGTCCTGCAAGGTGCCGCTGCGGGTCCAGCCTTCGAGCATCTGCTGGAAGTCTGGCAGCTTGAAGAAGAAGTGCTGGGAATCCTTGAGTACGGGCGTGGCGCCCGAGATCGCCGATTTTGGATCGAGGAGCTCGGTGGGTGCATAGGTAGCGCCGCACTTTTCACAATTGTCGCCGTACTGGTCGGTTGCCGCGCACTTGGGGCAGGTGCCCTTGATGAAGCGGTCGGCCAGGAACATCTGCTTCTGCGGGTCGAAGTACTGAGTGATCGAACGCTGGGCAATGTGACCGGCCTCGCGCAGTTTCAGGTAGATCTCGCTCGACAGCTCGCGGTTTTCTTCGCAGTGGGTGGAGTGGAAATTGTCGAAGTCCACCAGGAAGTCGGCGAAATCGGCGCTGTGCTCGGCCTTGACGTTGGCGATCAGCTGTTCAGGCGTGATGCCTTCCTTTTCCGCCCGCAGCATGATGGCCGAGCCATGGGCGTCATCTGCACAGACATAGACGCACTGATTGCCGCGATGCTTCTGGAAGCGCACCCACATATCGGTCTGGATGTACTCCAGCATGTGGCCAAGGTGGATGGAACCGTTGGCATAGGGCAGGGCGCTGGTGACGAGAATCTTGCGTGGCTCGGACATGGGGCTCGGCTACTGGAAGTGAAACGAAGACCGAACACTATAAAGGGGCCAAGGGATTTTTTCACCTGTTGTCAGGGGCCGGGGCGTAGCGCCCGACAACCAAGGCGTGGCGCTGCGGCCCCTGCCATTGCGACAAAACGTCTCAAGTTGCCGAAGTGGCGGCCGACAACCTGGGATTAGGAGACTTCCCTCATGATTCCGCCCCTGATTCCGATCAGCGTCGTGCCGGTGACTTCGCAACTGGACCCGGTCAAGTCCACGCCCAGCATTGCGCCGGTCGCGCCGGCTCAGCTGGGTTCGAATGAAACCGCCATCGACCTGCGCCATCACGATGCCGACCAGACGGCGCTGCTCCTGCGCGAGGAGCAGCGGCGGCGCCAGCGCGAAGGCCGGCAGCAGGACCCCGACGAGCACGCACCGGTGCCGGGCGACTCGCTCAACGCCGACAACACCGTCCCGGTGGCGCCCTTGGTCGAGGACCCGCCGCGCCAGGGGCTGTGGGTCGACATCCAGGTCTAGTCAGGGCTGTTCGCGCGCTGCATCATGAACGATCCTTTCCGACAGCCGACTCGACACTGCCATGAGCCAAGACGACAACCTGATCGATTTCGCCAGCGAACGCGGCAAGCGTATCCATGACCTCAAGGACAAGCGCCTCAACGAGATGCGTCAGGCATTCGAGCAGGCGCTGCCCCTGGATCCGGCCAAGTCCAGGAAAAAAGCGAAGAAGCCGAAGAAGCGCTGAGACCCGTCAGCCGATGCTGATGGGTGGCGGGCTGACCAGGGTCACGGTCTGCTGCTTGCGTGGCGCAAGAATTTCCGCCTCGCCGTCGACCACGAGTTCGTCGCGCTGATTGAACACGCGAGTGGCAATGCGGACGCGGAACTTGGGCAGTTTTTCAAGGATTTCCAGGCGCACGGTCAGGGTGTCGCCCAATTTCACCGGCTTCTGGAAGCTCATCTGCTGGCCCAGATAGATGGTGCCGGGCCCTGGCAGTTCGCAGGCCACTGCGGCGCTGATCAGCGCACCGCTGAACATGCCATGGGCGATGCGCTCCTTGAACATGCTGTTGGCGGCGAATTCCGCGTCCAGGTGCACGGGGTTGTGATCGCCCGACATGGCGGCGAACAGCTGGATGTCGCGTTCCTGCACGGTCTTGCTGAAGCTGGCGGTCTGGCCAACCTCGAGCGCTTCGTACGGGGTATTGGTGACTTGGGTCATGGGCGGTGGGTCCTTGGCTTGGCGACGGTCATGGCCGCGTCAAATAGATTCACGATGTTAACAGCGGGGTCGTGCGCATTTGCGTCGGTGGCGGCAGCTGCTAACGTCGGCAGCATACCGCAGGCGCAATGGCCGGGCGGGCTTCGAATCAGAGGACAATAATAATGCATCCTGATTTCTGGAACGACAAGCGCCCACCGGGTGTGCCCCACACCCTTCCTGTCGATGAGTTCACGTCCATTGTCGATGTGTTCGACCGTTCCTGCAGCACCTTTGCCGATCGCCCGGCATTCAGCAACATGGGCGTGACCCTGACCTATGCCGAGCTCGACCGGCACTGCAGCGCGTTTGCCAGTTGGCTGCAGCAGCACACCGACCTGGTACCGGGTGATCGCATCGCTGTGCAGTTGCCCAACGTCCTGCAGTACCCGATCGCAGTGTTCGGCGCACTGCGCGCAGGCTTGGTCGTGGTCAACACCAACCCTTTATATACCGTGCGTGAAATGCGCCATCAGTTCTGTGATTCCGGCGCCCGGGCGCTGGTCTACCTCAACCTGTTTGGGGACAAGGTCGAGCAGGTGCTGCAGGAAACACAGCTGGAATACCTGATCGAAGCTCGTCTGGGCGATCTGATGCCCGCTGCCAAGGGATGGCTGGTCAACACGCTGGTGAGCAAGGTCAAGAAGCGCGTGCCGGCGTACCATTTGCCCCAGGCAATCGCGTTCAAAACGGTTCTGGCGCAGGGGGCGGGCTCGTCGCCACGCCGGGTAGCGCCCACGCTCGAAGACCTCGCGGTGCTGCAGTACACCGGCGGCACCACTGGCCTGGCCAAGGGCGCCATGCTCACTCATGGCAATCTGGTCGCCAACATGCAGCAGGTACGGGCCTGTTTCCATCAGCTCGACGAGCAGGGGCAGACCATCCTGCAGCAAGGCCATGAGGTGATGATCGCGCCCCTGCCGCTGTACCACGTGTATGCGTTCACTGCGAACTGCCTGTGCATGATGGTCACCGGCAACCATAACGTGCTGATCACCAACCCGCGCGATATCGGCGCTTTCATCAAGGAACTGAAAAAGTGGCAGTTCACCGCGCTGCTGGGCCTGAACACCCTGTTCGTGGCGTTGATGGAGCACCCGCAGTTCCGTTCGCTGGACTTCTCCCGCCTGAAGGTGACCAACTCCGGTGGCACGGCACTGGTCAAGGCCACGGCCGAGCGCTGGGAGAGCCTGACCGGCTGCCGCATCGTCGAAGGCTATGGGCTGACCGAGACATCGCCGGTGGCGTGTACCAACCCCTATGGTCTGCGCGCGCGCATCGGCAGCGTGGGCATTCCGGTGGTCGGCACGGCGCTGAAGGTGATCGACGAGCAGGGCGACGTGTTGCCGCTGGGCGAGCGCGGTGAGTTGTGCATCCAGGGGCCTCAGGTAATGCGCGGCTACTGGCAGCAGCCCGAGGCAACCGCCCAGGCACTGGACGCGCAAGGCTGGTTCAAGACCGGCGACATCGCTGTGATTGATCCCGACGGCTACGTGCGCATTGTCGACCGCAAGAAAGACCTGATCATCGTTTCCGGTTTCAACGTCTATCCCAACGAGATCGAGGACGTGGTCATGGCTCACCCGCAAGTGGCCAATTGCGCGGCTATCGGCGTGGCAGACGAGCGTTCCGGCGAGGCGGTCAAGCTGTTCGTCGTGGCTCGGGATCCGCAACTGAGCACGGCCGAACTCATGGCCTACTGCAAGGCCAATTTCACCGGCTACAAGTTGCCCCGCGAAATTGTCCTGCGCGATGCCCTGCCGATGACGCCCGTAGGCAAGATCCTGCGGCGTGAACTGCGCAACGAGTGACGCGCCATGAGGGCGTCTGGGCTCGATGGCATGGGTCATTCAGTGCGCAGGTCTGTGGGCTTGCGCCCTGCGAAAGCCCGTGTGACCGAAACTGACAATCTGGTCACAATGGTTACCGGCGAGCCACCTTCGGCCTCTAGTCGCCTCATGGCAAAGCTGCTACTCTCGGCGCGCTTTTCGGCATTCGGACCCGTATCGGTCGTGCTGACATATCAATAATAATCGCATCGAATGCGGTGAAGATTCGCTGGCGCTGGAGGAGTGGGCTTCCATGATCGAAAATTTCTGGAAGGATAAGTATCCGGCTGGAATCGCGGCGGATATCGATCCAGACATGTACCCCAATATCCAGGCGGTGCTCAAGCAGTCCTGCCAGCGCTTCGCCGACAAGCCAGCGTTCACCAACCTGGGCAAGACCCTCAGCTACGGCGAGCTCTATGAGCTGTCCGGTGCGTTTGCCGCGTACCTGCAGCAGCACACCGACCTGGTACCGGGTGATCGCATCGCGGTGCAGCTGCCCAACGTCCTGCAGTATCCGGTGGCGGTCTTCGGCGCGATTCGCGCAGGCCTGGTGGTGGTCAATACCAACCCGCTGTACACCGCGCGGGAAATGGAGCACCAGTTCAAGGACTCCGGCGCCAAGGCCCTGGTCTGTCTGGCCAACATGGCGCACCTGGCTGAAAAGGTCGTGCCCAAAACGGCCGTGCGGCACGTCATTGTCACCGAGGTCGCCGACCTGCTGCCGCCGCTCAAGCGCCTGCTGGTCAACAGTGTGATCAGGTATGTGAAGAAAATGGTCCCGGCCTATCACCTGCCGCGCGCGGTGAAGTTCAACGACGTGTTGAGCAAGGGCCGCGGCCAGACCGTCACCGAGGCCAATCCGGCCAGCTCGGAAGTGGCCGTGCTGCAATATACCGGCGGCACCACCGGGGTGGCCAAGGGGGCGATGCTCACCCACCGCAACCTGGTCGCCAACATGCTGCAGTGCAAGGCCTTGATGGGCGCCAACCTCGATGAAGGTTGCGAAGTGCTGATCACGCCGCTGCCGCTCTACCACATCTATGCCTTCACCTTTCATTGCATGGCAATGATGCTGATCGGTAACCACAACGTGCTGATCAGCAATCCGCGCGATCTGCAGGCGATGGTCAAGGAGCTTTCCAAGTGGAAGTTCAGCGGCTTCGTCGGCCTCAACACGCTGTTCGTGGCCCTGTGCAACAACGATGCGTTCCGCAAGCTCGACTTCTCGGCCCTGAAAGTCACCCTGTCGGGGGGCATGGCCCTGCAACTGGCGGCCGCCGAACGCTGGAAGGAAGTGACCGGCTGCGCCATCTGCGAAGGCTACGGCATGACCGAGACCAGCCCAGTGGCCACGGTCAATCCCAACCAGCGCATCCAGATCGGCACGATCGGCATTCCGGTGCCGTCCACCCTGGCCAAGATCATCAACGATGCAGGTGAAGAGCTGCCGTTGGGGGAAATCGGCGAGTTGTGCATCAAGGGGCCGCAGGTCATGAAGGGCTACTGGCAGCGCCAGGACGCCACGGCCGAGATCCTCGATGCGCAGGGCTGGCTGAAGACCGGCGACATCGCGTTGATCCAGCCCGACGGCTACATGCGCATCGTCGATCGCAAGAAGGACATGATCCTGGTCTCGGGTTTCAACGTGTATCCCAACGAGCTCGAGGATGTCCTCGCGACCCTGCCCGGCGTGCTGCAGTGCGCCGCCATCGGCATACCGGACGAGAAGTCCGGGGAGTCGATCAAGATGTTCGTCGTGGTCAAGCCCGGGGTTACCCTGACCCGGGACAAGGTCATGGAACACATGCGTGCCAACGTTACCGGCTACAAGGTGCCGCGCACGGTGGAATTTCGCGACGTGCTGCCCACCACCAACGTGGGCAAGATCCTGCGTCGCGAACTGCGCGACGAAGAACTGAAGAAACTGGGCATCAAAAAATCGGCTTGATCGCTGCCCAGATCCGGGGGCTGCCGACACAACCCCCGCAAATCTGCGACAATTGCGGGGTGTAACCTTCGACGTACCCCACCAAGACCTCTGCGTACCTGATGACCGACCAAACCGCTTCGATTGACCAGCTGCTGAAAAACCTCGACCAGGCCATGATCGGCGACCGTCACCGTCTGCGCCGGCAGTTGCACGAACTGCGCAAGCGTCCTGACGAGGCGAAGCTTGGCCAGTGGGTCGAGAAAGTCCAGGCCTCGTTCGCCCGCGTCGAGGCACGGCGGCGCAGCGTGCCAAGCGTGCGCTACGACGACAGCCTGCCGATTGCCGCCAAGCGCGACGAGATCAAGAAAATCCTCGCCGAGCACCAGGTGCTGATCATTGCCGGCGAAACCGGTTCGGGCAAGACCACCCAGCTACCCAAGATTTGCCTGGAAATGGGTCGCGGCCAGCACGGCCTGATCGCCCACACCCAGCCGCGTCGGATTGCCGCGCGCAGCGTGGCCAGTCGGGTCGCAGAAGAACTGGCCACGCCGTTGGGCGGGTTGGTCGGCTATCAAGTGCGCTTCGAGGACCAGAGCGATGCCAATACCCTGGTCAAGCTGATGACCGATGGCATCCTCCTGGCCGAGACCCAGCACGACCGCTTCCTCGAACGCTACGACACCATCATCGTCGACGAAGCGCACGAGCGCAGTCTCAACATCGATTTTCTGCTGGGGTACCTGAAGACCCTGCTGCCACGGCGTCCCGACCTCAAGGTCATCATCACTTCGGCCACCATCGACCTGCAGCGTTTCTCCGAGCACTTCGACGACGCGCCGATCATCGAGGTGTCCGGGCGGACCTTCCCGGTGGACACCTGGTATCGGCCGCTCACCGCCGAGCAGGACGAGGAAGGCAATCAGATCGAGAACGACCTGACCGTCGACCAGGCGATTCTGGCGACGCTCGACGAGATCGCCGCTTTCGAGCGCAGCGAGCGCAAGACGCCGGGCGACGTGCTGGTGTTCCTGCCCGGCGAACGCGAGATTCGCGATGCCGCCGACATGCTGCGCAAGGCGCAACTGCGGCACACGGAAATCCTGCCGCTGTACGCGCGGCTGTCGCCGGCCGAGCAGCAGCGTATCTTTCAGTCCCATCCCGGGCGGCGCGTGGTCCTGGCCACCAACGTGGCGGAAACGTCGCTGACCGTGCCGGGCATTCGCTACGTGATCGACAGCGGCACCGCGCGCATCAGTCGCTACAGCTACCGTGCCAAGGTCCAGCGCCTGCCGATCGAGGCGGTGTCCCAGGCCAGCGCCAACCAGCGCAAGGGTCGCTGTGGCCGGGTCGAGCCGGGTATCTGTATCCGCCTGTACAGCGAAGAGGACTTTCTCTCGCGCCCCGAATTCACCGATCCGGAAATCCTGCGCACCAACCTGGCGGCGGTGATTCTGCAGATGCTGCACCTGCGCCTGGGCGAAATCGACCAGTTCCCGTTCATCGAGCCCCCCGATGGCAAGGCCATCAGCGATGGCTTCAACCTGCTGCAGGAGCTGTCTGCGGTCAACCGCGAGAACCAGCTCACGCCCATGGGTCGCCAGCTGGCCCGGTTGCCGATCGACCCGCGGCTGGGCCGCATGCTGCTCGAGGGTGCGCGCCAGGGCAGCCTGCAGGAAGTCTTGATCATTGCCAGCGTGCTCTCGGTGCAGGACCCGCGCGAGCGTCCGCCCGAGCGCCAGCAGGCGGCCGACCAGGCCCATGTGCAATGGAAGGACGCCGATTCGGATTTCGCCGCGCTGGTCAATCTGTGGCGCGGTTTCGAAACCCAACGCCAGGAGTTGGGCGCAAGCGCGTTGCGCAACTGGTGCCGCAAACAGTTCCTCAATTACCTGCGCCTGCGCGAATGGCGCGATGCGCATCGGCAACTGAGCCTGATCTGCCGTGACTTGCAGCTGGAGGTGAACAAGGACGCTGCGGACTATCCCAGGTTTCACAAGGCGGTGTTGTCCGGTCTGCTCAGCCAGATCGGCCAGAAGACCGAAGACGGCGACTACCTGGGCGCACGCCAGCGTCGCTTCTGGGTCCACCCGTCCTCGGGCATGGGGCGCAAGAAGCCTCAGTGGCTGATGGCCGCCGAGCTGGTCGAAACGACCAAGCTGTACGCGCGCATGGTCGCCAAGATCGAGCCCGACTGGATCGAACCGCTGGCCGGACACCTGATCAAGAAGAACCATTTCGAACCGCACTGGGAAAAGAAGCGCGGCCAGGTGGTGGCGTTCGAGCAGATCACGCTCTACGGCATGATCGTGGTCGGCCGGCGCCCGGTGCATTTCGGCCCCATCGACCCGGTAGCGTCACGCGAGCTGTTCATTCGCGAAGGCCTGGTGCGTGGCGAGATCCACTCGCGAGCCAAGTGCCTGACGGCCAATCGCCTGCTGCTCGAGCAACTCGACGAGCTGGAGGCCAAGGCCCGGCGTCGCGACATTCTGGCCGATGAAGAAACCCTCTACGGCTTCTATGAAGCGCGCCTTCCTGCCGAGATTCATCAGACCGCCACCTTCGACAGCTGGTACAAGGTCAACAGCCAGAAACAGCCCGATCTACTGATCATGCGCGAAGAGGACGTACTGGCCCGCGAGGCGAGCGAAGTCACTGCGGCGCAGTACCCGGATACCCTGCGGCTGGGCGACCTGAGCCTGCAGCTGAGCTACCACTTCGAGCCCAATCATCCGCGCGATGGCGTGACGTTGTGCGTGCCCGCGCCGCTGCTGCCCGCTTTGCCGGGTGAGCGTCTGGAATGGCTGGTGCCGGGCTTGCTGGAAGCCAAGTGCATCTCGCTGGTGCGCAACCTGCCCAAGGCCTTGCGCAAGAACTTCGTGCCGGTGCCGGACTTCGTTCGTGCAGCGCTCGCACGTCTGACGTTCGGCGCAGGCTCGCTGCCCCAGGCGCTGGGGAGCGAATTGCTGCGCATGACCGGCGCGCGCGTCAGCGACGAGGCGTGGGCCGAGGCGGCCCAGCAGGTCGACAGCCATCTGCGCATGAACATCGAAGTGCTCGACGGCCAGGGCAAGTTTCTGGGTGAAGGGCGTGACCTGGCCGAGTTGACCGCGCGCTTCGCCGAGGCCAGCAGCGCCGCGTTGGCCGTGCCGAGCACGGCCAAGAGCCAGCAACCGGTGCAAGCCAAGGCGTTCGCCAAGGTCGAGCAGACCACCCAGCAGAACATTGCCGGGCTGTCGATGACGGTGTATCCCGCATTGGTCGAAGAGGGTGGTACGGTCAAGGAAGGGCGCTTCTCGACGGCGGCCGAAGCCGAGTATCAGCATCGCCGCGCCTTGCAGCGCTTGTTGCTGCAGCAATTGGCCGAGCCTGCCAAGTTTCTGCGTGGCAAGTTGCCGGGCCAGACCGAGCTGGGCCTGTTGTACCGCGAACTGGGCCGTGTCGAAGCGCTGGTCGAGGATATTCTGCTGGCCAGCCTCGACAGCTGCGTGCTCGAGGGCGAGGCCAGCCTGCCGCGCGACGGTGTGGCACTGGCAGCACTGGCCGAACGCAAGCGTGGTGCCTGGACGGAGCATGCCGAGCGTCTTGCGCGCCTGACCCTGGATATTCTGAAGTTGTGGCACGGCCTGCAGAAGCGCTTCAAGGGCAAGATCGATCTGACCCATGCCGTGGCGTTGAACGATATCAAGCAGCAACTAAGCAATCTGGTCTATCCCGGTTTCGTGCGTGACACCCCCGCGGCGTGGCTGAAGGAAATGCCGCGCCTGCTCAAGGCTGTCGAGCTACGCTTGGAGAAGCTGCCGAGCCAGGTGCAGAAAGACCGGGTCTGGAGCGGCGAGCTGTCCGGTCTCTGGAGCCAGTACCAGGCGCGCCTGAACAAGCATGGCCAGGAAGGCAAGCGTGATCCACAGTTGGCGGCTTACCGCTGGCTGCTAGAGGAATATCGAGTGTCGCTGTTCGCGCAGCAGTTGGGCACCAAGGTGCCGGTATCGGACAAGCGCTTGAGCAAGCAATGGAGCGCAGTGGACGCCTGAATCAGCCCCGGTCGATTGACCTGGGCCTGCGTGGCGTCCATGTGAATGAGTTGCCCCTAACAATAGAGGAACGAGCGTGCATAACGTCGTCATCAGCGGCACCGGCCTGTACACGCCGGCCCAGAGCATCTCCAACGAAGAGCTGGTCGAGTCTTTCAACCGCTACGTCGAAGCATTCAATGCAGAAAATGCCGCCGCCATCGAGCGTGGCGACGAGCAGGCGCTGGCGCCTTCCAGCGCTGCTTTCATCGAGAAGGCCAGCGGCATCAAGAGCCGCTTCGTCATGGACAAGGCGGGAATTCTCGATCCGCAGCGGATGAAGCCGCAGCTGCCCGAGCGCAGCAATGACGAGCAGTCGATTCTGTGCCAGATGGCGGTCGCTGCGGCGGAGCAGGCGCTGCAACGGGCCGGTCGCACCGCCGCCGATGTCGACGCGGTGATCGTTGCCTGTTCCAACCTGCAACGTCCCTATCCGGCGGTGGCCATCGAGGTGCAGCAGGCACTGGGTATTCAGGGTTTCGGCTTCGACATGAACGTGGCCTGCTCCTCGGCCACCTTCGGTATTCAGCAGGCAAGCAACAGCGTGCAGCTGGGGCAGGCGCGCGCGGTACTGGTGGTGAGCCCGGAGATCTGCACCGGGCACCTGAATTTCCGCGACCGCGACAGCCACTTCATCTTCGGCGATGCAGCAACGGCCGTGCTCGTGGAACGTGCGGACCTGGCCACTTCGGCGAACCAGTTCGACATCGTCAGCACCCGTCTGCAGACGCAGTTCTCCAACAATATTCGCAACAACTTCGGTTTCCTCAATCGGGCCGAAGCGTTGGGGGCAGGAGGCGACGACAAGCTGTTCGTGCAGGAAGGCCGCAAGGTGTTCAAGGAAGTCTGCCCAATGGTGGCCGAACTGATCGCCGCCCATCTGGCGCAGAACGACATTGCCGTGCAAAGCGTCAGGCGCTTCTGGCTGCATCAGGCCAACCTGAGCATGAATCACTTGATCGTGAAGAGGCTGCTCGGCCGCGACGCCAGCGTCGACGAGGCGCCGGTGATTCTCGACCGGTATGCCAATACCAGTTCGGCAGGATCGGTGATTGCCTTGCACACCCATCAGGATGATCTGGCACCAGGCTCGCTCGGGGTGTTGAGCTCGTTCGGTGCAGGCTACTCCATCGGCAGCGTGATTCTGCGCAAGCGCTGATCGACGACCGCCATGCCAATGAAAAAGGCGCCACCTGCGATGAACTCGCGGGTGACGCCTTTTTCATTGCGGCGATGGGGACTTAGAACTTGGCTTCCAGGTCCAGTTGCAGGGTGTTCACGTCGGCATCGGTGCGGGTTCGGCTGGCGACGTCGGATTCGGCCAGGAAGTAGGTGGCACCGACGGCGAAGTTCTTGTCGATTTCGTAGCCCAGCTTGACCTTGTGGCCGCGCGAGCCGGTGAAGCCGTTGGCGAAGTCGGAGTCGGTGAAAGCCCCGACCACGGCGTTGCGCTGCACGTCGCGGTAGTTGTAGTCCAGGCCAAAGCCGGCGAACTTGGTCTTGAAGCCGGTCAGCCAGGCAGTGTCCTGCTTGCCGACCAGGGCGGTGGCTTCGGCATCACCGTTGACCACGTACTGGCCATAGATCGACAGCGGCAACGGCAGGCCGGTGATGTCCAGTTGACCGAAGCCTTCGTACAGGGTGAATTCGGTCGAGGCGTTGCCGTTGACGGCCAGCACGGCGGCAGCGTTGGTGGCGTTGTCATTGTCGTAGGAATAGACACTGCCGCCCAGGGTCATCTTGACGTTGTCGCCCAGCGCAAAGCGCGCGCCAGCCTGACCGGTGTACATGCGCAGGTCGTGTTCGAACTGACGACCTTCGCCGTCGATGTTGTCGGTCAGTACGTAGTAGCCCGTGCTGCCGAACAGCTCAGCGCCGCCCAGGGGCAGCTTGTAGGTGGCGGCCACACCTTCCGGGTTGATGTCGCCGTCCCAGATCACGTCGCCCATGCTGACCCAAGGCTGGGCCATCTTGCCGCCGATCAGATGCAGGTCCTTGATGGCAGTAGGGTGCCAGTCCAGGTAGGCCTGGTCGAGCCAGATGGATTTCTTGCTGAAGGCGCCGTCCAGGCTCTGGTTGGTGGAGCGAGCGTCCGCGCTGCTGCCGGTAGCGACGCGGATGCCGGCGTCGACCTGCGGGTTGATCTCACTGTAGACCCCGATGCGGGCGCGGATGCGCTGGCGGTCCTGGTTGCGGTCGCCGTTGGAACCATCACGTTCGCCATCGACGTTGATGCTTTCGTGGCGCAGGCGCACGTCGCCCTTGATCTGCGTCTTTGCAGCCCAGGCGACTTTCTGGTCGAACGCGCTCATCTTCTTCGATTGTTCGGCGGCAGCCACTTGCTGGGCCTGTTTCTCACCGTCGAGCTCGGTCTTCAATTCGGCGTATTGCGCAGCGTTGATCGAGCCGTTGGCGCGCAGCATGTCGAGCAGCTTGGCATCGACTGCGGCACTGGCCTGGGTGCTGATGGCCATCAGGACAGTGGCGCTCAGGCTGACCTTGGTGAGTGTTGAAACACGACGCATGACATTCTCCCTATCGCAAAAAAGGCCGGCAAGCGCCGAGCCTGAAAGTACTTCCGGACGCGCCTGGCAGACGGCGTGGCTGACCCCGGAAAACTGGCGCAAGTATTGCGAGGGGTGATGACAAAACGATGTCAGAACAATGGCTTGGCGATGACACTGAAATGACTGAATGGCTTGATCCAGAGCCTTCTCTGAATGATGGCACTGTATTGGCGGGTGACCGCGGCGAGAGCCTGCGCGATACTGGGCAGCACGTCCCGTCAATTGGAGCCCTACCGATGCCGCTGCATGTAGCTGCCAGCTTGTCCGCCATCGACGCCGCGCAGTGGGACGCCCTGTTGCCTGAACCGCAGCCATTCCTGCGGCATGCTTTTCTCAGTGCGCTGGAGGACAGCGGCAGCCTTGGCGAGCGCTCGGGCTGGGCCCCCGAGCATCTGTTGCAGATCGAAGACGGGCAGCTAGTGGCGGCCTTGCCCAGCTACCGCAAGTGGCATTCCTATGGGGAGTACGTGTTCGATCACGGCTGGGCCGACGCCTGCGAACGTGCCGGTATCGACTATTACCCCAAGCTGCTTAGCGCCGTGCCCTTCAGTCCGGTGAGCGGCCCGCGATTGCTTGCCCGCCGCCCTCGGGATGGGGTGGAGTTGCTGCGCTGTGTGCCGGGCTATCTGGAGCTGGAAGGCCTCAGTGGTGCCCACGTCAATTTCACCAATGCCTCCCTCGATGAACTGCTGAAGGCCGAGCAGGGCTGGATGGAGCGGCTGGGTTGCCAGTATCACTGGCACAACCGAGGCTATCGCGACTTTGATGATTTTCTCGACGCACTGAGCTCGCGCAAGCGCAAACAGATGCGCAAGGAGCGCGAGCAGGTGCGGGCCCAAGGTATCGAGTTCGAGTGGCGCGAAGGCGCGCAGGTGAGTGAAGCCGAATGGGATTTCGTCTATGCGTGCTATGCCAATACGTACCTGGTACGTGGGCGTTCGCCGTACCTGACCCGGGATTTTTTCAGCCTTTTGGCCGAACGGATGCCCGAGGCGATACGTCTGGTGCTGGCGACTCATGAGCGGCGCCCGGTGGCCATGGCCTTCAGCCTGGTAGGCGGGGACAGTTTCTACGGGCGTTATTGGGGCTGCCTGGCCGAGTATGACCGCTTGCACTTCGAAACCTGCTTCTATCAGGGCATGGACTATGCCATCGCCCACGGCATCAAGCGTTTCGATGCGGGGGCGCAAGGCGAACACAAGTTGATTCGGGGTTTCGAGCCGGTGATCACTCGTTCATGGCACTACCTGCGTCATCCTGGGCTGCGCGATGCGGTGGAAAATTTTCTGCAGGCCGAGCGGGCAGGGGTCCTGACCTACGCCGAGCAGGCACGGGAAGCCTTGCCCTACCGGCAGGTCTGAATATTCCCTGGGTGTGCCTGATGCATCGCGGCGAGCCTTTCGCGGCCGATGACCGCTCCTACAGAGGTGTGGGTGAGGTCCACTGTAGGAGCGGTCCGTGGCCGCGAAAAGATCGCCCCCATGTAACTGACGGATCGCGGCGAGCCTTTCGCGGCCGATGACCGCTCCCACAGGGGTGTGACATGCGGTCAACTGTGGGAGCGGTCCGTGGCCGCGAAGGGCGCACTGAGGTGTGTCTGGTAGACCGCAGTGTTGCCTTCGCGGGCGGAGCCCGCTCCCACAAGGGGTGATCAGTCCATGCCTACGAAGCCACCGGTCTGGTGGTGCCATAGCCTTGCATACAGGCCATGCTGCGCCAGCAGCTCGGTATGGCTGCCGATTTCCACCACTTTGCCTTTCTGCAGCACTACCAGGCGATCCATCTTGGCGATGGTGGACAGACGGTGAGCAATCGCAATCACGGTCTTGCCTTTCATCAGGGTTTCCAGGCTTTCCTGAATTGCTGCCTCGACCTCGGAATCGAGCGCCGAAGTCGCTTCGTCCATGATCAGGATCGGCGCATTCTTCAGCAAAACACGGGCGATCGAGATGCGCTGGCGCTGGCCACCGGACAGTTTCACGCCGCGTTCGCCGACATGAGCGTCGAAACCACGTCGGCCTTCGCTGTCGGACAGCAGCGGCAGAAAGTCATCGGCGCGGGCCTTGCGTACCGCTTCCCAGACCTGCTCCTCGGTGGCATTGGGCTTGCCGTAACGCAGGTTGTCGAGGATCGAGCGGTGCAGCAGAGAAGTGTCCTGAGTGATCAAGCCGATCTGTTCGCGCAGACTCTCCTGGGTCACCTCGGCGATGTCCTGGCCATCGATCAGGATGCGGCCGCTGGGCAGGTCGTACAGACGCAGCAGCAGGTTGACCAACGTCGATTTACCCGCCCCTGAGGGGCCGATCAGGCCGATCTTCTCACCCGGACGGATATCCAGGGTCAAGCCCTCGATGATGCTGTCGCCCTTGGGGTAATGGAAATGCACGTCTTCGAAGCGCACATTGCCGCGGTCGACCTTGAGCCGTGGAGCGCCATTTTTGTCGGTCACGCTGACAGGTTGGGCAATGGTCTGCAGGCCATCCTGCACCATGCCGATGTTTTCGAAGATGCCGTTGACCACCCACATGATCCAGCCGGACATGTTGACGATACGGATCACCAGGCCGGTTGCCAGGGCAATCGCGCCTACCGAGATGAGCGACTGAGTCCACAGCCACAGGGCCAGCCCGGTAGTGGCGACGATCAGCAGGCCATTGATGGTGGTGATGGCGAAGTCCATGGCAGTGATCACGCGGCTTGCCAGTTGGGTTTTCTCGGTCTGCTCGCTGATCGCATCACGTGCGTACTGCTGCTCCATACTGGTATGGGCGAACAGCTTGAGAGTGGCGATGTTGGAGTAGCCATCGACAATGCGCCCCATCAGTTTCGAGCGTGCGTCGGAGGACACCACCGAGCGTTCCTTGACCCGTGGAACGAAGTAATACAGCGCGATCACATAGGCGACGATCCACAGGATCAGGGGAATCATCAGCCGCCAGTCGGCTTCGGCGAACAGCACCAGCGCGCTGATCGCGTAGATCAATACATGCCACAGGGCGTCGACTGCGGCGACCGCCGAGTCGCGCAACGAGTTGCCGGTCTGCATGATGCGTTGGGCAATGCGCCCGGCGAAGTCGCTGTGGAAGAAGTTCATGCTCTGCTTGAGCACGTAGTTGTGGTTCTGCCAGCGAATCAGGCTGGTCATGCCGGGGCTGATCGCCTGATGTACCAGAAGATCGTGCAGGCCGATGAAAATAGGCCTGAACACCAGTGCGACCACCACCATCCAGGTCAGCTCCAGCGCATTGTCGCTGAAGAAGTGCACGTTGGGTGTGCCCTGGGCCATGTCGATGATGCGACTGAGGTAGCGGAACAGGGCGACTTCGATCAATGCGCCGATCAAACCCACCACCAACAGGGTGGCGAAGCTGGGCCATACCTGCTTGAGGTAGTAGATGTAGAAGGCCAGGACTTTGTTGGGGGGCGTTTCCGTAGGCGCTTCGCGGAAGATATCGATCCATTGTTCGAAGCGGCGATAAATGCTCAAGCGTGCTCTCCTGTGCGGGTTGACGGTCCTGGCCGGGGCCGGCGGTGCGTGCGGTTCAGTCCACGCGTTTCGCCGATTTGATCATCACCGGATCACTGGGCACGTTCTGCATGCCGCCTTTGGTGATCGTTGGAGCGTTGGCGATGTTGTCGACCACTTCCATGCCCTTGACCACTTTGCCGAAGACCGCATAGCCAAAATCGCGGCCACCATGGTCGAGAAAGTCGTTGTCCTTCTGGTTGATGAAGAACTGGCTGGTGGCCGAGTCCTTTACTTGAGTGCGCGCCATCGCGAGGGTTCCCCGGACGTTGTGCAAACCGTTGTCGGCCTCGTTCTTGATCGGACCCTGGGTTGCCTTTTCACGCATGTCGGCGGTGAAGCCGCCCGCCTGGACCATGAAACCTGGGATCACGCGGTGGAATAGGGTGTTGTTGTAGTGACCCTTATCGACGTAGGCGAGGAAGTTCGCGGTACTGATCGGTGCCTTGGCAGCGTCCAGCTCGACTTCGATCGGGCCCATGCTGGTATCGAGCAACACGTGCGGGTGCTGAGCGTCGGCAGCCAGCAGGTGGCTCGCCAGGGAGAGAGAACAGGCGGCCAGAAGGATTTTTTTCAGCATGGATACGAAGTCCTTGAAGAGGGGAGGCAAATGCTTTGAGCCAAAAGCGGCGCAAGCGTTCGGGGCAATGTGTGGCAAGCGTGCCGCCAAAGGACGGTGAGGGCGAGCCGCAGGGGTAAAATGAATGTTACCTAATGTTCACAGCGCGAAGTGTTCACAGCGCGCAGTTCAGGCGTCTTCGCTCAGGACCGTCTGCTCCATGGCCAGGATCGGCACGTCCAACGGCGCGGTGTCGAAGGTGCGTAGCAGTTCGACGAGAATCTGCGTGGCCGGGCCCAGCGGCTTGTCTTTGTTCGAATACAGATAGAAAGTGGGGTGCCGACTGCCGCCCTGTTCCAGGGGCAGGGCGGCGAGGGTGCCCTCGCGCAGTTCGCGTTCGATCATGTGCCGCGGCAACCAGGCGAAGCCCAGGCCACTGCCGACGAAGCTGGCGGCGGTGGCCAGGCTGCCGACGGTCCAGCGCTGCTCCGCGCCCAGCCAGCCGACGTCGCGCGGTTGCTGGCGGCCCGAGTCACGGATCACCACCTGCATGTGGCCCTGCAGGTCCTGCACGCTCAACGCCCGGCCCGTGGTCAACAGGGCGTGTTCGGGGTGCGCAACCGCGATGAACTCGATGGCGCTCATTTCGTTGCCCAGGTAGCCCGGAATGCTGTAGCTGCTGATCGCCAGGTCGGCGACGCCTTCCTGCAGCACTTCCTCGACCCCCGACAGCACTTCTTCGCGCAACCGCACTCGACAGCCGCGGCTCTGCGGCATGAACGCGGTCAGGGCACGAATCAGCCGTGCATTGGGGTAGGCCGCGTCGACCACCAGGCGCACTTCGGCTTCCCAGCCCTGCTCCATGTGGTGCGCCAGGTCTTCCAGCTGGCTGGCCTGCTTGACCAGTTGCCGGGAGCGGCGCAACAGCACGCCACCGGCGTCGGTGAGCACGGCCTTGCGCCCGTCGATGCGCAACAGGGGCACGCCGAGCTGGTCTTGCATGCGGGCCACGGTGTAGCTGATCGAAGACTGCGAGCGGTGCAGGGCTTCGGCCGCCTGGGCGAAGCCGCCATGGTCGACCACGGCCTGCAGGGTTCGCCATTGATCAAGGGTGACGCGGGGCGCTTTCATCTTCGACTCCTGGTGTCCTGAGCTGGCAGCCCGCCCGAGGGTGTAGCGATCTGTCTCGATGCGACACAGGGTAGAGGAATGATCGGACAAGACAACTTATTTGATGTGTCGTGACAGGTATCCAGGCCTCTTCAATCGAGCCCACGCTTGCTTCACTGGCCTGACCTGCCCCAGATGCGCTAAGGTCCGCGCCTCGCAAATTCGGGACGCACCATGCAATACCTTCTGATCGTCACCCTCATCCAGGCCTTCTCGTTCAGCTTGATCGGCGAATACCTCGCCGGGCATGTCGACAGCTATTTTGCCGTCCTCGCCCGGGTCCTGCTCGCTGGGCTGGTGTTCCTGCCGCTGACCCGCTGGCGCCAGGTCGAACCGCGCTTTCTGCGCGCCATGCTGCTGATCGGCGCGCTGCAGTTCGGCATTACCTACGTCTGCCTGTACCTCAGTTTTCGCGTACTGAGCGTGCCGGAAGTGCTGCTGTTCACCATTCTGACGCCTGTGCATGTGACCTTGATCGAGGATGCGCTGAATCGTCGCTTCAACCGCTGGGCGCTGGTGGCGGCCCTGGTCGCGGTGGCAGGTGCCGCGGTGATCCGCTTCGACCGCGTCAGCCCGGACTTTTTCATCGGTTTTCTGCTGCTGCAGGTCGCCAACTTCACCTATGCTGCCGGCCAGGTGCTGTACAAGCATCTGCTCGCGCGCCACCCCAGCGACCAGCCGCAATACCGGCGTTTCGGCTATTTCTACGTGGGTGCCTTACTGGTGGTGCTTCCGGCATTCCTGCTGTTCGGCAACCCCGACCACCTGCCGCAGGCGCCCTTGCAGTGGGGCGTGCTGGCGTTTCTCGGGCTGGTGTCGACGGCGCTCGGCATGTATTGGTGGAACAAGGGCGCAAGCCTCGTGCCGGGGGCGACGCTGGCGGTGATGAACAATCTCCACGTACCGGTCGGTTTGCTGCTCAACCTGTTGATCTGGAATCAGGACGAACCACTGGGACGGCTGTTCCTGGGCGGTGGGGTAATCCTTTTCTCGGTGTGGTTGAGCCGTCTGGGCGTGCGTGACAGCAAGGGGCGAGCATGATGAAAACAGGATCCATGGAAACATCCACAGGCAGCTGGGCCAGCGTCATCGCGCTGGCACTGGCGGCATTCATCTTTAATACCACGGAGTTCGCGCCGGTCGGGCTGCTGACTTCGATCGGTCTGAGCTTCGCCATGCCGACGGCGCAGGTGGGGCTGATGTTGACGGTGTATGCCTGGGTGGTGTCGCTGATGTCGCTGCCAATCATGCTGCTCACCCGCAATATCGAACGTCGCCGGTTGCTGATCGGGGTGTTCATGCTGTTCGTGGTCAGCCATGTGGTCTCCAGTGTCGCCTGGAGCTACGGAGTGTTGCTGGCCAGTCGCATCGGGATCGCCTTTGCCCACGCCCTGTTCTGGTCGATCACGGCATCGCTGGCGGTGCGGCTGGCGCCACCGGGCAAGCATACTCAGGCGCTGGGGCTGCTGGCCACCGGCACGTGCCTGGCCATGGTGCTGGGCGTTCCATTGGGCCGGGTGGTGGGAGAAGCACTCGGCTGGCGCACCACGTTCGTCGGGATCGGTGTGGTGGCGACGGCGGTGGGGTTGTGGCTGGCAAAAAGCCTGCCGGCGCTGCCGAGTCAGAACTCGGGTTCGTTGCGCAGCCTGCCCATGTTGCTCAAGCGTCCAGTGCTGGTCGCGCTGTATGTGACCACGGCGCTGGTGATCACCGCGCAATACACGGCCTACAGCTACATCGAACCGTTCGTGCAGGCGGCGGCAGGCATGAGCGGGGAGATGACCACGACCCTGCTGTTGCTGTTCGGCGGTGCAGGGGTGATCGGCTCGCTGGTGTTCAGCCGCTACAGCGGTCGCTATCCGCGTAGCTTCATGGTGGTGTCGATCGCCCTGCTGGGCCTGTGCCTGATGCTGCTGTTGCCGCTGGCGCGCCACGCCACCTACCTGAGTGCAGTGAGCGTGGTCTGGGGCATTTCGATCATGTGCTTCAGCCTGGCGATGCAGTCCAAGGTGCTCGAACTGGCGCCGGATGCCACGGACGTGGCCATGGCGCTGCATTCGGGTATCTATAACGTCGGCATTGGCGGTGGGGCGTTGCTGGGCAGTGTGGTGATCACCCAGCTGGGGGTGGCGAATATTGGCAGCGTTGGTGCGCTGATGGCGGGGGCGGGCTTGCTGCTGTGCTGGCACACGACGTATCGGCGCAGTCATCCTGCGCCGACCTCTGAGTGAGTCCTGTGTCATACCGCGTCGATCGCTGACGCGGCTTGCACCGCTGCTACAGGGGAGCGCGATGTTTCTGGGGGAACGCGTTCAGGCCGGATGCAGGGGAATGTGATGTTTCTGGGGGAACGCGTTCAGGCCGGATGCAGGGGAATGCGATGTTTCTGGGGTAACGCGTTGAGACCGGATGCAGGGGAATGCGGGGTTTTGGGGGGAACGCGTTGAGGCCGGATGCAGGGGAATGCGGTCTCTGTAGCAGCGGCGCGAGCCGCGTCGGCGGCGCATGCGGTTTGCCTGGGTGACCGCGCTGTGGGCGGATACAGCGTCAAACGCAGAAGTAACGGTTCCGCTTCCATCCCTTTTTAAAATACAATCGATCTCATTTACATCTTATAGGGTGCCGATGATGGTCGATCTGGCGGGGGCTGACGTTCGGGCGTTCGAAACGCTCTACCGTGACAATCGCAGCTGGCTGGAGCAATGGCTCGGTCGGCGCCTGGGCAGTGCCTGGGATGCAGCCGACCTCAGCCAGGACACGTTCATCCGGGTCCTGGCCAGCCCCCAGTTGGTTGCCGACCTGCAGGAACCTCGCGCCTATCTCAAGACCGTCGGAAAACGCCTGCTGGTCAATTTCTACAAACAGCGCAGCCTTGAGCAAGCCTATCTGGATGCCCTTGCTACCTTGCCTGCATACGTCGCACCCTCGCCCGAGCAGCGCTGGCAGGTGCTGGAAACCCTGCACGCGCTGGATCAGTTGCTCGATGGCCTGCCCACCGCGGTTCGCCGAGCCTTTCTGCTCAGCCAGCTGGAGGGGTTGGGGTACCGGGAAATCGCCGAGCGGTTGCAGGTCAGCGAGCGCAGCGTCAAGCGCTACATGGCCCAGGCCTACGAGCACTGCCTGTTGGCTGAACTGTGCTGAGCCGCGAGCCCAGCGACGAAGCGCGCCGGGTCGCCCGGTCGGCGGCACGCTGGTGGGTGTGCATCGAGTCTGGCGCGGTCAGCGAGCAGGACCTCGCCCGCCTGCAACGCTGGCGTGAAGCCAGCGACGCCCATGAGTCGGCCTGGCGCCGGGTATCGGCGCTCAAGGGTCGCTTCCAGATTCTGCCGCCGGCGCTGGCCATGTCCACTCTGGATCGTCCAGCGCCAGGCCGTCGCGACATGCTCAAGGGTTTGCTGGGCTTGGCCGTGGTGGCGCCCGCTGGCTGGTGGCTGACGCGCGAGCTGCCCCTCGACGCCTGGCGCGCCGATGAGGCCACCGGGACCGGCGAGCGACGTCGACTGACATTGGCCGATGGCAGCGTGTTGCATATCAACACCTCGACGGCGGTCGATATCGACGCGGAACGACGGCAACTCACGCTGCAGCGCGGAGAAGTCATGTTGCGCCTGGCCGATGCGACACCGTTCGGCATCCGCACGGCACTCGCCGACGTGAGACTCGATCAAGGTGAAATCAATGTGTGCGAAGCCAGCGGCATCTGCCGGCTGTCGGTGCTTGCCGGGCAGGCAGAGGTTCGGCCCACTGGCTTTGCGCCGCTCACCTTGTACGCGGGGCAAAAAATACAGTTATCCAACGCAGGACCTGGCCCTATCACCGGTTTCGACCCGCGCCAACCGGGTTGGCGCGAAGGCGTGATCGTTGCCCTCAACCAGCCCCTGGGAGAGTTTCTGCGCGAGCTGGACCGTTATCGCTCCGGTATTCTGCGCTGGCAGCCCGAACTGGAAGCCCTGCGGGTCACCGGCAGTTTTCGCCTGGACGATCCGGATCAGGTGCTGAATCTGCTCGCCGTCAGCCTGCCGCTGCGCGTGCAGTGGCGCACGCGCTATTGGGCCACCTTGGTGCCCCAGGAAAAATCCGCGTAGCGCCTGTCCCCTTTTGCGCGCTCGCTTGTCATGGAAGGGTAAGCACACTCAAAGAGCCTTCAGCCATGCCCGCACGGCCCCCTCGTTCGTTTCCCCGGTCCATCCGCAAGCCACCGACCCACTATGCGCGTGCGCTGCATCTCAGCGTGCTGCTCGGCCTGGCGCCGATGCCGTTGCAGATGGCCCTTGCCGATGGCAGCGCTCGCGTCTACAGCGTGCCGCAGGGCGATCTCGCCGCTTCCTTGACACGCTTTGCCAGCCAGGCCGGTGTCAGCCTGTCGGTAGTCCCCGCGTTGGTCGACGGTAAGCGCAGCGCCGGGCTGACCGGTGAGTACAGCGTGGAAAGCGGCTTCGCCCAGTTGCTTGCCGGTAGCGGTCTGCGCCTGCAGGCGGCAGGGCAGAATGCCTACATCCTGGTGGCCGCGCCCCAAGGCTCGGACGTCGTGGAGATCACGCCCACCACGGTGACCGGTGCCGCGCAAGGCAGCGTTGCGGGCGATCCGTATGCCGGTGGGCAGGTGGCGCGGCGTGGCTCGCAAGGCCTTTTAGGTGCGCGAGACTTCATGGACACGCCGTTCAGCATGACCACCTACACCAGCGAGACCAGCAAGAACCAGCAGGCCCGCACCTTGGGCGATCTGGTGGCCAGCGACCCGGCAGTGCGTACCACCAACCCGGCAGGCGGGCGTTTCGAACAGTTCACCATTCGTGGCTTCAGCCTGTTCAATAGCGATGTGTCGTACAACGGGTTGTACGGAATACTGCCCACGTATTCCATCGACATGGAAATGGCCGACCGAGTGGACATCCTCCGCGGGCCGAGCCAGTTGATCAATGGCATTTCCCCGCGGGGCAGTGTCGGTGGCGGCATCAACGTGGTACCCAAGCGCGCCACCGATACGCCGATCAGCGAGTTCACCGCCAGCTACGCTTCCGACAACCAGGCTGGCGGCGCGGTGGATATCGGCCGACGCTTTGGTGAAGATGACCGCTTTGGTGTCCGCCTCAATGCGGTGAAGCAGGCGGGCGATACCACGTGGGACGAGCAGAGCGTGGACCGCGAGATGGCCGTGATCGGGTTGGATTTTCGCGGCGAGCGGCTGCGGCTTTCCACCGACCTGGGCCATACCGAACGCGATACCGATGCGCCTCAGGAGCGTGTCCAGGTCGGTGTCAACGCGCGCGTGCCGGGTGCCAACCATGTGCGCGACAACTATGCGCAACGCTGGAGCAAGGCGCGCACCGAGGACACGTTCGGGGCGTTCAATGGCGAATACGATTTGAATGATTCGACCCTGCTGTACGGCAGCATCGGTGCCCGCGAAAGCAACCACGATTTCCTCCGGCACAACGTATCGGTCACCAACGATGCCGGCGACTTCGAGGTACTGCCTCGCGACTTCACCCGGGACGAGAGCGTGCGCACGGCCACGGTGGGCGTCCGCAACTGGTTCCAGACCGGCCCGGTCAGTCATGAAGTGAACCTGGCCGCCAGTCATTTCTACATGGACTTCACTAATGGCGGCGCGCGCTACGCCAGGGGGCGCAGCAACCTTTACAACCCTATAGCCACACCAACGCCGACCAACCCCACGCGGCAGGACGCGAAGGTCTATACCGAGAACCGGTTCGACGGCGTGGCGCTGTCCGACACCCTCGGTTTCTTCGACGATCGGCTGTTGCTGACCCTGGGCGGACGCTGGCAGCGGGTCAAGGTGGACGACTGGAGCGACGGGGTGAAAGGCGATACGGGCTATGACGAGGAAAAGTTCTCGCCGTCGGCGGGGGTGCTCTACAAGCTCAGCGACGAGCTGTCGCTGTACGCCAACTACCTGGAAGGTCTGAGCCAGGGCAAGATCGCACCTTCCACCTCGATCAACGAAGACGAGATATTTCCGCCTTTCATCAGCCGTCAGGTGGAGGTGGGCGCCAAGTATGATCTGGGCAGCCTGGCTATCACCGCTGCGGCATTTCGCATCAAGCAGCCGGCGTACGAAACCAACGCCGTCACCCGTACCTTCGGGCCCAATGGCAAACGTGAGAACAACGGCGTGGAATTGAGCGTGTTCGGTGAGCCGCTCACGGGCGTGCGCCTGCTGGGTGGGGTGATGTACATCGACAGTGAGCTGAGCGGTACCACTGCAGGTGCCTTCGATGGCAACCGGGCACCGGCCACGCCCGAGCTCAATGTCAACCTGGGTGCGGAGTGGGATGTGCCGGCGTTGCCGGGTTTGACGCTCAGCGGGCGCGGGATCTACTCCAGCGCGCAGTACCTGGATCAGGCCAACAGCAAGGAAATCGACAGCTGGGAACGGTTCGACGTGGGTGCGCGTTACGCGTTCAAGGTGCAGGGCAAGGCCGTCACGCTGCGCGCCAATGTCGAGAACGTACTGGACAAGCGCTACTGGGCGTCGGCCGGTGCCTCGGACGACAGCGAACCTGGACTGACCTTGGCCACCCCGAGAACCTACCTGGTCTCCGCCACCGTTGGCTTCTGACTGTCTGTGGGACTGGCCATCTGTAGGAGTGGGCGCTGCGGTGTGTCAGGCTTTACGCGGTGAGGCCTTCGCGGCCGATGACCGCTCCCCAGGTTGAACACGGACCTTGTGGGAGCGGGCTCTGCCCGCGAAGAGGGCGCTGCAGTGTGTCAGGCGTAATGCGGTGAGGCCTTCGCGGCCGATGACCGCTCCCACAGGTTGAACACGGACCTTGTGGGAGCGGGCTCTGCCCGCAAGAGGGCGCTGCGGTGTGTCAGGCTTTACGCGGTGAAGCCTTCGCGGCCGATGACCGCTCCTACAGGTTGAACACGGATCTTGTGGGAGCGGGCTCTGCCCGCGAAGAGGGCGCTGCGGTGTGTCAGGCTTTACGCGGTGAGGCCTTCGCGGCCGATGACCGCTCCCACAGGTTGAACACGGACCTTGTGGGAGCGGGCTCTGCCCGCGAAGAGGGCGCTGCGGTGTGTCAGGCTTTACGCGGTGAGGCCTTCGCGGCCGATGACCGCTCCCACAGGTTGAACACGGACCTTGTGGGAGCGGGCTCTGCCCGCGAAGAGGGCGCTGCGGTGTGTCAGGCTTTACTCGGTGAGGCCTTCGCGGCCGATGACCGCTCCCACAGGTTGGACGCGGACCCTTGTGGGAGCGGGCTCTGCCGCGAAGAGGGCGCTGCGGTGTGTCAGGCTTTACGCGGTGAAGCCTTCGCGGCCTATGACCGCTCCCACAGGTTGAACGCGGACCCTGTGGGAGCGGGCGCTGCGGTGTGTCGGCTTAAACTTTGAAGCGTCCGACCAGGCCCTTAAGGTGGCCGGAAATGTCCGTCAGCCGCCCCGATCCCGACTGTGCGGTGTGCGCGTAGCCTTCAACCAGTTGGGCATCGGCATGGATCTGCGCAATGTGCCGGTTGATTTCCTCGGCCACCTGATGCTGTTCCTCTGCAGCCGTGGCGATCTGGTTGTTCTGGTCGCGGATCGAGTCGACCGACGTGCGGATCCTGTCGAAGCTGTCACGTGCCTGCTGGATGCATTCGACGCTGTCCTGGGACACCTGCAGGCTGCCCTGCATTTGCTGGGTGATGACCTGGGTCCGGCGCGCAAGATTGCCCAACAGGCCATCGATTTCTCCCGTCGAGTCGGCGGTACGACGCGCCAACGCCCGCACCTCGTCGGCGACCACGGCGAAACCACGACCCTGGTCGCCGGCCCGCGCTGCCTCGATAGCGGCGTTCAGGGCCAGCAGGTTGGTCTGCTCGGCGATGGAACGAATGGTGCCCAGAATGCTGTTGATGTTCTTGCTGTCCTGCTGCAGCAGATGCATGGTTTCGGTCGACTGCTGCAGTTCCGAGCTCAGTTTGAGCACGCAGGTAGTCGCCTCGCCAATGCGCTGCTGGCCGTCGCTGACCTGTTGATAGCCAGCGTCTGCGCTGGTGGCGGCTTCGCCGCAGGAACGCGCCACTTCGTTGGCCGTCGCGACCATTTCGTTGAATGCCGTGCTGACCAGCTCCACCGCTTCGCGCTGGCGCCCAGCCACCTCATCCATATTGCGCGCGACCTCGCGCGTGTCGGCGGCCGCCACCTGCAGGTCGGACGATGCGGTGCCGATACGTTGCACCAGTTGGGCAATCATCCCGATGAACTGGTTGAACCATCCCGCCAGAGCCGCCGTTTCGTCCTTGCCCTGAACCTTGAGCTGACGCGTCAGGTCGCCTTCACCTTCGGCAATTTCCTGCAGGCCGTTGGCGACGCCCCGGATCGGCCGCACGATGACGCCGGCGAAGCTTGCACCGACGATAGCGAACACCACGGCCAGGGCTGCCGCGATAGCCGCGATCAGCCACGTCAGGTTCGATGCCCGGGCCATCACCTCTTCACGCTCGATCAGGCCGATGAAGCGCCAGCCCAGCCCGGCCGAGCTGACGATGTTGGCCATGTAGACCTTGCCGTCGATCTCGATCTGGGTCGAACCATCGCCATGCCTGGCCAGCTCGGCATAGTTGCTGCCCAGCTCGGCCAACGGTTTGAAGTTGTGCTGTGCATCGCTGGGGTCCACCAGAACGTTGCCGTTGGCTTCGATCAGCATCAGGTAGCCACTGTTGCCCAGCTTGATGTTTTTCACCAGCTCGGTCATCTGCTTGAGCGACACATCCAGGCCGACCACCCCGACCACCTTGCCCACAGCGTCGGTGACGCTGTGCACCGTACCGATCAACGACACATCATCGGCCGCCCAATAGTAGGCGTCCGTACGCACGGTGGTGCCGGGCGCGGCCATCGCCGCCTTGTACCAGGGCCGCTGGCGCGGGTCGTAGTTGGCGATCTTCGGATCGTTGGGCCAACTGGCGTAGCCGCCATCACTGAGCCCCAGGGACAGGTAGGCCGTGCTCGGATGGCTCTTGGCGAAGCCGTCGAAGATCTCCAGCAGGCGTTGATTGTTTTCAGTCAGGGGGATCTGTGGGGCGTCTGCGCCCGAGTAGTTCTTCAGATTCGTGGCGGCGACGATGCGAGGATCCTTGGCCAGGTACTCCACGTTCTGGCTGATGCCATCGAAGAATTGCTTCATGCCATTGTCGATCTGACGGATCTCCCGGCCGCTGCTGTCGACGAAGTCGGCCCTGGCGGCTTCGCGCAAGTTGAAGACGACGAGTACGGCGACCACGATCACCGGCAGGCAGGCGATGATCGCGAACCCCCAGGTCAATTTTTGCTTGATGTTCATGGCGTATTCCGCTGGTTTTATAGGTGTTGGTCGGCAGAAGGGAAGGCGGTGTACGGCGTGCAGTCTCGGGAATTGTTCTTCGCATCGCTTTCAACCTATCGGCGACGAAAGGTCAAGCTGAACCGCGTCCATCGCGCGCCGGACAGGCGGTCGCATCGGTACGCAAAACGGTGATGGGCTGGCAGGCGGCTCGCGGTACTTTTTCGGTCGCGCAGAGTCTACACAGTGACTTTTCTGACAGAGCTTTCGCGCATGCTTACCGTATCTCGTCTTCCACTGTTCGCCTTCGCGCTGGCCGCGGTCATCCAGCCAAGCGTGGCGGCACCGCGCAGCGTGCCTTCCATTGACACCGAAGACGCCGCACTGGGCAGTGTCGAGATCGGCGAGGAATCAGGCCGCTTTCACCCGCAACTGAGTGTGGATGTGCGCAATGGCGATTTCGCCCGCGGCAACTACGATGATGACGCGGCGAGCCTGGGTCGCGTGCCGTTGCATGCCCAGGCCGGTTTTGCCCTCGACCTGCACCAGGCTGTCGACGGTCGTGCCAATGCCTGGCTGGTGTTCAGCACCAGCAACGGTTTTCATGATCCATCGAGCGATGAAACGGCAAGCCCGCGGCGCTGGTACGAAAGCAACAACCTGCTGGGCCTGGTGGTATCGCCGGTCGAAGGGCTGAGGCTAGGGGTTGTCTATACGGTAAAGACCAGCCCGAACGATGTCGCCGACACCACCCAGGAGGCAAGCTTTACTCTGGCCTACCAGGCTGAGTCGGGGTTTGGCGCATGGCGGCCGGGCTTGGCGGTCACCAGCCGTACGCAAGGGGACAGTGGCCTGTATACCCAAGGCAGTGTGGAGCCGGGCGTGGACCTGAGCGATGCCGGTCTGCGCTTGAGTTTTCCCAGCACGGTCGGCATCGGCTGGAATGGATTCTATGGTCCCGATTCCGGCGACCGGCTCTATGCCCGCACCGGACTGGCGCTCGAGCAGCCTTTCAAATGGGGGGAGACCCGTTGGAGTGCCCGCGCCGAGGCCTTGGCAATCTACCGCGATGGCACCCTGCGCGAACTCAGTGGCCCGGACGGCGAAACCGACAGCGTGGTGCCTCAGGTGACCATGAGCCTGTCCATGGCGTACTGACAATTACCTGTGGGAGCGGTCATCGGCTGCGAAGGCTGCAGCGCGAGCTACCTGACACAGAGCGGCGCCTTTTCGCGGCCACGGACCGCTTCCACAGGATATAGGCTCACCTGTGGGAGCGGTCATCGGCCGCGAAAGCTTCACCGCGCAATATCTGTAAGAGCCCGAAACTCCAGTTCGGCGGCCAAGACACACCTTGATTCAGAATCCCCACTTCGGCAAAAAATGGTAACGGTATGATCTGGCGCATTCCCATTCCTTGCAGAGGTTTCCATGCAGTCCAGACTGATCGTTTACCCGGCCGTCGTCGCGCTGACCCTACTTCTCGCTGGCTGTGACGCGGCCGAGACCGCGGCGAACAAAGTCATCGAAACCTCCAAGACGCAGTTGGTCGAAGCGGCGCGCGACACCTTCAGCGAATCGGCCAAGCAGATCAACGAGACGATCGACAAGGCGCAGCAGAGCGCCAAGCCGTGGATGCAGAACAGCGACGACAAGGCTGAAACTCAACACTCTGCAGCCGAACGAGAGAACAAGGCCAAGTCCGAGGGTTGAATCCGGCCCGCGCTTGCACACCTCAACATGCGTCAGTCCGGAAGATCAGCAAGCAGGGCACACTACTCGCTGCGGCCGACACGGCTAGATCTTGAAGCTGTCCACCAACTGCTTCAAACGGCTGGCTTGCTGGGAAAGCGCATCGCAATTTCGCAGGGTTTCGGTGAGATTGGTTACGCCCTGCTGATTCAGCATGTTGATTTGGCTGATGTCCACATTGAGCGCCTCCACCACTGAAGTCTGCTCCTCGGTCGCCGCAGCAACGGATTGGTTCATGCCGTCGATCTCGCCGATTCGCTGGGTCACGATGGCCAGACGATCCCCGGCCTGGTTGGCCACCGTCATGCTTTCCTGACTCGACGCCTGGCTGGTATTCATCGTCACCACCGCTTCGCGCGAACCCACTTGAAGCGCCGTGATCATCTTGTGAATCTCTTCGGCAGACTCCTGGGTGCGGTGCGCCAGGTTTCGCACCTCATCGGCCACGACTGCAAAACCACGGCCCGCTTCACCTGCCCGCGCCGCCTCGATGGCAGCGTTCAAGGCCAACAGATTGGTCTGTTGGGAAATACCCTTGATCACGTCGAGGATGTGGCCGATGTTGTCGGTACCCGCGTTCAGGGTTTCGATCTGCTCGCACGACAGGCTTATCTTCTCGGATAACGTACTGATGGCCTCGATGGTGCGCGTCATCACCTGGCGACCATCGTCAGCCTGACCGCTGGCATCGCTGGCCTGACGCGACGCTTGTGCGGCGTTGCGCGCAATCTCCTGAGCTGCAGCGCCCAGTTCGTTGATTGCAGCTGCAACGCTTTCGGTGCGAGCGCTTTGCTCGTCGGAGCCTGCGATCGATTGGTTGGAAGAGTGCATGACCCGTTGGGCCAGCGCATGCACTTCACGGGTGGCCGAGGACACCTCGCCGATGGACGCATGAATACGCTCGACGAACTGGTTGAACGAGGTCCCGAGTTCACCGAATTCATCACGGCTTTCAACGACCAGACGACGCGTCAGATCGCCTTCGCCCTGCGCAATGTCACGCATCGCCCGACCCATGGTCACCAATGGACGCATCAATACGTTGATGAGCAGGGTCAGCAGCAAGGCAATGGCGAGCACGGCAACGACCATGGCGATCACGGCCGACGTACGGAACTGGCGCAGTGGGGCGTAGGCCTTGTCCTTGTCGATCGACAGACCCACGTACCAGTCTGCCGAAGGCAGCCCTGTGACCGGCGTGAACGACAGTAGCCTCGACTGGCCACCGAGGGTGACCTCCTGCAGATTCTTCTCGATTCGTGGCGTTCTGCCGGAGTAGATGTCTTTCAGGTTTTTCATGACCTGACCCTTGTCCGGCGACACCAACACCTGACCGTCTGCGCTGACGAGAAACGCCTCGCCGATCCCGCCAAAATCCACCGAGTTGATGATCTGCACCAACGTGTCCAGGCTCAGGTCGCCGCCGACCACACCCATCAATTGACCTTGGCGTTTGACAGGCGCTGCCACCGTGACGACCAGGCCACCTACCGATGCCAGGTAGGGCGGCGTCAGCATGACTTGATCCGCTGTCACCGCAGCTTTGTACCAAGGCCGCTGACGCGGATCGTACCCATCAGGCATCTTGGTGTCGGGACGTTGGATGAAGGTGCCGTCTGCCTCACCCATGTAGGTGAATTGAAAGTTGGTGGTGATCACGGGCTGGTCCAGCAGGCCCGGGTAGTCCGCCTTGTCGCCCTGATAGGCGATGTTCTGGCGCAGGTTTTCAATCACCAGAATCCGGCCGCTGAGCCAGTTCTTGACGCTGCTCGCGGTCAGCTCGCCCGACTGCTTGACCGATGCGCTGAGGTTCTGCTGGATGGCGCTGCGCTGCAGGTAGCCGTTGTAGAGCGTGAACAGTGCGAACGCCAGGATGACGATGCTGCACCCGGCGATCAGGATTTTATGGCTGAATTTCAAGTTCATGGACGCTAGAGGTTCCGGGGCATGAGGGAGCGAAAGCCGGGCGCAGTGCTGGGGATGCAGCAGCGCTGTCAGGCAGCAGGTCGGACTGGGGGCGAGCACCGGATGGCGGCAATCGAGTTGCGCCGACAACCGTCGTCTTCAGCGTTTCGGCTGCGGGCGCGCGAACATGAGAACTGATCGTGGTTTTCCGCCACATGGTCATCGGCCGAGGAGGGCGCGCTGTGCGGTGCCTGATACACCGCGGCGGCCCATTCGCGGCCACAGACCGCTCCCACAAAAAACCTGGCCCTCCTGTGGGATACCTGGCCCAACTGTGAGAAATCTGGCCCACCTATGGGATACCTGGTCCACCTGTGAGAATGCTGGCCCACCTGTAGGAGCGGTCAGCGGCCGCGAAGGGCACACCGCGCGGTGCGTGATACACCGCGGCGGCTCATTCGCGGGCAGAGCTCGCTCCCACAGGGGCTGCGGCATCCCGTAGGAGCGGTCAATGGCCGCGAAGGGCGCACCGCGTGGTACCTGACACACCGCGGCGCTTGTTTCGCGGCCACGGACCGCTCCTACGAAGGGAGTTGCTTTCAGTGCGGACCGGTCACTGCGGTCAACCCACCGCGCAGATCGGCGCCGCTGGGCTTCTGGTAGACGCTCAACCCAAACTCGGGCAGCACGGCCAGCAGGTAATCGAAGATATCGCCCTGAATCCGCTCGTACTCGGCCCAGGCCGTGGTGCGCGTGAAGCAGTAGATTTCCAGCGGTACGCCCTCGGCGGTGGCTTCCATCTGGCGCACCATGCAGGTCATGTTCGGCTGGATGTCCGGGTGGGCGTTGAGGTACGCCAGCGCATAGGCGCGGAAAGTCCCCAGGTTGGTCATGCGCCGCTGGTTGGCGGACAGTTCCGCGACCTCGCCCTGCGCCGCGTTCCACGCCTTGAGTTCGGCCTGCTTGCTGCTGACGTAGCCACTGAGCAGGCGAATCTGGGTCAGGCGCAATTGCTCCTGTTCGTCGAGAAAGCGTATGCCGCTGGCGTCGATGTGCAGACTGCGCTTGATGCGCCGTCCGCCGGACTGCTGCATGCCGCGCCAGTTCTTGAACGACTCGCTCATCAGGCGCCAGGGGGGGATGGAGACGATGGTCTTGTCGATATTTCCTCCGGACAGCGGGCAGTCACAGTGAATGCGAACGGTCATATGGCTTACGCTTGGCATCTACCCTAAAACCGCGCGTCATTGGCTAATTGATCAGCCCCACCGCCTCGACGATCGAATTCCCAAGCTGATATCATCCTGTAATCGAAAAGGACGCGCCTATGTGCGCTGCGTCTCGCTAAGCAAGGATAGCCAATGCATAAAGTCGTAAGACCCACCACTCCACCCGAATTCCTTTCTTCTCCTGCTGTTAAAAACGCAAAGAAAAGTATTCTGGTGTACTTGCGTCTTGATCCAAGCGCGCGTTCGCAGCGACGAGACAACATCAACGAAAAGCTCTTTTTTGACAGATCTCTTATTGCATCGCTCCGAAATGTGTTTCATGGCAAATGTGCATTCTGTGAAAGCTATGCAGACAAGGATGGCCGATTAGTACACTTGCGACCCATGCGGTTTGTCTATGACGGTGCAAAGGCAAACCGTGATTACTATCTGTGGCTGGCCTTCGAGTGGCGCAATTTGTTTTACGCTTGCGCGCATTGCGCGAAAGCTAAGCAAGAACACTTTCCAGTGCGTGGCATAAGAGCGCCTTACTTAGCGTCATTTGAAGACGCTCAGAAATACGAAGACTCGCTTCTCATTGATCCGACCTCTGATGAGCCCAGTAAAGATCTTGATTTCTTGTACAACGGCCTAGTCATCGGGAAGACCATTCACGGTACCACCAGCATCGAGTTGCTGAAGCTCAATCGCTCAGAATTGGTCGTCGCGCGCAGAGATCGCATCCATCTCATGTGCGACACGCTGCTGTACGCGCCCCCTTCAGCGCTCTCTCGCATGTTTGCTGCAGATTCCGAGCACGTAGGCGCATTGCAGAGCATTATTCAAAAAATCGCGAAACAGTGGACGCAAAGCCCGAGCCAAGTACGCGGCGCGGGCTCGAGCTTAATCAAGCGCTTCATTAATGCTCTCCTGAATGCGTCCCCTGAGGAACGGTTGCAGATACGGGGCATCTTGGAAGTTATTCGCAATGACGCACGCGATGTATTCACGGGAGTCGTGAGGACTTACATCAACGATGATGAGCTTGCTAAAGCTTACTGGCCGAAGCTGAGGGAGGGAGAAATATCCTCAATACAGATCTCCAACTTTAAGGCTTTGGAGAGCCTGACCGTGACCATGCAGCCTGGCCGACGTGAGAGCAGCAGCTGGCCATGCCTGATGATTTTAGGAGAAAACTCAACAGGCAAATCCAGTATTCTCTGCGCGATAGCACTCGCGTTGATTGGTCGCAAAGAAGCAGCGAAGCTTCGAAAATACGTTCCACCTCTCGTCCACAGCGCTGATACCGATCATCACGACCAATCCGAAAACAGGCCGGTTGAAGTGAAGATCGGTTTTCATTACTCGGAGCACGTAGCCTCATTTGGATATGAACCGGAACGGCGCAGCATCACTGGTTCAGACAGCCCTTCGACGATTGTCATAGGCTATGGGCCAAGACGATTTTTTGATCATCGAATGCAAGACCTTCCGAGCGGAGCCGCAGCGCGCGTTCGAACTTTGTTCAATCCGTTAGCTACGATCCCCTACCCTGGCACTTGGCTCTCGGAACAAACCGGCCCAACCTTCGATACCATCGCTGCTGCATTGCGGATCGTGCTTGCGCTGGATGACAAGGACGAACTGATTCGCCATGGATACGATTTGGCGGTTCGCGCAAATGGCCGCACCACGACTATACATTCTCTAAGCGAAGGCTACCGCTCGGTTTTTGTCATGACTGTCGACATAATCCGTGAGCTTTTGGATCACTGGGATAACCTTGAACTGGCGCAAGCCGTAGTCTTGATCGACGAGATTGAAACCCACCTGCACCCCCGATGGAAAATGCAAGTGATGACCTCATTGCGGCGCGTTTTCCCTCGCGTTCAATTCATTGTCACGACTCATGACCCGCTTTGCCTGCGAGGGATGGATGATGCGGAAGTCATGGTGCTGAGACGCGATGCCAACAACATCATCAATCCCGTAGAAAACTTGCCAAGTATCAAAACGATGACTGCCGAGCAGCTTTTTACTTCCGATTATTTTGGTCTCAGCAGCACCACAGATCCGTCAACAGCGATTGAATTTGCCCGATTGGCAGGCGATGTGGTGCGTCGATCGCAGCAAGGCGAAGTACACGTCACACCGGCGAAGGAAACGACAGATCTAATCGACCGTCTAGTCATCGGTGATAGCGTAAGCGAACAGGTTATCCAGGAAGCGCTCATGAAATACCTAGAGCAGAGAGAGTTAGCGAAAGGTGATGTCCTCCCGCAGCTGCGTGAGGAAGCCGTAGACGCTGTCCTCCAGGTGTTGACCGAAGGGCGGAATTGATCTAATGCGCTATGTCGATCGCAGTACTGAGCCGGAGCCTCCATGCTTAAAAGACCCGAGCAACGCCGTCAAGGCAGAAAAGCTAGGCGCCATTAGCTACTACACACTCTCCGCGAGAATTCCTGGCAAAAAATTAGCCAGCTATAACTTCAGCGCATACGGTGAGTTTGAAGTCAAATCGTCGTTGCGAAGATTGTTTAAGAACAAATGCGCATATTGTGAAGGCCCACTGACTGGCGATATGGACGTCGAACATTTTCGCCCTAAAGGCGGTGTGACCGAAGACGATCAGCACGACGGTTACTGGTGGCTTACACACTCGTGGAGCAATCTGCTTGCGTCTTGCCCGCATTGCAATCAGAGCAGAAGGTGTCACCTCGTTCCACAGCATGCAACTGTCGCTGATTTTCTTAAGCTCCAATCGACACAGGCCACTGCGTCCTATGGCAAGGCAAATCAATTTCCGATACAAGGCCAGCGAGCTACCTATACGGCTCAAGACCTCACGGTCGAACGGGCGCTTCTAATTGATCCGACAGCAGAAAATCCCGAGCTTTACTTTAAATGGTCTAGAGAAGGTCACTACAGTGTCGCGCTTCCAACCGCCATCAATCTCTGGTCGCAATCGCGGGGACTTGCCGCCATCGACGTGTTTGCACTCAACAGACTCTATCTTGTGCATGACCGCACCGTACGTCTCAACGAGATGCGCACACAGGCCGAGCTGATTCTCGGACTGCTGGAAAAGGATATGCGCGATGGTGGAAACCAGGCGTGTGTCGATGAGGCAATCGTCCGCGTCCGGGAGCTCAAAAGCGCCTATGGCCCTCGAACGTGGTATACCGCGATGGTCAAAGCCTTTGTCGAAGAATTTACCGCAGCTCTGCGAGAACGCGTGATCACTCCTGCGCCTATGATCGTCATGAATGATTTCTTGCCAACAGGGCAAGACAGTGACGACGCAGTGCCCGATGCGGAAGTGGTGTAAGCCCGGCCAACCACGTTTCGCATCGAGTTAACGATAACGATATGAAGAGGTCGTTAGGCACCTACGCCGGATCGCAGATCAACTCAGCGCTCTCAAGCGCGAACGAAGGGTCAAGCACCAGGCTGGGGGCTTCGCGCTTGAATTCGGAGGTGAAGGTACGTCGTTGTCTGTTCATCTAACACCTCTGTGTGGCGAGCATTTTCGCCTAACAAGGTTTCCGGGGTTAGTAGGCCACTACATGTCAGCGTGACAACACGCTGTCGTGATAGCTATAACGATCGCAGTGGAACAGCTCATTTCCCCGGCCCTACGTTGCTAAAGCGCCATCGGAATGGGCATCACATCTCGTCAGAAATACCGTTTTATCCAGCTATCCCACGGCAGAGCAATCAACACAGCACAGTCGCGTTCACCCACTCGGCCTATCAAGCGCAACTCAGGTTGTGATCCCCTCCCTTCCAGTTAACCTCCCCACCGTCGCTGCATATTCAGTGACCCAGGCTTGGCGGCCTGAGAGATACGGCGTAAAGCGCCGCCTCACCCATCGCGGCTTTTTTATGCCCGCGATGTCGTGTTATGGCGAGTTGCGCAGGGACCTCTTCGGAGGTGCCGGTTCGTATCCCGGTCCGCCAACCTTGTGCAATTCGCCACCCTTCCTGCTTGGCGGCAGAGGGTGTCGATTCCTCACTCGATACGGATCATCACACCATGACTACTCTGCATAACTGCAAAACCTTGGGTATCACTTCGTTCGCCCGGTGCGGCGACGGCTCGCACACGTTGTTTCTGGTCAACTCCAATGTCCCCGCCGATGTGGCGCTCGAATATGCAGCGATGCTGCAAGCGAGCGTTAATCAGGCGCTGCTGGAGGCAGTGGAGGGGGATTCGGGAACTGCGCTGCTGTGGCCGGCTTTGTATTTAGGCGAGATGGCAAAGGCGGTCATCGATGATCTGGCTGAGGGGGCGAAAGCGGTGGGCTAGGCTTGAGGCTATCGCTTTCAGGCTTTCGTCAGGAATGTCTGAATCCTGAGGGGATAAGCATGGCTCAATGTCGGAGGCGGCTCATTCGCGGGCAGAGCCCGCTCCCACAGGGGCTGCGGCATCCCGTAGGAGCGGTCATCGGCCGCGAAGGGCGCACCGCGTGGTACCTGAAACAACGCGGAGCTTGCTTCGCGGCCACGGACCGCTCCTACGAAGGGAGTTGCTTTCAGTGCGGACCGGTCACCGCCACCAACCCACCGCGCAGATCGGCGCCGCTGGGCTTCTGGTAAACGCTCAACCCAAACTCCGGCAGCACGGCCAGCAGGTAATCGAAGATATCGCCCTGAATCCGCTCGTACTCGGCCCAGGCCGTGGTGCGCGTGAAGCAGTAGATTTCCAGCGGCACGCCCTCGGCGGTGGCTTCCATCTGGCGGACCATGCAGGTCATGTTCGGCTGGATGTCCGGGTGGGCGTTGAGGTACGCCAGCGCATAGGCGCGGAAAGTCCCCAGGTTGGTCATGCGCCGCTGGTTGGCGGACAGTTCCGCGACCTCGCCCTGCGCCGCGTTCCACGCCTTGAGTTCGGCCTGCTTGCTACTGACGTAGCCACTGAGCAGGCGAATCTGGGTCAGGCGCACTTGCTCCTGTTCGTCGAGAAAGCGTATGCCGCTGGCGTCGATGTGCAGGCTGCGCTTGATGCGCCGGCCGCCGGACTGCTGCATGCCGCGCCAGTTCTTGAACGACTCGCTCATCAGCCGCCAGGTGGGAATGGAGACGATGGTCTTGTCGAAATTCTGGATCTTCACCGTGTGCAGGGTGATGTCGACGACGTCGCCGTCGGCGCCCACCTGTGGCATCTCGATCCAGTCGCCGACGCGCAGCATGTCGTTGCTGGTCAACTGCACGCTGGCCACGAACGACAGCAGGGTGTCTTTGTAGACCAGCAGGATGACGGCCGACATGGCACCCAGCCCGGACAGCAGCAACAGCGGCGAGCGGTCGATCAACGTGGCTACGATGATGATGGCACCGAAGATGTACAGGATCATCTTGGCCAGTTGCACGTAGCCCTTGATCGAGCGCGTACGGGCGTGTTCGGTGCGCGCATAGATGTCGATCAGTGCATTGAGCAGGGCCCCCAGGGCCAGCACCAGGAACAGGATGGTGAAGCCCAGCGCAATGTTGCCGATGACGTGCTTGCTGTTGTCGCTCAGCACCGGGATCAGCCCCAGGCTGAATTGCACCACCAGCGACGGCGTCATCTGCGCCAGGCGATGGAAGACCTTGTTGTGCAGAAAGTCGTTGAGCCAGTGCAGCGACGGTCGGCGACTGAGCAGCTTGACCGCGTGCAGGGTAAGGAAGCGCGCCAATCGGCCCAGGGCGAAGGCGGCGATCAGCAGCAGGAACAGTGACACACCGGCCTGCAGGACCGGCTGGTCGTCCAGGCCAGTGATGAACGTGACGGTTTGGTGCCAGAGCGATTCGATGTTCATGGGGTGGCGTGCAGCTCCCGGATTGAAAAGGGGCGGGGATTAAAGCCCATCGAGTGGGGCAATCGCCACGCCTGGAAAGATTTGCACGCAATTTACCGACTTACGGGTAAAGAAATTCGGCTAATCGTGCGCAAACCGGTACCCTATGCAGTCGAATTTATGTACTCCGTCGAGGTAACACCCGTGTTTTCCCAATTCGCCCTGCATGAACGCCTGCTCAAAGCCGTCGCCGAGCTGAAATTTGTCGAGCCGACGCCGGTGCAGCTGGCCGCCATTCCCCTGGCATTGCAAGGGCGCGACCTGCGGGTGACGGCGCAAACCGGCAGCGGCAAGACTGCCGCATTCGTCCTGCCGATTCTCAACCGCCTGATGGGCCCGGCCAAGGTGCGCGTCGACATTCGCGTGGTGATCCTGTTGCCCACCCGCGAACTGGCCCAGCAAACCTTGAAGGAAGTGGAGCGTTTCAGCCAGTTCACCTTCATCAAGGCGGGCCTGATCACCGGCGGTGAAGACTTCAAGGTGCAGGCCGCCATGCTGCGCAAGGTCCCGGATATCCTTATCGGCACCCCTGGCCGCCTGCTGGAGCAGCTCAACGCCGGCAACCTGGACCTCAAGAAGGTCGAGGTGCTGGTGCTCGACGAAGCCGATCGCATGCTCGACATGGGCTTCTCCGAAGACGTGACGCGCCTGAGCGACGAGTGCGGCCAGCGTGAACAGACCCTGCTGTTTTCGGCCACCACCGGCGGTGCCGGGCTGCGTGACATGATCGGCAAGGTGTTGAAGGACCCCGAGCATCTGCTGATCAACAACGTCAGCCAACTGGCCGAAGGCACTCGCCAGCAGATCGTCACCGCCGACCACAATGTGCACAAAGAGCAGATCCTGAACTGGCTGCTGGCCAACGAGACGTACCAGAAGGCAATCGTTTTCACCAACACCCGGGCCATGGCCGACCGTATCTACGGGCGTCTGGTGGCGCAGGAATACAAGGCGTTCGTGCTGCACGGCGACAAGGACCAGAAGGACCGCAAGCTGGCCATCGATCGCCTCAAGCAGGGCGGCGTGAAGATCCTCGTGGCCACCGACGTAGCGGCCCGCGGCCTGGATGTCGACGGCCTGGATCTGGTGGTCAACTTCGACATGCCACGCAGCGGCGATGACTACGTGCACCGCATTGGCCGTACTGGCCGCGCTGGCAACGAGGGCCTGGCGATTTCCCTGATCTGCCACGGTGACTGGAACCTGATGTCCAGCATCGAGCGCTACCTCAAGCAGACCTTCGAGCGCCGCGTGATCAAGGAGGTCAAGGGGACCTACGGCGGACCGAAGAAGGTCAAGGCGTCGGGCAAGGCGGTCGGCGTGAAGAAGAAAAAGACCGACAAGGACAAGAAGGGCGACAAGAAAAGCGTTGCCAAGGGCCCGACCAAGCGCAAGAGCGTCAACCGTCCCAAGGCCGATGCACCGGCGCTGGTAAGCCAGGACGGGCTGGCGCCGCTCAAGCGTCGCAAGCCGGCTGTCAGCGAGTAACCTGCGCCAGTCAGGTCGGCCTCCCCCCCCCCGGAGGCCAGACCTGCCAAAACACCCCGCAAAGCCGTCTTCGCGCAACTCCCCCGCACCCACCCGGTCCCATGCCTGGCAAGCCCTTTCACTCATGTGTTGGAGGTTCTTCCGGATGACCACTTACGACTGGCAGTTGATCGAGCGGCTTTTGCACGAAGTGCAGAACGGCGCCAATCAGGATTTCACTGCGCACCGCTATGCCCAGGACCACGCCGATGCAACCGCCGCGCAGGGCGACACGCCTGCTGCCGTCGACCAGCTGCAAACCCAGGCGAGCGACTATGAAAAACTGTTGTTGGCGCGCGGGTTCATCGAGCAGCGTCCCGACAGCGAAGGTGGCACGGGCCGCAATTTCCAGTTGACGCTGCGTGGCTCCAGCCTGCTGAGCCTGCTCGACAGCAGCATCCCCGACAACGATCACGGGCTGGAAGTGCTCGACGAGCAGGACGATGCGCTGGATCCGGCTACCTTCGACGAGTTGGCCAGTAAACCGCAGATTGTTTGAGCCTTAGGTATGGGTTGAAACCGTGTTGCTCCCTTCGCGGCCGATGACCGCTCCTACAGGGGGGTGATGCGGTGTGCGTATGTGGGAGCGGTCAGTGGCCGCGAAGCAGGCGACGCGGTGTGTCAGGTGAATCGCATCAGGCCCTTCGCGGCCGGTGACCGCTCCTACAGGGGGGGGGGCGGTGTGCCGATTTAGGAACGATCAGTGGCCGCGAAAGTCTTGTGACGCGTGGCTTGTTACACTGGCGCTTCCTCTTTGCCTGAAGGCATCGTCATGTCGTGGTCAATTCGTCGATGAGCATCGAACGCCGTCAACCCGATGGGTTCGCACTCAAGGTCATGCTCGGGTTGTGCCTGATCTGGGGTATCCAGCAAGTCACCATAAAATGGGCCGCGCCTGATATCGCCCCGGTGATGCAGGCGGCCATGCGCTCGGGCATTTCCGCGGTCCTGGTGGCCGCACTGATGTGCTGGCGCGGGGGCTGGGCGCACATGCCCTACACCTGGCGGGCCGGGCTGCTGGCCGGTTCGCTGTTCGGTCTGGAGTTCTTGTTCATTGCCGAGGGTCTGAAATTGACCTCGGCCGCGCATATGTCGGTGTTTCTCTACACCGCCCCGGTCTTCACTGCGCTTGGCCTGCATGCGCTGCTACCCGCAGAGCGCCTGCGGCCCCTGCAATGGCTCGGCATCGCCTTGGCGTTCAGCGGTATCGCCTTCGCTTTTGCCGGTGGAATTTCCTGGCAACATCTGGACCGGCGCATGCTGCTGGGTGATGCGCTGGGCTTGATGGCGGGCTTGTGCTGGGGCGCGACCACGGTGGTGGTGCGCACCTCGCGACTCTCCGAAGCACCCGTTACGCTGACGCTGTTCTATCAGTTGATCGTCTGCGTGGTCGGGTTGTTGATCATCGCTCTGGCTACGGGCCAGTTCACTCAGGTCAGCTTTACCCCGGTCGGCATTGCCAGCGTACTGTTCCAGGGGGTGGTGGTGTCTTTCGCCAGCTTCCTGATCTGGTTTTGGCTGCTGCGCCGCTACCTGGCGTCAAACCTGGCCGTGTTCTCGTTCATGACCCCGGTGTTCGGCGTAACGTTCGGTGTGCTGTTGCTGGGTGAACCGCTGAGCGTGAATTTCATCCTGGGCGCGCTGCTCGTGCTGCTGGGCATTACCTTGGTCAGCGCCGAACAGTGGGTGCGCCGACGGTTGAGAACGTGGATAAGGTAATGAATTACTTGTCTGTCAGATGATCAATACGTAGGACTGCGACTTTTCGACACAAGTGCGTGAATGCATCCTACGTCGCTTAGCGCTATGATCGAATACAAGCGACGGACCATGACCGTCGTTCGGGCTTTTCCCTGAAGGGGGGCGATATGAACGGTAACTTGTACAACTGGCTCCATGATCTGGCTGTCGCACTGGGGCTGGTGCCGCCGCCACCACAGCCTGTGCCCATTCCGGCCGACAACCACCGGCCTCGGCAGCGTCCCCGGCGCTGAGTCCTCTGGGCCCGCCGCGCGCCATGCAAAACGCCCCTTACGGGGCGTTTTTCGTTGCTGACAGCGCTCAAGCCGCTTGGGTGTTGGCCCGGCTGGCGTCGACTTTCGCCAGGTACGCATCCAGGCGAGCCGAGGCCGCCTCGTCGACGAACAGCCCCAGCTTGCTGCGACGCCACAACACGTCGTCGCTGCGAGTGGCCCATTCCTGCTCGTACAGATAATCGACTTCGCGGCTGAACAGCCCCGTGCCCAGTTCCTCGCCCAGATCGGCCACCGACTGTGCACCTTCGATCAAGCGCCAGCTGCGGCTGCCGTAGCTGACCGCCCAACGCTCGGCCAGACCGTTTGGCAGCCAGGGGGCTTTCACCCGCATATCCTGCGCCAGGACCTGCGGTGTGGTCATGTCTTCGCCGCCGGGCAGGGCACTGGTCGCCGTCCAGCTACCACGCATCTGCGCGAAAAATGGCTTCAACTGGGCCATGGCCGACTCGGCCAGTTTGCGGTACGTGGTCAACTTGCCGCCGAACACCGAAAGGATTGGCGCCTCGCCCTGGCCGCCGCTGAGCGACAGGGTGTAGTCGCGGGTAATGGCCGATGGATTGTCCGATTCGTCGTTGCACAGTGGGCGAACACCGGAATACGTGCGTACCACGTCGCTGCGGCTGACCTGCTTCTTGAAGTGGGCGTTCACCACCTTGAGGATGTAGTCGGCCTCGGCGTCGGTGATCTCCACCTTGGACGGGTCGCCTGTGTATTCCCGGTCGGTAGTGCCCAGAATGGTGAAGCGATCCAGGTACGGGATGGTGAACACGATGCGCTGGTCTTCGTTCTGCAGGATGTGCGCCTGCTCGCCTTCGTACAGGCGTGGCACGATCAGGTGGCTGCCCTGGATCAGGCGGATGCCATATGGGGACTGCAACTGCAGGTCGTCACGAATGAACTTCGCTACCCAGGGCCCGGCGGCGTTGACCAGTGCGCGCGCCTTCAGGGTGAACGTGCTGCCGTCCTCGCGCTGCAGATTGACCTGCCACATACCATCTACACGCTTCGCGTCGACACAGCGGGTGCGCGTGTGGATGTGCGCGCCTTTTTCCCGCGCTGCCATGGCGTTGAGTACCACCAGACGGGCATCGTCGACCCAGCAGTCGGAATATTCGAAACCGCGGGTGATTTCCGGCTTCAACGCACTGTCGGCGCCAAAACGCAGGCTGCGCGAGCCTGGCAGCTTTTCGCGCTTGCCCAGGTTGTCATAGAGAAACAGCCCGGCGCGGATCATCCAGGCAGGGCGCAGATGGGGCCGGTGCGGCAGGACAAAACGCATCGGCTTGACGATGTGCGGGGCCTTGGCCAGCAGCACCTCGCGCTCGGCCAAGGCCTCACGGACCAGACGGAATTCGTGATGTTCCAGATAACGCAGGCCGCCGTGGATCAGCTTGCTGCTGGCCGACGAAGTGTGGCTGGCCAGGTCATCCTTCTCGCAGAGAAACACGGAAAGCCCACGCCCGGCAGCGTCGGCGGCAATCCCCACGCCATTGATGCCACCACCGATCACGGCGACGTCGTAGATTTCAGCCAGCGGTTGGCGGGGCAAGGTCGAATGGGGCATGGCAGCCTCCTGCGTTTATCAAGGAGCGTTCGAATGAGTGCTTTGAATTCGAACATCAATGTTCAATTCCGAAAATACTAGCCCAATACGAAGGGGTTAGCCAGTCGAAGATGATTGAAATTGTTGATCGAAGGCGACCAAAGCGAAGAAATACGAACATATGACGCTAATGCGGCATAACGTTGGCGTTGCCAGGCGGGGGGGGGTGCAAGGCAGGGCGGCTTGCGCCGCTGCCACAGGGTCAGACGATCTCGAGGCGGATCTTGTGTTGTTGCAGCAATTGCAGCAAGGCGGGCACGGGTGGCTGATCGGTGACCAGGCAGTCGATCAGGCTGATCGGGCCCAGGCGGACCATGGCATTGCGGCCGAACTTGCTCGAGTCTGCGGCCAGAATGACCTGGCGCGCATTGGCGATGATCGCCTGGCTGACGCGAACCTCTTGATAGTCGAAGTCCAGCAGGCTGCCGTCTTCGTCGATGCCGCTGATACCGACCAGGGCGAAGTCGACCTTGAACTGGGTGATGAAGTCGATACTGGCCTGGCCCACCACACCGCCGTCACGACGTACGTTGCCGCCGGCCAGCAGCACATCGAAGTCGTCCTTGCCACTGAGGATCGAGGCCACGTGCAGGTTGTTGGTGATGATCTTCAGGTGGCTGTGGTTGAGCAGGGCGCGGGCGATGGATTCGGTGGTGGTGCCGATGTTGATGAACAGCGAGGCGTGGTCGGGGATCTGGGCGGCGATCGCCTCGGCGATGCGCTGCTTTTCGTCGCGCATCTGGTCGGCACGCATGGCGTAGGCCGTGTTCTCGATGCTTGAATCATAGGCGGCGCCACCGTGGTAACGGCGCAGCAGGTTGACCTCGGCCAGCTGGTTGATGTCACGCCGGATGGTTTGCGGCGTGACGACGAACAGTTGGGCCATTTCCTCGATGCTGACATAGCCGCGTTCGCGTACCAGTTCGAGGATCTGCTGTTGGCGGGGAGGCAGGTTCATGGGGCTTCCTTTGGCTGCCATGCAAAAGCATGCATGATGCCGCAGGAACCGGCCCCATCGCCAGAAGTGATTCCATGGACTGCAATTGCACAGGCCGGAATTGCCCGGCCCGTGCGCTTACCTGATCACTGCTCTTCGTGCGGTTCCCAGTCACGGGTGCGTTCGACGGCCTTCTTCCAGCCGGCGTAGAGCTTTTCCTTGCCGGTTTCGTCGAGCAGAGGCTCGAAGGTGCGTTCGATCACGGCCTTGCCGCGCAATTCATCCAGGCTGCTCCAGAAGCCGCACGCCAGACCCGCCAGGTAGGCAGCGCCCAGCGCCGTGGTTTCGCGCATCTGCGGACGCTCCACCGGTGTGCCGAGAATGTCGGCCTGGAACTGCATGAGGAAGTTGTTGGCCACCGCGCCGCCATCCACGCGCAGGGCGCTCAGGCGCTCGCCGGAATCCTGTTGCATGGCGTCGAGCACGTCGCGGGTCTGGTAGGCAATCGACTCAAGCGCCGCGCGAATGATGTGGTCGACGCGCACGCCGCGGGTCAGGCCGAACAGCGCGCCACGGGCATAGGGGTCCCAGTAGGGCGCGCCCAGGCCGGTGAATGCCGGGACCAGATAGACACCGTTGGTGTTCTTCACCTTGCTGGCGAAATATTCGGTGTCGTAGGCGTCGTTGACGATCTTCAGTTCGTCACGCAGCCACTGCACGGTCGAGCCACCGTTGAACACGGCACCTTCCAGGGCATAGGCCACTTCGCCACGCGGGCCGCAGCCGATGGTGGTGAGCATGCCGTGCTGCGACGTCACGGCCTTCTTGCCGGTGTTCATCAGCAGGAAGCAACCGGTGCCATAGGTGTTCTTGGCCTGACCAGGCTCGACGCACATCTGGCCGAACAAGGCGGCTTGCTGATCGCCGGCGATCCCGGCAATGGCGATGCCGCTCTTGGTATGGCCGTAAATTTCCGACGACGACTTGACCTCTGGAAGCATCTCGCGCGGGATGTCCAGGGTCTGCAGCATCTTCTCGTCCCACTCCAAAGTGTGGATGTTGAAGAGCATGGTGCGCGAGGCGTTGGTGTAGTCGGTGACGTGCACCTTGCCGCCGGTGAATTTCCAGATCAGCCAGCTATCGACGGTGCCGAACAGCAGTTCGCCGTTGCGTGCGCGCTCGCGGCTGCCTTCGACGTTGTCGAGGATCCACTTGAGCTTGGTGCCGGAAAAGTACGGGTCGACCACCAGGCCGGTGGTCTGCTTGATGTAGTCTTCCAGGCCATCGCGCTTGAGCTGCTGGCAGATCTCGGTGCTGCGTCGGCACTGCCATACCACGGCGTTGTAGATGGGGCGGCCGCTGTTCTTGTCCCACACCACGGTGGTTTCACGCTGGTTGGTGATGCCGATCGCCGCCACCTGGGCGTGGCTCAGGCCAGCCTGGGCCAGGGCTTCGACCATGGTCGCGCTCTGGGTGGCGAAGATCTCCATCGGGTCGTGCTCGACCCAGCCGGCCTGAGGATAGTGCTGGACGAATTCGCGCTGCGAGGTGCCGACGACATTGGCGTCGCGGTCGAAAATGATGGCCCGGGAGCTGGTGGTGCCCTGGTCCAGGGCAATGATGTAGTTCTTGTTGTCGGTATCGGTCATGTCGATGGCCTTGCGCAAGTGTGCAATAAATGCGGAATGTGGTGTTTGCGCAGGCTCAGGAGGCCTGCACCTTCGCTGCGGACGCTTCGGCCGACTCGCTGGCCGAGCTTGGCAAATGGCGTGCGATCAGTACCCGGTAGGCGCCGGCGCCCAGGCAGGCACCTACGATCGGCGCCACGATGGGAACGATGAAATAGGGAATCGTGCGGCCACCGGTGAAGGCTATTTCACCCCACCCGGCGATGAACGTCATCAGCTTTGGACCGAAATCCCTGGCCGGGTTCATGGCAAAGCCGGTCAGCGGGCCCATGGCACTGCCGATCACGGCGATCAGCAAGCCCACCAGCAGGGGCGCCATGGCCCCGCGCGGAAGACCGTTGTGCTCGTCGCCCAGAGCCATGATCACAGCCATCAGGATGGCGGTGATGACCATCTCGACCAGGAAGGCCTGACCGACGGAAAGCGCCGCATGGGGGTAGGTGGAGAAGATACTGGCCGTTTCAAGGCTCGCTTGCGTACCCCTGACGATGCCGTGGGTCTGTTCGTAATCGAAGAACAGGCTGCTGTACAGAGTGTAGACCAGCGCCGCGGAGCAGAACGCGCCGGCTACTTGAGCCAGAATGTAGAAAGGCAGTTTGCGTTTCTCGAAGCCGCCGAACAGGCACAGGGCGATGCTGACTGCCGGGTTCAGATGGGCCCCGGACACGCCGGCCGTGAGGTAGATCGCCATGCTCACGCCGACGCCCCAGATGATGCTGATCTCCCAGAGCCCCAGGCTGGCACCTGCGACCTTGAGCGCCGCGACGCAGCCTGTGCCGAAGAAGATAAGCAGTGCGGTGCCGAGAAACTCGGCCGTGCACTGGCCCGACAGGGTCGGTTGTTGCTGTGCGGTCATCGTGTATTACCCCAATTGTTTTTTTTGTCTGACGCGGTTTTCGGCGCCTGGAATCTGCCGTCGTGCGATCCCCATCGCACGCCGGAGTACAGCCTTCTTGCACATTGTACTATCGTGCCTATCTTCACAAACGAAAAAATATAGACAAGAAACGCCGCTGTCAAAGGTCGAAAGCGAACGAGTTCGTTCACTGTGTGCGAACTTTTCCGCGCATTTCCAGCAAAGCCACGGTTGGCGTGGCTTGCCTGCCTGTGTCCTAATGCCGGGCATGTTTTTTATTTGTCTGGAGTCCCTGCATGACACCCGCCCTGGACCTCTTGAAGAAGCACCGCGCCGAGCATCGGGTGCATGCCTATGAACATGATCCCAAGGCGGCTTCGTATGGGCTGGAAGCGGTGGAAAAGCTCGGTCTGGCCGCCGCGCAGGTATTCAAGACGCTGCTTGCGGCGACTGAAAGGAGCGAGCTGCTGGTGGCGGTGGTGCCCGTGACCGGCACGTTGGATCTCAAGGCGCTGGCACAGGCCGCGGGCGTGAAGAAGTGCGAGATGGCCGATCCGCAGGCGGCGCAGCGGGCCACGGGGTATCTGCTGGGCGGGATCAGCCCGCTGGGGCAGAAGAAGCGTTTGCGGACCTTCATCGATCAAACCGCCGAGGCATTGCCCAGCATGTTCGTCAGCGCCGGTCGGCGCGGGCTGGAAGTCGAGCTGGCGCCGCACTTGCTGGCCGAGCATACCCAGGGACGCTTCGCCGATATCGGCCGCGCCTGATGAACCAAGGAAATTATTCATCGACTTGACCAGTCGAACGCCGATAGCCAGACGGCTTGGCCACCACCCCCTTTCCGCAACAGCGAGGATTGCCATGCAACTGGATTTCCATCAGGTCGATGCGTTTACCCAACATCCCTTTGCTGGCAACCCGGCGATGGTCTACCGCCTCGATAGCTGGCTGGCCGATGAGCTGATGCAGAAGATCGCCGCCGAGCACAACCTGGCGGAGACCGCGTTCATGGTTCGCGAGGCTCAGGGCTGGCACATCCGCTGGTTCACCCCGCGCACCGAGGTCCCTTTGTGTGGCCATGCCACCCTGGCCAGCGCCTACGTGCTGTTTCATGTCTATGGGGAGACAGCGTCGAGCCTGTCGTTCGCCAGCCGTTCGGGCAACCTGACCGTCAGCCGCGAGGGCGACCGCCTGTGGCTCGACTTCCCGGCGATGATGCCCGAGGAGCAGTTGGGCCTGACCCTGGAGGTGGAACGTGCCTTGGGTTGCGAAGCGGTCGATGTAATGGCGGCGGCATCGCTGTTCGTCCTACTGGAGTCGGAGCAGGCGGTGCGCCAATGTCGTCCGAACATGGCGGCCCTGGCACGCTTGCCGTGGCCTGGGGTGATCATTACCGCCCGGGGCGACCATCAGGACTTCGTTTCGCGCTACTTCGCCCCTGCCATCGGCATCGACGAAGACGCGGTCACCGGTTCCACCCATTGCAGCCTCATCCCGTACTGGTCGAGGCGTCTGGTCAAGACCAGCCTCACCGCTTATCAATGCTCGGCCCGTGGTGGCGAGCTGTTTTGCCGGATGGAAGGCGGGCGGGTGAAGATCGGCGGCTATGCCACCTTGATCAGCAGCGGCCGCCTATTGCTCGGCCCCCAGCTCTGATTCAGCCGCAGCCAATGTGCCGGCCTGGTCGTCGAGCAGCGCCATGAACGCCCGCGCCGCATTCGACAGGGTCCGTTCGGTGTGCAGGATGTAGCCTAGCTGGCGGCTCAGCTGCACGCCGGGTAGTTGGAAGCGTGCCACCTGCTCGTCAAGCATGGTGCGCGGCAGCACGCTCCACGCCAGGCCTATCGACACCATCATCTTGATGGTTTCCAGGTAGTTGGTACTCATGGCGATGTTCGGGCTCAGGCCTTGCGCCTCGAACAGGCGGCTGACGATGTGGTGGGTGAAGGTATTGCCGCCCGGAAACACCGCCGGATGTTCGGCGATATCGCTGAGCTTCACCTGCGCCTGCAGGGCCAGTGGGTGCTCGGGGGCGGCGACGAAATCCAGCGGGTCGTGCCACACCGGTACCGAGCGCACCAGGTGATGCGGCTCGGGCGCCAGGGTGATTACCGCCAGCTCTGCGCGCCCGTGCAGGATCTCTTCATAGGCCACTTCCGAGTCGAGAAACTGGATGTCCAGGGCAACCTTGGGGTACATCCGCGTGTAGGTGCGCAGCAGCGAGGGCAATCGGTGCAGACCGATGTGGTGGCTGGTGGCAAGGGTCAAGCGGCCTGTCACGTCGCCGCTCAAGTTGGTCAAGGCGCGGCGGGTGTCTTCCAGCACATCGAGAATCTGGTAGGCGCGCGGCAGCAGGGCCCGGCCGGCTTCGGTCAGATTGACTTCACGGCCCAGGCGATCGAACAAGCGCACGCCCAACTGCGATTCCAGCCCGGCGATACGTTTGCTGATTGCCGGCTGAGTCAGGTGCAGGCGATCCCCGGCCCTGGAAAAACTGCCCACTTCGGCGATGGCTATAAATGCATTGAGACTGGCCAGGTCCATGCGCTGATTCCTTTTGGTTATCCAAAGTATGAAAATTATGAATTTGAGTTATTCAAGATAACCTCATAGCATCACCCCTACAAGCCAAGCGGTTATTGGCATAGAAAAGACAGCAAGACTGATGAGGAAACGTCTGATGGCCGGCAAAACGCTCTACGACAAGCTCTGGGATTCGCACTTGGTCAAGCAGCGCGACGATGGCTCGGCGCTGATCTACATTGACCGTCACATCATCCATGAAGTGACCTCGCCCCAAGCGTTCGAGGGCTTGCGCCTGGCCGGCCGTAAACCGTGGCGCATCGACGCCAACATTGCCACCCCCGACCACAACGTACCGACCACCCCGGAACGCAAGGGCGGCATTGACGCGATTGCCGACCAGGTGTCGCGTCTGCAGGTGCAGACCCTGGACGACAACTGCGATGAGTACGGCATCACCGAATTCAAGATGAACGACGTACGCCAGGGCATAGTCCACGTGATCGGTCCGGAGCAGGGCGCGACCTTGCCCGGCATGACCGTGGTCTGCGGCGATTCGCACACTTCGACCCATGGCGCATTCGGTGCCCTGGCCCATGGCATCGGTACCTCGGAGGTCGAGCACGTGCTCGCCACGCAGTGCCTGGTGGCCAAGAAGATGAAGAACATGCAGGTGTTGGTCGAAGGCACCTTGCCGTTTGGCGTGACCGCCAAGGACATCGTGCTGGCCGTGATCGGCAAGATAGGCACCGCCGGCGGCAATGGCCATGCCATCGAGTTTGCCGGCAGCGCCATTCGCGATCTGTCGGTTGAAGGCCGCATGACCATCTGCAACATGTCCATCGAGGCCGGCGCCCGCGTGGGCCTGGTGGCTGCCGATGAAAAGACCGTCGCCTACGTCAAGGGCCGGCCGTTCGCGCCCAGTGGCGCCGATTGGGACAAGGCGGTGGAGTCGTGGAAAGGGCTGGTGTCCGACGCCGATGCCCACTTTGACACCGTGGTACGCCTGGATGCGGCGCAGATCAAGCCGCAGGTCAGTTGGGGAACCTCACCGGAAATGGTCCTGGCCGTTGACCAGAACGTGCCGGACCCGGCGCGCGAGTCGGATCTGGTCAAGCGCGGCTCCATCGAGCGTGCCCTGAAATACATGGGCCTGACCGCCAACCAGGCGATCACCGACATTCAGCTCGACCGCGTATTCATCGGCTCGTGCACCAATTCTCGCATCGAAGACCTGCGCGCCGCTGCGGTGATCGCCAAGGGCCGCAAGGTGGCCTCGACCATCAAGCAGGCCATCGTCGTGCCAGGCTCTGGCCTGGTCAAGGCGCAGGCCGAGCGCGAGGGTCTGGACAAGATTTTCCTCGAGGCGGGCTTCGAATGGCGTGAGCCGGGCTGCTCCATGTGCCTGGCGATGAACCCGGACCGGCTGGAGTCGGGCGAGCACTGCGCATCGACCTCCAACCGCAACTTCGAGGGCCGCCAGGGCGCCGGTGGGCGTACCCACCTGGTCAGCCCGGCCATGGCCGCCGCAGCCGCCGTCGTCGGCCGATTCGTCGACGTTCGTGAATTGATCCAGGGGAACGCAGCATGAAAGCCTTCACTCGACACACCGGTCTGGTCGCTCCGTTGGATCGTGCCAACGTCGACACCGACCAGATCATTCCCAAGCAGTTCTTGAAGTCGATCAAGCGCACCGGCTTTGGCCCGAACCTGTTCGACGAATGGCGCTACCTGGATGTGGGCCAGCCTTACCAGGACAACTCCAAGCGTCCGCTGAACAAGGATTTCGTGCTCAATCACCAGCGCTACCAAGGTGCCAGCGTGCTGCTGGCGCGGGAGAACTTCGGTTGCGGTTCCAGCCGCGAGCATGCGCCCTGGGCGTTGGACGAGTACGGCTTTCGCGCGGTGATCGCGCCGAGCTATGCGGATATCTTCTTCAACAACAGCTTCAAGAACGGCTTATTGCCGATCATCCTCAGCGATGAGCAAGTGGATGAGTTGTTCCAGGAAGTCGAGGCCGCGCCGGGTTACCAGTTGACCGTGGACCTGGCGACCCAGAGCGTGACCAGCCCGAGCGGCAAGGTCTACAGCTTCGAGATCGACGAGTTTCGCAAGCATTGCCTGTTGAATGGGTTGGACGATATCGGCCTGACCTTGCAGGACGGTGAGGCGATTGCGACGTTCGAGGCCAAGCATCGGGCCAGCCAGCCTTGGTTGTTTCGTGATTGATTGATGTAGGCCCGCAAGGCCACCGAAAATCCAGGCAAAAGGAAGCCCAGCCCATGACCCGGCACACTCAAGTTGTGCAGAAACAGTTCGGCGAACAGGCGTCGGCCTACCTGAGCAGCACGGTTCACGCCCAGGGCGCTGAATTTGCGCTGCTCCAGGCGGAACTGGCGGGCCAGTCCGAGGCTCGGCTGCTGGACCTGGGGTGTGGCGCCGGCCACGTCAGCTTCCATTGCGCGCCACTGGTCAAGCAGGTGGTGGCCTATGATCTGTCGCAGCAGATGCTCGACGTGGTGGTCAGCGCAGCTCGCGAGCGAGGGTTGGGCAACGTAGACACGCAGCTCGGCCCGGCCGAGCGATTGCCGTTCGCCGATGGCGAGTTCGACTATGTGTTCAGCCGCTATTCGGCGCACCACTGGAGCGACCTCGGCCTGGCCCTGCGCGAAGTGCGCCGCGTACTCAAGCCCGGTGGCGTGGCCTGCTTCATCGACGTGATGTCGCCGGGCAGCCCGCTGCTCGATACCTATCTGCAGAGCGTGGAAGTGCTGCGCGACACCAGCCACGTGCGCGACTACAGTGCGGGCGAATGGCTCAGTCAAGTCAATGAAGCGGGTCTGCAGGTACGTGGGCACACTCGCCAGCGCCTGCGCCTGGAATACGCCTCGTGGGTCGAGCGCATGCGCACGCCCGAGGTGATGCGCGCGGCCATCCGCACCTTGCAGCAAGCCGTGGGCGCCGAGGTGCGCGAGTATTACCAGATCGACGACAATGGCTCGTTCAGCACCGACGTGCTGGTGTTGTGGGCCCAGCGTTGAGCATTCATTCACGGCCTGCCCGAGGGCATGCCGTATTACCGGAATTAACGAGGAACGCATGAGCAAGCAGATTCTGATTCTCCCAGGCGACGGCATCGGCCCGGAAATCATGGCCGAAGCGGTCAAGGTGCTGGAACTGGCCAACGACAAGTTCCAGCTGGGCTTCGAGCTCGCCCACGACGTGATCGGCGGCGCTGCCATCGACAAGCATGGCGTGCCGCTGGCCGACGAGACCCTGGAACGTGCCCGTGCCGCCGACGCGGTGCTGCTGGGTGCGGTGGGCGGGCCGAAATGGGACAAGATCGAACGCGATATTCGCCCGGAACGCGGACTGCTGAAGATTCGCTCGCAGTTGGGTCTGTTCGCCAACCTGCGTCCGGCCATCCTTTATCCGCAACTGGCCGATGCTTCCAGCCTGAAGCCGGAAATCGTTGCCGGGCTGGACATCCTGATCGTGCGTGAGCTGACTGGCGGGATCTACTTCGGCGCGCCGCGTGGTGTCCGCGAACTCGAAGGCGGCGAGCGCCAGGCCTACGACACGCTGCCCTACAGCGAAAGTGAGATCCGCCGCATCGTCCGCGTCGGCTTCGACATGGCCCAGGTGCGTGGCAAGAAGCTGTGCTCGGTGGACAAGGCCAACGTGTTGGCGTCGAGCCAGCTGTGGCGCGAAGTTGCCGAGGAGATCGGCAAGGATTATCCGGACGTGGAGTTGAGCCACATGTACGTCGACAACGCCGCGATGCAGTTGGTGCGCGCGCCGAAACAGTTCGATGTGATGGTTACCGACAACTTGTTCGGCGACATTCTTTCCGATGAGGCGTCGATGCTCACCGGCTCCATCGGCATGTTGCCTTCGGCGTCCCTGGACGCGCGCAACAAGGGCATGTACGAGCCGTGCCATGGCTCGGCGCCGGACATCGCCGGCCAAGGCATCGCCAACCCGCTGGCGACCATCCTTTCGGTGTCGATGATGCTGCGTTACAGCTTCAACCAGCATGACGCTGCCGCTGCCATCGAGCAGGCGGTCAGCCTGGTTCTGGACCAGGGCTTGCGCACCGGCGATATCTGGTCCGAAGGCAACGCACGGGTCGGTACGCAGGAAATGGGCGATGCAGTAGTCGCCGCGCTGCGGAATCTGTAATCTCTTGGGCCCGCTGCGACTTTCAATCGAAAGCAGCGGCCCACTTTTCAAGAAGGTGTAGTTGCGATGAAACGTGTAGGTCTGATCGGTTGGCGCGGTATGGTCGGTTCCGTGCTTATGCAGCGGATGCTGGAAGAGCAGGACTTCGATCTGATCGAGCCGGTGTTTTTCACCACTTCCAATGTAGGCGGCCAGGGCCCTGCGGTCGGCAAGGACATTGCCCCGCTCAAGGATGCCTACAGCATTGAAGAGCTGAAGACGCTTGACGTGATTCTGACCTGCCAGGGCGGCGACTACACCAGTGAGGTATTCCCCAAGCTGCGCGAGGCCGGCTGGCAGGGTTACTGGATCGACGCCGCTTCCAGCCTGCGCATGCAGGATGACGCGGTGATCGTGCTCGACCCGGTCAACCGCCGGGTGATCGACCAGCAACTGGATGCCGGCACCAAGAACTACATCGGTGGCAACTGCACCGTGAGCCTGATGCTGATGGGCTTGGGCGGGCTGTTCGAGGCCGGTCTGGTGGAGTGGATGAGTGCCATGACCTACCAGGCAGCTTCGGGCGCCGGTGCGCAGAACATGCGCGAGCTGATCAAGCAGATGGGCAGCACCCATGCCTCGGTGGCCGATGACCTGGCCAACCCGGCCAGTGCCATTCTCGACATCGATCGCAAGGTCGCCGAAGCCATGCGTGGCGAAGGTTTTCCGACCGAGAACTTCGGTGTGCCGCTGGCCGGCAGCCTGATCCCCTACATCGACAAGGAACTGCCGAATGGGCAGAGCCGTGAAGAGTGGAAGGCCCAGGCCGAGACGAACAAGATTCTGGGTCGCTTCAAGAGCCCGATTCCGGTGGATGGCATCTGCGTGCGCATCGGCGCCATGCGCTGCCACAGCCAGGCGTTGACCATCAAGTTGAACAAGGATGTGCCGATGGCGGACATCGAAGGGCTGATCAGCCAGCACAACCCGTGGGTCAAGCTGGTGCAGAACAGCCGCGAAGCGAGCATGCAGGAACTGACACCCACTCAAGTTACCGGCACGCTGAACATCCCGGTCGGGCGCCTGCGCAAGTTGAACATGGGCTCACAGTACCTGGGCGCGTTCACGGTCGGCGACCAGCTGTTGTGGGGCGCCGCCGAACCGCTGCGCCGCATGCTGCGGATCCTGCTGGAGCGCTGATTCCTCCAGCATGACCGCATCCACCGCTGACGCGGCTTGCGCCGCTGCTACGGGGGCGGTGCGCGGGGTGGTGCGAATCCCTGTAGCAGCGGTGCGAGCCGCGTCCGGGTTCAACGCGTTCTTTCAGGAATGCTGCACCCACCGCCGACGCGGCTCGCGCCGCTGCTACGGGGGTTGCGGTGTGGGGGGGTTATTGGGCTGGCAAGGTTTCAAGCGCGTGCTGCAGGCTGGCTTTCGACAATTCGCCGAGATGACTGCGCAGCAGTTTTCCTTCGCCGCTGTAGAACAGCGTGGTCGGCAGCGCGACTGAACCCAGCGCGCGGCCCAGTTCGCCCCGGGCGTCGAATAGCACCTGAGTCAAATCCAGCCCCGTCGTTCCAGCGAAACTCGCCACGATCTGCGCGGTTTCGCCATGGTTCACGAACAGAAAAAGCACCTCAGGGTGAAGTTTCTGCATTTCCAGCAGCACAGGCATTTCTCGCCTGCAGGGCGGGCACCAGCTTGCCCAGAGGTTGACTACCATAGGCTTGCCACCGTAGCTGCCCAGCGCTACGGGTTGGCCTGTGGCAGTGTGCAAGGTGACCTCGGGCAGCTGTGAGTGTCGCGCCTGCTGATACCAGTGGCTGCCGACGCTGGCGACCGTCCAGAACAACAGACCGCTGGCCAGGCTCCAGCCCAGCGTGCGGCGCATTGAAGGGCGCCGCCAGGCATACACCAACGCCGTCAGACCGCTGACCGCCAGCCCAGGCCACAGCAGGAAGCCACCGTCGCGGATATCGGGAATCTGCCAGAGATCCTGCCGATACTGGGCCCAATAGCTCAGCACGAAAGCTGCGCGCGCGACCACCAGGCACAGCAGGAACAGGCGAAAGATCAGCGCCTCGGGATTGCTGCCGACCCCCCTGCGAGCCATCTGCCAGCCCACGACACTGGCCAGGCCCAGGGCCAGCAGTATCAGCAGGTGATGCAGGGAAAGCGCGAATGGCCCCAAGGATAGACTGAGCATGGAGATGGGTCCTGATGAAATGATCCAGCGAGTATTGCGCAGGCAGGGTTAACCGATGGTTAACCAGATCCAGACCATTGTCGCTGTGTGCACTCGATATCAACCCGTAGGAGCGGTCCGTGGCCGCGAAGGGGCGGCGCGGTGTATCAGACAGACCGCAGCGCCAGCTTCGCGGCCAATGACCGCTCCTACAGGGGGGCGCTGTTCAGCGCATTGTAGGAGCGGTCCGTGGCCGCGAAGGGCCAGTGCAGTTCGCACAGATGCACCGCGCTGCGTTGTTCGCGGCCAATGACCGCTCCCACCCTGTATCAGGGGCATAATGTTGTGTTAATCACGGCCTGTCACTGTGGGGCCTTCATTCTTCGAGCGCTGTCATGCACGTATTGCTTTGCGAAGACGACGACCTGATCGCCAGCGGCATCGTCGCCGGGCTCAATGCCCAGGGTCTGAACGTCGACCGGGTGGCCACCGCCTCGGCCGCCCAGGCCATGCTGCAGGCAGCCAGCTTCGATGTGATGGTGCTGGATCTGGGCCTGCCCGACGAAGACGGCATCAAATTGCTTCACCGCCTGCGCCAGCGTGGCGAGGCCCTGCCGGTGCTGGTGTTGACCGCCCGCGACAGCGTCAGCGACCGTGTCGCCGGGCTGCAGGCCGGCGCCGATGACTACCTGCTCAAACCCTTCGATCTGCGCGAACTGTGCGCGCGCCTGCACACCCTGCAGCGCCGCGTGGCCGGCCGGGCCCTCAACCTGATCGAACATGGCCCTCTGCGGCATGATCCCAGCACCCGCCAGACCTGGCTCGGTGACCAGACCATCGACCTGTCCCGCCGCGAACAGGCGCTGTTGTACGCCCTTCTGCAGAACCGCGGCCGCGTGCTCTCCGGCGAGCAGCTCAAGGACAGCGTCTACGGCTTCAGTGACGAGGTGGAGAGCAACGCATTGAACGTGCACATTCACCATCTGCGCCGAAAACTGGGTAACGGTATCGTCGAAACCGTCCGCGGGCTGGGCTACCGCCTGGGCCCTGCCCACGCCGAAACCAAAGGGGTCCCATGAGCCTGCGACTGCGTTTGAGTCTGATCCTGGGTGCGGCCTTCGTGCTCATCTGGGCGCTCGCCGCCACCTGGATGTTCCGCGATCTGCGCAGCCAGATGATGTTCTCTCTGGACCAGCGGCTGGTGGCCTCGGCACGCATGGTCGCCGGCATGGTCGACCGTTTGCCGCAACCGCTCGCGGCACTTGGCGAAGGCACCCGCTTCAGTGCCGACCAATGGAGCATTCCCGATGGCATCGCCTGCCAGATCAGCTCGTTGCGCGGCGAGATCCTCGCTCGCAGCCACAGCAATGCCGACCAGGTGCTGGACGATGAGCGCACCGGTTTTCATGATCAGGAAATCGAAGGTGAACACTGGCGCAGTTTCACCCTGGCCCGGGAAGACGTGCGAATCACTACCGCCGACCGCGAACTGGAGCGCGAAGCCTTGAACCGTTCGGTCATGCTGGCTGCCTCCGCGCCGGTGCTGATGGCCCTGCTCGGCAGCATCGCGATGCTCTGGCTGGGCATCGGCAAGGGCCTGGCGCCTCTGAGCCGGATGTGCGAGGCGCTGCGCAAGCGTGATGTCGATGCCCTCGACCCGTTGGTGCTGAAGTCATTGCCGAGCGAACTGCAACCGTTGCTGGACACCCAAAACCAGCTGTTCCTGCGCATCGGCCGTACCCTCGAGCGCGAGCGGCAACTGACGGGTGACGCGGCGCACGAATTGCGCAGCCCGCTGACCGCGATCAAGACCCACTTGCAGGTGGCCCGCATGACCACCGGCCTTGCCCATGAACAGGCACTGGCCCATGCCGAGGAAGGCGCCGACCGGCTGCAGCGCACCCTCGAGCAGTTGCTGCTACTGGCGCGGGTCGAAGGCAGTCTGTCGTTCGACGATGGTGCATCGTGCAGCGCCGAACATGTGGCGCGACTGGCCATCGGCGACGCCAGTCAGGAGGACCGCTGGCGGGTCGAGTTGCACATGCCGCCGCAGTTGCCGTCGATCGCGTTGGGCATGCCGTCGACCCTCGCGGTACAGGCGCTGCGCAACCTGATCGACAATGCCCTGCGACACAGCCCCGATCAGGCGCCGGTGTGGCTGACGCTGGCCACCGAGCCTGGCTGGGTATGCTTCACGGTGCGCGACTTCGGCCCCGGCATCGGTGCCGAAGACCTGCAACACCTGACCCAGCGCTTCTGGCGCAGCCGCGCCAGTGCCGGCTGCGGGCTGGGCCTGGCGATCGTTCAGGCCATCGCCCAGCGTTGCGGGTGTACCCTGGACTTCGACAGTGGCGAAGATGGCCTGCGCGCCAGTTTCAGGATTCCGGTCCGGCCGGTGTGAGCGGCAGTGGCTCAGCGCGCCGAGAGCGCGCTGGCCAGTTGCTGCGGGTCATTGAAGGTCTTGATGTCCACCACTACGCCATCCTTGAGTTCCAGCCACTGCACGGTTTCGCGGTCGCCGTTGTAGCGCGGCGCCACCCGGCCTTCTTCGTCCAGCAGGATGCGGTAGTTGAGTTTCTTCATGCCTGGAATGGCGATCCACTTGGCCACCGAAGGCATGTGCTCGATATCCGCGATGTAGGCCGCATGCCGCGATTCGAGAAAGTCCTTGGGCCGCTTCTCCATGGCAGTGCCCATCAACTGGGCGGCGTCCATGCTGCGCGCGACGATGATCAACTGGGTCTGGTCGCTGAGCGAGTAGGGTTGTTCGAATTGGTCAAGCAGGGTCCAGGGGCCCAGGCGTTCACCGATTTCCGTGGCCTGGGCAGTAAGGGACAGCAAGCTGAGAAGTAATGCGCAGCAGTATTTCATTGCGGCAAGGTCCTGGGACAGTGGGGTTTACATTAGAGCGGATTGGCCAGGTGGGTACAAAGGTTTAGCGGCACCGTGGGTGACTTTTCCATGCTGGTCGATCGCCCGAGGTGTTGCCGGAGCGCGGCGCCGTGGCACAATTGCGCATGTCCAGACCCCAATGCCCTCGCTGCCATCGCCCCCTTGCACAGTGCCTGTGCGCCCTGATCCCGAACCTGCGCAGCCATACGCGGGTGCTGATTCTGCAGCACCCCAGCGAGGTCGATCACGCCCTCAACACCGCGCGCCTGGCTGCGTTGGGCCTGCAGCAGTGCGAAATCAGGGTCGGCGAAATCTTCGAAGACCTGCCCCAGTGGCTGGCCCAGCCGGGATATCAGCCCTGCCTGCTGTTTCCCGGCGAACACAGCGAAGCATTGAGCGCCTACGAGCCCGCCGCCCAGCCCAGGCTGCTGGTGGTACCGGATGGTACCTGGCGCAAGGCACGCAAACTGCTGCACCTCAATCCGTTACTGCCCGCCTTGCCCAGGGTTCAGTTGGCAGCCGCCGAGCCTTCGCGCTATCGGCTGCGCAAGGCACCCGGCCCCGGCGCGCTATCGACCCTTGAAGCCATCACCCAGGCGCTGGAAGTGCTCGAATCACCGGCATCCTTTCAGGCTTTGCTCAGGCCCTTCGACGCGCTTATCGAAGGTCAGATCGCTGCCATGGGCGAGGACGTCTATCGGCGCAACCATCAGCGCCATTGATGGATCGGCCAGCCGGCCTGTTCGGCATGCTCGCGCAGCACCGGGTCGGGATTGACCGCATGAGGCGACGGTACCTCCAGCAGCAGCGGCAGGTCGTTGCGTGAATCCGAATAGAAGCTTGCGCCTTCCAGGGTTTCACCCTCGTCGTGCATCCATTCGCGCAGGCGCTTGATCTTGCCCTCGCGGTAGGTCAGTACACCCACCGTATTGCCGCTGTAGGTACCGTGCTTGAGCTCGAGCTCGATGGCCAGCACATCGTCGACGCCCAGGCGCGCTGCGATGGGCCCGACCAGGTGAACGCCCGAGGCGGAAATGATCAGGATGCGATCACCGGCGGCGCGGTGGGCGGCGATGGTGCGCGCGGCGTCGCTGAAAATGATCGGCTCGATGAAATCTTCCACCCACGGCTCGACCAGGTGTTCGACCTCTTCCGGCGTGCGCCCGAGCATCGGCTCCAGGCTGAACGCCATGTAGTCTTCCATGGCCAGCCGGCCCTCGTTGTAGGCCTGCATCAGCTCGTGATCGCGGCGCATGAAGGACTCGGGGTCGACCCAGCCCAGGCGACCCATCTGTTCGCACCAGAGCGAAGCACAGTCACCGTGGATCAGGGTTTCGTCGAGATCGAAAATCGCTAGAGCCATATGAAACCTCCCTTGGAAAGACGCTCAGGCTACCTCACAAAGTGCGTCGGGCCCAATCGTCAGGGACACCTTGTGGCCGTCGGGCAGCAGGTCGGCGGCGGTACGGTTGAGCACGTCCACCAGCAACTGCACGCCACGGGCCTGCACCCGGTAGCGGATCACGTTGCCCAGCAGGCTATGGCTGCGGATCTCGCCGTCCAGTACACCGTCAGTCCCCAGCTCGATGGCTTCAGGGCGGATCGCCACGCGGGTGTGAATCGGTCGCTGCAGCAGGGCGCTGGCCTGGGTGGCATCGAGCAGGTTGTAGTTGCCGATGAAACCGGCAGCGAACGCATCGACCGGCGCCGTGTACAGGCTCTGCGCATCGCCGCTCTGGACGATGCGACCCTTGTTCATCAGGAAGATGCGGTCGCTCATGGTCAACGCCTCTTCCTGGTCGTGGGTGACGAAAATCGTGGTCAGGCCGAGCTCGCGCTGGATCTGCCGGATCTGCTCGCGCAGGTGCTTGCGGATACGCGCATCCAGCGCCGACAGGGGCTCGTCGAGCAGCAACAGGCGCGGGCGGGTGACCAGCGAGCGGGCCAGGGCCACCCGTTGGCACTGGCCGCCGGACAACTGATGGGGATAACGCCCGGCGAACTCGCCCAGCTCCACCAGTGCCAGGACCTCGCCCACGCGGCGGGTACTTTCGCCGCCCTTGACCTTTTGCATGCGCAAGCCGAACGCGACGTTCTGCTCCACGGTCATGTTGGGAAACAGCGCATAGCTCTGGAAGACCATGCCGATGTCGCGCTTTTGCGGGCCGAGCGGAGCAAGGTTTTGGCCATCGAGCAGGATCGTGCCGGCATTGATCGGGGTGAGCCCGGCAATGGCGCGCAACAGGGTCGACTTGCCGCAGCCCGAGGGCCCGAGCAGGGTGATGAATTCGCCTCGCTCGACCGTGAAGCTGATATCGCTGAATACCTCGGTAGTGCCGTAGCGCTTATCCAGTCTTTCGACGCTGACGAAGCTCATATCAGTCTTTGTCCTTGTTCAAGCGATTGGCACCCCAGGTGAGCAGCAACACGAAGAGAAAATAGGAGATCACCAGCGCACTGTTGAAGTGGCCACTGCTGTTACGCATGTTGTTCAGGTAGACCTGCAAGGTTTCGTAGCGGGTGCCCACCAGCAGGTTGGCGAACACGAATTCACCGAACAGGAACGAGAACGAGAGCAGCAGGGCGATCATCAAGCCCTTGCGCAGGTTGGGCAGCACCACCAGAACAGCCGCCTGGAACGTACTGGCGCCCAGCAGTTGCGCCGCGTCCATCAGGTCGCGCAGGTTGATCGCCTGCAGGTTGTTGGTGATGGCGCGGTACATGAACGGCAGGGCCACGGTGAAATAGCAGCCGATCAGGATCCAGGGTGTGCCCACCATGGCCAGCGGTCCCGAGCCGTACAGGTTCAACAGGCCAACCGAGGACACCACCGGGGGCACGGCGAAGGGCAACAGAATGAGAATGTTCATCAGCGCATCCAGCCGCGGAAAGTGGTAGTGCACCACGAACAGCAGCGGCAGGATCACCAGCACCGACAGCACCAGCGCACCGACGCAGACCACCAGCGACTGACCAAAGGCCTGGAGGAATCGCGGGTCGCCCCACAGCTGCAGGTACCACTTGAAGGTCAGCCCGCTGGGCAGGATCGACGCCGACCAACTGGTGGCGAACGAATACAGCAGGGTGCCGGCCAGCGGCAGCAGGAGAATCAGGAACAGCAGCCAGACCACGGTCTTGTGGTAGAGGCCGGGGGCGTCGAGTTCAGCGCGCGACATGGTAACTCCTGCGCAACAGCCATTGATGGGCCAGGGTGACCAGAGTCATCAGCCCCACCAGAATCATCGCCAAAGCGCTGGCCAGATTCGGGTCCAGACTGATGTCGCCGGCGACCATGGCGGCGATGCGGATCGGCAGCACGTTGAAATTGCCGGTGGTGAGCGCGTACACCGTGGCATACGCGCCCAGGGCATTGGCCAGCAGGATGACGAAGGTGCCCAGCAGTGCCGGTGTCAGCACCGGCAGGCCGATGTAGCGCCAGTAGGCCCAGCCGTTGGCACCGAGCAGGGCGGCGGATTCGCGCCAGTCTTCGCGCAGGGCGTCGAAAGCGGGATAGAGCAGCAGCACGCCCAGCGGGATCTGGAAATAGGTGTAGGTGATGATCAGGCCGGTCTTGGAGTACAGGTTGAAATCGTCGATCAGGCCGCTCTGCTTGAGCATCATGGTGATCGCGCCATTGAAACCCAGCAGGATGATGAAGGCGAAGGCCAGCGGCACGCCGGAGAAGTTGCTGGTCATGTTGGCGAAGGCGCTGACGAAGTCCCGCAGCCGCGAGTCGACCCGGCGCAAGGAGCTGGCGCCGATGACGGCGATGATGATGCCGAACAGGCTCGACCAGAAGCTGATTTCCAGGCTGAACTGGATGGCCTGGCGATAGAACCGCGAGCCGAAGGCCTTGCTGAAGTTGTCCAGGCTCCAGCCGGCGTCGGTCTGCACGCTGTGGACCGCCACCCAGGCCAGGGGAGCGATCTGGAAGACGAAAAAGAACAGGGCGAAGGGCACCAGCAGGAGCAGGGCCAGGGTTCTGCCACGGGTGGGGGTGGTCACTGCTGGAGGGCTCCGGGGTTGCGGGTTTCAGGGATGTCGGCGTTGGCTGCTTCGCGGCCGCTGACCGCTCCTACAGGTGTTGCGGGGTAGCGGAGGGGATCGGTGTTGGCCTCTTAGCGGGCCGAGCCCTCTGCCCGCGAAGAGGCCCTACCTGATGCACCGCGATCACTGCATCTCGAAGATCACCTGCTCCTGCCACTGCTGGGGCAGAGCCTTGGAGCTCGCTTCCCAGACGTCCGGATTCTTGATTGGCGTGACATGGCGATACTGCTCGGCTGGCAGCAGCTTGGCCGCGACATCATCCGGCAGCTTGATGTGGTCCGCACGGATCGGTCGGGCGTAGCCGCGTGCCAGGTTGATCTGCCCGGCATCGCTGAGGATGTACTCGCGGGCCAGCTTCGCAGCATTCGGGTGCTTGGCGTACTTGTTGATGATGGTGGTGTAGCCGGAAATCACCGACCCGTCCGAAGGAATCAGCACATCGAAGCGTTTCGGATCGATCTGGTCGCGATAGCTCAGGCCATTGAAGTCCCAGACCACACCCACTTCGATTTCGCCTTTTTCCAGGGTCTGGATGGTTGGGTTGGCCAGGGACAGGCGTTTCTGCTTGGCCAGTTCGGTGAACAGTTGCAGGCCCGGCGCCAGGTTGCTTTCATCGCCCTTGAAGGCGATCGCTGCCGCCAGCACGCCGTTGGCTGCCTGGGCTGCGGTGCTGACATCCCCAATGGCCACCTTGTACTTGCCGTTCTTCAGGTCTGCCCAGCTCTTTGGGGCATCTTCGGGTTTGACCAGCTGCTTGTTGACGATGAAAGCGATGGTGCCGGTGTAGGCCAGCATCCAGTGGCCATCGGCATCCTTGGCCCAGTCGGGGATCTGCGCCCAGGTGGACGGCTTGTAGGCCTGGGTCACGCCCTGTTTGGTGGCGATGGGGCCGAACGCTGCACCGACATCGCCAATATCGGCACTGGCGTTGTCTTTCTCGGCGGCGAACTTGGCCACTTCTTGCGCCGAGCTCATGTCGGTGTCCATGTGCTTGAGGCCGTACTTGTTGGCCAGGTCGTCCCAGGTGCCCTTCCAGTTGGCCCAGGCGTCGGGCATGCCGACGCTGTTGACCATGCCTTCGGTCTTGGCCGCGGCTTCAAGGGTTTGCAGATCGGTATCCGCGGCCGAGGCCACGTTGCACAACGCGATGCTCGAACCTAACAATGTGGCCAGGAAAAGCTTTTTCATCCGGTGCTCCTATAGGCGCCTATCGAAACGAGGGGGCGGTCGACGACTGGATTGATCTGGATTCAGCAATACCCGAGCCAACGTAGGTGACGCGCATGACATTTTGACGTCGAGCGCGTCGGCCACAGGCATGCCCAAGGCAGTCGTTCCCCTGGAGGCTAAGCGTAGACGAGATTTGCCGCTTTGATCGGTGCTACGGCAGGGCAGTTGCAAGCAGGCATGTACGGGAAAGCCCGCACATGCAGGGAATTGCTGCAGGACCGCGAGCCGGGCCCTGCAACCAAACGGATGTATCAGCGCATCAGTGCATCAGTGCATCAGTGGTTCACGGTAAACGCGAGCATCGCCGACAGCTGGCACATCGGCCGACCGCTTTCGGCATGCCACTGGTTGAATGCGGCCTGTACGGCCGCCTGATCGCGCTTGGAGCTGGGCACCTTGTCGACGATCTCCTGGGCGTTCAGCGCGGCCACCACGTCCCAGCTGGGAATGAAAGTGTCCTTGCCGATCATGCGCAGGAAACGCGGCGCCGACAGCCCACCCATCTGGTTGCCGTGCTTGGCGATGTACTGCCACAAGCCGGTGATGTCTTCCACCGGCCAGTCGGCGATGAAATCACCGAAACTGCCGTGCTCCATGGCCACGTCGAGAATCATCTGGGCGTTGCGTGGGACGCTCTTGAGCTTGCCGAAATGGCGAATGATGCGGGTGTCCTGCATCAGCCGTTCCAGGCGCTCGGCGCCCATGAGCACGATCTTCTCCGGGTCGAAGCCGAAGAACACCTCTTCGAAGGCAGGCCACTTGGAGTCGACCAGGCTGTGCTTCAGGCCTGCCCGAAAGACCCGCAGGGCCATGGTCGACAGGTAGCGGTCGGCGCTGATCTTGCGCAGTTGCGCCGCAGACTTGGCCGTCGGCAGACGCGCCTCCAGCGCTTTCTGCGAGCCGAAGCGATTAAGGCAGTATTCGTTCAGCCACTTGTAGTCTTGCATGGAGCCGGTGTCCTCAACTGCTGGATGAATGCACGGGCAGGTCGCCTTCGCGCAGCCAGACCTCGTCGATGCGGTGGTCCGGTGCCTTGTGCAGAACCATCTGCGCCCGATCGCGGGTCACCAGGATGTTTTCCGTGAGGTTCTTGAGGTTGACCTCTTCCCACAAATAGTCGGCGCGCGCCTGTGCAGCGTCGCCCGATAGAGTGGTCAGGCTCATGAAGCGTTCCATGTACCAATGACGAATGTCGGCGGTGGGCGCATCCAGATAGATGGAGAAGTCGTGGGCGTGGTCTAGTTGAAGAATGTTGAGCCCCTCCAGAATGAGGATGTCCGGCTGGTCGATCAGGTGGAAGTGCTCGTCGATGTCCTTGATCGCCTGGGAGTACACCGGCACCTGCAAACCGCGCGCACCTTGCCTGAGGTCGTGCAGGAACGCCTTCAAGTCGTCGGTGCGGTAGCTTTCCGGGAAGCCCTTGCGCGGCATCAACTGACGCTGTTCCAGAATCCGGTTGGGATACAGAAAGCCATCGGTGCTGACCACCTCGACCCGCGGTGCTTCCGGCCAGCCCTCGAATCGCTCCTTGAGCAGCGTGGACAGGGTGCTCTTGCCCACGGCGACGCTGCCGGCAATGGCCACCACGAAGGTGTGCCGATGGCCTTGATAATGCTTGCGGATGTGTTCGCTGATCCAGGCCAGCGGCGACTCTTCGCCGAGCGCCGTGGCGGGGTACTTGGTGTAGGTGTGGATGCTCAAGCGTGACCCACCATCGTGCGATTCAACCTGAGATTCGACTTAGCCACGCGGTGTGCTCAACAGTTGTGCGGTCTGGCCCAGACGCTTGCCCAGCGCTCGGCAAAGGGTTTTCTCGTGCTCGTCGAGCAGACGCTTGCCGTCGGCGCCTGCGTGGTGGCTGGCGCCATAGGGAGTGCCGCCGCCCTGGGTTTCCACCAGTGCCGACTCGCTATAGGGCAGCCCGGTGATGAGCATGCCGTGGTGCAACAGGGGCAGCAGCATCGACAGCAGGGTGGTTTCCTGACCGCCGTGCAGGCTGGCAGTGGAGGTGAACACCCCGGCCGGCTTGCCGACCAGGTCGCCACTGAGCCACAGGCTGCTGGTGCCGTCGAGGAAGTACTTGAGCGGCGCGGCCATGTTGCCGAAGCGCGTCGGGCTGCCGAGCGCCAGGCCGGCGCAGTTCTTCAGGTCGTCGAGGCTGGCGTATACCGCGCCTTGCTCGGGAATTGACGGTGCGACGGCCTCGCACTCGGTGGAGATCGCCGGCACGCAGCGCAGACGTGCCTCCAGCCCGCTGGATTCGACACCGCGGGCGATCTGTCGGGCCATCTCAGCGGTGGCGCCGTGGCGGCTGTAATAGAGCACCAGGATGTAAGGTGTGTTCACGACAGAATCTCCAGTACGTTTTCCGGTGGGCGGCCGATCACCGCGCGCTCGCCGTTGACCAGAATAGGCCGCTCGATCAGTTTCGGGTGCGCGACCATGGCGTTCACCAGATCGTCCTCACCCAATGTCGCGTCGGCCAGGTCCAGGGTCTTGTATTCTTCTTCACCAGTACGCAACAGGGCACGGGCACTGATGCCCAGCTTGCCCAGCAGGGCGTGCAAGGTGACCGCATCGGGAGGCGTTTCCAGATAGAGCACGATGACCGGCGCAAGCCCGCGGGCCTGCAGCAATTCCAGCGTCGCGCGCGATTTGGAGCAGCGTGGGTTGTGGTAAAGAGTGAGTTGGGTCATGGGGAAAAGTCGCCTCCGGCAGCCAGTGGCGGGTATTCTAACCACGTGGCGGTATTCGGTCGCCTTTTTCGCATGGCCGCAGGAATAAGGAAGGGTAGACCCATGAACTGGCGTATCAAGACCAACCTCGCGCCGTTGGCAGGGCTGCTGCTGGCTGCGGCACTGCTGGGCGGTTGCGGGGGCGACTACGGGCCCGATCAGCATGGCACGCAGGTCAGCGCCAAGACGCTGGACAAACAATGGCTGGTGGTCAACTACTGGGCCGTTTGGTGCGGACCGTGCCGTCGCGAGATCCCCGAACTCAATGCGCTGTCGCAGAGCCTGCAAGGGCAGGGCGTGCGCGTGCTCGGCGTGAATTTCGACAACCTTCAGGGTGACGAATTGAGTGCCGCCGCGAAGACCCTGGGAATCGACTTCACGGTGCTGGCCCAGGACCCGGCACCGCGCTTCGAGCTGCCGCGCAGTCAGGCCTTGCCCGTCACCTACCTCATCGATGCCCAAGGCAAGGTGCGCGACCAGTTGCTCGGTGAGCAGACCGCCGCCGGCATCAAGGCGCGCCTGACAAGCCTGCAGCGCGGCGAAGGCTGACACGCCGATCGCCCACCGCTGGTGCGACGCGCTCGGTAAAAGTGCATTTTGCGGTTTCCTCTATGGTCCGTTGCACAGGGCAATCTCCTGAATCTCAGCCCTGAAGCGCGCCATTGATTGTGGCGCACGGATTGCAAGCACCCTCGTACACAATGCAATCGATGCCGATTGCCCCCACACGACAACGGTGCCGTGCTGCCCGCTCTGATGAGCGAAGGCAGCCGGCGCCGTTTTTGTTTTGTAGCCAGCAGCGAGGAACGCCGATGACCCGTACTTCTGTCCGTAGCGTGTGCCCGTACTGCGGCGTCGGCTGCGGTATCGTCATGACCGTCGAGAATGATCGGGTGGTCAAGGTCAGCGGTGACAAGCAGCACCCGGCCAACGCCGGGCGCCTGTGCACCAAGGGCAGCACCTGCGCCCAGCCGCTGACTGATCCGGGCCGGATGCAGCATGCCTACGTGCGCCACGGGCGCGACCACGAGCCGGTGCAATCGAGCATGGACGCAGCCATCGCGGACGTCGGTGGCCGTTTGCGGCAGATCCTCGATGAACATGGCCCGGATGCACTTGCCTTCTACGTCTCCGGGCAGATGTCGCTGGAAGCCCAGTACCTGGTCAACAAACTGGCCAAGGGCTACGTTCGCACCCGGCACATCGAGTCCAACTCGCGGTTGTGCATGGCCAGTGCGGCCAGCGGCTACAAGCTGTCGTTGGGCGCCGACGGCCCGCCCGGCTCCTATGATGATTTCGATCACGCCGACGTGTTCCTGATAATCGGCGCGAACATGGCCGATTGTCATCCGATCCTGTTCCTGCGCCTGCTGGACCGACTCAAGGCGGGAGCCAGGATGATCGTGGTCGACCCGCGGCGCACGGCCACCGCCGACAAGGCCGACCTGTTCCTGCAGATCGAGCCGGGCACCGATCTGGCCTTGCTCAACGGCTTGTTGCACCTGCTGCATGCGAACGACGCTACCGACTCGTCTTTCATCGCAGCGCACACCGAGGGTTGGGACGAGCTGCCGGCCTTTCTGGCCGACTACACCCCGGCCCGGGTAGCCGAGATCACCGGCCTCGACGAACAGGCGATCCGGCAGGCCGCGCAGTGGATCGGTGGCGCCGCGAACTGGATGAGTTGCTGGACCATGGGGCTGAACCAGAGCATCCAGGGCACCTGGAATAGCAATGCGCTGTGCAACCTGCACCTGGCAACTGGCGCCATCTGCCGTCCGGGCAGCGGGCCGTTTTCCCTGACCGGCCAGCCCAATGCCATGGGCGGGCGCGAAATGGGCTACATGGGCCCTGGTCTGCCCGGCCAGCGTTCGTTGCTGGTGGACGCGGACCGGGCCCATGTCGAGCGGCTGTGGAACATCCCTTCCGGCAGCCTGCGCAAGGAAGGCAACGCCGGTACCATCGACCTGTTCCGGCAGATGGGCGAGGGCGCGATCAAGGCCTGCTGGATCATCTGCACCAACCCGGTGGCCAGTGTCGCCAACCGCCAGCAAGTGATCGAGGGCTTGCAGGCTGCCGAACTGGTGATCACCCAGGACGCGTTTCTCGATACCGAAACCAACCGCTACGCCGACGTGCTGCTGCCGGCCGCACTGTGGGCCGAGGCGGAAGGGGTGATGATCAACTCCGAGCGCAACATGACCCTGATGCCCAAGGCCGTGAATGCACCGGGTCAGGCCTTGGCCGACTGGCAGATCATCGCCCGGGTGGCCTGCGCCATGGGCTTCACCGAAGGCTTCGACTACGCCAGCGCCGAGCAGGTCTACCAGGAACTGCAACCGTTCGACAACCCGCAAAGCGGCTACGACATTCGTGGCGCAGGCTATGCGCAACTGCGCCAGCAGCCGCGGCAATGGCCCTCTGCGCCCGACCAGAACGATCCGCGCAGCCCGATTCGCTACCTGACCGACGCCGGGCCGCGTTTTCCGACCGCCAGCGGCCGCGGTCGCTTTTTCGCCCGTCCGCACCTGCCGCCCGCCGACCTGCCCGACGGACAGTTCGCAATGGTGCTCAACACCGGTCGTCTGCAGCACCAGTGGCATACCCTGACCAAGACCGGCAAGGTCGCTGCGTTGAACAAGCTCGATCCTGGCCCGTTCATCGAGATCCACCCCGACGACGCCGAGCGTCTGGGCATCGGCGAGGCCGATCAAGTGCAGGTACGCTCGCGGCGCGGCCAGGCGGTATTGCCGGCACGCATCAGCGACCGCGTGCGGCCAGGCAACTGCTTCGTGCCATTTCACTGGAACGATATGTACGGCAGCGACCTGGCCATCAATGCGTTGACCAGCGACGCTGCCGATCCACTGTCGCAACAGCCGGCGTTCAAGTATGCCGCCGTGGCCCTGCAACGGGTCGGCTCGCCGAAGATCAGCTTGCACAACCTCGATCCAGAGCGGGCTCACGCCGTTGCGCCGCTCGCCGGACAAGCGGGGACCCTGGTGCTCTGGGCCTCGCAGACCGGCAACGCGCAGACCATCGCCGAGCGCTGCGCGCAGACCCTGCGCGAACGCGGTGCCCTGGTGCTGCTGCGCGGCATGGACGCGATCACCCCCGCCGACCTGTTGGCCGCGCGCGACGTATTGCTGGTGACCAGTACCTTCGGCGACGGCGACGCACCGGACAACGCCGTGGGCCTGTGGGCGCAGCTGCAGGCCGAGGGCATCGAGCCCTGCTCGGGCCTGCGCTACGCTGTGCTGGCACTGGGCGATTCAAGTTACGGACAGTTCTGTGGCTTCGCCCGCAAGCTGGACGAACGCCTGCAGCAACTGGGTGGGCAGCGCCTGCTTGCCCGTGTCGAGTGCGAACCCGACGATCAGGAACTCGCCGAGCAGTGGACGCAGGCCGTCGGCCTGCTGCTGGCTGGCGCAGCGATTGGCAGCACGCCTTCGTTGGCGACGGCGACCCAGGACCCGCCGCTGTACACCCGCAAGCGGCCATGGCTGGCGCGGGTCCTGCACAATCAAGTGCTCAATGTAGCAGGTACCGAGAAGGAAGTTCGCCATGTGGTGTTCGACCTCCAGGACAGCGGACTGGTGTACGAGGCCGGCGATGCGCTTGGGGTGTGGCCGAGCAACTGCATGAGCCTGGTCGAAGAGCTGCTGGCGTGCCTGGGCCTGGACAGCAGCGAGCGGGTGATGCTCAAGGGGCAGGGCGAACAGCCGCTTGCGGTGGCGCTGCACAAGCATCTGGACATCACTCGCATCACCCCGCAGTGGCTGGCGTTCATTGGCCAGCGCTGCGCCGATCCGCTGCTGGCCACGCTGCTCGCGCCGGAGCGCGCCGGCGAGTTGCAGCAATGGCTGTGGGGTCGGCAACTGATCGACCTGCTCGAAGCCTTTTCCATCACGCTCACCACGCCGGAGCTGCTCGGTTTGCTCAAGCCACTGCAGCCGCGGCTGTATTCCATCAGCTCGAGTGCCCGCACCGACCCGCAGCAGGTGCACATCACCCTGTCGACGGTGCGCTATCACTGCAACGAGCGCGTGCGCAGCGGGGTGTGTTCGGGTTTTCTGGCGGATCGCTCGGCCGCCGCGCTGGTACCGATCTTCGTGCACAAGGCCAGCGGGTTTCGCGTACCCAGCCAAGCCGACACTCCGATGATCATGGTCGGGCCGGGGACGGGCATAGCGCCGTTTCGCGCCTTCCTCCACGAACGGCAGGCGCTCGGCCACAGCGGACGCAACTGGCTGCTGTTCGGCGAGCAGCGTGAGCTCAGCGACTTCTACTACCGCGACGAGCTGCACACCTGGCTGCGCAGTGGCCATCTGCACCGGCTGGACACTGCGTTCTCCAGGGATCAGGCGGAAAAGATCTACGTGCAGGACCGCCTGCGCCAGCACGGCGCTCAGGTCTGGCAATGGTTGCAGCAAGGTGGCCATTTCTATGTGTGCGGGGATGCCAGCCGGATGGCCAAGGATGTCGATGCGGTGCTGCGGCAGGTAGTGGCCGAGCACGGCGGCATGAGCGAGGTACAGACCGAGGCCTATATGGCGCAGCTCAGTCGCGACAAGCGCTACGTGCGGGATGTGTACTGAAACGGTGCGTGGTGCACTGGGATGGGTCTTGTTGTCAGTGAGGGCCTCTTCGCGGCGAGCCCTCTGGCTGCGAATAGACCCTACCTGACACCCACCAAACCACCCTGGCACGCAATCTGCTTCCACCTTAGACAAGTCCCGGTGATCAACGACGATCACCCCACCAGACAACCTCAATTCGACCATCAGGCAAAGGCGCCTGGAGCATTCGCTCCAGGCGTTTTTTTTTGCCCGATGGTCAAGGCACCGTGATTCGCTTGGAGATACCTATGAATGCGCTCGTGAACCTCAGGCCCCGGCAAAAGCTCATCGTTATCGGCAACGGCATGGTGGGTCATCATTGCGTCGAGCAACTGATCGAGCGCAGCGCGGTCGATCGCTACGAGATCCATGTCTTCGGCGAAGAGCGCCAGCGCGCCTACGATCGGGTGCACCTGTCCGAATACTTCGGCGGCTCGTGCGCCGAAACCCTGGCCCTGGGCGACGCCCAGCTGTATGGCCTGCACGGTGTCACCCTGCACCTGGGGCAGCCGGTACTCGAGATCGATCGCCAGGCCCGCGAAGTGGTCACTGCCACTGGGCGGCATGGCTACGATGTGCTGGTACTGGCCACCGGCTCGTTCCCCTTCGTGCCGCCGATCCCAGGTTGCGAAGGCAGCGCACGGCTGGTCTATCGCACCCTGGATGACCTGGACGCCATTCGCGCAGCGGCAGCCGGTGCGCGCCGTGGTGTGGTGGTCGGCGGCGGGCTGCTCGGCCTGGAAGCGGCGAATGCCTTGAAGTCGCTCGGCCTGGAAGCTCATGTAGTGGAATTCGCTCCGCGTCTGATGCCTGTGCAACTGGACGTCGACGGCGGCGCTGCCTTGCGTGCGCGCATTGAAGCACTGGGTGTGGGCGTGCACACCTCCCGTGCCACGCAGAACGTCGAGGCTGGCGAGACCCATCGCTACCGGATGAACTTCGACGGCGGCGAGTTTCTGGAAACCGACCTGATCGTGTTCTCCGCCGGCATTCGTCCCCAGGATGCGCTGGGCCGCGCCTGCGGGCTGGAGATCGCCGCCCGCGGCGGCATCGTCATCGACCCGCACTGCCGCAGCAGCGACCCGGCGGTGTATGCGATCGGCGAATGCGCTTCGTGGAACGGCAGCGTCTTCGGCCTGGTGGCGCCGGGCTACAGCATGGCCCGCAACGTCGCCTGCGAGCTGGCCGGGGAGGCGCCGGTGGCGTTCAGCGGGGCCGACATGTCGACCAAACTCAAGCTGCTGGGCGTCGACGTCGGCTCCATCGGTGATGCCCATGCCACTACGCCGGGCGCCAAGAGCTACCGTTTCATCGACGAAGCCAACGCCAGCTACCGTCGCCTGGTGGTGGACGCCAGCGGCAAGCAGGTGCTGGGCGCTGTACTGGTCGGCGACAACAGTTACTACGACACCCTGCTGCAATACGCCCAGAACGGCATCGCCCTGCCGGCCGACCCTTCGACGCTGATCCTGCCGTTGTCCGACGGCGCACCGACCCTGGGCGCCGATGCGTTGCCGGACACCGCCATGATCTGCTCCTGCCACAACGTCAGCAAAGGCGCGATTTGTTCTGCCATCGATGGAGGCTGTGGCGACCTGTCGGCGCTCAAGTCGCAGACCAAGGCCTGCACCGGTTGCGGCGGCTGCGCCGCGCTGCTCAAGCAAGTGTTCGAGCACGAGCTGATTGCCCGCGGCGTCAGCGTCGACAAGAGCCTGTGCGAACACTTCGCCTACACCCGCGCCGAGCTCTATGCCCTGGCCCGTGTCGAGGGCATCGCCAGCTTCGAGGACATGCTTGCCCGCCATGGCCGCGGCGCAGTGGGGTGCGACGTGTGCAAGCCCACCGTCGGCAACATCCTCGCCTCCTGCTGGAACCAGCCGATCATGGACCCCTCGCTGGTGCCGCTGCAGGACACCAACGACACGTTCATGGCCAACATGCAGAAGAACGGTACCTACTCGGTGGTACCGCGTATTCCGGGCGGTGAGATTACCCCGGACAAGCTGATCGCCATCGGCGTGGTGGCGAAGAAATACGATCTGTACACCAAGATCACCGGCGGCCAGCGCATCGACCTGTTCGGCGCCCAGTTGCACGAGTTGCCGGAGATCTGGAGCGAATTGATCGAAGCCGGCTTCGAGACCGGTCATGCCTACGGCAAGTCGACCCGCACGGTGAAATCCTGCGTGGGCAGTACCTGGTGCCGCTACGGCGTGCAGGACAGCGTCGCCATGGCCTTGCGCATCGAGGATCGCTACAAGGGCCTGCGTTCGCCGCACAAGCTCAAGTTCGCTGTCTCGGGCTGCACTCGCGAGTGCGCCGAGGCGCAGAGCAAGGACATCGGTGTGATTGCCACCGAGAAGGGCTGGAACCTGTATGTGTGCGGCAACGGCGGCATGCGTCCGCGGCACGCCGAGCTGTTCGCCACCGACTTGGACGATGAACAGTTGATCCGCTACATCGACCGTATCCTGATGTTCTACATCCGTACCGCCGACAAGCTGCAGCGCACCTCGGTGTGGCGCGAAAATCTCGAAGGCGGGCTGGAGTTTCTCAAGCAGGTCGTGCTGGAGGACAGCCTGGCCCTGGGCGCCGAACTCGAAGCGCAGATGCAACGGGTGGTCGATCACTATGAATGCGAATGGGCCAATGCCCTGAAGGATCCGGAAAAGCTCAAGCGCTTCCGCACCTTCGTCAACGACAAGCGTGCGGACCCCGGTGTGCAGTTCGTCAAGGAACGTGGCCAGCGCCGCCCGGCGCAGGCGGGCGATGTGGTCACATTGATCCCGGTGATGGAGGAGGTGTTGTGATGCAGGCAGCCAAGGCGGTGCAAGCGATGGGCTGGCAAGCAGTCTGCGATCGAGCGGACTTGATCGCCAATTCCGGTGTAGTGGTATGGCTGGACGGCGACCAGGTGGCCGTGTTCTACCTCCCCGAAGCGGGCGAGGGCAGGGTGCTGCACGCCATCAACAACCACGACCCGCGCTCGGGCGCCAATGTGCTGGGGCGTGGCATCGTCGGGTATCTGCAGGGCGAGCTGGTGGTGGCTGCGCCGCTGTACAAGCAGCATTACTGTTTCAGCGACGGGCGCTGCCTGGAGGCGCCGGATCAGGGCATCAGGGTGTGGCCGGTGCGCTTCAATGGTGATCGGGTGGAGATTGGCAGGGTCTAGGGTGGTCTTGCTGGCCTCTTCGCGGGCAGAGCCCGCTCCCACATTGGTGTGCGTACGCCGGACTATTGTGGGAGCGGGGCGGGCGGCGAGCTCTCTGCCCGCGAAGAGGCCCTCACTACCAAAGCAAACCCCATGGCCCAATGCTACGATTGGCGCCATGAACCTCGACAGCCGTATCAAATTCCGCCATTTGCTGTGCTTTCTCGAAATTGCCCGCCAGGGCAGCTTCGCCAAGGCCGCCGATGGCCTGTCCATCAGCCAGCCGGCGATTTCCAAGACGCTCAAGGAACTCGAAGACCTGTTGCAGACACGCCTGTTCGACCGCGACAAGAGCGGAGTCGAACTGACCGCCGCCGGCGTGCGCTTCATGCGCTATGCCGGGCCTTGTGTGCAGGCCTTGCGCGATGGCGTCAGCAGTCTGCGCGGCGAGCCCGACGAAGCCCCACAGGTGCGCATCGGTGTGCTGTCAACCGTGGAAAGCCAGCTGTTGCCCGAAGTACTCTGCCGCCTGCACGAACGCCACGCCGCATTGGTGGTCAGCGTGGCGACCGGGCCGGGGGCCTACCTGCTGGCGCAACTGCACGTCGGCGAGCTGGACCTGGTGATCGGCCGCATGACCGATAGCCCGCAGATCCAGGGCCTGTCGTTCGAACACCTGTACAGCGAATCCATGACGCTGGTGGTGCGCCCGGCGCATCCGCTGCTGGAGATGCGTCCGCCGAGCGCCGAGCAGGTCGGCCGTTACCCCTGGGTGCTGCCGCTGGCCGGCACGACCATCCGCAAGCATGCGGACAGTTTGTTCGTGCAGTGCGCCATCACGCCCTCGGCGCAACGTCTGGAAACGCTTTCACCGACCCTCAGCCGACGCTACGTCGCCAGCAGTGACGCCATCTGGGTGGCCCCGCGCGATGCGGTGCAGCGCGATATCGTCACCGGACAACTGTGCGAGCTCGATCTGGGCGTGCACGAGCCGGGCGGTTCGGTCGGCATTTGCCGCAACGCCGCATTGCCGCTGGCGTTGCCGGCCCAGTGGCTGTGTGAAGTGGTGCGTGAAGTGGCTGCGCACTACGGGCAGGCACCCAGCACTGCGTGACACATGTTTCATCCAGCCGCTGCCGAGCCACTTTCCTTTTGCTGGCCTGAACTTATCGTCTTTTTGCCTCTCTCATGCCGGTAGCCATTGGTCGTGGCCGCCTGATAAGCTCGCGGCCTCATTCGATTGCCCTTATGGCGCATGAACAAGGAAATAGCATGAAACAGCATCGGTTGGCGGCGGCAGTTGCCTTGGTCACCCTGGTCCTCGCAGGTTGCGATTCCCAGACCAGCGTCGAGCTCAAAACCCCGGCGCAGAAAGCTTCCTACGGTATCGGCCTGAACATGGGCAAGAGCCTGGCTCAGGAAGGTATGGACGATCTCGATTCCAAGGCCGTTGCCCTGGGTATCGAAGACGCCGTTGGCAAGAAAGAGCAGAAGATCAAGGACGACGACCTGGTCGCAGCCTTTGCCGACCTGCAGAAACGCGCCGAAGAACGCATGACCAAGATGAACGCCGAAGCGCAGACCGCCGGCAAGAAGTTCCTCGAGGACAATGCCAAGAAAGACGGCGTCGTCACTACCGCATCCGGCCTGCAGTACCAGGTCATCAAGAAAGCCGAGGGCGCCCAGCCCAAGCCGACCGATGTGGTCACCGTCCACTACGAAGGCAAGCTGATCGACGGCAAGGTCTTCGACAGCTCCATCGAGCGCGGCGCGCCCATCGATCTGCCGGTCAGCGGCGTGATCCCGGGTTGGGTCGAAGGCTTGCAACTGATGCACGTGGGCGAGAAGGTCAAGCTGTTCATCCCGGCTGACCTGGCCTACGGCGCCCAAAGCCCGAGCCCGACCATTCCAGCCAACTCGGTGCTGGTGTTCGACCTCGAGCTGATCGCTATCAAGGACGCTGCCAAGGCCGCCGCTGACGCTGCAGCCGAAACCGACGACGCTGAAGTCGAAGAAGCCGCTCCCGCCAAGTAACCCGCTGCGTTGTCCTGAACGCCCCGTCTCGACGGGGCGTTTTCGTTTGAACCGGGCCTGTGCCAAAGAGTCTTAAAGGAAGCGGCATTAGCTGTTTTCGGAACACTGCGTCAAGGATTTTCGTGGCTTTTTTGTGTGAGTAAAAAACGCCCGATTTGACCTCAGCCCTTGAAAACCGGGCAGGTCAGGCACGAAAAGCAGCTCTGTTCACAAGGTTATCCACAAATACTGTGGATAACCTCAAACTGTCATTCGGCACCGGAGGGCTCATGAAAGCACCGTGGAATTTCACCCGTTTCCTGCCCATTGCCGAGCGCGTCCTGAGTCGAGGCCGCCTGCCGGCCCTGATCTTCGCCGTGGCACGCAAGGGCAAGGGCTACCGGCTGGGCGCCCTTAAAGAAGACGTGCAACTGTTGCAGGCCCTGTGCCTGGCCTACTGGCGCGGCGAGTACCGCAGCATCAGCCCCAAGGCATTGGTGTCCATCGTTGCCGGCTTGGTCTACTTCGTCAGCCCCATCGACGCGATCCCGGATTTCCTGATCGGTGTCGGCATGCTCGACGACATCGCCGTGCTGGCTTGGGTGATGAAGACACTGTCCGGCGAGCTCGACGCGTTCCGCGCCTGGCGTCAGCGCCAGTCACCGGAAAAATTGCGGGTGCTCGAACGCCTGCCGGCTTCGGAGAAGGATCTGGAACTGGAGAAGTCCCATCGCTGAATCCGCTCGCTGAACTTGCTCGCTGACTTCGACGCGCAGTTAACGCCCCGAAGTCGGCAATCCCCTGTTAACATTCCGCCATTACGCTCGCATCGTCCGATGTGCGCGCTTATCGGGCGGGAGGATGCAATGGGGGTTCAGGTGATAAGCCGCGACGGCCAGCCGGAGTATGCGGTAGTGCCATGGGCCGAGTACCAGCGGCTGCTGGCTGCAGCTGCCGGTACCCCGGTCAGCGCCTCTGCAGATGTCGTCACGAACGCGCAGTCCGCTGCCGACCCTGTGGGCGCTGCAGCTGCACCACCACCCAGTTTCGAGCGCCTGCGTGAACTTCGCGAGGCCCGCGGCGTGCCGCTCGAAAGTCTGGCCCGCGCCGTAGGCATCAGCCCCTCCTACCTGTCGATGATAGAAACCGGCGAGCGCGAACCGGACGCCGCCATACGCCGCAGTCTCGCCTGGGAGCTGGGGGTGCCGGGCTGGAGCAGCAGCTCGTGAGCCTGCGCATCAGTCGCCTGCAATGGGAGGGCCTGCTCGGCGAGCTGGATCATGCTCGGCGCCAGCGGCACCTGCTCACCTATCGCGCGCTGCTCGAGCGCCTGGAACTGCCCACACCCGCCATGCAGACGCTCACGGCGGCACTCGAATACCTGGCCATGATCGACGCCCGCGCCGATCAGCCACTGCGCAGCTCCTTGGTGATAAGCCAGGGTGCCAGCCGCCTGCCGCGCACCGGTTTTTTCGAATGCGCGGAAAAACTCGGACGCTTCTGCGGTCCGTCGGATGGCGTTGCCGCCGCCTCCTGGCACGCCTCGGAAGTGGCGCGCGTGTTCGAATACGCCTATCCGCCGACTACCGTGGCCTGAGCCGCTAGGCCGACTCGGCGAGCTGCGTGTCGATCACGTGCACGCTGGACCCCAGGACTTCTTTGGCCAGGTGCTTGGCCTGCGAAGCCATTTCCGCCAGTTGGCTGCTATCCATGAGAGCGCAAGCCTCGGCCCGCAAGCGAACCACGCCGATGGACAGCGACAACAGCGCAAACCGTTGCTGCTCGCCGCGGCGATCCTTGGCCAAAAAACAGCCCGCGTGCAGATGCTCCGGGCGATAGAAGCGCCGGCACTGGTGCTGGAAATCTTCCTGTAACTGGCTCAGGCGACGGCACCAATCGGTCGGGCTGATGACCAGGATGAAATCGTCTCCGCCGATGTGACCGACAAAATCCCGGCTGGGGTCCACGCGTTCGCTCAGGCACTGGGCCAGGCACAGCAGCACTTCGTCGCCACGCGCGTAGCCGTAGATGTCGTTGAAAGGCTTGAAGTTGTCGATGTCAACATAGCAGATGATCGCCTCGCGGCCTTGTTCCAGCACACGGGTCAGGCACTGCTGGATCGGCACGTTGCCAGGCAGCACGGTCAAGGGGTTGGCATGCCGGGCCTGCTGGATTTTCAGCTCGGTGATCAGCTTGAGCACGTCGATGACCCGCCCCAGTCCCAGGTATTGTCCACCCTGGATGACAATGAAGTCTTCCTCGATCCGCTGCCGTGCACGCCCGGTCAGCAACCGGCTGACCTGTTGCAGCGACTGCTTGCTGTCTACTGCGAGAAAATCATTGCTCATCAGTCGGCTGATCGGCTTGCGCGCGAATAGTTCGGTGGCGAATGGCTTGAGCAAGGCGTCGGACAGCGAGTGTCGATGGACGATGCCGCAGGGGCGCCGGTCGCTGTCGACGACAGCGAGGGTGTTCAGGTTGGCCTGCAGGCGAAAGGCTTCCAGAACCTGCTGCGTCGGGGTATCGCGGTGCACCGCAGCCTGCTCGATGATCAGCGGTGCGAGATCGCTGCCGTGGTCGCCAAGGGGTGGATTGCCGTCCTCGAACCGCGGGATCAGCCCACGCACGTCCCGCGGCGGCTGTTCCTGAGGGCGGCAAAGCAGATAGCCCTGGACCAGGTCGACACCCATTTCGATCAATACCAGCAACTCCTCGACCAACTCGATGCCTTCGGCGATCACCTGCGCTCGAGAAGCCTTGGCGATCTGCAGGATGGAACCGACGAATTCGCGCTTGAGTGCATCCTGGTGAATGCCGTCGATGAAGTGTCGGTCGATCTTCACATAGTCCGGACGCAACTCGGACCACAGGCGCAGGCTTGAATAGCCTGCGCCCAGATCGTCCAGGGCAATCGAAAAGCCCATGGCGCGATAATGATGCAGCGCGTTGAACAGCAGTTGGAAATCGTCGGTAGGAGTCTGCTCGGTGAGTTCGATGACCACTTGGCTGGGGCTGATGCCGTAGCGCTGCAACAACTGCAAGGTACGGCCGTCCTCGTGCAGGGGTTCGAGCAGCGACTCGGGCGAGACGTTGAGAAACAGCTTGCCGTCCAGGCGCTGTTCGCTGAAGCGGCGGCAGGCGGTTTCCCGGCACATCACTTCCAGCTCGTTGAGCCGACCGGCCTGGCGCGCCACTGCGAACAGATTGATGGGCGAATGCAGCGGGCTGTTCGAGGGCCCTCGACTCAATGCCTCGAAGCCCAGGATCCGCCTTTGCGACAGTGACACGATCGGCTGGAACAAGCAGTGCACACCGCCTTGGGCAAGAATGGTGTCCAGGGCGCTGAGCTGTTCTATGACGGTCATCGGTTCCTACCTTGCTGAATGTCGTGCTGGCCAGTCGCGCGAACGGGTCGAAAGCCGCGGGCCAGACGCAAAAAAAGACCCGCTGCATACGCAGCGGGTCCCTATTTCACGACAGCTTCATGTCGGTTTGATGACCGTCCTGTCACCTATCCGTCAATGCAGGGCCAAGTCCCGGTCAATGCTTGGCCACCGATGTGTTGAGCTTCAGGTAGTCGAGCAGGATACGCCCGGTTTCCGCGAGGTAGGCGTCATCTTCCGGCTTGGTCTTGTCCGGATCGGCGCCCAGGGCATCCTCGTCTTCCTTCTTCAGCTCTTTCAGCGGTTCCTCGCCCTTGGCCTTGCGTCGAGTGTTTTCCAGGGCCAGTTGCTTGGCTTCGATATCGCTGTGCTGAGCGCGACGGTCGGCCTCGTTGAGGCTGACGGTCTTCTCTTTCATCAACTGCTCGGCCAAGGCCAGGCGATCGCGGATGTAGATGAACTCCGGGTCCTTGACGGTGCGGGCGTCGTGGTCGGCGGTCAGCTTGGCCAGGTACGGCTTGAACGGATCACTGGCCGGTTTGATGGCCGGGCGGATCGTGTCCCAGGGCATGGCTTCGGGCAGGGCGCTTTCACCGATTTCCTTGGTGTCGATGATCGACGGGTAGGCGATATCAGGCAGTACACCCTGATGCTGCGTGCTCTGCCCCGAGACACGGTAGAACTTCGCCAGGGTCAGCTTGAGCTCGCCGTGGTTGAGCGGCTGGATGGTCTGCACCGTGCCCTTGCCGAAGGTCTGGCCGCCGACGATCAACGCGCGGTGGTAGTCCTGCATGGCACCGGCGAAGATTTCCGACGCCGAAGCCGACAGGCGATTCACCAGCAGCGCCAGCGGGCCCTTGTAGAACGCACCGGGGTTTTCATCTTCAAGTACGTCGACGCGGCCATCGGCGTTGCGCACCAGCACGGTCGGACCTTTCTCGATGAACAGGCTGGTCAGTTCGGTGGCTTCCTGCAGGGAGCCACCGCCGTTGTTGCGCAGGTCGATGACCACGCCGTCGACTTTCTCTTTCTGCAATTCGGTGAGCAGCTTGCGTACATCGCGGGTGGTCGACTTGTAGTCCGGGTCACCGGCACGGAACGCCTTGAAGTCCAGGTAGAACGCAGGGATCTCGATGACGCCCAGCTTGTAGTCGCGGCCGTTTTCCTTGAGGTTGAGGATCGACTTTTTCGCCGCCTGTTCTTCAAGCTTGACCGCTTCGCGGGTGATCGAGACGATCTTGCTGGTCTGGTCGTTGGGCGCATTGGTGTGCGGAATCACTTCGAGGCGCACGGTGGAGCCTTTAGGGCCGCGAATCAGCTTGACCACTTCATCCAGGCGCCAGCCGACCACGTCGACCATTTCCTTGTCGCCTTGGGCAACACCGATGATCTTGTCGGCGGGGGCGACCTGCTTGGTCTTGTCGGCCGGGCCCGCGGGTACCAGGCGGACGATCTTGACCTGATCGTTGTCGCTTTGCAGGACCGCACCGATGCCTTCGAGCGACAGGCTCATGTTGATGTCGAAGTTTTCCGCGTTGTCCGGAGACAGGTAGTTGGTGTGCGGATCGTAGGACTGGGCGAAGGTATTGATGTACGCCTGGAAGATGTCTTCGGCGCGGGTCTGGTCCAGGCGCGCGAGCTGGTTCTTGTAGCGCTTGGACAGGGTGTCCTGGATCTGCGCTGCGTCCTTCCCGGCGATCTTCTGGCGCAGCACTTCATCTTTCACGCGCTTGCGCCACAGGTCGTCGAGCTCGGCCTCGTTTTTCAGCCAAGGGGCATCCTTGCGATCTACCAGCAAGGTTTCCTTGGTGGTGAAGTCGAACTTGTCGACGCCCTTGTTCAGTTCGGCCAGGGCGAAGTCCAGGCGTGCCTTGACCCGGTCCAGATAGCGTTTGTAGATGATGAAACCGGGATCCAGGTTGCCGTTCTTCAGGAAGTCGTCGAACTGGGTCTTCCACTTGTCGAACTCGGCGATGTCGGCCGCAGTGAAATAACTGCGCGAGGGATCGAGCAGCTTGATGTAGCTGTCGTAGATGATGACCGAGCGCGCATCGTTGAGCGGCGGCTTGCTGTAATGATGACGCTTGAGCAGTTCGACGACATTGAGGCTGGCCACCACTTCGTCGCGATCGGGCTGAAGTTTGTCCCAGCTGTTGGCAGCGAAGGTATTGACGGACATCGACAAGCTGCCGAGGCCGATACACAGCGCCAGGGCACTGCCGGGAATGAAATGCTTCATGCTGATTCGACGTGGGGGCAATTGATCACGCATATTAGGCCGTCTTTGAATTCGCCGGTTCCGTTGAAGCCGGACGCATAATGCGAAAAGCCCGACGCCAAGGCGTCGGGCTCAGTCATGACTCAACTATGGAGGCACCGTGAAGGCATTGCAAGGCGTGGAAGGACATGTGGAGTGGCTCGAACAACCGAGCCCGACGTGTGACGTAGGTCAAGTGAAGATTCGGGTGGCCGCGGCCGGCCTGAATCGGGCCGACCTGATGCAGCGCGCAGGCTTGTACCCGCCGCCGCCAGGCGCGAGCGATATCCTCGGCCTGGAATGCGCAGGCGTGATCAGCGAGGTCGGCGTGGGTTCTTCATGGCAGGTCGGCGACCGGGTCTGCACCTTGCTGTCCGGGGGTGGCATGGCCGAAGAAGTGGTGGTCGATGGTCGCCATGTGCTGCCGGTGCCCGAGGGACTGAGCCTGCACGAAGCGGCGGGCATCGTCGAAGTCTACGCGACGGTGTGGCTGAACCTGTTCCAGCTGGCCGACCTGCAGCCGGGCGAGAAGGTCCTGCTGCATGCTGGCGCCAGTGGCATCGGCTCGGCGGCGATCCAGCTGTGCAAGGCGTTCGGCAACCCGACCTGGGTCAGCGTCGGTTCCGCCGAGCGTCTGGCCTATTGCGAAGCGCTCGGTGCCCAGGGCGGCGTGGTGCGGGGCGACGGGCTTGAAGCGTTGAAGGATCTGGGGCCATTCAATGTGATCCTCGACCCGGTCGGCGCCAACTACAGCGAGCTGAACCTGGAGGTGGTGGCCCTTGACGGGCGCTGGGTGATGATCGGCCTGATGGGCGGTCGTGAAGCACAGTTCGACCTGGCCAAGGTCCTGGCCAAGCGTGTGCGGTTGCAGGGTTCTACCTTGCGCAGCCGTGACGATCAGTTCAAGGCCGACCTGCTCAGTGACCTGGGCCAGCAGGTATGGCCATTGTTCACCGAAGGGCGCCTGAAGTCGCAGTTGGCCAAGACGTTTCCGATCGCCGACGCCGAAGCGGCGTTCGAAGCGCTGGCAAGCAATCAAATTTCGGGAAAGGTGGTACTGGTGATCGACGAAACCCTGAGCTGAGCCCAGGGCTTGCGTCATGCGAACCCCGTGACCGGCTGCGAACGAGCGGTCACGGGGGTTCGGCGTAGCGGCAATCAGCGCATGTCTGGCAGGCGCGCTTCGCTTTTCACTTCGGTCAGGGCAACGGCTTCGGCTGGCAGCACGACGCGGGTCTTGGCCAGCAGCTCACCCATGCTCGAGAGCACGCGGTACATCGAGTATTCCTCGGTGTAGCGTACTTCGGCGTAGCGGGTGTTGGCGGTGTACAGCTCGTTCTCACTGTCGAGTACGTCGAGCAGGGTACGCTGGCCCAGGCCAAACTGGTCCTGATAGGCCGCTCGCACGCGGGTGGTGGTCTCGGCATATTCACGGGCGTACGGAATCTGCGTAGCTGCGTTCTTCATCGCGTTCCACGACAGCGCCATGTTCTCGTTCAGCTGACGCAGGGCATTGTTGCGAATGTCCATGGCCTGGTTGATGCGATGTGCATCGCCCTGCAGGCGGGCCTTGTCGCTGCCGCCACGGTACAGGTTGTAGCTCATGCTCACACCGGCACGCCAATCGGTGTTGTTGTGGCCGCGCTCGCCCGACAGGTTGTTGTTGGCACCGGTGGCCAGTTCGGCGTCGATCCGCGGGTAGAACGCGGACTTGGCGCCTGCGTACTGGCTTTCGGCAGCCTGTACGTCGGCCTGGGCCGATTTGAGGTACGGATTGTTTTCCATCATCGACTGGCGGGCGGCGTTCAGGTCGGCCGGCAGTTCGCCACGCATCGAAGGCAGGGGTTCCAGTTCGTCGGGCATGCGGCCCACGGCACTGAAGAAGGCCGCTTCGGCATCGGCCAGGTTGACCTGAGCGGTGTTGTAGTTGTTCTCGGCCAGGGCGCGACGAGCACGCGATTGGTCGACGTCGGCGGTGCTGCCCACACCGCGCTCGCTGCGCAGGCCGATCTGGTCGTTGACGCGCAGGTGCGCCTGCAGGTTGTTCTTGGCCAGGGTTACCAGTTCACGGTTGCGCAGTACGTCGAGGTACACCTGCACGGCGCGCAGGGCGAGGTCCTGAGCGGTAGCCTGAACATAGTAGGCACGCGAGGTAGCGGTAGAGCGGGTCCGGCCGACTTCACTGGAGGTGCTGGAACCGTCGAACAGCATCTGGCGCAGGCGCAACTCTGACTGGGTGTAGTTCAGTGTTTCCTTGTTGTGGTTGCCGCGCGCGCGGGTATTCAGGTTGTCCGAACGCTCGCGACCGTAGCCGGCAACGAAATCGACGCTGGGGCGGTAGGCACCCTGGGCGATCTTCACGTCCTCATCCGCGGCGAGGCGACTGTTGATGTTGGATGCCAACTCAGGGTGGTTATCCACGGTGCTCTGGATCGCCTCGGTGAGCGACATGGCTTGCGCGTGCGAGCACGCCATGGCCAACAAAATCGCGCTGCAGATGGGGGTGAAAACGCGCATTCGGGTGCTTCTCCGTGATGTGTGAAGTCGTGCAGACGCCAGAATGTTGGCGAATAACTCGTTTAAAAGTCCGTTTTGGGGTTGTAACAAGCGCAATCGAGGCGCCGAAAGCAGCGCGTTCAACGGAATTTTCACATGATATAGAGCAAAAAACAGTTATGCCATCATTCGTTTCGATGCTGGCAAATAGATTTCACTGCGCTCGAGGCGCGCGGCTTGAGCGGGGTTCAGTGCAAAAGAAGGCGCAAGGCCAGCGTTTTGGGGGGTGGCGCGGTACGGGCGAGATAAGACGGAAAAATGCGGTCGTATAGTGACGGAAAATTGTCACTTGGAATGAGGGGTGTATCAACCCTGATCCATCCTGAAGGACGAGATTAGTCAGTTGATTTCATTCAGGTTTTACCAAGGGCCGACCGTTCGTCGACATCATTGGGCAATGGGTGGTGACTTTTTGCGACACATGACTGGCAGCATCAACCGTCGGCTTCCGTTTCAAGCACGAGTCTTCAGGCGAGCGAGATAGACAGTCACTGCGATGGCGACGCCAATGAGCAACACACGCGTCCACGGCCAGGGCGCCAGCCAGCAGGACACAGCGATGCTGACCCACAGAGAAGCGATGGCAAATACCTTGGCTTTCCGGGGAATGCCTTCGCCGCCCAGGTAGGCCTTGAGCAACGGGCCCAGTTGCGGATGGCCAAGCAGCCACGCGTGGAAGCGCGGCGAGCTTCGCGCAAAGCAGGCCGCGGCAAGGAGCAGGAAAGGGGTAGTGGGCATCACCGGCAGGACGATACCGATGACGCCGAGACACACGCTGGTACAGCCAATGCCTAGAAGCAGATAGCGCAGCCATGTCGGCCGAGCGTTACCCACGGCCTGTGCTTCAGTGATGGCGAGGCTTGAGAATGGCAGGTTTCTCGTCCGGGGCGTTGCACAGCAGGTAAAGGGCTGTCAGCGCTTCGGGAATCTGCACGATCATGTCGTCCATGAGATTGGCATCGGCGGCAATGTCGGAAAATTCAGGCTGCTCATCGAACAGTCCGGAACCAACCATGATCGGCAGGAGCATCTCGCTGACTTCGTCTTCGGCGGTTTCGAACCAGGCGGCCTCGCGCAGGAATACCCCTTCCATGAAGCCGATGCACCAGCCGCGCAGGTCGGAGTCATCCGGCTCGTCTCCGAGGTCGAGGTCGCATGGCAGCTCGAATTCCTCGTCGCTGGCCAACTGGCGCGCGATATGCGCCTTGAGCTGGATCAGCGTGCCTTCGATCTCTTCGCGCTGGGCATCGTCGCTGTAGTGCGGCGGCTCGGCGAACAGGGCGTCGATCCACTCGCGCTCGGGAACTTCTTCGGAGCAGATGGAGAGGGCGGTCAGGTAGCCATGGGCGGCGACGTAGTCCAGCGCCTCGTCATGCAGCTCATCGGCGTCGAGGAAGGCTTGCAGGCGGGTCAGTTGCTCGGCGAAGGACATTAACAGGTTACCTTGGAAGACTATGCGGATACTGAATTCTAGGCCTTGTTAGGCCCTGTGCGCCACCCAAGGGGTGAAATGGCAGGATGTGCGGCTGCTGCGCCGCGGTGCTGGCACTGGGGTATACTGCCGCGGTCTTTCGCTCAGGCCCCGAGTTCACGGGGCGGTAACCCCCGCTTACGCAAAGGCGGATGCGGCAAAAGCGCTTTTCATCCAGCCTGTGCGGCCCGGGTGGTTTTACGATTTCTGGAGTGACCCATGCTCGAACAGGCTCAACGCGTTCTTAAGGACATCTTCGGCTACGACAGCTTCCGCGGTCGCCAGGGTGCCATTATCGAACGTGTGGCCCGCGGTGGCGATGCCTTGGTATTGATGCCCACCGGCGGTGGCAAATCGCTGTGCTTTCAAGTGCCGGCCCTGTTGCGCGAGGGCCTGGCGGTGGTGGTGTCGCCGCTCATCGCCCTGATGGACGACCAGGTCGCCACGCTCGAGGAACTCGGGGTGGCAGCCGCGGCGCTGAACTCCACGCTCAGTTCCGATGAACAGCGGGAGTTGGCCGCGCGCATTCGTCGCGGCGAAATCAAGATGCTGTACCTGGCGCCGGAGCGCCTTGTGCAGCCGCGCATGCTGGATTTCCTGCGCGGTCTGGACATTGCCCTGTTCGCCATCGACGAGGCCCACTGCGTTTCGCAATGGGGCCACGATTTCCGTCCCGAGTACCTGCAGCTGGGCCAGCTGGCCGAACAGTTTCCCCACGTGCCGCGTATCGCCCTGACAGCCACTGCCGACAAGCGCACGCGCGAGGAGATCGTCACCCGTCTGCACCTGCAGGACGCCGAGCGTTTCCTGTCCAGTTTCGACCGGCCCAACATTTTCTACCGCATCGTGCCCAAGGAAAGCCCGCGCAAACAGCTGCTGGCATTCCTCGCCGAGCGCCGCAGCGATGCCGGCATCGTTTATTGCCTGTCGCGCAAGAAAGTCGATGAAGTCGCCGCGTTCCTGTGTGAAAACAACTTTCCGGCGTTGCCCTACCACGCCGGTCTGCCTGCTGCGACGCGGGCCGCGAACCAGAAGCGCTTCCTCAACGAGGAAGGCCTGATCATGGTGGCCACCATCGCCTTCGGCATGGGCATCGACAAGCCCAACGTGCGTTTCGTGGCGCACATGGACCTGCCCAAGTCGCTGGAAGCCTACTACCAGGAAACCGGCCGGGCCGGCCGTGACGGCCTGCCGGCGGATGCCTGGATGGCCTACGGCCTGCAGGATGTGCTGATGCTCAAGCAGATGTTGCAGAATTCCGAAGGCGACGAGCGCCACAAGCGGCTCGAACAGCACAAGCTCGATGCCATGCTGGCGCTGTGCGAGGAAACCCGCTGCCGTCGTCAATCGTTGCTGGCCTATTTCGATGAAGAAATGCCCAATCCCTGCGGTCACTGCGACAACTGCGTCGACGGCGTGCAGACCTGGGATGCCACCGAGCCGGCGCGCCAGGCGTTGTCGGCCATCTACCGCACCGGGCAACGTTACGGCGTCGGTCATCTGGTGGACGTGCTGCTGGGCAAGGACACTGAAAAGGTGCGCAGTTTCGGCCACGACAAACTGGCGGTATTCGGTGTCGGCAAGGACCGCTCGGAAGGCGAGTGGCGTTCGCTGTATCGCCAGGTAGTCGCCCGCGGTCTGGCCGATATCGATCTTGAAGGCTACGGCGGCCTGCGTCTGAGCGACAGCTGTCGGCCGCTGCTGCGCGGCGAGGTGACGCTTGCGCTGCGCAAGGAAATCAAGCCGCAGACCTCTGCTCGCGGCAGTGGCTCGGCCAGCCCCGCCAGCCAGCTGGTGCGCGGCGAGGAGCGCGAACAGTGGGAAGCACTGCGCACCCTGCGGCGCAACCTGGCGCAGGAACATGCGGTGCCGCCCTACGTCATCTTCCCCGACTCGACCCTGCTTGAAATGCTGCGCAGCCAACCGACCAGCATGGCCGACATGGGGCGGGTCAGTGGCGTCGGCGCACGCAAGCTCGAGCGCTACGGCGAAGCGTTCCTGCAGGTACTGGCTGGCTCGGGCGGCGCGCAAGCGCTACGCGAGGTAGCCGATATCCGTCACGAGCTGATCAGCCTTGCCCGTGCTGGCATGACGCCCCTGCAGATCGCTGGCCAGTTACAGTGCAGTGAGAAGAATGTCTACAGCCTTCTGGCTGAAGCGATCGGCCAGCAGCAGCTGTCACTGGAGCAGGCGCTGGATCTTCCCGAGGAGCTGCTCAGTGAAATCCAGGACGCCTTTCTCGACGGCGAAGGTGAATTGCCCGGCGTCGCCGAGATTGCGGGGCAGTTCACCGGCCGTGTGCCCGAAGGCGTGCTGTATTGCGTACGTGCGGCGTTGCAGTCCGAATTCGAGGTGTGAGCGAGGCTGTCACTCGGCATGAGTCTTGCCTGTGGGCTAAGGTCATGATTAGCTGACTAATCATCAGCTCCGACCTTCACGCACGCGCTGCTTGTGCAAGGCTGTTTTTTCAAGAGAGATCTATGCCGTTAACTGATCAACATCGCTTCGGAATGCAGCTGGCGCATATGTCCCGTGGTTGGCGGGCCGAACTGGACCGCCGGCTGGCGGGTCTGGGATTGTCGCAGGCGCGTTGGCTGGTCCTGCTGCACCTGGCGCGGTTCGGCGAAGCGCCGACCCAGCGCGAGCTTGCGCAGAGCGTGGGCGTCGAAGGCCCGACCCTGGCACGCTTGCTGGACAGCCTCGAAGCCCAGGGCCTGGTCGAGCGTCAGGCCGTGGTCGAAGACCGTCGGGCCAAGAAGATCATGCTGTGCCCGCCCGCACGGCCGCTTATCGAGCAGATCGAAACCATCGCCAACGCCTTGCGTGCCGAGCTGTTCATGGGTGTCGACGAAGAAGAACTGAGCACCGCCATGCGGGTACACAGCCGCATTCTGGCGAATCTGGAAAAGAAATCCTGAAGTCAACGGGCCGTCACCCGCTTGGAGCAAGTGGGCCGTACGGGCTATAAAGTTATTGGATGTCGGTCTTCAAGGGATTCCCATGCAAGTGCGTATACCGTCGCGTTCAAGGTTTGCTTCACGTCGTCTGCTGGCATCGGTATGGGCCATTGCGCTGTGCTACTCCACGGCCGCCTCCGCGCTGGGCCTTGGCGAGCTTACCCTGCGCTCGTCGCTCAACCAGCCGTTTCGCGCCGATATTGCCTTGCTCGACACCGCAGGGCTGGAGCAGGACGACATCAGTGCCAGCCTGGCGACGGCCGAAGAGTTCGCCAGGGCGGGGGTGGAACGCAGTTTCTTCCTCAATGACCTGAAGTTCTCGCCCGATTTCAGCGGCGCGCGCAAGGTCATTCATGTCAGCTCCAGCAAAGTGGTTACCGAACCCTTCATGAGTTTCGTGATTCAGGTCGGTCGGCCGAATGGGCAGTTGCTTCGCGCCTTCACGGTGTTGCTCGACCCACCGGGGATGGGGCCGGGCCTCGCGGACCGCGCGCCGCAGCGCATCCAGCCAGTGCAGGCAAGTGCCCAGCCGCCCGCAGCAGCGCCGACCAAGCCCAGGGCCGCGAGTGCCGCTGCGCCGACTGCCAGTGAGCCTGCGAAACAGGCGCCTGCCAGGGCCGCTGCGCAGGACGCTGCGCAACTGGCCGCCGCCGCCCTGGAAAACCAGCAACTGCAGAAGAGCTTCGACGAAGTGCAGGCGCGCCTGCAGAGCCTGGAGGCGCAGGTAGCCGACAAGGACAAGCAGGTCGCCCAACTGCAGGCACGCATGGCCGAGACACCTGCGGCCGAGGCCGAGTCGCCCGCCGCTCCCGCAACGGCATCCGCTGCGCCTGCGGCAACGCCTGCGCCATCGCCCGCATCTGCCCCACCCGCAGCGGTTGCCACGCCAGCACCGGCACCGGCACCGGTGGAAGATGGCAGTGGCTGGTTGAACATCCTGGCCCTGGTTGCGGCACTGCTGCTGATCATTGCCCTGTTGCTGCTGTTGCGCCGCCAACGGCAGCGCAAGTCGGCCGCGCTGCAAGACGCGTTCGAGCCGGTCGTCACCCAGCCGGTGCGGGCGGCGTCGCTCGCCAGCGTGCCGGCCACTGCGCAGGTGGCCGCCACGGCGCCGATGCGTGCCGAGCCTGCGCCGGTGGTACGCCGTGAAACGCCGACGGCCACTGACGCCCTCGACGGTGCGAGCATTTATATTGCCTACGGCCGCTTCAACGAAGCCCTGGGCATTCTGCGTGACGGGCTGGCCAAGCAGCCGGAACGTACCGACCTGCGCGTGCGCATGCTTGAAGTGCTGGGCCAGCAAGGCAATGCGAAAGGCTTCGGCGAGCAGGAAAGCCTGTTGCTGGCTGCAGGATTCAGCGCAGCGACGCTGGCCGATATACGCAGCCGCTTTCCCAACCTCGAGCCTACGCCTGCGCAGGCACCGTCAACGGCAACCAATGGTCTGCCAGCGGCAGCAGCTGCAGTTGCACTGGCAACCACTGCGGCCGTTGCGGCATCGGTGCAGCCCGCTTCGAAGCCTGAGCCTGAGCCCGAGCCGGAAGCCGAACTGGAGTTCGAGCTGCCCGATCTCGATCTGGCGCCGCCTGAGCCATCAGCTCGGTCAACCCCGCCGCGCGAGCAGGAAGACGAATTTCAGCTCAACCTCGATGACCTGTCCATGGACGCCGATTGGGCGTTGGTCAGCCCATTCGATGATGCGCCGTCGCCCAAAGGCAAGCCGGCGGTCGTCGAGACGCCGCTCGAGGTCGAAATGGACCCTGCGTTCACCAGCAATCTGAAGGAGCTGCCGGAAGTCTTCGAGATGCCCGAAGAGCAGTTTCTCAGCGACTTCGCCGATGTCGAAGACGAGCCGTTCCTTCAGCAGGACGACGCCCCGCCCGGAAAGACCCAGGATGATATCGACAACGATTTCCTCGACAGCTTCATCGCCGACAGCGACCTGCCCGAGCTCGATGCCCTGACCGTGGATTTCGATGATCTGGAGCTGCAGCACGCTTCGGCGCAGAAACTCGATCAAGCCCAGCAGTTGCTCGATGAGGGCGATACCAACGAAGCCAGCGCGCTCCTGCACGAACTGCTGCGCGAAGGCGATGACTCCTGCAAGCAGGCAGCACGGCAGTTGCTGAATCGGATGGATGAAGCGTGAACGATGGGACCGCACACAAGCCTCAGGTGGTGATCACCTATTGCACCCAGTGCCAATGGCTGCTGCGCGCCGCGTGGCTGGCCCAGGAGCTGCTCAGCACCTTTGGCGAGGACCTGGGCCAGGTGGCCTTGGCGCCCGCCAGCGGCGGCCGCTTTCTCATCACCTGTGACGGCGTGCAGGTCTGGGAGCGCAGGGCCGATGGCGGCTTTCCCGAGGCCAAGGTGCTCAAGCAGCGCATCCGTGACCTGGTCGACCCCGCACGCGACCTGGGCCACAACGAAACCAGGCTCGCAACACCCGAGTAGACTTCCGCCTGCTCTGGATCAGTGCCGCCAGAACGCCGGCATGCACAGGATCAGCACGGTGATGATTTCCAGCCGGCCCAGCAGCATGCCCAGCGCCAGGATCCACTTCGCCGCATCCGGAAGCGTGGCGAAGTTGCCAGCTGGCCCTATCACCTCGCCCAGCCCCGGCCCTACACCGGAAACCGTGCTGGCGGCGCCGGTCAAGGCGGTCATCCAGTCCAGCCCCAGCAGTGACAATGCCAGGGCGATGATGCCGACGGTAAAGCCGAAGAAGAACGAGAACGTCAGGATCGACCTGACGATTTCCTCGTCGAGGCGATGGCCGTTGTATTTCTGTTTGATCACCGCGCGCGGATGAATCAGCTGGTTGAGGTTGGATTTGAGCAGTATATAGGCCACCTGGAAGCGGAATATCTTGATCCCGCCTGCGGTCGAGCCCGAGCAGCCGCCGATGAAGCCCAGGTAGAAAAACAGCATCAGCGAGAAATTGCCCCACAGGCTGTAGTCGCCCAAGGCGAAGCCGGTGGTGGTCACCACCGAGGTGACGTTCAGGGCCACGTGGCGGAATGCCGTCCACCATGGCAATTCGGTGGTTGCCCAGTACCAGGTACCCAGCACCAGCCAGGTGGCGATCAACAGGATCAGCATGCCCTGGACCTGCTGGTCGCGCAGCAGCGCCTGGCGGTTGCCGCGCAGGGTCGAGACGTAGAGCGCGAACGGCAGGCTGCCCAGAATCATCACCACGATGGCCACCCAGTGCACAGCCGGTTGCTGCCATTTGCCCAGGGACAGGTCGGACGTCGAGAAACCACCGGTGGAAATGGCCGACATCGCATGGTTGACCGCGTCGAACGGGCTCATCCCTGCCAACCAGAACCCCAGGGTGCCCAAGGCGGTGAAGCCGACATACACCAGCACGATGTACTTGGCGACCATGTGCGAGCGCGGCATGACTTTTTCAGAACGATCGCTGGATTCGGTCTGGAACAGCCGCATGCCACCAATGCGCAACAGCGGCAGAATGGCCACGGCCATGCCGATGAAGCCGATGCCGCCCAGCCAGTGCAGCATCGAGCGCCACATGAGGATGCCCGGTGACATCTCGTCCAGATGACTGAGCACCGTGGAGCCGGTGGCGGTAATGCCCGACATGCTTTCGAAAAAGGCGTCGGTGTAGCTGATGTGCTGAGTCAGCAGGAAGGGCAGGGCGGCGAACACGCACACCACCACCCAGCTGCTGACCGTGAGCAGGTACATGTCGCGCGGCCGCAGGTTGACGTTGTCGGGGCGGCCGGGCAGCACCAGCAGCAGGCCGGCGACGAAGGTGATCAGGCTGGCCCACAGGAACGACTGGATGTCCTCGGTGCGTTCGAACACCACCAGCGTGCCCATGGGCACGACCATGCTCACGGCCAGGGTGATCAGGAAGATGCCGATAATGAAACCGATGATGCGCAGGGTCGGCAACGCCATGGGGTCAGCTCTGGCCATGAAGGAAAGGGCCGCCATTCTACCTGCGGGCCGCAGCATGTAAACCCGGCAGGCGATGGCCGCTTGGGTCTAGAATAGCGGCTTATCGTTCGACAGGAGGTTGCCCATGGAGGCGCTCGAAGTTTTGCTCAATCGTGTTTCAGCTCCCCGGCTCATGGCGCCCGCGCCGACGGCCGCGCAGCGTGAAGTGCTGTTCCAGGCCGCGCTGCGCGCACCCGACCACGGCCAGCTGCGGCCGTGGCGTTTTCTCACCGTCGAAGGAGAAGGCTTGCAGCAGCTTGGCGAAGTCTTGGCCGAGGCCACTGCGCTCAACCCCGAGGCGGGCGAAGCGGCGTTGGAAAAAGCACGCAACATGCCGTTGCGCGCGCCCCTGGTGGTGGTAGTGATCGCCCGCTTGCAGGAGCACCGCAAGGTGCCGCAGAGCGAGCAACTGCTGGCCGCTGGCTGCGCCGCCCATGGCATTCTGCTGGCGGCCAACGCGCAAGGACTGGGAGGGGTGTGGCGCACCGGTGAGCTGTCCTATGCGCCTTATGTGGCCGGCAAACTGGGCCTGATCGAAGGCGAACAGATCATCGGCTTCCTGTACCTGGGCACGCCGGCGCGAGAGTTGCGCGAAGCGCCTGCGCTGGCTACCGCCGACTTCGTGCAAGCCTGGGGCGTCGAGGCCTGAAGCGTTCCGGCCTGAAACGAATGAGCGCGGCGGTCTAGGCCACTACCACCGGCACCGGGGGCAGGTCCAGGGTCGCGATCAGGCCGCCTTGGGGGTGGTTTTCCAGGTGCAGGCTGCCGCCATGTCGCTCGGCGGCGCGGCGCGCGATGGCCAGGCCCAGGCCATGACCAGCGGCGCTCTGCCCTGGCGCGCGAAAGAACGGCTCGCTCAGGCGCGCCAAATGTTCCTCCGCCACGCCCGGACCGTGATCGCGAACGCTGATGCGCACGCGCCCTTCCACCTGTTGCGCCGACAGCACGACCGGTGCGGGCCCGGGGTTGAAGCGCAGGGCGTTGCGCAACAGGTTGTCCACGGCCCGTTCGATCATGGTCGGCCAGCCCTGCAGCGCAAGGTGCGCGGCAATGTCCAATTCGATGGCCTGCTCCGGGACCGCGATCAAGGCATCCTTGCGTACGGCCTGCAGGAGCGCCGGCAGGTCCACATCCTCGGCCGTGGCCTGCTCAGCATCGACCCGCGCCAGCACCAGGATCTCGCTGATCAAGGCTTCAAGACGATCGCATTCGCGCGTCAGGCGCGGCCACAACAGTTCGCGCTGGGCGGGCTCGGCCCGTTCCGCCAGGGCCAAGGCGATGCGTAGCCGCGCCAGCGGCGAGCGCAACTCATGGGACACGTCACGCAACAGTTGTCGCTGGCTACCGATCAAGCTCTGCAAGCGTGCGCCCATGCGGTTGAAGTCGCGGGCCAGCACGCCGAATTCGTCGCGACGGCTGGCCAGCTGCGCCAGGCTGTTCTGCTGATAGGTGGTCTGCCCCAACTCGTGCACGGCACCGCGCAGCCGACTCAATGGGCGTGTGATGGACAATGTCACCATCAGGCTGAACAGCGTCAGCACGACCAGTGCGATCACCAGCGCGCTGATCGGCATGAGCAGGGAGTCGCGGTGCCACGAGTCGAGTTCGGGGTGCGGAATGCGGTAGATCAGCAAGTAGGTGTCGCCCGTGGTGGGGCTGGTGTAGTCCGCCGTCAGCCGACGCCATGGCAGGTCGCGATCGGCTTCGTTGTGGCGGGCCTCGAAGGCTTCGGCGCGACGCGGAAAGGTCCCCGGCACCACCGCCTCGCCGGCTTCGTTGAGCACTTGAGTGTCGATGCGATAGCGCCGCTTGCGCTGTTCGAGCAGTTCCTGGGCCGCCTCGGCACCTTTGCTTTCGTACCGCTCTACCCAGTCCTGGGCGAAATGCTTCACCGCCGGGTGCCGACTGAGGATCCAGGTGTCCTGGTTCAACATGTGGCCCAGCAGCACCGACAGACCGGCTACCAGGGCGATGGCCAGCCAGAAGCTGGCCAGGATGCGCCAGAACAGTGAACGCAAGGCAAATTCCTCAATGAAAGAAGCCCGGTACGCATGCGCGGACCGGGCTGGGGGCTTGCGCCGATATTACTGGGTTTTCTTGCCTTGCTGGGCTTTCCAGGCCTGGAATTCGGCCCATTCGGCGCGGCGCTCGTCCTGCTTCTTTTTCATTTCGTCGAACTGCTTCTGCTGCTCGGGCTTGAGCACCGCACGCACATCGGCCTGCGCCTTGTCGTGGTTGGCCTTGATTTCATCTTCCATGGCCTTGCGATCGGCTGCCGGCAGCTTGTCCAGGTACTTCTTGGTGATGTCGCGCTGCTGATGGCGTTCTTCGCCCATCAGTTTGCCCACCTGGGTGCGTTGTTCGTGGGTCAGGTCGAGCTGGGCGAACGGCTCGCCGCCACGAGGGCCTGGGCCGCCCTTGCCTGGGCCTGGGCCGAAACCGTCAGGGCCGCCCTGCGGCATGGCCATCGCCAGGGTCGGCAGGGTAGCGGCGAACAGCATTGCGAGTGTGGTCTTGCGCATGGTGAATCTCCTGTCTGGTTCCCGGTGTTTACCGGATGTGCCCAGTTTATGGAGATCAAGGTCAGGCGCGGTCAATGCCGCGTAAGGCTTGTGTAAAGACATGACGCGGGTGGCATTTACAAACCCCACCGTTTGCGCCGCACGCAGCGGCAGCTACTGCGCGTAGAAATAGCCACGGCTGCGCAGGGCCATGATCCGCGGGCGGCCGTCGGCATGCGGGCCGATCTTCTTGCGCAAATTGCTGACGTGCATGTCCAGGCTGCGGTCGTAGAGGGTGAGCCTGCGGCCCAGTGCGATCTGCGCCAGCTCCTGTTTCTCCAAGGGCTCGCCCGGCTGGCGCATGAGTGCCTCGAGCAGGCGGCTTTCGGACACCGTCAGGTTGATGTCGTGTTGATCGATGCTGACCACGCCGCGCGCCGGACTGAAGCACAGGTCGCCCAGCTCCATCTGCCCCGCCACGGCAACCGGGTGGCTGCGGCGCAGTACCGCGCGCAGGCGGGCGGTCAGTTCGCGCGGATCACAGGGTTTGGCCAGGTAGTCGTCGGCGCCCAGTTCCAGGCCCAGGATGCGATCCAGCGGTTCGCCCCGCGCCGAAAGCATCAGCACTGGCAGCTCGGCGTGTTCGCTGCGCAGCTGCTTGAGCAGTTCCAGGCCGCTGCCGTCGGGCAGCATCACGTCAAGCACCACGGCTGCCGGGGCCTGCTCGGCCAGGGCCTTGCGCGCGCTGCTGCCATCGTGGCAGGCACGGACCTGAAAACCTTCCTGGCTCAACCAGCTGTTCAGCAGTTCACACAGCTCGACGTCATCGTCGATCAGTAGCAGATCGCTCATTTAGATGTTCATTCAGGCGCAGGCAAGGTCTGCCGGAAAGGTTTGACCACCACGTCCTGGTAGACTCCGGCCGCAACGAACGGGTCGGCCTTGGCCCAGGTCTGCGCTTCGTCCAGAGACTCGAAGCGGGCTACGATGAGGCTGCCGGTGAAACCGTTATTGCCGGGATCATTGCTGTCGATGGCTGGGTGCGGCCCGGCCAGTACCAGTTGCCCGGCGGCTTCCAGCTGTTTCAGGCGCTCCAGGTGCGCAGGCCGCGCGGCCTGGCGTTTTTCCAGTGATTGGGGTACGTCGGTGGCGATGATGGCGTAGAGCATGTCAATCCTCGGTTTTAGGTGTTGTACGATCGGAATCATGCAGGTGACGGGACAGGTAGATACCCTGGCCCACCAGGAACAGCAAGGTCATGGCCAGGCTGCCGAACACTTTGAAGTCGACCCAGAACTGCTCGAACGTAAAGGCCACGAACAGGTTGGCGGCACCGCAGAACAAGAAGAAGACCACCCACGCAACGTTGAGTTTCGCCCAGATCGGGTCCGGCAGGGTCAGCGCGTGGCCCATCATGCGCTTGATCAGCAGTTGCTTGCCGATGAAATGGCTGCCGGCGAAGGCCAGGGCGAACAGCCAGTTGACCACCGGCGCCTTCCACTTGAGGAAGGTCTCGCTGTGAAAGGCCAGGGTCAGGCTGCCGAACACCAGGCAGGCGATCAGGGTCAGCCACTGGCCCTTTTCCAGTTTGCGCTGCTTGAGGAACAGCAGGCCATAGACGATCACCGAACTGGCGATCAGCACCTTGGTAGCGCTGAAAATGCCGCCCAGTTCGAAGCTGTGGCCCGCCAGGTCGACCATGTGCGGGTCGGTCTTGTAGACGATGAGGAACAGGAGCAGCGGGATGAAATCGATCAATTGTTTCACAGTGGCAGCCAGAAGCAGGATGTGGCGGCATAATAACAAACATCAATGACTGCGAAAGCGCCACTATGAATGTTGACCTGCACTGCCACAGCACCGCCTCCGACGGTGCCCTCGCGCCTGCCGTTCTGGTGCAGCGAGCCTTCGATCACGGCGTGCAGACCCTTGCCCTGACCGACCATGACACCCTGGAAGGCTTGCCAGAGGCCCGTGCGGCGGCCACAGCACTGAACATGCAGTGGGTCAGTGGTGTCGAAATGTCGTGCACCTGGGGCGGTGCGACCATCCACGTGCTCGGTTACAATTTCGCCCTGGATGCACCGCCGCTGGTGGCCGCACTCGACAGCCTGCACCACGGTCGCTGGCTACGCGCCGAAGAAATCGACCGACGCCTGGCGCTCAAGGGCATACCGGGTGCACTGGACGGTGCTCGGGCCATCCAGAAGGGTCTGGGCGACAGCGGCAATGCGCCGGCGCGCCCGCACTTCGCCGATTTCCTCGTGCAGCAGGGCCACGTCAAGGACCGCCAGGAAGCGTTCCGCAAGTGGCTGGGGGCGGGCAAGCTGGGTGACGTCAAGCAGCACTGGCCCACCCTCGAGGACACCGTGCGCACATTGCGCGAGGCGAAGGCGTGGATCAGCCTGGCTCACCCACTGCACTACGACTTCACGCGCAGCAAGCGGCGCAAGCTGATCGGCGACTACATCCAGGCCGGTGGCCATGCGATCGAGGTGGTCAACGGCATGCAGGCCGCCGAGCAGGTCGGCACGCTGTCCATCCTGGCTCGCGAGTTCGGCCTGATGGTCAGTGCCGGCAGCGACTTCCACGGCCCTGGCACGTGGGGTGAAATCGGTGTCTATCGCCCATTGCCCGTCGACCTGCCGCCGTTGTCCGCGCGGTTCAAGCACGACCCGTCAACTTCCGCCTGAACAGGATGCCAACGTGAGTCAATTTTTTCAGATCCATCCGCAGAACCCGCAGCCGCGGTTGATCAAGCAAGCGGTCGAGATCATTCGCGGCGGTGGCATCGTGATCTACCCCACCGATTCCTCCTACGCCATCGGTTGCCAGATCGGCGACAAGAACGCCGTGGAACGGGTGCGCCGTCTGCGGCAACTGGACGACAAGCACAACTTCGCGATCATCTGCTGCGATCTGTCGCAGCTGGGGCTGTTCGCCAAGGTCGATACGGCGGCGTTCCGCCTGCTCAAGGCGCACACGCCGGGGCCCTATACGTTCATCCTCAGTGCCACGCGTGAAGTGCCGCGCCTGCTGCTGCATCCCAAGCGCCGCACCATCGGCCTGCGCGTGCCTAGCCATCCGATCGCCCTGGCCTTGCTGGAAGAGCTGGGTGAGCCGCTGATGAGCGTGAGCCTGATCATGCCCGGCGCCAAGGAGCCGCTCAGCGACCCTTACGAAATGCGCCAGTTGCTGGAAAAGCAGGTCGATCTGATCATCGACGGTGGTTTCGGCGGCACCGAGGCGTCCACCGTGATCAACCTGGCCGATGGCGATCCGCAGGTGGTGCGCGTGGGCTGTGGCGATCCGGCACCGTTCGCGGCCATGGCGTGAGTGATCTGAGTGCGGTCGAAGATCCGCCAATGAATCTTGCCCAGGGCTCGCCCGAGCAGCTGCAACTGGCGCTGGTCTACGGTCAGGCGTTCACCCAGATGCCGCAGGACCTGTACATCCCGCCGGATGCACTGGAGGTGTTCCTCGAAGCATTCGAAGGCCCGCTCGACCTGCTGCTGTACCTGATTCGCAAGCAGAACATCGACATTCTCGACATTCCCGTCGCGGAAATCACCCGTCAGTACATGGGCTACGTCGAGCTGATGAAAACCGTACGCCTGGAGTTGGCCGCGGAATATCTGGTGATGGCCGCCATGCTTGCGGAGATCAAATCGCGCATGCTGCTGCCGCGCAGCGCTGTGGTCGAGGATGACGAGCACGACCCCCGAGCCGAGCTGATTCGCCGCCTGCAGGAGTATGAGCGCTTCAAGGCTGCCGCCGAAGGCATCGATACCCTCAAGCGGGTAGGGCGCGACCTTTACGTGCCCAGGCTCGATGCACCTCAGGCCAAGGTACGCAAGCTGCTGCCCGAGGTCAGCCTGGAAGAGCTGCTGATGTCGATGGCCGATGTGTTGCGCCGCAGCGACATGTTCGAAAGCCATCAGGTCAGCCGCGAGACGCTGTCGACTCGCGAACGCATGAGCCAGGTGCTCGAACGCCTGCGCGGTGGCGGCTTCGTACCCTTCGTCGAGCTGTTCGGGGCCGAGGAAGGCAAGCTCGGTGTGGTGGTGACTTTCATGGCCATCCTCGAGCTGGTCAAAGAGCAGTTGATCGAATTGGTGCAGAATGACGCCTTCGCCGCTATCCATGTGCGTGCCCGAGCTGAACAATGAATTTGACTGACCCGCGCGATCTGGCGCCGCTGCTCGAAGCCTTTCTGCTGGCCTCCGGAAAGCCTCAGTCTCTGGAACGCCTCCATGAGCTGTTCGAGGAGGCCGAGCGGCCGGAGCCGGCGGTGTTCAAGAAGGCGCTTGAAGTCCTGAGCAAATCCTGCGAAAAGCGCTCGTTCGAACTGGTCGAGGTCGCGTCCGGCTACCGCCTGCAGATCCGCGAGAAGTACGCGCCCTGGGTGGGCCGGCTCTGGGAAGAAAGGCCGCAGCGCTATTCCCGTGCGCTGCTGGAAACCATGGCCCTGATTGCCTATCGCCAGCCCATCACCCGCGGCGAGATCGAAGACGTGCGCGGTGTGGCGGTGAACAGCAATATCGTCAAGACGCTGGTGGAGCGTGAGTGGATCCGCGTGGTGGGTTATCGCGACGTGCCGGGTCGGCCGGCGATGTTCGCCACCACCAAGGCGTTTCTCGACCATTTCAACCTGAAGAGCCTCGATGAATTGCCGCCGCTGGCGGTTCTGCGCGAGATGGAACCTGAGTCGGTCCTCGACGACCACGATGAAGACGCGCCGGTGCCTGCGCATCTGCAGGCGTTGGCCGATGCCAGTGCCGAGGGTGAGGGCGAGGCCCCGGCCAAGGACGAGACCAGCTTCCGCTCGTTGCTGGTGGAACTGGATTCCATGGAGCAGGGCCTCAAGATCGACTTCGACGACCTGCTCCAGGAACCTGCGCCGACCGACGACGACCGCTGATTGCAAGGTAGACCTGTGGGAGCGGTCATCGGCCGCGAAAAGGGCGGCGCGGTGGGTCAGGTGGATCGCATCGAGGCTTTCGCGGCCACTGACCGCTCCTACGGGGGCGGTGCGGGCTTTCTGTGGGAGCGGGCTCTGCCCGCGAAAAGGGCGGCGCGGTGGGTCAGGTGGACCGCGGTGAGGCTTTCGCGGCCACTGACCGCTCCTACGGGGGCGGGGGGTGGACATGCTCCTCCAAGGTGCGCCCTTGGCCTGTGTGCGGCGTCCGGCAGCCGCCATACCGTACGCTTCCTGCGTTTGCCACATGCACCAATGCGGGCAAGTACCGCCCTCCAATGGAGCATTTAATTCATTAAATTTAGTTCTTGAAGTATTTGATTCTTAGATCTAGTCTCGTTCTCGACAGGCCTGCGCTAGCACCCAGGCCGCCATTGGCACTGACGTGAATCGGGGAACTGGACATGAGCGTGAAAGTACTTTTGAGCATGGCTGTAGCCACTGCGTTTTCGGCCTCGGCACTGGCTGCCGATTGGACCGTGGGTGCCAACGTCGGCAACGTGCCCTGGGAGTTCCAGGATGCCAAGGGCGACATCGTCGGCTTTGAAGTCGATGTGGTGAAGGAAGTCGCCAAGCGCGCCGGCAAGACCGTGGAGTTCGTCAACATTCCTTTCAACGGTCTGTTCAGCGCCGTGCAGTCCAAGCGCGCGGACATCGCCATTTCTTCGATCACCATCACCCCCAAACGCCTGGAATCGGTCGGGTTCGCCCAGCCGTACTACGACAGCGACCAGTCGCTCTCGGTGCTGACCAAGTCCGGCATCAAGGGTTTGGCCGACATGAGCGGCAAGGTGGTGGGCGTGGACACCGGTTCGACCGGCGACATGTGGGCCGCCAAGCATCAGGGCGAATACAAGTTCAAGGACATCTCGCGCTACGAAGGGCTGTCGCCGGCCATGCTCGACCTGGCGTCCGGGCGCATGGATGGCTACATCAGCGACATTCCCGCCGTGCTCTATTACATCAAGGACAAGCCGCAGTATGCCGTGGTCGCGCGCATCCCCACCGGCGAGAAGTACTCTTTGATGCACGCCAAAGGCTGGGCCGAAGGCGCGCGAGTGAACACGATCATCAGCGAGATGAAAAAAGACGGCGTGATCGCCGACCTGCACAAGAAGTGGTTCGGTGCGGCCGCCGCAGACGACTCCAGCACAGTGAAAGTCGTCGACGTTCCGCAATAAGCACCGCGCTTCGACCCGCCCGCTACCGGCCCACGACCAAGGTAACCGTTCATGGAGTTGCTACAGACTTTCTTCAACTGGGACGTGTTCGTCGACGCGCTGCCGTTGATGCTGCGCGGCCTTGGCGTGACCATATTGCTCGGCGTGGTGAGTATCGTACTGGGCCTGGCCGGCGGCCTGCTGCTGGCCATGCTCAGATTGTATGGCTACACCCCCGTGCGCTGGCTGGCACGGGTGTACATCGATGTGCTGCGGTCCATCCCGCTGCTGGTCCTGCTGGTGTTGATCTACTACGCCTTGCCCTTCGTCGGCATTCGCCTGTCGTCCTTCGCTGCCGCCACGGCCGCGCTGTCGCTGGTGTCGTGCGCCTATTCGGCGGAGATCTTCCGTTCCGGCATCGAGGCTATCCCCAAGGGTCAGTTCGAAGCGGCGGCTTCCCAGGGCATGAGCTTCTTCAACACCATGCGCGACGTGATCCTGCCGCAGGCCATGCGCATCGTTCTGCCGCCCATGACCAGCAACTGCATCAACGTCATGAAGGACACCGCCCTGGCCTCGGTGGTCGCCATGCCCGACCTGCTCAAGCAAGCCACCCAGGCCCAGGCGCTGTCTGCCAATCCAACGCCGCTGGTGGGGGCGGCGATCATGTACCTGTTGTTGCTGCTGCCACTGGTGCAGCTGGTCAGCTGGGTAGAGCGTCGCAACGGCAGCGGAGGCAAGCGCGCATGAGCAACGTCATCGAAATCGAACGGCTGGACAAATTCTACGGGCCATTCCAGGCCCTCAGCGACATCAACCTGACCGTCGCCCAGGGCGAAGTGGTGGTTATCCTGGGGCCTTCCGGGTCGGGGAAATCCACCCTGATTCGCTGCATCAACCTGCTAGAGCCCTACCAGGGTGGCGACATCCGGGTGTCCGGGCAGCGCGTGGAAACCGGCCCCAAGCTCGCCGGCATCCGCTGCGAAGTGGGCATGGTGTTTCAGAACTTCAATCTCTATCCCCACCTCACCGTGCTGGCCAATGTGGCCCTGGCGCCGGTGCGCGTGCGCGGCATGAACCGACGCGATGCCCAGGAGCGCGCGCGGCTGTTGCTGGAAAAGGTCGGCATGTCTGCGCATGCCGACAAGTACCCCAGCCAGTTGTCCGGGGGCCAGCAGCAACGGGTCGCGATCGCCCGGACCATGGCCATGGAACCGCGGGTGATCCTGTTCGACGAGCCGACCTCGGCGCTGGACCCGGAAATGGTCGGCGAAGTGCTCGACGTGATGCAGAACCTCGCCCGCTCCGGCGTGACCATGATCGTGGTGACCCACGAGATGGGCTTCGCGCGCAAGGTCGCCGACCGGGTGATCTTCATGGAAACCGGTCGCATCATCGAACAGAACCATCCCCAGGCCTTCTTCACCGCGCCCCAGGAACCCCGTACCCAGGCATTCCTGCAGGCCATCCTGCACCACTGACAGGCTCGACCCCTAACAAGCAACCGGGAGACTCACTTTGACTGCCCTCGATATCGACTACGTCCGTCGCCAATTTCCCGCACTCGCCGACGGCTACGGCTACCTGGACAACGCCGGCGGCTCGGCGGTACTCAAGCCGGTGGCCGAGCGCATCAGCCAGTACCTGCTCAACCACGCTGTGCAGTTGGGCGCTTCGTACGAGCCGTCGGTGCAAGCCGGTGCCAAGGTGCTGGAAGCACGGGCCTCGGTGGCCCAGTTGATCAACGCTCGCCACTCTGAAGAGTGTGTGATGGGCGGTTCGACCACCTTGTTGCTGCAGTTGCTGGCGCGGGCGATTGCGCCGTCGATCGGCGCGGGCGACGAGATCATCGTCACCCACAGCGACCACGAAGCCAACATCGGCCCCTGGCAGCGCCTGTGCCAAGAGCGCGGGGCCACCCTGCGCGTATGGTCGGTGGATCCGTCGAGCCTGGAGCTGGAGCTGCGCGACCTGGAGCAACTTCTCGGGCCGCGCACGCGTTACGTGGCGATGACCCACGCGTCGAACATTCTGGGCAGCGTCAACCCGGTCGCGCAGGTTGCCGAGCGCGTGCACGCCTGCGGTGCCAAGCTGGTGGTGGACGCGGTGGCGTACGCACCGCACCGTCTGGTCGATGTGCAGGCCAGCGGCGCCGACTATTACGTGTTCAGCTTCTACAAAGTGTTCGGCCCGCATTTCGCGGTGCTGTGGGGCAAGCGCGAACTGCTGCTGGAACTGCCCAGCCTCAACCATTTCTTCATCGGCCAGGACGTGCTGCCGTACAAGCTGCAGCCGGGCAACGTCAACTACGAACTGTCCTACGGTTGCATGGGCATCAGTGACTACCTGCTGGACATCGGCCGGCGCCTGGGCACCGAAGGCAGCGAGCGGCAGATCATGCAGGCGGCTTTCGATGCGTTCGAGGTGCAGGAAAACCTCTTGGCCGAGATTCTGCTGGGCTATCTACGCGACGCCGGCGGCGTGCGCATCATCGGCAAACCGCGGGTGACGGCGGGCGACCGGGTACCGACCATCAGCTTCGTCGTCGAGGGCGTGCAGTCCGAGGCCATCGTGCGACAGGTGGACGCGGCGCGCATCGGCATTCGTTTTGGTGACTTCTATGCCCGTCACTTGATCGAAGAACTGGGCCTGGCACCTCAGGGAGGGGTGGTACGCGTTTCCATTGCGCACTACAACACCGTCGATGAAATGACGCGGCTGGTGGAATGCCTGGCCCGAGCCATCGCAGACCTGCGTCCCAGCTGACCGCCATCGAGCCACTGAACCATGCCATTACCGCACACCCTTGAAGAACTGCGCAGCGCCATTGCGGTGGGGCAGGACAAACTCACTGCACGCATGCGCGATGCCGCCCAGTACGTGATCGAGCACCCCCATGATGTGGCGCTCAATACGGTCGCCGCCCTGGCCGCGCGTTCGCAGATTCCCGCTTCGGCGTTCATTCGCCTGGCCCAGGCCCTGGGCTATGGCGGCTTCAGCGATCTGCAGCGGGTGTGCAAGGCGCCGTTGGAAAAGGCCGGGCAGGGCAGCTTCAAGGAGCGTATTCGCCACTATCGAGGCGAACAGCTGCTGGACGACCCGACCGATGTGGGCGCCATGCTCGGCGCCTTCAGCCGGGCCAACATCGTCTCCCTCGAACACCTCGCCGAAGGGCAGCAGGTGCAGGCGCTGGAACAGGCCATTGCCCTGCTGCAACAGGCGCGCACCACGTTCGTGGTGGGCATGCGCCGTTCGTTTCCGATGGCCGCCTACCTCAGTTATGCCCTGAGCCGGGTCGGACGGCGCGCCGTACACATCAGCGGCCTGGGCGGCAGCCTGCGCGAGCAGGTCGGCGCGCTGCACAGTGATGACGTGCTGGTGGCGGTGAGCTTTCCCCCGTATGCCCAGGAAACCATCGACGCCTGCAACCAGGCGGTCGCAGCCGGGACGCCGATCGTTGCCATCACCGACAGCCTGCTCAGCCCGATCGGCCAATGCGCCTCGGTGATGATCGAAGTCGACGACGCCGAACTGCTTGGCTTTCGCTCATTGACCGCCGCGTTCTGCGTGGCCCAGACATTGGCCATGGGCCTGGCCTTCGCCGCAGGTGAAACCTTTGGCGGCATCGACCACGACGCTTTGAAAGATATCGACTGCTGAGGCCCCAGGCCCGGCACTTTGCCCAACCTGCTGGAGAGCCGTACCGTGACATCACCCCTAAGAGATCTGGTCGGCTATGGCCAGCAACGTCCCCAGGGTACCTGGCCCAATGGCGCCCGGCTGGCGATCAGCCTGGTCATCAACTACGAGGAAGGCTCCGAACGGTCCCTGGCCATGGGCGATCCCGATCAGGAAAGCATGACCGAGTGGGGCAGCTATCAGTTTCCCGATGGCGTACGCAACCTGGCCATGGAGTCGATGTACGAATATGGCTCGCGGGTCGGCATCTGGCGCATCCTGCAGATTCTGCAGAAGGCCAACGTGCCGGCCACGTTCCATGCCTGCGCGGTGGCCTTCGAGCAGAACCCCGACGTGGCGCGCGCGGCGGTCGAACTGGGCCACGAAGTGTGCAGCCATGGCTACCGCTGGGAGGAAGTGTTCCGCCTGACCGAGGAGCAGGAGCGCGAGCACATCCGCCTGGCCATCGAGTCCTTCCAGCGCACCTGCGGCAAGCGCCCGGTAGGCTGGTACTGCCGCTATGGCGCCAGCGTACGCACTCGTCGCCTGGTGGCTGAGGAGGGCGGGTTCCTCTATGACTCCGATGCCTACAACGATGACGTGCCGTACTTCGTCGACGTCGAAGGCAAACGCCACCTGGTGGTGCCGTACACCAGTGACGTGAATGATTTCCGCTACTGGAATTCGCCGGGCCTGTCCCAGGCTTCCGACTTTCTTGAATACATGAAGGAAAGCTTCGAGGTGCTGCACGAAGAATCTGCAGACGGCCTGCGCATGATGTCCGTCGGTCTGCACCCGCGCATGGTCGGACGCCCGGGCCGGGTGCGCGCCCTGCAGAAGTTCATCGAGTACGCGCAGGGCCATGAAGGTGTGTGGTTCGCCACCCGCGAGCAGATTGCCCAGGCGTGGCTGGAGCGTGATGCTGCCGCAGTGTGAATTCATACCACGCTGAACCCGGACGCGGCTCGCACCGCTGCTACACGAATTGCGGCGTTTGCGGCAATGGGTGCGGCTTGGGCCGACCTGTAGCAGCGGCGCAAGCCGCGTCGGCGGTGTACGCGATTGGTCTGGCCTACCGCGGTGAACCCGGACGCGGCTTGCACCGCTGCTACAGGAGGGCTTGTAACCCCGCTGGCAAGCCTTGGTTGGGTTTGGCCGGCGGGCGGGCGAAGCTGCCTTGGGTGGCCCGACCGGCCTGCAGGCGGTGCAACAACTGCGCCTGGGCCACGCCGCACGAGACTCCATCCACCACCGGAACCGGCAACCGCCCGGCCAACCCCCGTGCCAGCCCAGCCAGTGGGGCACCGGCGAGGATCAGCACGTCGGCGCCATCTTCGTTCACCGCCAGGTGGCTGAGCTCCAGTAGGCGCTCGGCATGATCTTCCTGAACGCTGCCGGCATCGCGCAACGGGCGGTCCAGATGGCGAATGCTGGCCAGACGGTCGAGCATGCCGTTCTGTGCCACGCACTCGCGGTACCAACTGGTGATGCGCCGGGAGATGGCGATGATCGAGATCCTCTGGCCCAGTTGGGCGGCCGTCATCAATGCCGCTTCGGTCATGCCCACCACCGGCACGTCCAGTACCTCCTTGAGCGCAAGCAGCCCGGGATCACCGAATGCTGCCACCAGTACTGCGTCGTAGCTGCCCAGGCGCTCCCCGGCGATCAGCGCCGTTGCGTGGGCGCCGAGCAGGGCTTCGAAGCGGGTCTCGATGTAAGCCACACCGCTCGCCGCGGTCGCCATCTGGATCTGCGTATCCGCAGCCGCCGTGCGGTGCGCTTCTGCCTCGATCAGGTCGGTGACACTGTGGGAGATATTGGGATTGATGATCAGCAGTCTCATGGCGGTTCCTGGCGGTCAGGTTGCGTGGGGCGTCAGCCGAAAATTGCCTGCAGGTCGACTTCGGCTTCTTCTTCCACCGATAGGTCCAGCGTCGCCTCGATGTGGTCCAGGTGCCCCAGCATCAAGGCGATGGCTGCCTCGACCTGGCCTCGCTCCATGGCTTCGACGATTTCGGTGTGCTCATGGTTGGGGCAGGCAGGCACGTTCGGCGAGTCGTACAGCAGAATGATCAGGCAAGTCAGCGAGGACAGCTCGCGCATCAGTTTGACCAGGGGCGGGCTGTCGACCATCTGCGCGATCAGCAGATGAAACTCGCCGGACAGGCGAATCACCGCGCGCTTGTCGCCTGTCTCGCGAGCGGCGCGTTCTTCAGCCACGTGGGCGTGCAGGCGACTGAACTGCTGGCTGTCGGCCTTGGCCACCAGGCTACGGATCAGCGCCGGCTCCAGAATGCGCCGGGCCTGAAAGACATGCCGGGCTTCCTCCACCGACGGGCTGGCGATGAACGCACCCCGATTGGGAATGGTGGTGACGACTCCCTCATGGGCCAGGCGCGCCAGCACCTCGCGGATGCGCGTGCGATTGACCTGGAACACCCCGGCCAGCTTCTCTTCCACCAGCTTGGTACCGGGGATCAGGCGGTGCTCCATCACGGCGTTGAGGATGCGCTCGTAGATGCCATCGCGGGTACTGCCGGTGCCCAGGATCTGCCCGGTACTGCGAACACGACGCGGGCGGGGGGAGAATGTTTGTTGATCGAGCACGTAAAGGCTCCTCGTAAGCTTCATTACTGTCAGATGGCGGATTGTCACAAAATGGTGTGCGGTTGTCCAAACATGCACCACGGCGACCCATAGGCTCGCAGCGATCGCTTTCCTGGCCGCGATCATCCCGTACTCACCGGCGCAGTCTGCGACCGCGAATGCCGCTGCGTGCGGTCACCGAGGCCCCGCTGTGCAGCCCCTGAGCTGCATAGGCCGGCTTTGAAACCAAGGCGGTTTCCAGCCAGTGCCACAAACATGGCATAACGGTTGCAAACTCTTTGCCACAAAGCCTCAGCCTTTAGTGACAATTGGAGAAGCCCGATGCCAGCTATTCGTTCGTCCACTACCTTGCTCAAGCGTGCCTTTTCGGCCTTGGTGTTGAGCCTCGGCATGATGGCCATGTCCCATGCCGACGAAGCCAAACCGGTCAAACTTGGTTATGCCAAGTGCGCCCACTGCACGCCGTTGTCCCTGACGCCGCAAAACGCCACCGGGGTGAAACTCGACGCCATTGCCTTCAACACCGGCAACGACGTGCTCACGGCGCTGCTGTCCAAGAGCATCGACGTGGCGCAGGTCACCTACCTGCATTACGCCACCGCGCTGGACAAGGGGTTCGACGTGGTGGCCGTGTCCGGGCAGATCAACGGCGGCTCACAGATTCTGGTGGGCAACGACCTGCCGCTGCAGCCAGGCGACTGGGTCGGCTTGAAGGCGCTCATCGACAAGTACAAGGCCGAAGACAAGCCTTTCCGTGTCGCCGCTTCGCGCGGCAACGCCCAGGATATCCATATGCGCGGGGCGTTCCTCAAGCACGGCATCGATATCAACAAGGATGTGCAATTCATCAACATCCCCAACCCGTCTGACCACGTGCAGGCACTGCGCCGCGGCGAAGTGGAGCTGATCACGTCGGTAGACCCGTTCGCCACGCAGATCCGCGAGGTCAAGGCGGCCAAGTTCTTCGACTTTCCCTACGACCAGGCGGCTGGCAAGTTGACCAACCTGATCGTTACCCGCTCCGATGTGATCGAGGACAACCGCAAGGGCGTCGAGGAAACAGTGCGTTCCATCGTCAAGGTCAATGACCTGATGGCCAACGACAAGCCGCTGTTCATCGACACCATCCAGAAAGTCACCGGGCTGGACAAGGCCATCGCCACCGGCGCGGTCGACAACCTCTACCCCGACTACGCCATGCACCGCGCCTCGGCGGTGGCCATTGCGCAAATGATGCGTGACCTCAAGTACATCAGCACCGATGTCAGCCAGCAGGTGGAGAAGAACCTGGACTACAGCTTTCTGGAAGCGGTGACCGGCAAGCCGAAAACCGAGCTGGGGTACTGAGATGAAAAGTACCGCCATCAAGGCGCACGGGGTCGGGCGAGGGCATGGCCCATCTCTGGGCCGGCGCCTGTACAAACGCATCGAGCGCGGCATCGTGCCGGTGCTGCTGCTGGTGGGCTGGGAGATCTTTTCCCGCTCCGGCATCTTGCCGCGGGCGCTGCTGCCGGCCCCGTCCCAGGTGATGATCGCCTGGGCCGACTGGGTCTTCGCCACCGACGGCAACACGCAGAGCTACAGCGGCCACTGGATCCTCGATGTAGCCGCCAGCTCGTTCCGGGTGTTCGCAGGCTTCGCTATCGCGGCTTTGCTCGGCGTCGGCGCAGGCATGGCCATCGGCTGGTCGCGCACCGCAGAAAACCTGTTCGAGCCGGTGCTGCAGATTCTGCGCCCGATACCGCCGGTGTCCTGGATTCCCCTGGCGATCATCTGGTTCGGCATCGCCGACAAACCGGCAATCTTTCTGGTGTTCATGGGGTCGTTCTTCCCGGTGCTGTTGAGCACCATTCACGGTGTCAAGAACTGCGACCGCAACCTGTTGCGCGCAGGCGCCATGACCGGTGGTACGCCAAGCAAACTATTGCTTTACATCGTCTTCCCGGCGGCGCTGCCGAGCATCTTCTCGGGCCTGCGCATCGCCATCGGCTCGGCGTGGATGCTCACGGTCACAGCGGAAATGGTCGCGGTGAAAAGCGGCGTCGGCTATGTGCTGTGGGATTCCTATTATTTCCTGCGTTACGACATCGTCATCGCCTCCATGGTCAGCATCGGCCTGCTGGGTTTTCTCAGTGACTATGCGATCAAGCGGGTGGGCGCATACCTGTTGCGCTGGCAGCGCGGTTCCACGTTGCAGAAGGAGGGCTGAGGCATGGCACTGATCACCATCGACCGCGTCTCGCGGGTGTTCGACGACCCCAAGCGACCCACCGGCATCGTTGCCCTGGACGACGTCAGCCTGACAGTGGCGCGCAACGAATTTCTCTGCCTGCTGGGCCCCAGTGGCTGCGGCAAGTCGACCCTGCTGAACATGATCGCCGGCTTCGATCACCCTACCCAGGGCACGGTCAGCGTGGGCGGGCAGTCGATCACCGCACCGGGGGCCGATCGTGGCGTGGTGTTCCAGCAAGCCAACCTGATGCCGTGGTTGCCGGTCTGGGAGAACGTTGCCTTTCACCTGAAGATGCGCGGCGTGGGCAAGGACATACGTCGTGAGAAAGCGCAGAAATTCATCGAAATGGTGGGTCTGACCGGCTTCGAGAATCACTTTCCCAGCGAACTCTCCGGCGGCATGAATCAGCGCGTGGGCATCGCCCGCGCATTGCTCATGAACCCTGAAGTGATCCTCATGGATGAGCCGTTCGGTGCGTTGGACGAGCAGACCAAGATGGACATGCACGCCGAGCTGATCCGGATCTGGCGCGAGAGCCAGAGCACTATCGTATTCGTCACCCACGGCATCGATGAGTCCTTGGCGCTGGGTACCCATGTGGCGGTGATGTCGGCCCGCCCAGGGCGCATCCGCGAGTTGCTGCCGATCGAGCTGGAACGTCCGCGCGACCCGACCAGCAAGGCCTTCAACGACTACAAGCGGCATATCCTGGCGCTGCTGCGCCCGGAGCCGGTACGGGAAAACGCCTGAGATGAAGACGCTGATCACCGGCAGCAGTGGCTTCGTCGGCCTGGCCTTGAGCGAGCACCTGCTGATGGCGGGTGAAGAAGTGATCGGTTTCGACCTGGGGCCGATTCCTGACGCCGCGCGAGCGGTTTTCGCCGAGTTGCCGGGACGCTTCATCGAGCATCGGGGCGATGTGCGCGATGCGACCGACCTGCGTACGCTCATGGGTCGCCATCGTCCCCAACGGGTGGTGACCCTGGCCGCCATCACCGCCGACGCCGACCGCGAGCGTCTGGCGCCACAGGCGATCTTCGAAGTGAACGTGGGCGGGGTGCTCGCGGCCATCGGCGCGAGCGCCGAGTGCGGCGTGTCGCGGCTGGTGCACATCAGCTCGGGCTCGGTCTACGGCAGCGCCGGGCGTCACGCGCCGTTGCTCGACGAAGCCCGTTCCGCCTTGGCCCCCGAGGGCCTGTACGGCCAATCCAAGCGCAGCGCCGAGGATGCGGCGCGGCGCCTTGCCCAACTGCATGGGTTGCCCTTGGTTATCGGCCGCCTGGGCACTTGCTTCGGGCCCTGGGAAGCCGACAGCGGCGTGCGCGACACCCTCAGCGCGCCCCTGCAACTGTTGCAAGTGGCCCGCCGTGGCGGCACGGCGATCCTCGCGCGCGACAGCCTGCGCGACTGGTTGTATGTCCGCGACGCCGCGCAGGCCATCGGCTGCCTGCTGGACCAGCCGCAGTGGCGATATCCCCTCTATAACCTGGCGGCGGGTTTCCAATGGCCGTTGAGTCAATGGTGCGCTCGTCTGGCCACACGCTTCCCGGACTTCCGCTGGCGTCTGGCGGCGCCGGGTGAAACGCCGAACATCGAGCTGTACGCCGACTACGATCGGGCGAGCATGGCGGTCGATCGCCTGCGCGAAGACTGCAGCTTCGTTCCGCGATTCGACATCGACGCTGCCGATCACGATTTTCATCACTGGCTTGCCCAGGTGGCAGGCCCCCAGACAAGGGTGAACCCATGATTCCCACCCCTTTGGCGAACGCATCGAGCATGGCGGGCCAGGTGTGCATCGTCACCGGTGCGGCCTCCGGCATCGGCCGCGCCATTGCCTGGCACCTGGCAAGCCACGGTGCCTGCGTGGTCATCGCCGATGTCACCACGGCTGTCATCGAGGGCGGCGAGCCAACCGCCGACCTGATTCGCGCCGCTGGCCATCAGGCCCTGTTCGTACAGACTGACGTTGCCGACAGTGCTCAGGTCGAAGCCTTGGTCGAAACCACGGTAGCGCGCTTCGGGCGCCTCGATGTGCTGGTCAATAACGCCTGCATCCGCCACGCGCGGCCCTTGCTCGAGCTTGACGAGGCCGACTGGCAGCGTGTCCTGGACGTCAATCTCGGGGGGGTCTACCGCTGTTGTCGGGCTGCCGTGCGGCAAATGGTCGGCCAGGCGATAGTGGGTGAGACCCGCGGACGCATCGTCAACCTGTCTTCGCAACACGGCATGATTGCCGCACCCCACGACTTGGCCTATGGCGTGAGCAAAGCGGCTGTGGATTACCTCACCCGGCAGGTCGCCAGCGACTATGCCGAGCAGCGCATCGTTTGCAACGCAGTGGCACCCGGCAAGATCCAGACCGGCGCCGGTGGCCGGGCGGTAGACCCGGCGGTGATGGCGCGGGCCACGCAGCGTACCCCCTGGCCGCGGTTGGGCCATCCCGACGATGTCGCCAAGGCCGTGCTGTTTCTGGCCAGCGCCGAGGCCAGCTTCATCACTGGCACCACGTTGATGGTGGACGGCGGGTGGATGGCCGCATGATCGACAATCCACTGGATCTACTGATTACCGGCACGGTGCTGCTGGACCCGGTCGACGGCCTTGCGCAGTCCGCGAGCCTGGGCATCCGTGGCCAACGCATCGCCCACGTCGGGCCAGCCGACCAGGCTGCGCCCAAAGCCGTGCGGCATCTGCACTTGCCGGGCCGGGTGGTGGTGCCCGGCTTCATCAATACCCATTACCATGCCGGCCTGAATTTCGTCCGTGGAGTGGCGCCGGACTGCGGCTTTGCGCCGTCCTACACCCCCGGCCTGCCGCAGGCTTCATGGCTCAGCCCGGAGGAAGCACTGGCGTTGTCCCGCCTCGGTGCACTGGAAGCGCTGCGGGCGGGTTGCACCACGCTTGCGGACAGCTTCGTGCATGCCGAGCACACCGTGGCAGGCATGGCCGAAACCGGTGTGCGCCTGTTCGCCAGCCAACGTCTGGCCGATGTCGATTTCGCCTCGGTGCTGCAAGGCACGCGGCGCTTCGACCTGAAGCGTGGCCTGGTCCAGCTGGACCATGCCGAGGCCTTCGTCGAACGCTGGGCAGGGCAGGCCGACGGACGCATCCAGGCCCACCTGACCGCTCACGCGCCCGATACCTGCTCGCTGGACTTCCTGCGCCAGATCGATGCCTTGGCCCGCCGGCATGGTCTGCAGATCAGCACGCACCTGGCGCAGAGCCAGGACGAACTGGATTGGGTGCGCGCTACCCACGACCGCTCGCCGGTGCAACTGCTCGATGAGCTGGGCATGCTCGATTCGCGCCTGCTGGCCGGTCACTGCATTCATGTGGATGACGAGGACATCGCCCGCATCGGCGCCTCGGGTGCTCATGTCGTGCACATCCCGGTCGGCAACGCCATGTCCGGCCGGGTAGCGCCCACGCGTCGCCTGTTGCAGGCCGGCGCGCGCCTGTGCCTGGCTACCGACACCATGCACGGCGACATGATCGAGGTCATGCGCTGGGCGCTGGCGGTAGGGCGGTTGAGTGCCGGGCAAGTAGCCGACGATTGGCAACCACGCGACGTGCTGCGCATGGCCACCGTCAACGGCGCCGCGGCGCTGGGTTGGGGCGACCATCTGGGTCGATTGGCGGTCGGCCAGTTGGCTGACCTGGCCATCCTCGACTATCGACAACTCCACCTCACTCCCTGCATCGATGCGCTGGGCAGTTTGGTGCACAACGCCACCGGGGCCGACGTCGAAACCGTGATCGTCGACGGTCGGGTGGTGATCGACCAAGGCCGCTCGACCCTGGTCGACGAAGCCTGTGTACGTGCCGCAGCCGACACCGTGTGCCGCGACCTGTGGCAACGTTGCGAAAACCCTCTGCGCGCCTATCCTTCCTCGCACGCGATCACTGGAGGTCCAGCATGACCCGCCGTATTCGCCTGGGCGTGCTTACGCCTTCCTCGAACACCGCACTGGAGCCACTGACCCAGGCGTTGATAGCCAGCCTGCCGGAAGTCAGCGTGCATTTCTCACGCTTCAGTGTCACCCAGATCGCCCTCAGTGCCGACGCGCTGGGCCAGTTCCAGCGCGAGCGGATTCTGGACGCGGCGCGCTTGCTGGCCGATGCCCATGTCGATGCAATCGGCTGGAGCGGCACCTCTGCCGGATGGCTGGGTTTCGATACCGACGTTGCGCTATGCCAGGCCATTTCCGAGGCCACGGCGATACCGGCGACGACCTCGGTGCTGGCACTGAACAAGGCGTTGCAGCGCTTCGGCATTCGCCGCCTGGGCCTGGTTTCGCCGTATCTGGCGGATGTACAGGCGAAGATCGTTGCCAACTATGCCGCGCTGGGTATCGATGCCAGCGCCGAAAGCCACCTGTCGCTGCAGGACAATTTCTCCTTTGCCGAAGTGGACGAAGCTACCCTGGATCGTCAGGTGGCCGAGGTGGTCGCGGCCGGTGCCGAGGCCATCACCACCTTCTGCACCAACCTGCACGCCGCTCACCGTGCCGAATCCTGGGAGCGCCAGCACGGGGTACCGGTGTTCGACACGGTGACGACGGTGCTCTGGGACGTGTTGAACATGACCGGCGTGGACACACGTCGCTTGACCGGCTGGGGCCGGCTACTGCTTGAAGAGGCTTGATATGCAACCTTTCGATACGGTTATTCGCAACGCTCGCGTGGTCACTGCCGCAGACACCTTCACCAGTGACATCGGCATTCGCGACGGGCGCATCGTCGCCCTGGCCCTGGAGCTGCCCCCAGGCCTTGCGGAAATCGACGCGGCCGGCCGGCACGTGACCCCGGGCGGCATCGACAGCCATGTGCACCTGGACCAGCCCACCGGCGACGGCTCGGTGATGGCCGATGATTTTTTCAGTGGCACGGTGTCGGCGGCCTGCGGTGGGACCACCACGGTGATTCCGTTCGCCTGTCAGCAGAAGGGCGAAACCCTGCGTGCAGCAGTGGATGACTACCATCGCCGGGCAGGCAACAAGCCGGTCATCGACTACGCGTTCCACCTGATCGTCACCGACCCGACCCCGCAGGTCTTGCGTGAAGAATTGCCGGCACTGATTGCCGAGGGCTATACCTCGTTCAAGATCTACATGACCTACGACGCGCTGAAACTGGGCGATCGGGAGATCCTCGAAACCCTGTCCGTGGCCCGCCGCGAAGGGGCCATGGTCATGCTGCATGCCGAGAACAGCGATTGCATCGCCTGGCTCACCGAGCGCCTGCTGGCGGCCGGGCTCGGCGCGCCGCGCTACCACGCCAGCTCGCGACCGATTCTGGTGGAACGCGAGGCCACGCACCGCGCCATTGCCTTGGCCGAACTGGTGGATGTGCCCATCCTCATCGTCCACGTATCGGGTCGCGAGGCCGTCGAGCAGATTCGCTGGGCGCAGAACCACGGCTTGAAGGTGTATGCCGAAACCTGCCCGCAATACCTGTTTCTGACCGCCGACTCGCTGGGCTGCGACGACAGCTTCGAAGGCGCCAAATGCATCTGCAGCCCACCGCCTCGGGACGCCGCAAACCAGCAGGTGATCTGGGACGGGCTGGAAAACGGTTCGTTCGAGATCTTCTCGTCCGACCACGCGCCGTTTCGTTACGACGGCCCCGATGGCAAGAAGGCCCACGGCGAAGACGTGTCGTTCGACCAGATCGCCAACGGCATTCCCGGTGTCGAAACCCGCATGGCGCTGTTGTGGTCCGAAGGCGTGCGCACCGGGCGCATCACGGCGCAAAGCTTCGTCGCGCTGACGTCGACCAACGCTGCAAAGATGTACGGGCTGTACCCGCGCAAGGGCAGTATCGCCATCGGCGCCGATGCCGATCTGGTGATCTGGGACGAAGGGCAGCCGGTGTCGATCAGCAACGAAATGCTGCACCACAATGTCGACTACACCCCTTACGCCGGCATGCAATTGAGCGCCTGGCCGGCCATCACGCTGTCGCGCGGCGAGGTGGTATGGGACGGTGAGCCGCGAGGCGAAGCAGGGCGGGGCCAGTTCTTGCCCTGCGAGCGTCCGGCACCGGCGCAGGTACGCCGGCGCAAGACCGAGTTGCCGGTATGAGCGCGGTCGAGCAGGTAGCCGAGCGGCTGATCCGCGCCTGGCGCGAGCATCGCCGGCAGCCGGTCGACGGTATGCGCCTGGACACCCAGGCGCAGGCGTATGAGGTGCAGCAGCGGGTGGCCGAGGCAATGGGCTGGTTCGCCCATGCGCCCGCACGGGCGTGGAAGCTGGGCGGGGCGCCCGCAGGTTTCATCAGCGCCGCCGGCGTGCCGGCCAGCGCGGTGCAGGCGTCCGGTTGGCAGGTGCCACCGGGCCACTGCCACGGGTTCGGTATCGAAGGCGAACTGTTCGTGCGGCTGTCCAGGGATCTGGATGAACATACCGACCTGGCTGGGGCGTATGCAGCCATCGACGCGTGGATGCCTGGCATCGAGTTGTGCGACACGCGCTGGGAGAACGGTGCCCAGGCCGATGCTTTGCTGCGACTGGCGGACCAGCAACTGAACCGGGGGTTGATTGTGGGCATGCCGGTGGCTTTGGCGTCCATCCCCGACTGGTCGGCCCAGGCCGCAATGCTGCGCATCGACGGCGAACAAGTGGTGCGTGGCCTGGGCAGCCACCCGTTCCGCGAACCGTTGAACTCCCTGCCGTGGCTGGCGCGACACGCTGTCGCACTGGGCAACCCCCTGCGCGCGGGCGATCTGATCGCCACCGGAAGCTGGACTGGCATCCACTGGGCGCCCCCAGGCGCCAGCATCGAAGTCGACTTCCCCGGCATCGGCGCCGTGACCCTCGCTACCTGACCCACCGCGTTGCGCCCTTCGCGGCCACGGACCGCTCCTACAGTGGTCATGCGCTGCCATGGGGATCGAGCGCCATACCCCGGCATTGGCGCCGTGACCCTCGCTACCTGACCCACCGCGTTGCGCCCTTCGCGACCAAGGACCGCTCCTACAGTGGTCATGCGCTGCCACGGGGATCGGGCGCCATCTCCCGTAGGAGCGGTCATCGGCCGCGAAAAGGGCGCCGCGGTACGCCTGACCCAACGCGTTGCGCCCTTCGCGGCCACGGACCGCTCCTACAGTGGTCATGCGCTGCCACGGGGATCAGCGCCATCTCCCGTGGGAGCGGTCATCGGCCGCGAAAAGGGCGCCGCGGTACGCCTGACCCACCGCGTTGCGCCCTTCGCGGCCACGGACCGCTCCTACGGGGAGGGGGGTGTGGCGCTGGTCATTGCCCCCGCGCATTCGTCGGGAAAAAAGAGTAGAGTGGCGCGCTTTTCCGATCTGCCCAAAGTTTTGTCATGAAAAGTTCCGCACCCGCCGCACCCGCCGCACCCGCCGCACCCAAGCGTTTCACCCTCAAGGTTGCCCTCTGGCTGCTCGACAGCCCCCGCCTGGGCCACAAGGTCAACGTCAAGCACCTGGCCGGACGCATGCTCAAGCAACCCGCGCGCGAAGGCGTGGTGGTCGCGCAGAGCCGCCTCGGCCAGTTGATGTGCCGCGATTGCGGCAACGCCCGCGACCAGCGCATCGGTCAGGAACTCCTGCGTCAGGCTGCCCGTGCCGGCGATGCAGGCGCCCAGACCGCCTTGAGCGATCTGCGCCGCGGCTGACACGCGGTTTGCCCCTGGCGGCCGATAGCCTCAGACTGCCGCTCATCGAATCCGCATGAGAGCACACCATGGCCCTGGACGTGACCAGCCTGTTGATTGGCCTGCTGGCGGCCGCCTTGCCCTGCCTGGCGCTGGCCTGGCAGCTGCAGCGCAAAAGCACCGCCGCCCTGGCCCAGGTCGCCTTGCTCGACGAGCGCCTGAGTAACGCCCAATTGGCCCAGGACGGCCTGAGCGCGCAGCTCGATGCCTGCCGCGATGAAGTCAGCGACCTCAGCCAGGCCAACTCGGCCAAGCAAGCCGAACTGGCTGGCCTGCGCCGCGAGGTCGAACTGCTGCAGAACGAACGCGACAATGCCCGCGATGCCGCCCACGCCTGGAGCATCGAGCGCAGCACCCGGGAAACCGAGCTGCGTCGCCTCGATGCCCAGTGCGCCGGGCTATCAGCCGAATTGCGCGAACAACAGGACAGCCACCAGCAACGCCTGAACGACCTGCAGGGTTCACGGGACGAGCTGCGCGCGCAGTTCGCCGAACTGGCGGGCAAGATCTTCGACGAGCGCGAGCAACGTTTCGCCGAAAACAGCCAGCAACGCCTGGGGCAACTGCTCGACCCGCTCAAGGAGCGTATCCAGTCGTTCGAAAAGCGCGTTGAAGAGAGCTACCAGAACGAGGCCCGCGAGCGCTTCTCCCTGGGCAAGGAACTGGAGCGCTTGCAACAGCTCAACCAGCGCCTGAGCACCGAAGCCACCAACCTGACCCAGGCCCTCAAGGGCCAGAAAACCCAGGGCAACTGGGGCGAGCTGATTCTGGAGCGGGTGCTGGAGCATGCCGGCCTGGAAAAGGGCCGCGAGTACCAGACCCAGGTCAGCCTCAAGGGGCCGGATGGCGAGCGCTTCCAGCCCGACGTGCTGATCATGCTGCCCGGCGACAAGCAGGTGGTGGTCGATTCCAAGGTCAGCCTCACTGCCTATCAGCAATACATCGCCGCCGAAGACGGCGCCATCGCCCAGGCGGCCCTGAAGCAGCACGTGCTGTCGCTGCGCAATCACGTCAAGGGCCTTTCGGGCAAGGATTACAGTCGCCTTGATGGCTTGCACAGCCTGGATTTCGTGCTGCTCTTCGTGCCCATCGAAGCGGCATTCTCGGCCGCGTTGCAGGCCGAGCCCAACTTGTTCCAGGAGGCCTTCGACCGGCAGATCGTCATCGTCAGCCCGACGACCTTGCTGGCCACCCTGCGCGTCATCGACAGCCTGTGGAAGCAGGAACGGCAAAGCCAGAACGCGCGCGAGATCGCCGAGCGCGCCGGGTGGCTGTATGACAAGTTCGTGCTGTTCATCCAGGATCTCGACGAAGTCGGCAACCGCCTGCAGCAGTTGGACAGGGCCTACGGCGCGGCGCGCAACAAACTCACCGAGGGACGTGGCAACCTGGTCAGCCGCAGCGAGCAACTCAAGCTGCTGGGCGCCCGTGCCAGCAAGAGCCTGCCGCCCGACCTGCTCGAACGCGCCATGACCGAGGCCCACCAGGACAGCGGCGCCGAGGCCGATGCCGACGGCGTGTCAGTGCCGGCCCAGGTGCCGGTTGAGTAGCGCCCGCAAGGCCGCAGGCTTCACGGGTTTGGCCAAGTAGTCCAGCCCAGCCGCGTGCACCAGGGCGACGGTCTCGGGGCGCGCGTCGGCGCTGATCACCACGCCCGGCACCGGCTCGGCCAGCGCGGTGCGCAGCCAGGCCATCAGTTGCGTACCGGTTTCGCCCTCGTCCAGGTGGTAATCCACCAACGCCAATTGCGGCCGCTTGCCAGCGGCCAGCAGCGCTGCGCAGTCCTGGCGATTGCGCGCGGTCCACACCTCGCACCCCCAGCGGCTGAGCAAGCTGTGCATGCCCAGCAGAATGCTGTCTTCGTTATCGACGCAGAGCACCCGTGCGCCACCCAGCGGCTGGCTGATGGGCAGCGGCGCGGGCAGGGCGGTTGCAGTGTCTGCGCCGGCCAGTGGTACGGTCACACTGAACACGCTGCCATGGCCGGGCCATGAGCGTACCTGCAGCGGGTGGCCGAGCACCCGGCACAGGCCGTCGGCAATCGCCAGGCCCAGCCCCAGGCCTTTCTCGGCACGGGTCTGGTGACTGTCCAGGCGCTTGAATTCTTCGAAGATCATTTCCAGCTTGTCGCGGGCAATGCCCGGGCCTCGGTCCCACACCTCCAGACTCAGCGCAGCAGGCTTGCGCCGCACGCCCAGCAGGATCGGGCCACGCCCATAGCGGAAGGCGTTGGTGAGGAAGTTCTGCAGCACGCGCCGCAACAGCTTGATGTCGCTGTCGACGCGCAGGCTGCTGCCCCTGAGGCGAAAATCCAGGCCCTGCTCCCGCGCCTGAGCCTTGAACTCCGGCCCTAGCGCGTCGAACAGTTCATTGAGCGCGAACCCCTTGCGGTCCGGGCTGATCTTGCCGTTCTCCAGACGGGAAATATCCAGCAGGTCGCTGATCAGGTCTTCGGCCGAGCGCAAGGAGTTGTCCATGTGCTGCACCAGTTGGCTGGCTTCGGCCGACAGGCCCGGCTGATGGGACAGCGCCGCAGAGAACAGCCGTGCCGCGTTGAGCGGCTGCATCAGGTCGTGGCTGACCGCGGCCAGGAAGCGCGTCTTGGACTGGTTCGCCGACTCGGCATGGCCCTTGGCTTCGGTCAGCGCCTGGTTCAGCTGGGACAGTTCGTGGGTGCGGTCGGTCACCCGTTGTTCCAGGCCTTCGTTGGCGTCCTTCAGCGCCTGTGCGGCTTCGCGGTAGGCGGTGATGTCGGTGAAGCTCATGACGAAGCCACCCCCCGGCATCGGGTTGCCGATCAGCTCGATGACCCGCCCGTTGGGAAACAGCCGCTCGGAGGTGTGCGCGCGACCCTGGCGCATCCAGTGCAGACGCCTGGCGACATGTACCTGCGCCTCGCCGGGCCCGCACAGGCCGCGCTCGGCGTTGTAGCGGATGATGTCGGCAATCGGCCGCCCCACGCTGATCAAGCCTTCCGGGTAATTGAACAGCTCGAGGTAGCGGTGGTTCCAGGCCACCAGACGCAGCGACTGGTCGATCACGCTGATGCCCTGGGTGATGTTCTCGATCGCGCCCTGCAGCAGGGCACGGTTGAACTGCAGCACTTCGCTGGCTTCGTCGGCGATACGCACAACGTCTTCGAGCTGCATGTCGCGGCCTTCGATGGCCGCCTTTACCACCGCTCGCGTCGACGAGCTGCCCAGCACACCGGCCAGCAGCCGTTCAGTGTGGGCAATCCACTCGCCATCGGCATTCTGGTTGGGGTTGAAACCCTTGCCTTGCCGATAGGCGTAGCGCAGAAAGCTTTGCCGTGCGCGCTCCTCGCCGACGAAGCGTGCCGCCAGGTTGAGCAGGTCATTGATCTGCACCGCCAGCAGCGAGCGGCCATGGGGCCCGGCATTGATCTCCTGGCCGATGAATCGCCCGGCTTGCCAGTGTTCGCTGACGCGGGTACGCGACAGCACCGAAACCCAGGCGAACAGAATGAAATTGCCGGCCAGCGACAGCACCACCCCTTGGGTCATGGGGCTGATGGGCAGGCCGAACGGGTTGCCGTGGATCCAGGCCAGGCCGGGGAACACGTCCAGCGGCAGGTTCAAGCTGTGCGCTGCCACCGGCAGCACCAAGGTGTAGAACCAGAGGAAGATGCCCACCGCCAACCCGGCGAAAACTCCGCGCCGGTTGGCCTGCTTCCAGTACAGCGCACCGAGCATTGCCGGGGTCAGCTGGGTTACGGCGGCAAAGGCAATCTGGCCGATGGTGGCCAGGCTCGCGGTGGAACCGAGCAGACGGTAGCTGACGTAGGCCAGCAGCAGGATCACCACGATGCTCACTCGGCGGACGCTGAGCATCCACTGGCGAAACACTTCAAAGGGCCGTTCCGCGCTTTGCCGACGCAGCAGCCAGGGCAGCAGCATGTCATTGGAAACCATGGTCGACAGCGCTACGCTGGCGACGATGACCATGCCGGTTGCCGCCGAGGCACCGCCGATGAAGGCCAGCAAGGCCAGGGCCGGGTGGGCTTCGGCCAGTGGCAGGCTGATGACGAACGAGTCGGGAATCACCGAGCTGGGCAGCAGCATCTGCCCGGCCAAGGCGATCGGCACCACGAACAGCCCGGCCAGGATCAGATAGGCGGGAAACACCCAGCGCGCCAGGCGCAGGTCCTGCGGGTCGGTGTTCTCCACCACGGTGACGTGGAACTGCCGTGGCAGGCAAAGAATCGCCATCATCGCCACCCCGGTCTGCACCACCATCGAGGGCCAATTGATGGTCTCCTTCCAGTACGCTTCCAGGCGTGGCGCCAGCATGGCCTGGTCGAGCAGGTCCTCGAAACCGTCGTACAGCCCGTAGGTGACGAAAATGCCCACGGCCAGAAACGCGAACAACTTCACCAGCGCCTCGAAGGCAATTGCCAGGACCATGCCGCGGTGGTGCTCGGTAACGTCCAGCGTGCGTGTGCCGAACAGGATGGTGAACAGCGCCAGTACCAGCGTCACCACCATGGCGGTGTCCTGTACGCGGGTGCCGGTGGCGTCGGCACCGGCGCCGATCAGCAGGTTCACGCCCAGCACGATGCCCTTGAGTTGCAGGGCGATGTAGGGCAGCACGCCGACCAGGCAGATCAGCGCCACCACCACGGCGAGGCTCTGCGACTTGCCATAGCGCGCCGCGATGAAGTCGGCAATCGAGGTTATGTTCTCCTGCTTGCTGATCATCACCATTTTCTGCTGCACCCACGGCGCCAGCAGCATCAGCAGCACCGGCCCCAGGTAGATCGGCAGGAACGCCCACAACTGCTCGGCCGCCTGGCCCACCGCGCCGAAAAACGTCCAGCTGGTGCAGTACACCGCCAGCGACAGGCTGTAGACCCAGGCCCGTACACGGGGCGGCAGGGGCGTGCTGCGGCGGTCGCCGTAGAAAGCGATGGCGAACATCACGGCCATGTAGGCCAGGGCGACGGTGGCGATCAATCCGCTGGACAACGACATCGATGACTCCGGAACGGGGCGGGCAGGCACCCGTCGAAGCGGGCACCCGCCAGTCTCGCACGGCGCACGCTGCGCCGTCAGCGCCGACCATGGTCGCAGCCACTGTCATCGAGTTGGGCGATAGGCGGTATAGCGTTATGCTGTGCGCCGACGATGCCGCCGCTGCCCATGGCTTCGTTGCCCCGCCAGAGCCCAGCCCACGCGGCATCATTCAGGTACAGGATCGATGAGTCAGCAGTCGCAGTTCGCCTTGCTCGGCAGGCGCCGTTTCCTGCCGTTTTTCGTGACCCAGGCCCTGGGTGCGTTCAACGACAACATCTTCAAGCAATCGCTGATCCTGACGATCCTCTACAAGCTTGCCATCGAGGGCGACCGCGGGGTTTGGGTCAACCTCTGCGCGCTGCTGTTCATCCTGCCGTTCTTTCTGTTCTCGGCGCTGGCCGGGCAGTTCGGCGAAAAGTTCGCCAAGGACCGCCTGATCCGCGCCATCAAGCTGGCCGAGATCGTCATCATGGCGGTGGGTGCGGTCGGGTTGGCTTTCGATCACCTGTGGCTGATGCTCGTCGCACTGTTCGCCATGGGCACCCATTCGGCGCTGTTCGGCCCGGTCAAGTACTCGATCATGCCTCAGGCGTTGCGGCCTGAAGAGCTGGTGGGGGGTAATGGCCTGGTGGAGATGGGCACGTTTCTGGCGATCCTGGCCGGTACCATCGGTGCGGGCGTGATGATGTCGTCCGCCCACTACGCCGGTGTCGTCGCCACCGCCGTGCTGTTGGTCGCCGTGCTCGGCTATGTCGCCAGCCGCAGCATCCCGCCGGTCAGCGCTGCCAATCCGGGGCTGGTGCTGGACTGGAACATCGCCCGGCAGACCTGGTTCACCCTGCGCCTGGGCCTGGGTCAGACCCGCGCGGTCTCGCGCTCGCTGGTCGGCAACTCCTGGTTCTGGTTCGTCGGCGCCGTCTACCTGACCCAGATTCCCGCCTATGCCCAGCAGTGGCTGGACGGCGACGAAACCGTGGTCACCTTGATCCTCACCGTGTTCTCGGTGGGCATCGCGCTGGGTTCGATGCTGTGCGAGCGCCTGTCCCGGCACAAGGTCGAGATGGGCCTGGTGCCCCTGGGGGCGCTCGGCCTGACGCTGTTCGGGCTGCTGCTTTGGTGGCACTCGGACGGCCTGGTGCCAACCGCGCAGCCACAAGGCTGGCTGACAGCGCTGGGCCATGGTCAGACCTGGTGGGTATTGCTGGATATCCTCGGCTTGGGCGTCTTCGGCGGGTTCTACATCGTCCCGCTGTACGCGCTGATCCAGTCACGCACCGCCACGGAGCAGCGCGCGCGGGTCATCGCGGCCAACAACATCCTCAATTCGCTGTTCATGGTGGTTTCGGCGATCGTTTCCATCCTCCTGCTCAGCGTCGCCAAGCTGAGCATTCCCCAGCTGTTCCTGGTCGTGTCGCTGGCCAATCTGGCCGTCAACGGGTACATCTTCAGCGCGGTGCCCGAGTTCGCTTCGCGCTTCCTGCTCTGGTTGCGGGGTCGTTGATCGCGGCGCCGCCGCCGGAGTGCTGACCAGGCCTAGAGCGATTCGGCGCGTCCGAGCACTACGCTGAGCGCGTTGCGTGCGTCGTCGAGCTGGACCAGCGTGGCATGCCGGGCGCCCAGAGCATCACCGTTCTCGATGGCAGTCAGGATTGCCTTGTGCCGCGGCAGGGCCAACTCGTGCAGGTTGGGTCGCCGGTTGGAATGACGCAGGGCCTCACGCAAGGCCAGCGACAACATGTTGCACAGGTGTGCGAGCAGGTCATTGTGAGTGGCATCGGCGATGCGGCTGTGGAAATCCAGGTCCGGCTGCAGCACGTCCTCGACCGACCCGGCCGCTTCCATGCGCTGGTAGGCCTCGCCAATCGAAGCCACTTCGGCCTCGGTGGCGTGCTGGGCGGCCAGCGCCGCCGCTGCCGGCTCGATGATGGTACGCACGCTGGTCAGCAAGGCGAAGAACTCGTTCTGCGGCGTGCTCTGCATCACCCAGTGCAGGACATCGGGGTCGAGCATGTGCCATTCACGGCGCGGCTTGACCACCGAACCCACCCGCGGCCTGGAATACACCAGACCCTTGGCCACCAACACGCGCGTGGCCTCGCGCAGCACCGGACGGCTGACCGCGTATTCTTCACACAGCAGGGCTTCGGCGGGCAAGCGATCGTCAGGCTTGAAGCGGCCGGAGACGATCTGCATTCCCAGCTCCTGGACGATCCGCGAGTGCATGCTTTTGCGATCTGAAGGCTTGCGATAATCCATGGGGTGCATTCGGTCCTTGGGGCAGGTAATGCGCGATGATAGCACCTGCGCGCCAAGTCTTCGGACGGGGTATCAGAGCCCTTGCTGCAGGTTCTTGCGCAACGCCAGCAGACTGCTCTGCAGCGCGCGCAGCTCGGCACTGCTGTGGCAGCTGGCCTTGACGATGTTGAGCGGTACCGACTCGGCTTTGTCGCGCAGGGCGCGGCCTTGGGGTGTCAGCTCGACGATCACCACGCGCTCGTCGTCCTTGCTGCGGGTACGGCTGAGCAAGCCTTCGGCCTCCAGGCGCTTGAGCAGGGGCGTCAGCGAGCCTGGGTCGGTCAGCAAGCGGGTGCTGATTTCGCCCACGGTCATGCCGTTCTTTTCCCACAGCACCATCATGGTCAGGTATTGCGGGTAGGTCAGGCCCAGTGCCTGCAACAAGGGCTTGTACACCTTGGTCATCAGCAGCGATGTCGAGTACAGCGAGAAACACAGCTGATTATCCAGCAGCAGGCTGTCGTCGGCGCTGACTGCCTCGTCGTGAATGGATTCGGTGTTCATGCTGATCCTTTTTCCATTGGTGCAAGTGCATTAGGCGATACGCCGTTCGCAGGTTTCGGCGCTTCGCTCGTTCCTTCGTGAAGCTGGTGTTGATTTCGAGCTACAAACACCGCGCATAGTTCGTTCGAGGTTGTGCAGCACTTCTACATCCTTCGGCGGCGGTGACACTGGTAGGATGCACGGCTGGGTGATGCACGACGGTGGATAGAGAGGCAGTATGTTCGAAACATTGCTCTACATTGCATTGGGTGCGGTGATGGGCACGCTGGGTGGGGTGTTCGGCATCGGCGGAGGCTTGATCGCGATCCCGGCACTCGGCGTGCTGTTCGGCGTGGACCAGCAACTGGCCCAGGGCACGTCGCTGGTGATGGTCGTGCCCAACGTACTCCTGGCGTTGTGGCGTTATCACCAGCGTCGCCCCATTCCGTGGCGACATGCATTACCGTTGGCCAGCGGTGGCCTGGTGTTCGCCTGGCTTGCCTCAATGCTTGCCGCAGGGCTGGATCCGGCGTCGATGCGGGTAGGCTTCGTGGCCTTCCTGCTGGCGCTGGTAGTCTACAACATTGCGCAGATGTTCCTGCGCCCCGTGAATGGTACGGGCGAGATGCGTCATGCCTGGCCGTGGCTGGGCGTACTGGGTGGCTTTTCCGGTGTGATCGGAGGCTTTTTCGGGGTTGGCGGCGCCGTGCTGGCCACGCCCGTGCTGACCAGCGTTTTCGGCACCACCCAGATCATGGCCCAAGGCCTGTCGCTGGCCCTGGCCGCGCCCAGTACCAGCGTGACCCTCTTGACCTATGCCGTGCACGATCACGTCGATTGGGCCATGGGTGTGCCAATGGCCATCGGCGGTCTGTTGAGCATCAGCTGGGGGGTAAAGATCGCCTACAGCCTTTCGGAAAAAGTCCTGCGCGGCAGCTTCTGCGTGTTCCTCTTGCTGTGCGCCATCCTGCTGTTGTTCAGGGTCTGAGGCCCGAGCCGCCAGACAAGGTGCCGACCTCGGCGGATTAATGCCACAATCGGCGCTTTCATTCGTCGTGACGAGCCTCCAGGTGGAAGACCAAGACACCCTGCAACCCCGCGAACGCACCGAGCGCGTATTGGCCGAAGTGCACGACGCCTGGGGCATGATCCGCGTGCTGGAAGTCGCCGACTACCGGTTCCTCGAGTTCGGCGACGCCATCGAACAAAGCTGCACGTTCACGGCCGACCCCAGCTGGCTGGAATACGACTACACCCGTGCCATGCTGGTGGGCGCGCTCTGCCATGCGCAACCCGAAAGCGCGCTGTTCCTGGGCCTCGGTGCAGGCACCCTGACCCAGGCGTGCCTGAAGTTCCTCCCGCTCGACGACGTCGAGTGCATCGAGCTGCGCCCGGACGTGCCTCGCCTGGCGATCGAATACATGGGCCTGGAAGACGATCCTAGGCTGTACATCCGCGTCGGCGACGCGCTCGAGCTGCTGCCCACCGCCGAAACCGCCGACCTGATCTTCGTCGACCTGTATACCGACCACGGTCCGGCGCCCGCCCACCTGGCCTGGCGGTTCCTGGAGCAGTGCCAGCAACGCCTGAACCCCGAGGGTTGGCTGATCATCAACCAATGGGCAGGTGACGATGGCAAGCCGCTTGGAGCGGCCTTGTTGCGCGGGCTCTACCAGCGACACTACTGGGAACTGCCGGTCAAGGAGGGCAATGTCATCGTCATGGTGCCGGCCGATTTCGAGCAGGTATTGGACATGCCCGGCCTGTGCCAGCGTGCCGAGACCCTGGCGCCCCAGCTGGGCTATTCGCTGCAGGGGCTGATCGAGCTGGTGCGCCCGGCCAGCTGAGGCAGTGCGCCGCGCCACTGGCGGCGCTATTGGCCTCGGAACAGGGCAGGGCGCTGCTGCTGCATGGCCGCCAGACCTTCGCGCGCGTCCTCGCTGGCGAACAGGCGCCCGCTGGTTGCGGCCAACTGACGGCTGGCGGCGCCTTCACCTTCGCTCACGGCCAGGCGTGCCGACGCCAGGGTCGCCTGTACACCCAGCGGTGCCTGCCGGGCAATCCGCTGAGCAAGCTGCAGGGCGTTGGGCAGCAGGTCTTCGCTGGCCATCACTTCCTGCACCAGACCCAGGCGCAATGCTTCATGGGCATCGAACTCATCGCCGGTCAGCAACCAGCGCATGGCGTTGCCCCAGCCGGCGATCTGCTGCAGGCGCAGAGTGGCACCTCCGAAAGGGAACAGCCCGCGCTGCACCTCCATCTGGGCAAAACGGGTATTGCTGGCGCACAGGTTGATGTCGGCCGCGAGCATCAGTTCGATGCCCACGGTCAGGCAATAACCTCGAGCTGCGACGATGACCGGCTTGCTCACCACCGGCCCGCCCGACACCCGCCAGGGATCGCAGCCCCCAGGCGGCACCTGCCAGCCCTGGCTGAGGCGCGTGCTCACCTCGGCCAGGTCCAGCCCCGCGGTGAAGTGCTCGCCATGGCAGAACACCAGAGCCACTCGAGCCGCCGGCTCGCGCTCGAACGTGCCATAGGCCAGGCTCAAGGCATCGAGCATGGGCAGATCGAAGGCGTTGCGTTTGGCAGGGCGGTCCAGGCCGATGAGCATGACGTGCTCGCGCAGCTCGCAACTGACCGTGCCAGGGCAGGGGGTGGGCATGACGGCATCCTCGGAGTGTTCTAAGTGAAAGGTTTCAGCTGCCGCACCTGCGCAGGCGTCTCTGCTAAAATAGACTGCGCCGTCATTTCGCGCAAAGCCCGCGTGGCTCTGCTGTCCACGCGGCACGATGGTTCAAAAAAGTCTCACGTCGCGGCCATTTTCAGGTATAGTGCGCGCCGGTCTTTAACCAGGCCACGTTTAGGTAGCGCAATCCCCCGAAGACAGCTTCGGCTGCATGTCCGTTCCGCGGACTCTCCCTAACGATTCTTTCATTCAATCGTTTTCGCAAATCCCCGCCGACAAAGCTGCCAGGGTGACTCTCGAGTCTTACAAGGCATGCGCAGCTTTGGAGCATGGGTCTTTGCGGATGCACTTAGAGGCAGACCCATGACCCAGGAAATCGGCGGCTTCGCCGCTCTCGAACTTCATCCGAACATTGTTGCCGCTGTAGTCGCTACCGGCTACGAAGAGCCTTCGGCTATTCAGCAACAATCGATCCCGATCATTCTCGCCGGTCATGACATGATCGGCCAGGCGCAGACAGGCACCGGCAAGACCGCGGCCTTCGCTCTGCCGATCCTGCATCGTATCGACCCGAGCAAGCGCGAGCCGCAAGCCCTGATCCTGGCGCCAACCCGTGAGTTGGCGCTACAAGTAGCCACTGCATTCGAAACCTACGCCAAGCAGATGCCTGGCGTTACCGTAGTGGCCGTGTACGGCGGTGCCCCGATGGGCCCGCAGTTGAAAGCAATCCGCAACGGCGCGCAAATCGTCGTCGCGACCCCCGGCCGTCTGTGCGACCACCTGCGCCGTGACGAGAAAGTCCTCGCCACCGTGAATCACCTGGTGCTCGACGAAGCCGACGAAATGCTCAAGCTGGGCTTCATGGATGACCTGGAAGTCATCTTCAAGGCCATGCCCGAGACTCGCCAGACCGTACTGTTCTCGGCCACCTTGCCGCAGTCGATCCGCGCGATCGCCGAACGTCACCTGCGTGACCCCAAGCACGTCAAGATCCAGACCAAGACTCAGACCGTCACCGCGATCGAGCAGGCTCACCTGCTGGTTCACGCCGACCAGAAGACCTCGGCTGTCCTGCGCCTGCTGGAAGTCGAAGAGTTCGACGCGCTGATCGCCTTCGTGCGCACCAAGCAAGCCACCCTCGACCTGGCCAGCGCCCTGGAAGCCAAAGGCTACAAGGCTGCGGCACTCAACGGTGACATCGCCCAGAACCAGCGCGAGCGCGTCATCGAGTCGCTCAAGGATGGTCGCCTGGACATCGTCGTCGCTACCGACGTCGCTGCCCGTGGTCTGGACGTACCGCGCATCACTCACGTGTTCAACGTCGACATGCCGTACGACCCCGAGTCCTATGTGCACCGTATCGGTCGTACTGGCCGTGCCGGTCGCGAAGGCCGTGCGCTGCTGCTGGTGACGCCACGTGAACGCCGCATGCTGCAGGTGATCGAGCGTGTGACCGGGCAGAAGGTTGCCGAGGTTCGCCTGCCCAACGGCCAGGCCGTGCTCGATGCGCGCATCAAGAAGCTGACCAACAGCCTGGCTCCGCTGGTCGCAGACGCCGAAAGCACCCATGGCGAGTTGCTCGATCGCCTGACCGCCGACATCGGTTGCAGCCCGCGCGCCCTGGCCGCGGCCCTGCTGCGCAAGGCCACCAATGGCCAGGCGCTGACCCTGGATGCGGTCGAGAAGGAGCAGCCTCTGGTGCCGACCAGCGCTCCGCGCGAACGCACCAGCAGCGGTGATCGCCCTGAGCGCAGTGACCGTGAGCGCCGCGCGCCAATGCCCTTGGGCGAAGGTCGCGCACGCTGCCGTACCGCCCTGGGTGCTCGCGACGGCATCGCCGCGAAGAACCTGCTTGGCGCCATCCTCAACGAAGGCGGGCTGGCCCGCGAAGCCATCGGTCGCATTCAGGTGCGCGACAGCTTCAGCCTGGTCGAGCTGCCGGAAGATGGTCTGGAGAGTCTGTTGAGCAAGCTCAAGGACACCCGTGTCGCTGGCAAGCAGTTGAAGCTGCGTCGCTATCGCGAAGACTGATCGCCTATAGTCTTCAGGCATAAAAAATCCCCGACTGGTTCGGGGATTTTTTTTGTCTTGATCGCGGCTCGTTCATCGCCAGCTCGAGCTCGCTCCTGTGGGAGCGGGCTCTGCCCGCGAAGCAGGCACCGCCGATCAATCAGTTCTTGGCTGGCGGCACTTGGGTAGCCGGAGTGGTACCTGGTGCGACCGGCATGCTCGAGTCGGACTTGGTAGCCTCCTGAGCTGCAGCCTTGTTCGACTCCATGGCCGCTTCGTTGGCCTTGGCGTTTTCCTTGGCGGCATCGTTCATCTTGTCTTGAGCCGAATCCATTTTTTCCTGCGCTTCCTGACGGTGCTCTGCAGCGTCTTGAGCCTTGTCTTCGGATTTCTTGTCGCAGGCAGCCAGGCCAAGGGTGGCAGCCAGCATCAGGGAGTAAGCGAGTGTCTTGCGCATGATGTTTCTCCTTATTGGGTATCTACGAGGCTAAGAGGGTGTGCGCCGGATATAAGTTCCATCACTGCGGTTATATATAAGTATCGGATCGCAATCAGGTTTTTCCATGACCTTGCTGTACCGATCAAGCACACGCGTGGTTTTCACGACGGCCCTGGCTGAAAAGGTCTGTACCCGGATGCTGGCCAACTCGCAGGCCCGAGCCCCCTTGAAATCCCGATCGGCGGCCCCATCTCCTTGTCATCCCGCCGCTCATAGGCGGCACCTGCCATCTGATTGGAGTTTGATGACCATGAGTGTGGAAACTCAAAAGGAAACCCTGGGCTTCCAGACCGAGGTGAAGCAACTGCTGCACCTCATGATCCATTCGCTGTATTCCAACAAGGAAATCTTCCTTCGCGAATTGATCTCGAACGCCTCCGACGCTGTCGACAAGCTGCGTTTCGAAGCGCTGGCCAAGCCTGAGCTGCTCGAAGGTGGCGGCGAGCTGAAAATTCGCATCAGCTTCGACAAGGCCGCCAAGACCGTTACCCTGGAAGACAACGGCATCGGCATGAATCGTGACGATGTAGTGACCCACCTGGGCACCATCGCCAAGTCCGGCACCGCGGACTTCATGAAGAACCTTACCGGCGACCAGAAGAAGGACTCGCACCTGATCGGTCAGTTCGGCGTGGGCTTCTATTCGGCTTTCATCGTCGCCGACCAGGTTGACGTGTACAGCCGTCGCGCCGGCAGCCCTGCCAGCGAAGGCGTGCATTGGTCCTCCAAGGGCGAGGGCGATTTCGAAGTCGCCAACGTCGAGAAGGCCGAACGTGGCACCCGTATCGTTCTGCACCTGAAAAGTGCCGAAGATGAATTCGCCGACGGTTACCGTCTGCGCAACATCATCAAGAAGTACTCCGACCACATTGCCCTGCCGATCGAGCTGCCCCAGGAAAGCTCGCCGGCCGAAGGCGAAGAGGCACCTGCGCAGGAATGGGAAACCGTCAACCGCGCCAGCGCCCTGTGGACCCGTCCGCGTACCGACATTAAGGACGAGGAATACCAGGAGTTCTACAAGCACGTCGGCCACGACTACGAGAACCCGCTGAGCTGGAGCCACAACAAGGTCGAAGGCAAGCTGGAATACACCTCGCTGCTGTATGTGCCCGCCCGTGCTCCGTTCGATCTGTACCAGCGCGAGGCACCGCGTGGTCTCAAGCTCTACGTGCAGCGCGTGTTCGTCATGGACCAGGCCGAATCGTTCCTGCCGCTGTACCTGCGCTTCATCAAGGGTGTGGTCGACTCCAACGACCTGTCGCTGAACGTGTCGCGCGAGATCCTGCAGAAAGACCCGATCATCGACTCGATGAAGACGGCGCTGACCAAGCGCGTCCTCGACATGCTCGAGAAGCTGGCCAAGAACGAGCCAGAGCAGTACAAGGGCTTCTGGAAGAACTTCGGTCAGGTCCTCAAGGAAGGTCCTGCGGAAGATTTCGCCAACAAGGAAAAGATCGCCGGCCTGCTGCGGTTCGCGTCCACCAGCGACGACAGCGGTGAACAGAGCGTTGGCCTGGCTGACTACCTGGCACGGGTCAAGGAAGGTCAGGACAAGGTCTACTATCTGTCCGGCGAGTCCTATGCCCAGGTCAGGAACAGCCCGCACCTGGAAGTCTTCCGCAAGAAGGGCATCGAAGTGCTGCTGCTGACCGATCGCATCGACGAGTGGCTGATGAGCTACCTGACCGAATTCGACGGCAAGGGCTTCGTCGACGTTGCCCGTGGCGACCTCGATCTGGGCAAGCTGGATTCGGAGGAAGACAAGAAAGCCCAGGAAGAAATCGCCAAGGACAAGGAAGGTCTGGTCGAGCGCCTGAAAGCGGCATTGGGTGATTCGGTCAGTGAAGTGCGGGTTTCCCATCGCCTCACCGATTCGCCGGCGATCCTGGCCATCGGCGAACAGGACCTGGGCATGCAGATGCGCCAGATTCTGGAAGCCAGCGGGCAGAAGGTGCCGGACTCCAAGCCGATCTTCGAATTCAACCCCAACCACCCGCTGATCGCCAAGCTGGATGTGGAGCAGAGCGAAGATCGTTTCGCCGACTTCTCCCATATCCTGTTCGATCAGGCGGCCCTGGCCGCTGGTGATAGCCTGAAAGATCCTGCCGCTTACGTTCGCCGTCTGAACAAGCTGCTGGTCGAGTTGTCCGTTTAAACAGTCCAGGTAAAAAGCCCGCTTCGGCGGGCTTTTTCGTTTTCAGTCATGACTTTTGGAGATGCAAGCGTGAGCACATTGACCGTTCAATCCGTTGTCTACCAAATCGACGGGCAGGCGTACGAAAGCCGCCTGGTCTACGACACCGATATCGTGTCGCCACGTCCGGGGCTGGTGATGGCGCCGAACTGGATGGGCGTCAGCGAAGGTGCCGAACGTATCGCCCAGTCGGTGGCTGCCAAGGGCTATGTGGTGCTGGTGGTCGACTTGTACGGTCAGGGTGTGCGTCCAGGCAATAACGATGAAGCGGCGGCTGCCATGACGCCGCTCAAGAACGATCGCGCCTTGTTGCGCAAGCGCATGCAGGTGGCGTTGCAGCAGCTGCACGAGCAGACGCATGCTGCGGTCGATCCAGCGCAATCCGCGGCCTTTGGTTTCTGTTTCGGCGGCTGCTGTGCGCTGGAGCTGGCACGTACCGGCGCGGCGCTCAAGGCAACCGTTTCGTTCCACGGCACACTCGACACGCCCAACCCGGCCGATGCCCATGACATCAAGGGTTCGATCCTGGTGCTGCACGGCGACGCCGACCCCCTGGTGCCGGCCGAACAGCTGCCCGCTTTCCGTTCCGAGATGAACTCGGCGGACGTGGATTGGCAGTTGACCAGCTATGGCGGGGCTTACCATTCGTTCACCGACACCGAGGCCAACAACCCAGGCGTGCAGATGTACAACGCGAAAGTCTCGGCTCGCGCGTTCCAGGCGATGCACAACCTGCTCGAGGAAGTGTTCCAGGCCTGAACCGTCCCTGCACTGATTCCGCGATACCTGTGGGAGCGGCCAGTGGCCGCGAAGAATACGCCGCGCGGTGTCAGGCACACCGTGTCAAGCCTTCGCGGCCGATGACCGCTCCTACATCAATTGCACAGCCACTGTAGGAGCGGGCCTGACTAAAACCGGGTGCTCGGCTATTGGACCTCGGCCAGGTACGTCTCGATATCGATCACTGCACTGGTCATCAGCTTGTGCACCGGGCAGTGGTCGGCCACCACGTCCAGATCATGGCGCTGCGCTTCCGTCAGGTTACCCAAGAGGGTGAGCTTGACCTGTAGACAGTACTTGCCGGTGGGTTCTTCGCTCGCATCGCGCTTGACCTCCACATTCACTCCTGTGAGCGGAATGTTCTTGCGTTGGGCGTAGAGCTTCAAGGTCAGGGCCTTGCAGGCACCCAGTGCGGCGTCGAAATAGTCGTGGGGGGAGGGTGCCGAGCCTGCACCGCCCAAGGCTTCGGGCAGGTCGGTGTGAAAAGCGTGTCGGCCATCGATATCGATGCTGTGGCGAAATCCGTCGCCAGGTTCGGTGATCACGGTGATAGCCATGGAAGTCCCTTCGTTGGTGTGCTCGAGTCACACTGTATAGAGGGTTGTGCCATCCAGGGGGTTCAACCGCAGTCGATCAACCGATTGCAGGCAAAAAAACGGCGCCCGCAGGCGCCGTCTTTCAGCAAGGCTGCGAACCCTACTGACCCTGCCAACGCTTGAGTACCAGCGTGGCATTGGTGCCGCCGAAGCCGAAGCTGTTGCTCATCACGGTATTGATTTCGACGTTTTCCTGGGTAACGGTCTGCACTGGCAGATCGGCTACGGCAGGGTCCAGCTCATCGATGTTGGCTGACCCGGCAATGAAGTTGCCTTCCATCATCAGCATGCAATAGATGGCTTCGTGCACGCCAGCGGCGCCCAGCGAGTGCCCGGACAGGCTCTTGGTCGAGCTGATGGCCGGATACTTGCCAGCGAAGACTTCACGCACACCCTTCATTTCGGCCACGTCGCCCACCGGCGTGGAAGTGCCATGGGTGTTCAGGTAGTCGATCGGGGTGTCGACGGTGGACAGCGCCTGCTGCATGCAGCGGATGGCGCCTTCGCCGCTTGGCGCAACCATGTCGTAGCCATCGGAAGTGGCGCCGTAGCCAACGATCTCGGCATAGATGTGCGCACCACGGGCCAGAGCGTGCTCCAGCTCCTCGACCACCACCATGCCGCCGCCGCCGGCGATGACGAAGCCATCGCGGTCGCTGTCGTAGGCACGCGACGCTTTTTCGGGCGTGTCGTTGCGCTTGCTGGACAAGGCACCCATGGCGTCGAACAGGAACGACTGGCTCCAGTGCTCCTCTTCACCACCGCCGGCGAACACCACGTCCTGCTTGCCCATCTGGATCTGCTCCATGGCCGTACCGATGCAGTGCGCGCTGGTGGCGCAGGCCGAGGCGATGGAGTAGTTCAAGCCCTTGATCTTGAAAGGGGTGGCCAGGCAGGCCGAAACGGTGCTGCTCATGGTGCGGGTGACCCGGTACGGACCGACGCGCTTGACGCCTTTCTCGCGCAGGATGTCCAGCGCTTCCATCTGGTTCAAGGTAGAGGCGCCGCCCGAGCCGGCGATCAGGCCGGTGCGCGGGTTGGACACCTGCTCGTCGGTGAGGCCGGAATCCTTGATGGCATCCTGCATGGCCAGGTAGGCGTATGCGGCCGCATGGCCGACGAAGCGGTACACCTTGCGGTCGATCAGCTCTTCCAGGTTGAGGTCGATGGAGCCGGAAACCTGGCTACGCAGACCCATTTCGGCATATTCCGGGTTGAAGCGGATGCCAGGGCGGCTTGCACGCAGGTTTGCGGAGACGGTGTCTTTGTCATTGCCCAGGCACGAAACGATGCCCAGACCAGTGATAACAACGCGGCGCATGCGGATAACCCTTAGAAATTTTCGGTGGATGTAAAGACGCCAACCCGAAGGCCGTCGGCGGTGTAGATCTCGCGGCCGTCGACGCTGACCGAGCCATCGGCGATGGCCATGTTCAGCTTGCCCTTGAGCACGCGCTTGATATGAATGTTGTACGTGACCTTCTTGGCCGTCGGCAGCACCTGGCCGAAGAACTTCACTTCGCCCGAGCCCAGTGCACGTCCACGGCCCGGCAGGTCCTGCCAGCCCAGGAAGAAACCGACCAGCTGCCACATGGCATCCAGGCCCAGGCAGCCCGGCATCACCGGATCGCCTTCGAAGTGGCAGGCGAAGAACCAAAGGTCCGGGTTGATATCCAGCTCGGCGACCAATTCACCCTTGCCGTACTTGCCACCTTCGGCGCTGATATGGGTGATACGGTCCACCATCAGCATGTTCGGGGCGGGCAGTTGCGCGTTACCTGGGCCGAACAGCTCGCCACGACTGCAGCGCAGCAGATCTTCCCGAGTAAAGGCGTTTTGTTTGGTCATGCGAGCTCCTCAATAGTCCCTGGTGGCAGGGGGCAGATCTTCCCGACCGACCAGAAGAATCAACGCCTGGGTCGGCAGCCTACACATAGACTATTGCGTTGTAGTGAAAGTCACAGCGCAAGCGATACGGAAGTACACTTGTTCACTGAAATTATAATGCCAGACAGCAGGCTTTGTCCGAATGGATGTACAAGACTGCCGCACTTTAGCATTTCTTGCCAGCAACGGGCGCTATCGCGAGGACATCCGGCCTCCATTCCACAGCGCGCGTTCAGCTCGTCCAGCGCAGCAGAACCTGTTGCAGATCTGCGCGTTTGAACGGTTTTGCCAGGTAATCGTTCATTCCGGCATCCAGGCAGGTGTCGCGGTCGCCCAGCAGCGCGTTGGCGGTCAAGGCGATGATCGGCAGCTCTGCGCGTCCGGGAATCTGGCGGATCTGTCGCGAGGCTTCGTAACCATCGAGTACCGGCAGACGGCAGTCCATCAGCACGACCGAATAGGGGTGTGCACGTACCTGGCTGACCGCTGCGGCCCCGTCGCTGACGACATCCACGGCGTAGCCCAGGCTGCGCAGCATGGCTTCGATCACTGTCTGGTTGACCGCGTTGTCTTCCACCAGCAATACGCTGTGGCCGATGCCGTCTTCTCTGCCGGACAGGTTGGGCACCGCCGTCGGGCGGGCCAGGCTTTGCTGGCTCAGCGCCAGCGGCATTTCCAGGGTGAACAGCGAGCCGTGCTTTTCCTTGCTTTGCGCACGCAGCGTGCCACCCATGCGTTCGGCCAGCGTACGCGCGATGGGCAGCCCCAGGCCGGTGCCACCATAGCGCCGCGAGATCGAGCTGTCGGCCTGGGCGAAGGCATCGAACATGCTCTCCAGTCGATCCTCGCCGATGCCTATCCCGGTATCGCGCACGGTACAGGTCAGCCAGATCAGTTGGTGATCCAGTACCTGCCAGTGCGCATTGATGTGTACCGCGCCTTCATCGGTGAACTTCAGCGCATTGCCGATCAGATTGACCAGAATCTGCCGGATGCGCGTCGGATCGCCCTCCACCTGCAACCCCTCGATGCCCTCGGCCAGCGTCAGCTCGAGCGCCAGCTTGCGTTGCCGAGCGGTGTGCTGAAAGGCCTGCACGCAACTGGTGATCAATTCGTGCAGGCCGAAACAGATGTGTTCCAGTTCCATCGCCGCTCGCTCGATGCGGGAAAAATCCAGAATGTCGTTGATGACTTTGAGCAGGTGCTCGGTGGACTCGGTTGCCACCTGGGCATAGTCGCGCTGTTCATGGCTCAGCACGGTGGTTTCGAGCAGCTGCAGCATGCCCAGCACGCCATTCATGGGGGTGCGCAGCTCGTGGCTCATCATCGCCAGGAAATCCGACTTGGCGCTGTTGGCGCGCTCCGCTTCCTCGCGGGTCTGGATCAGTTGCTGCATGGCCTGATGCTGTTCGTGGCTGGCCTTGGCCAGGGCGCTGGCAAGGTTATTGATATGCCCGGCCAGATGCCCCAGCTCGCTGTCGTCGACGATGGGCAGCGGCCTGTCGAACTCGCCCTGGCCGATGGCCTTGACCACCCGACTCATCTCGCTGATGGGTTGGGCCAGGCTGCGCGCCAGCCGCCGGGCCAGCAGATAGGTGAACAACAGCGCGAACAGTGCCAGCACGCCGGCCTTGAGGACGATTTCCTGCTGGCGTTCGCTGAAGGCGTCGTCGGACATGCCCACGATCACCCGGCCCAGGTAGTCGCCACTGCTGGCGCTGCCCAGGTGCTGTTGCACCTGCGCTCGGTGGTCCTCCAGAAATGCCCCACGGATCTGGATCGGCGCCTGGAACACTACGACATGGGCCGACCGGTGCTCGTTCCTGACCCGCTGCTCGACATAGGCCAGGCGCCGATCGGTCTGGTCCTGAATCTCCAGGAAACGTACGTGCGGGGTGGCCAGGGTTGCGCCGAGCAGCCCTTCGAGTACCGCGGCATTGTCGGTGACCACGCCGTATTCCGCGGCGGGGGCGAGCTGGTTGGCGATCAACTGGCCGGTATGATTGAGTTCCTGGCGCAGGTCCTGCAAACGCACGAAGGTAAAGAAACCGATCAGCAGCAGGGTCAGCAGCAGGGCCGGCCCGACGCTGATGATCTGGGTACGCGTATGAATGTCGCGGTTCAGGCGCAACTTCATGTCAGGGCGCGAGGCAATGGGAAAGTGGCGGACACGACGGGGCCTGAATCGAGTTGAACAGTCAGGCATGTTAACCGGTCAGAGCGACAATTCCAGTCGTATTGTTACCGGGGCGCAGGCCGGGACTGGTCGTGTCGAGGTGGCTCCGTATAATGCCCCTCATCGCCCTCAACTCGACCAAATGGATGGGATATGACTCTAGAGCAGCCGATAGCCGTGCTGGGAGGAGGTAGTTTCGGCACCGCCGTGGCCAACTTGCTGGCCGAGAACGGCCATTCGGTCCGCCAGTGGATGCGCGACCCTGAGCAGGCCGAGTCGATTCGCCTGAACCGGGAAAATCCGCGCTACCTCAAAGGCATCAAGATCCTGCCGGGGGTGATGCCGGTCACCGATCTGCCCGCGACCATCGCCGGCAGTGCGCTGATCTTCGTCGCGCTGCCCTCAAGCGCCTTGCGCAGCGTGCTGGCTCAGCATGCCGATCAGCTGAGCGGCAAGATGCTGGTCAGCCTGACCAAGGGTATCGAGGCGCAGACCTTCAAGCTGATGAGCGAGATTCTTGAAGAGGTTGCGCCAGATGCTCGTATCGGCGTGTTGTCAGGCCCCAACCTGGCCCGCGAGATCGCCGAACATGCCCTGACTGCCACGGTGGTGGCGAGCGCCGACGAAGCCCTCTGCGAGCGGGTCCAGGCCGTCCTCCACGGGCGCACGTTCCGCGTCTATGCCAGCAACGACCGCTTCGGCGTCGAGCTGGGCGGCGCGCTGAAGAACGTCTACGCGATCATTGCCGGCATGGCTGTGGCATTGGGCATGGGCGAGAACACCAAAAGCATGCTGATTACCCGTGCCCTGGCCGAGATGACGCGTTTTGCCGTCAGCCAGGGCGCCAACCCCATGACCTTTCTCGGCCTGGCCGGAGTCGGCGACCTCATCGTGACCTGCTCGTCGCCCAAGAGCCGCAACTATCAAGTAGGCTTCGCCCTGGGCGAGGGCCTGAGCCTGGAAGATGCCGTATCGCGCCTGGGCGAGGTGGCCGAGGGGGTCAACACGCTCAAGGTGCTCAAGGCCAAGGCCCAGGAACTGCAGGTCTATATGCCGCTGGTGGCAGGGTTGCATGCAATCCTGTTCGAAGGGCGTACGCTGAACCAGGTGATCGAGCTGCTGATGCGTGCCGAACCCAAGACCGATGTCGATTTCATTTCCACCAGTGGCTTCAACTGAGGAATACGCGATGAACCGTTCTTTCAACGATCCGGGCCGCGAGGCCATCCTTTTGCGCGTGCTCTGGATGCTGGTGTTCGTGCTGGTCTGGCAGGTTGCCCAGTTCCTGCTCGGTGCGCTGGTGCTGGTGCAACTCATCCATCGCCTGGTCCAGGGCGCGCCGAACGCTGCCATGATGACCTTCGGCGACAGTTTGAGCCGCTACCTGGCCCAGATCGGCCGCTTCGGCAGTTTCCACACCGAGCAGAAACCCTGGCCGTTTTCCGATTGGCCACAGGCGCGTCCCGCCGACGGAGAAGCAGCCTACGAGGCAGGCGCGGCCAGGCCTTTGGCCGACGAGCCCAAGCCATGAAGCTCTGGGTACTGCGCCACGGCGAAGCCGTCAGTCATGCCCGCAGCGATGCCGAGCGTGCCTTGACCTCGGTGGGCGAACGACAGGTGCTGACCAGCGCGGCGCGCCTGCACGATCAACCTCTGGATGCCATTCTCGCCAGCCCCTATGTACGCGCGCAGCAGACTGCCGCCCTGGTCCATGGCGCGCTGCACACCGCCTCGGAGGTGCAGACCGTGCCGTGGCTGACGCCCGAAAGCGATCCGCTGAAGGTCGTTGAACACTTGCAGAAACTGGGTCTGGAGAACGTGCTGCTGGTCAGCCACCAGCCGCTGGTGGGCAATCTGCTGAGCCTGCTGGTTCATGGCAACTTGCGCGAGCCGGAACCCATGCAGACCGCAAGCCTGGCCGAGCTGCACGGCGACTGGCCCCTGGCCGGGCTGATGTCCCTGCACGCCGTTCATCATCCCTAACTTGTCAGGAATACTCCCATGAGCCTGTGGCGCACCGAACCGGATCTCGAGCGCTTGAATGCGGCGCAGAAAAATACCATCGGCGAGTTGCTGGATATTCGCTTCGAAAGCTTCGATGCGCACTCCCTGACCGCCAGCATGGTCGTTGATGCACGCACCCATCAACCGTTCGGTCTGCTTCATGGCGGGGCCTCGGTGGTGCTGGCTGAAAGCCTGGGCTCGATGGCCAGTTTCCTCTGCATCGACACCGAGCGCTTCTACTGTGTGGGCCTGGAGGTGAACGCCAATCATCTGCGCGGGTTGCGCAGCGGCCGGGTGACGGGCGTGGCCCGTGCGGTGCACATTGGCCGCACCACTCACGTATGGGACATTCGTCTGCAGGGCGACGATGGCAAACCCAGCTGCATTTCGCGCCTGACGGTGGCCGTGGTGCCGCTGGGGCAGAACCCGCCGGCCCGGTGAGGAACGTGCGAACACTCGCCCGGCGCGCACGCTATCGTGTTGCCGGGCCCACCGCCCGTGCACCCGTAGCCCGTGCCGGGTGGGCGCGCTTTGCACTTCGATGACGAAACCGGAGCTAAGCTTGTCGCAGACTGTTTCAATCGCTTCCAGGTGATGCCTTGACTTGCAGCAGTCAACTGCCGAGGCTTGGCAGGTTGAAACAGGAGAAGACCTCGATGGAACTCGCTGCTACGCTCGTTTACGGCCCTCCGGGCCACCACGCCTTGCTGCCCTCATGAATGCCTCGAAGCGGCTGCTGCCGGTACTCGCCGCTCTGCTGGGCAGCGCCGCCCTGAGCACATCGGTCCTGAGCACCTCAGCCGTGGGCGCCGAACCGCCCGCGCCGCCGGACGCCAAGGTCGTCGACCAACGTCCTGCGGTCGACAAGGAACGCATCTATCCGCTGGGGTCGCTGCGCAAGATCAGCGGCAAGCTGCGCATGGACGGCCAGGTCAACGCCAGAGGCCAGGTCAGCGCCACCACGTATGAGCTTCCCGAAACCCAGACCGCGCGACAAGCCTTCAACGATGCCCGCGAGGCGCTGCAGCAGGGGGGGGCGCACACCTTGTACTGGTGTCAGGCGCGCGACTGCGGGGAAAGCAGCCTGTGGGTCAACGATGTCTTCGATGGCGCACGGCTGTCTGGGGCCGACGACCAGCAGGCGTTCGTGCTGCTGCGCCAGGCCGCTCCGGACGACAATACCCTGACCGCCCTCTACGCCATCACTCGCGGCAACCGTCGCGCCTATCTGCATGTCGAAACCTTCGTCGCCGATGCCCCGCTGGGTACCTTGCTGCCCACGCCGGCCACGGTGCTGCACGAATTGCGCAGCACCGGCGATCTCGATTACCCGGCCATGGGTGAAACGCCCGATGACACCTGGGTGGCCTTGCTGGCCCGCAGCCTGCAACTCGACAGTTCGATTCGGGTAAGCGTATCCGGTGTATCGAGTGCTGCGGCCGCCGCCTGGCGCGACGCCCTGGTCGCCAAGGGTGTGCGCGCGGCTCGCTTGGAAACCGGTACCGAAAGCGTCAAGGGGCTGCATCTGGAAATCATTCGTTGAGCCTGCGTTGCCTTTGGAGCATTGATGCCGAGTAACGATCGCCTGCTGGTACAGATTGTCTTGCTGGCCCTGCTCGGCGCCTGCCTTTGGGTACTGGCGCCGTTTTGTTCAGCCCTGCTGTGGGGTGCGATCCTGGCCTACGCCAGTTGGCCGCTGATGCGGTTGCTGACCCGCTGGCTCAATGGCCGCGAGTCGCTGGCAGCCGGCATTCTCACCGGCTGCTGGATGCTGCTGGTGGTGTTGCCGCTGGTCTGGCTTGGCTTCAACCTGGCCGATCACGTGCGCGATGCGACGGCGTTCATTCGTGACGTGCAGGTCGATGGGCTGCCCGATGCGCCCGACTGGCTGGCCGGCATTCCTCTGGTCGGTGCGAGCCTGGTCGGTATCTGGGACACCCTTGACGAGCAGGGCGCGGCGTTCCTGGCCAGCGTCAGGCCCTACCTGGGGCAAGTCGGCAATTTCCTGCTGGCGCGCAGCGCGCAGATCGGCGGCGGGATCCTCGAACTCACGCTGAGCCTGGTCTTCGTGTTCTTCTTCTATCGCGACGGGCCGCGCATGGCAGCCTTCGTGCTTCGGCTGTTGGAACGTCTGATCGGAGAGCGCGCCGGGTACTACATCGATCTGGTGGCAGGCACGGTGCAACGGGTGGTCAACGGGGTGATCGGTACCGCCGCCGCCCAGGCGATCCTGGCCTTGATCGGCTTCCTGATCGCCGGTGTGCCCGGGGCATTGGTACTTGGCATTGTCACCTTCCTGCTAAGCCTGATTCCCATGGGGCCGCCGCTGGCGTGGATTCCGGCCACCGCCTGGCTGGTGTGGCAGGGCGACTACGGCTACGCGATCTTCCTTGGCATCTGGGGGACTTTCGTCATCAGTGGCGTGGACAACGTCCTCAAACCTTATCTGATCAGCCGCGGCGGCAACTTGCCATTGGTGATCGTGCTGCTGGGTGTGTTTGGCGGACTGCTGGCCTTCGGTTTCATCGGCCTGTTCATCGGTCCGACCTTGCTGGCGGTGGCCTACAGCCTGCTGCACGACTGGACCCATACCGAACACAAGCCAATTTAGATCTGCTGCACCCTGTCGGGAGCCCCCCGGTGGGAGGGGGCAGTGGCCGCGAAAAAGCCGCCGCGGTGGGTCAGGCAGTCCGGGTGCACCCTTCGCGGCCGATGACCGCTCCTACACGGATTTCGCAACCCTTGTGGGAGCGGTCAGTGGCCGCGAAAACAGCGACGCGGTGTGTCAGGCAGTCCGGGTGCACTCTTCGCGGCCCGTGGCCGCGAAAAGGGCGGCGCGGTGTGTCGGGCAGTCCGGGTGCACTCTTCGCGGCCGATGACCGCTCCTACACGGATTTCGCAACCCTTGTGGGAGCGGTCAGTGACCGCGAAAAAAGCGACGCGGTGTGTCGGGTAGACCATGCCGCTCCATTCGCCGGCAAAGCCCGCTCCCACAAGGTGCGTGCAGTTGACAGGCTTCCCACCAGGTGACGAGCGCATGGCTGTGGATTACTTGGGGTACAGCGGCGGCAACCCGGCGTTTTCTGCGGAAGGCTCCAGGGGCGGCTCGGTGCGCAGGAGGCTGCCGATGGCGCGCCATAGCTCCTCGCCCTGCCAGTATTGGCCACTTTCGCTGTAGAGCGCGCCATTGAGCCCATCCAGGGCATCGGACAGTGGTACGAAGCGCGCCGTCATGTCGGCCAGCGTCTCCGGCTGCTGCCGGGCCCAGGCGTCCAGGGCCTGGCGCGTTGCCTGAGGATCATTGGCCTGGCAGGCGCGTTTGAGGTCGTCGAGCAAGGTGCGCGGGTTGGGCCCATTCTGTGCTGCGCGCAGTACCGCCGGCTGTCCACGAGCCCGCCACCACAAGGCGAAGCCGATCATGGTGGTGAACAGCAGCGTCACGCTGGCGAGTTTCCATGGCCACGCAAGATCGGGGTCGACATCGGCGGCGCCAACCGGGGTATCGACCATCAGGCTGGCGTTGCCGGCAACTTCCAGGCTGCGCGCGGGTAGACCGGTGCGCTCTAGATGGTCTTCATGGGTGTTCCACCAGACCACCTCGACACTTGGCAATTGCAGGGTGCCACTGCGCGCCGGTACCAGCGCCTCGCGTTCCTGGCGGCTGCCGATCAGACCCCGTTCACCGTTCTGGTTGTTCAACTGGGGCTGATCCGGGTAGCGTCGCAGGCCTTCCACTACGGTACTGGGCAAGGCCGGCAGCTGTGCGCTGGAGAGCCCCTCGGCCTTTACCTCCAGTGTGCGAGTCAGAGAATCGCCAACCTGGCTGCTCGGCGGGTCGGGGTTCCAGCTTTCACTCAGGCTCAGACTGCGTGCCGGCAACCACGGCGTGTCGGCGGGGTAGGCCGCTGGCACGCCCTTGACCGTCAAGGACATCTGCGCGGACGTCACCTTCATGAGCTTGCCGGGCCGCGGCGCGCTGTTGGCGCTGTCGCCAGGTGCGGTCGGCTCGACGGTGGTGGCGGTGAATGCCAGGGCGGGAATAATCAATTCGCCACTGCGTTGCGGATAGATCGCATAACGCATCTCGATCACCCCGTGGCGGACGCCGTTGATGATCTTCTCGAAGGTGCGCGAGCCGCCCAGCGGCTCGATGCGCGCGTCGGCCAGTTGCAGAGGCGTCAGGCTGCTGTCGTCGTACAGGGGCACCGAGTGATAGATGCGCAAGGTCAACACCGCCTGGGCCTGCACATAGACACTGTCTTCATCCAGGCTGGCGTCGATGAACACCGGGGCCATGTTGGCGCGCAGCGGCTGGTCGCTGTGCAGCACTTGCAGCACGATTGGCTGGCTGCGCAGTTCACCCAGTTGCAGCGCGGCAATGGTAACGCTGCCGGTCTGTCGCGGGAGCAGGGTGATGATCCAGCGGGTCGTGGCCTGGCGGTCGCCATCCAGGCTGGTCAGGCGATTGACCTGGCGCGTGTCGCGCACCTCGAACGGGCCTTCGAGTGGCGTCAGGTCGGGCTTGCCGAACTGCGTGACGTCGTTGGTCTCCAGGGTCAGTTCGACTGTTTCCCCTGAGTTGAGCCGTGAGCGATCGACGCTGGCCACCAGCGTGGCGGCATGCGCGCATTGGGCAAGCACGGCCAGGGTTGCACTGATGCAGAAGGCGCTGAAGCGACTCATCGACTCTTGTCCTGATGTTGTTGCTGTTCATACCAGAATTTGCGCCGCAACAGCTCGGCCGGATCGTCCGGAATCTGTCGCAGCCATTGTTCCAGGGCTTGGCGCTGTTCGGCATCCAGAGTGGTCTGGGCTGGCCGTGACGGCGGCCGGGTAGTGGACTCGTCATTCGGCGGCTGCGCCAGCGCCGAGGATTGTGCCTGGTTCTGTTCTCCTCCAGCCTGACCGGAGGGGTTTTCTCGACTGCTCTGCGCGTCGTTGTTGCCTGGGGAAGCGTCGGCCGCCGTGGACGCGTTCGGATCCTCGGCGTCCGGCGCCGTCGCGCCCGGTGCGCGGGGCCGGTCGGCCTGGTCCGTGGAAGCTGCGGGAGGCTCGGCCTGGGCCTGGCGGACGAGTTGTTCCACCAGCGTGCGGTTGTCCAGCGCCGGCTGCAGGTCCGGCTGGCGCTCCAGCGCCTGCTCATAGGCGTCCAGGGCAGCTTCCAGTTCGCCGCTGCGCGCCAGGGCGTTGCCGCGGTTGTAGTGGTCGCGGGCACTGTCGCCTTGGGCGAAGCGCTCGGCCGCCGCCGCGTAGTCCCCCGCCTCGTACAACGCCATGCCCTGCCACTGAGCGTCGGCGAAGCGCCGCGCGGCCTGGGCCGGACGCTGTTGTTCGAGCAGGGCCTGGCCTTGCTGATCGCGGCGCAACCAGAGGTCCTGAACATCGAAGGCATAGCTGGGCTGCGGCACCATCAACAGGCACAGCGGCAGGCAGAACAGCCAGCCGCGGCGGCCGGCGAGCGCCGCCAGCAACAACAGGGGCAGCAGCAGCCAGTGGCCTTGATCGGCCCAGCTGTCCAGCTGCTGTGTCTTGCCGTTGCCACGCAACACCGTGGGGCGGTCGAGAAGGCCCAGGTTGCGCAGGTCCAGATCGTCCAGACGCGCTTGTCGGTAGAGGCCGCCGACATCGGCAGCAAAGCTGCGCAGACCGACACTGTCCAGGCGCGGCAAGCGAATCGCGCCTTGCTCGTCCTTGAGGAAATCACCGTTCTCCTGCTTCACCGGCGCACCGTCACGGGTGCCGATACCCAGAATCAACAATTGTGGCGAGTGCTGGTCCAGCCGTTGGGCGATGCCTCGACGCTCGGCGTCGGACAGCTGCGACGCCAGCAGCAGGATGCGCCCCTGGCCCTGTTCCGCCTGGTCGAGCAAGTCCAGCGCGCGCTGTACGCCGAGGTCGGCGCGCTGGCCTTCGACTGGCATGATGGAGGGCTTGATCGCCTCCAGCAGGTTGCGACTGGTTCCCAGGTCGTCGGACAGCGGCACCAACACATGCGCGCTGCCGGCGTAGACGATAATGGCCGTCTGCGCATCGCGGCGTGCGTCGAGCAGGTCCAGCAGCTTGCGCCGCGCCTGCTCCAGGCGATTGGGTGCGACATCGGTGGCCAGCATCTCGGGGCTCAGGGCGAGCACCACCACCAACGGGTCGACGACGGTCCTGCCCGGCTGTTCGATACGCTGCCAGCTGGGTCCGAGCAGAGCCACCGCGGTCAACAGCCAGGCCAGGCCCAGCACTATCCAGGGCGCCTTGCTCTGCCGACCGCTGCCACCGTCCAGCAGGACTCCGTGAAAGTGGCGGGGCAGCAGCAATTGCCAGCGCCCCGCACGTTTCTGCCGGTGCCACAATTGCCACAGCAGCCAGACCAAAGCTGGCCAGGCCAGCAGCCACCAGGGGCGGAACCAATGCGGCCACGCGTCGATCATTTGCGCCTCCGCAGTTGCAACCGCTGCAGGCGCTCGCGCCATTGCGGAGCCGTCGGCAGAAAACGGCGTTTGCGCAGGAACAGTTGCAGCGGGTTGTTCGGCCATTTCTGGCGCACGACCAGCAACACGCTCAGCAGCAACGCCGCGCTCAGCGGCCAGCTATACAGCGCTTGCGCCGGTCGCGCCTGGGTGGGCTTCTGGTCGACCGGTTCCAGGGTGTCGAGGCTGGCGCCGATGGCTTGCAGCTGGTCCCCGTCGCGGGCACGGAAGTACTGACCGCCGGTGATCTGCGCGATTTCGCGCAGAGAGGGCTCGTCCAGGTCCAGGCTGGGATTGAGCCCCAGCATGCTCAGTGCGCCATCGGCGCTGGGGTCGGCGCCGATGCCGATGGTATGGATGCGCACATGCTCCTGGGCCGCCAGGCGCGCGGCAGTGATGGGATGGATCTGCCCGCCGTTATTGGCGCCGTCGGTGACCAGAATGAGCACTCGGCTTTGCGCCGGGCGCAGGCGCAGACGTTTGAGCGCCAGGCCGATGGCGTCGCCGATGGCGGTGTTCTTCCCGGCAATGCCGATGCGTGCTTCGTCGAGCCAGGTACGCACGGTGCGCCGGTCGAAGGTCAGCGGCGCCTGCACATAGGCCTTGCTGCCGAACAGGATCAGCCCGACCCGGTCGCCCTGGCGATGTTCGAGAAAGTCACCGAGCAGGCGTTGGACCAGCTCCAGCCGACTGATGTCCTCGTTCTGCCAACGCATGTCGGGGTAGTCCATGGATCCGGACACATCCACCGCCACCAGCAGGTCGCGCCCGCTCGCGGCAATGGGCAGGGGGTCGCCCAGCCACTGCGGACGCGCCGCCGCGATCAGCAGCAGTAGCCACAGCAGCACGTAGGGCGCCTGTTGCTGCCAGGTCGGCAGGCTGATGCGTGCCCGGCGCCCGGCCAGCCCCTCGAGCTCATCGAGGAAACTGACCTTGAGCGCCGCCTCGCCACTGTCGGCGGCCGGCAGCAGCACACGCAGCAGCCACGGCAGCGGCAGCAGGGCGAAGACCCACAGCCAGGCGAACTCAAACATGCTTGCGTATCCAGGTTTCGACCGACTGCTGCAGGCCGGCGATGGCTTTGTCGTCCAGCTTGCACTCAGGCTTGTAGACGCCTTCGACCAGTACCATCCAGCGCGTCAGGCCGGCGGCCGGGCAGCGATTGTCGAGGAATGCTAGCCACTGGCGACCATTGAGCACATGACTGTTGGCGTTCGGGTAGTGATTGCGACACAAGCGCTTGAGCAAGCCGTTGATCTGCTGCAGCCACGCCCCGGCAGGGGCGCCATCGTAGGGGCGGGGCAAGCGCGCCAGCTCTTCCAGCGCGCCCTGGCGCACCGGATCCAGAACTGGCTCGCCCACCATCGGCAGTACCGCTCGGCGGCGCAAGCGGTGGCGCCAGTGCCAGGCGGCCCAGCCAAGGCTCGGCAGCAGCACGGCGAGCAGCCACCAGCCTGGGGCGGGTGGCCAGAGGCCGATCGGCGGCGGCGCGATCAACGGCTGCAATTGCTCCAGGGTACTCATTTGAGTTTGCCCGGCCGCTGTGGATTGAGGTATTCGCGCAGCTGCTCGATCATCTCGCTCTGCGTGCTCAGCGGCATCAGCAGCACACGCAGCTTTTGCCCCAGGCGTTCCCAGCGGGCGATGCGCGCTTCGCTCAACGCGCGGTAGGCCAGGCGCATCTCCGGGTTCAGCGTATCGATCTCCATCTGCCTGCCACGCTGGGCGAAACGCAGCAGCCCGGCGGCCGGCAGCGCATGATCGAGCGGGTCGGACACCGGCAGCAACAGCAGGTCGCAGTGGCGCGACAGCAGGCTGAGCTGCTGCTCGGCGCCGTCGGTCAGCGCGCGCTCATCACAGATGACGATGGCCAGGCTGCCGGGACGCAACACTTCGCGCGCCCGACGCAGAGCCATGCCCAGCGCGTCCTTTTCCGGCAGCGCTTCGGTGTGCAGCGACTGGTTCACGCGCACCAGGCGGTTGAGCAACTGCAGCAAGCTCTGCTTGCTGCGTCGGGGCTTGATCTCGTAGTGCTCGCCGTCGCCGAACACCAGCCCGCCAACTCGATCGTTGTGCCCCAGCGCGGCCCAGCCGATCAACGCCGCGGCCTGGGCGGCGAGCACCGACTTGAACATCTGGCCCGAGCCGAAAAACAACCGCCGGCTTTGCTCGACGAGAATGAAGATGGGCCGCTCGCGCTCCTCGTGGAACAGCTTGGTGTGTGGCTCCTGAGTGCGCGCCGTGACCCGCCAATCGATGCTGCGCACATCGTCACCAGCCTGATAGACGCGCACCTGGTCGAAGTCCACACCGCGGCCGCGCAGTTTGGAGTGGTGCAGGCCGATCAAGGGGCTGCGCTGGGCCGGGGTGGAGAACAGCTGCACTTCGCGCACCCGATGGCGCATTTCGATCAGCTCGGCCAGGCTGATGCGAATGCCAGGCTCTGGCCGCGGCTCGTGGGTCATGGGGCTAGGCGACGGCCACGACGTCGAGGATGCGCTGGATCACGCGATCCTGATCGACCCCGGCGGCCTCCGCTTCGAACGACAGGATGATGCGATGGCGCAGCACGTCGAACAGCACGGCCTGGATGTCTTCCGGGCTGACGAAATCGCGTCCGGCCAGCCAGGCATGGGCACGTGCGCAGCGATCCAGGGAAATGGAGCCCCGCGGGCTGGCGCCATAGGCCAGCCATTCGCCGAGCTCGGCGTCGAACTTGCTTGGGGTGCGCGTCGCCATGACCAACTGCACCAGGTATTCCTCCACGGCGTCGGCCATGTACAGACCGAGGATCTCCTTGCGTGCGGCGAAGATGGCCTGCTGGCTGACACGGCGCTCGGGCTTGGTTTCGCCATTGAGCGCCTCGCCGCGAGCCTGCTGCAGGATGCGCCGTTCCACGGCCGCATCCGGGAAGCCGATCTTGACGTGCATCAGGAAGCGATCGAGCTGCGCTTCGGGCAGCGGGTAGGTGCCTTCCTGCTCGATCGGGTTCTGCGTCGCCATCACCAGGAACAGCGGAGACAGGTCGTAGGTGCTGCGACCGACACTGACCTGGCGCTCGGCCATGGCTTCGAGCAGGGCTGACTGCACCTTGGCAGGCGCACGGTTGATTTCGTCGGCCAGCACCAGATTATGGAAGATCGGCCCCTGCTGGAACACGAAGCTGCCGGTTTCGGGTCGATAGATCTCGGTGCCGGTTATGTCGGCCGGCAGCAGGTCCGGGGTGAACTGGATGCGGTGAAACTGTGCCTCGACGCCTTCGGCCAGTTCCTTGATGGCTTTGGTCTTGGCCAGCCCCGGAGCGCCCTCGACCAGCATGTGACCGTCTGCCAGCAGCACGATCAGCAGGCGCTCGACCAGTTTTTCCTGGCCAAGGATCTGCGTGGAAAGAAAGGTTCGCAGCGCCATCAGCGCTTCACGATGTTCCATCGTCGACGGTTCCTGAAAAAGGGACCGAGTACGCAGGTGAAGGCGTCTTGGCCGGGGGTCACTACTTTAATGCATTGGCGGGTGGCAAAGAAATCGGCGTGTTCGATCGGGCAGTTCTGTGTCCCGTAGGAGCGGCCACTGGCCGCGAAGAAGCTTGCACGGCCAGAGAGATCGGTTGGGTCGGCCGGCCATTTCGCGGCCACTGGCCGCTCCTACACGTATACAGATATACAGAGCTGCGGAGAGCAAGGTCAGTTGATTGCCAGTGTCCCGACACCCGCCAGCAAAATCCTCAATGTCTCGCCGATCTCCGCCAGTTCCGCCGCATCGCTGGCATGCTCGATTTCCAGCACATCATCGCCACCGAACACATCGGCATCTGCAGCGGCCACTTCCACCAGCAGGTGCTTGGCGCTCAGGGTCACCTTGAGGTCGCGCAGCAGGTAAGGCTCTTCGCCGAGGGTGATTTCCAGCTCTTCTTCGTCCGGAAAGCGCGTCATCAGAAACATTTCGCCAGCGCTGCCGTGGCAGCACAGCAGCGCCATGTCGTCTTCTTCTTCGTCACAGGGGTTGGCCAGCAACAGAGTGGCGGTGATGCGCATGCGGGAGAACCTGTCATATGAATGTGCCATGATTATACCCGACTACTGTCCGATCGGCTGGAACGCCCGTACCAGCGGTCTCGTACGACAACTCCTGCATGACCGAATATGTCGCCGCACCGCAAGAGTGCATGCCGGGCTCTGGGTAAGCTAGGTCGTTGGACCTCTTGAAATGTCGCCCCGCAGCGCCGGATTGGCTATGGTTGATCCGAACCGGGGTGACTTGCGACGCTTCACCCAATAACAAAGCCCAAGCGGAGTACCACAGATGGCGTTCTTCACCGCAGCCAGCAAAGCCGACTTCCAGCATCAACTGCAATCGGCCCTGGCTCAGCACATCAGCGAACAGGCACTGCCACAAGTGGCGCTGTTCGCCGATCAGTTCTTCGGCATCATCTCGTTGGACGAGCTCACCCAGCGGCGCCTCAGCGACCTGGCCGGTTGCACCCTGTCGGCCTGGCGCCTGTTGCAGCGCTTCGATCACGCCAAACCGCAGGTGCGCGTCTACAACCCCGATTACGAACGTCACGGCTGGCAGTCCACCCACACCGCCGTCGAAGTGCTGCATCACGACCTGCCGTTCCTGGTGGATTCGGTGCGCACCGAGCTCAACCGTCGCGGCTACAGCATCCATACCTTGCAGACCACCGTGCTCAGCGTGCGCCGCGGCGGCCAGGGCGAGTTGCTCGAAGTGCTGGCCAAGGGTGCCCAGGGCGAAGACGTCCTGCATGAATCGCTGATGTACCTGGAGATCGACCGTTGCGCCAACGCCGCCGAGCTCAGCGTGCTGGCCCGGGAGCTGGAACAGGTGCTGGGCGAAGTGCGCATGGCGGTGCAGGACTTCGAGCCGATGAAGGCCAAGGTCCGCGAGATGATCACGCTGGTGGAACAGACCGCGTTCGCCAGCGACGCGCAGGAGAAAGCCGAGATCACGGCGTTCCTCGAATGGTTGACCGACAACCACTTCACCTTCCTGGGCTACGAGGAGTTCGTGGTCGACGCCGATGCGCAGGGTGGCCAGCTTCGCTACGACCCGCAGTCCTTCCTGGGCCTGACCCGGCTGCTGCGTGCCGGCCTGACCAGCGAAGACCTGCATATCGAAGACTACGCCGTGCAGTACCTGCACGAGCCGATGCTGCTGTCCTTCGCCAAGGCCGCGCACCCCAGCCGAGTGCATCGCCCGGCCTATCCCGACTACGTGTCGATCCGTCAGATCGACGGCGACGGCAAGGTGCTCAAGGAATGCCGCTTCATGGGCCTGTACACCTCGTCGGTGTATGGCGAAAGCGTGCGCGAAATTCCCTACATCCGGCGCAAGGTCGCCGAGATCGAACGCCGCTCCGGTTTCCATGCCAAGGCGCACCTGGGCAAGGAACTGGCCCAGGTGGTCGAGGTGCTGCCGCGCGACGACCTGTTCCAGACCCCGATCGACGAGCTGTTCAGCACCGTCATGTCGATCGTGCAGATCCAGGAACGCAACAAGATTCGCGTGTTCCTGCGCAAGGACCCCTACGGGCGCTTCTGCTACTGCCTGGCCTACGTGCCGCGCGACGTGTACTCCACCGAAGTACGGCAGAAGATCCAGCAGGTGCTCATGGAGCGCCTCAAGGCCAGCGATTGCGAGTTCTGGACGTTCTTCTCCGAGTCCGTGCTGGCTCGCGTGCAGCTGATCCTGCGCGTGGACCCCAAGAGCCGTCTGGACATCGACCCGCAGCAACTGGAAAACGAAGTGATCCAGGCCTGCCGTTCGTGGCAGGACGACTACGCCAGCCTGACCATCGAAAGCTTCGGCGAGGCCGCCGGCACCAATGTGCTGGCCGACTTCCCGAAAGGCTTCCCGGCCGGTTTCCGCGAGCGCTTCGCCGCGCATTCGGCGGTAGTCGACATGCAGCACTTGCTGGCGCTGTCCGAATCGCGCCCGCTGGTGATGAGTTTCTACCAGCCACTGGCGCAGGGCGGCGAACGCCAGCTGCATTGCAAGCTGTACCACGCCGACACGCCGCTGGCGCTGTCCGACGTGTTGCCGATCCTCGAGAACCTGGGCCTGCGCGTACTGGGCGAATTCCCTTACCGCCTGCGTCATCGCAGCGGTCGCGAGTACTGGATCCACGACTTCGCCTTTACCTACAGCGAAGGCCTGAACCTCGATATCCAGCAACTCAACGACACGCTGCAGGATGCCTTCGTGCACATCGTGCGTGGCGACGCAGAGAACGATGCGTTCAACCGCCTGGTGCTCACCGCAGGCCTGCCATGGCGCGACGTCGCCTTGCTGCGTGCCTATGCGCGCTATCTCAAGCAGATCCGCCTGGGCTTCGACCTCGGCTACATCGCCAGCACCCTGAACAACCATACCGACATTGCCCGTGAACTGACGCGGCTGTTCAAGACCCGCTTCTACCTGGCGCGAAAGCTGGCAGGCGATGACCTGGATGACAAGCAGCAACGCCTGGAACAGGCCATCCTGAGTGCCTTGGATGACGTTCAAGTGCTCAACGAAGACCGCATCCTGCGTCGCTATCTGGACCTGATCAAGGCCACCCTGCGTACCAACTTCTACCAGCCCGATGCCAACGGCCAGGTCAAGTCGTACTTCAGCTTCAAGTTCAACCCCAAGCTGATTCCCGAACTGCCCAAGCCGGTGCCCAAGTTCGAGATCTTCGTCTACTCGCCGCGGGTCGAAGGCGTTCACCTGCGTTTCGGCAACGTCGCCCGCGGTGGCCTGCGCTGGTCGGACCGCGAGGAAGACTTCCGCACCGAGGTACTGGGCCTGGTCAAGGCGCAGCACGTGAAGAACTCGGTGATCGTGCCAGTGGGCGCCAAGGGCGGGTTCGTCCCGCGCAGGTTGCCGCTGGGCGGCAGCCGCGACGAGGTGCAGAACGAGGCCGTGGCCTGCTACCGCATCTTCATCTCCGGTCTGCTCGACATCACCGACAACCTCAAGGACGGCAGCGTGGTGCCGCCGGCCAACGTCGTGCGTCACGACGATGACGACCCGTACCTGGTAGTGGCCGCAGACAAGGGCACCGCGACCTTTTCCGACATCGCCAACGGCATTGCCATCGACTACGGCTTCTGGCTCGGCGATGCGTTCGCCTCCGGCGGCTCGGCGGGCTACGACCACAAGAAGATGGGCATCACCGCCAAAGGCGCCTGGGTTGGCGTGCAGCGGCATTTTCGCGAACGCGGCATCAACGTGCAGAAAGACAGCATCACCGTCATCGGCATCGGCGACATGGCCGGCGACGTGTTCGGCAATGGCTTGTTGATGTCCGACAAGCTGCAACTGGTGGCGGCTTTCAACCACCTGCACATCTTCATCGACCCCAACCCGGAACCGGCCAGCAGCTTCGCCGAGCGTCAGCGCCTGTACGACCTGCCACGCTCCGCGTGGAGCGACTACGACACCTCGATCATGTCAGCCGGTGGCGGCATCTTCTCGCGCAGCGCCAAGAGCATTGCCATCAGCGCGCAGATGAAAGAGCGCTTCGACATCAAGGCCGACAAGCTGACCCCGACAGAGTTGCTCAACGCGTTGCTCAAGGCGCCGGTCGACCTGTTGTGGAACGGCGGTATCGGTACCTACGTCAAGTCCAGTGACGAGAGCCACGCCGATGTCGGCGACAAGGCCAACGACGCCCTGCGCGTGAACGGCAACGAACTGCGCTGCAAAGTGGTGGGCGAGGGCGGCAACCTGGGCATGACCCAGCTGGGCCGTGTCGAGTTCGGCCTCAACGGCGGCGCGACCAACACCGACTTCATCGACAACGCAGCCGGGGTGGATTGCTCCGACCACGAAGTCAACATCAAGATCCTGCTCAACGAAGCCGTGCAGGCCGGGGACATGACCGAGAAGCAGCGCAACCTGCTGCTGGGCAGCATGACCGAGGAAGTCGGCCATCTGGTGCTGGGCAACAACTACAAGCAGACCCAGGCGCTGTCCCTGGCGGCGCGCAAGGCCTACGAGCGACTGGCCGAGTACCGTCGTCTGATGGCCGACCTGGAAGCACGCGGCAAGCTGGACCGCGCCATCGAGTTCCTGCCCACCGAGGAGCAGCTCAACGAGCGCGTCGCGAACAAGCAGGGCCTGACCCGAGCCGAACTGTCGGTACTGATCTCCTACAGCAAGATCGACCTCAACGAAGCGCTGCTGGCTTCGGCAGTACCTGACGACGTCTATCTGACTCGCGACATGGAGACGGCCTTCCCGCCGTCGCTGGTCAGCAAGTACGCCGAGGCCATGCGCAGCCACCGCCTCAAGCGCGAGATCGTCAGCACCCAGATCGCCAACGACCTGGTCAACAACATGGGCATCACCTTCGTGCAGCGCTTGAAGGAGTCCACTGGCATGACCCCGGCCAGCGTGGTCGGGGCCTACGCCATAGTGCGCGACATCTTCCACCTGCCGCACTGGTTCCGCCAGATCGAGGCGCTGGACTATCAGGTGTCTGCCGACGTCCAGCTGGCTTTGATGGACGAGCTGATGCGTCTGGGTCGACGGGCCACTCGCTGGTTCCTGCGCAGCCGCCGCAACGAGCTGGACGCCGGTCGCGATGTGGCGCATTTCGGTCCACACATCGCAGCGTTGGGGCTCAAGCTCGACGAGCTGCTCGAGGGGCCGACCCGCGAGCGGTGGCAGACCCGCTACCAGGGTTATGTCGAGTCTGGCGTACCGGAGTTGCTGGCACGCATGGTTGCCGGTACCAGCCACCTGTATACGCTGTTGCCGATCATCGAAGCGTCGGACGTCACCGGCCAGAATGCCGCCGAAGTGGCCAAGGCGTTCTTCGCCGTGGGCAGCAAGCTGGACCTGACCTGGTACCTGCAGCAGATCAGCAGCCTGCCGGTGGAGAACAATTGGCAGGCGCTGGCGCGCGAGGCCTTCCGCGACGACATCGACCTGCAGCAACGGGCAATCACCATTTCCGTGCTGAAGATGCAGGATGCGCCGGGTGATGTCGAAGAGCGCCTGGACCTGTGGCTGGAACAGCACGAGGTGATGGTCAAGCGCTGGCGCGCCATGCTCGACGAGATCAAGGCCGCCACGGGTACCGATTACGCCATGTATGCAGTGGCGAATCGCGAACTGATGGACCTGGCGTTGAGCGGAGGCGTGCAAGTCAGCTGAGGCGAGGTTGGCTTTTTCGCGGCCGATGACCGCTCCTACGGGTTATCCGTAGGAGCGGTCATCGGCCGCGAAGCGCTCACCGCCCATCTCTGACCCGATCACCGCCCACAAAAAAACCCGTCAAATGACGGGTTTTTTCGTTCAGCTCATTTCAGCGTGGCATCAAGCCTGAACCACTGGAATGTTCGCGTTGGCCGCAGCATCGCGGAACTCGGCGATCTGGTCGAAGCTGAGGTAGCGATAAACATCGGCAGCCATGCTGTCGATGCTGGCCGCGTAGCCCATGTACTCTTCGACGGTCGGCAGCTTGCCCAGAATGGACGCGACAGCGGCCAGTTCGGCGGATGCCAGGTACACGTTGGCACCATCGCCCAGGCGGTTCGGGAAGTTACGGGTCGAGGTGGATACTACGGTGGAGTTGGGTTCCACGCGTGCCTGGTTACCCATGCACAGCGAGCAGCCCGGCATCTCCATGCGTGCGCCAGCCTTGCCGTAGATGCCGTAGTAGCCTTCCTCGGTCAGCTGATGGGCATCCATCTTGGTCGGCGGCGACAGCCACAGACGCGTCGGCAGTTGGCCCTTGACCTTGTCGAGCAACTTGCCGGCAGCGCGGAAGTGGCCGATGTTGGTCATGCACGAACCGATGAACACTTCGTCGATCTTCTCGCCCTGAACGGTGGACAGCAGACGTGCATCGTCCGGATCGTTGGGTGCACACAGGACCGGCTCTTTCAAGTCGCTCAGGTCGATCTCGATGATTTCGGCGTATTCGGCGTCGGCATCGGCACTCAGCAGTTCCGGGTTGGCCAGCCACGCTTCCATGGCCTGCGCACGACGTTCCATGGTCCGCGCATCGCCGTAGCCTTCGCTGATCATCCAGCGCAGCAGGGTGATGTTGGACTTCAGGTATTCGGCAATGGCCTTTTCCGGCAGCTTGATGGTGCAACCGGCGGCAGAGCGCTCGGCCGAGGCGTCGGACAGTTCGAACGCCTGTTCCACGGTCAGCTCGTTCAAGCCTTCGATTTCCAGGATGCGGCCCGAGAAGGCGTTGATCTTGCCTTTCTTCTCGACGGTCAGCAGGCCTTTCTGAATGGCGTAGTACGGAATCGCGTGGACCAGATCGCGCAGGGTGATGCCTGGCTGCATGGTGCCCTTGAAGCGCACCAGCACCGACTCGGGCATGTCCAGCGGCATGACGCCGGTAGCGGCGGCGAAGGCCACCAGACCGGAACCGGCCGGGAACGAAATGCCGATCGGGAAGCGGGTGTGCGAGTCACCACCGGTGCCGACGGTATCGGGCAGCAGCATGCGGTTCAGCCAGCTGTGGATGATGCCGTCGCCTGGACGCAGGGACACGCCGCCACGGGTGCGGATGAAATCCGGCAGGGTGTGGTGGGTGGTCACGTCGATCGGCTTGGGATAGGCCGCGGTGTGGCAGAAGGACTGCATGACCAGGTCGGCGGAGAAGCCCAGGCACGCCAGGTCTTTCAGCTCGTCGCGGGTCATCGGGCCAGTGGTGTCCTGGGAACCGACGGTGGTCATCTTCGGCTCGCAGTAGGTGCCGGGACGCACGCCCTGGTTCTCTGGCAGGCCGCAGGCCTTGCCGACCATCTTCTGCGCCAGGGTGTAGCCCTTGCCGGTGTCGACCGGGGCTTCGGGCAGCTTGAACAGATCGGTCGGGCCCAGGCCCAGCTCGGCACGCGCCTTGTCGGTCAGGCCGCGACCGACGATCAGCGGGATACGACCGCCTGCACGGACTTCGTCGAGCAGTACCGGGGTCTTGAGCTCGAAGGTGGTGATCACTTCATCGCTGTCGTGCTTGCAGACCTTGCCCTGGTGCGGGTACAGGTCGATCACGTCACCCATGTTGATGTTCGACACGTCGAACTCGATCGGCAGGGCGCCGGCGTCTTCCATGGTGTTGTAGAAGATCGGAGCGATCTTGGTGCCGAAGCAGAAACCGCCGGCGCGCTTGTTCGGCACGTACGGGATGTCGGTACCGAAGAACCACAGCACCGAGTTGGTCGCCGACTTGCGCGACGAACCGGTACCGACCACGTCACCCACGTAGGCGACCGGGTAGCCGTCGGCGTACATCTGGGCAATCTGCTTCATCGGGCCGATCGAGCCCTGCACGTCGGGCACGATGCCTTCGCGGGCCATTTTCAGCATGGCCAGGGCGTGCAGCGGGATGTCCGGGCGCGACCAGGCGTCGGGCGCAGGGGAGAGGTCGTCGGTGTTGGTTTCGCCGGTGACCTTGAAGACCCGCAGGCTGATCTTGTCGGCCAGGGTCGGACGCTTCTTGAACCACTCGCCGTCGGCCCAGGATTGCAGCACGCCTTGAGCGTGGGCATTGCCGTGCTTGGCTTTTTCCGCGACGTCGTGGAAGGCATCGAACATCAGCAGGGTGAACTTGAGCTGTTCGGCGGCAACCGGCGCCAGGGTCGCGTCGTCGAGCAGTTCGACCATGGTGGCGATGTTGTAGCCACCCTGCATGGTGCCGAGCAGTTCAACGGCACGCTTGCTGTCGATCAGCGGCGAAGTGGCTTCGCCCTTGGCCAGGGCAGAGAGGAAACCGGCCTTGACGTAGGCGGCTTCGTCGACCCCTGGCGGTACGCGGTTGGTGATCAGGTCGACCAGGAAGGTTTCTTCGCCGGCAGGAGGGTTTTTCAGCAGCTCGACCAGGCCTGCGGTTTGTTCGGCGTTAAGCGGCTGGGGCACGATACCCTGGGCGGCACGCTCTTCGATGTGTTTGCGATAGGCTTCAAGCACAGTTATTACCCTCATCAGTGGTCCCGGAAGGGACGCTCATCCAGAGAACGCCTGCATCCATGCGCACGGTCTTTTCGGCCGTTCAGTCAGGAGGGCAGGTGTTCCATGCAGAAGCTGTTTTCAAAGTTTTACGCCTGTAGAAGGGAAATCTGATGAGGGCTGGCACCGGACGAGCGGTGCCAACACCCTTCTACTGGATCAACTGTGCTCGTGACGCTTTGAAAACAGCTTCCAATGGACATTGGCGCCTAAAAAGGCTGCATGATTCTACTTTATTTCGCGCAGGAAGTTAAGTTAAGCCCCACGATTTCTGGGGTGACCCCTGTTAGACAAAGGACTAACATGCGCCCGGTGTTCCACCGTCCAGCGTGCCGATCCGCCATGTCCAACCATTCCATCAAGACGCCCTGCGTGGGCCTGTGCTCCACCGTCTACGGTGACCTGGTATGCCGGGGCTGCAAGCGCTACCACCATGAAGTCATCCATTGGAACGGCTATGACGAAGCCCAGAAACGCGCGGTGTGGATCCGTCTGGAGCAGTTGCTGGTGCAGGTGATGGTGGCCAAGCTGGAAGTGTTCGACCCCTTGAAACTGCGCCAACAGCTGGAACAACGCAAGATCCGTTTCGTCGAGCGCCAGTCGGAGTACTGCTGGGCCTACCAGTTGATCGCCCGCGGCGCCCGCGTGATCAACAACCTGGAGGCCTATGGTCTGGTGCTGCTGCCCGAGTTCCGCGACTGGGATCTGCCACAGTTGCGCGATGCCATCGATCGGGAGTTCTTCATCCTGTCCGAGGCGCATTACCAGCGTTATATCGCGCCGGCGTTCGTGCGCGAGCTGACCGAACAGCGCATTATATGAATTTGCAGCGAGGCCTTCGCGGGCAGAGACCCGCTCCCACAGGGTCCGGCGCCAGTCTCTGTGGGAGCGGGTCTCTGCCCGCGAAGAGGCCCGCCTTGACACTCTCACAACCCCGGACATCCCCATGCTCATAGTCGCCGACGAAAACATCCCGCTGCTCGACGCATTTTTCGAAGGCTTCGGGGAAATACGCCGCTACCCAGGCCGCGCGATCGACCGCACTGCTGTCGCCGATGCCGACATCCTGCTGGTGCGCTCGGTGACTCAGGTCGATCGTACCCTGCTCGAAGGCAGCAACGTACGCTTCGTCGGCACCTGCACCATCGGCACCGACCACCTCGACCTCGATTACTTCGGCGAAGCCGGTATCCACTGGGCCAGCGCCCCGGGATGCAATGCCCGCGGTGTGGTCGACTACGTGCTGGGCAGCCTGCTGACCCTGAGCGAAATCGAAGGCCTGGCGTTGCCCCAGCGCTGCTATGGCATCGTCGGCGGCGGTCAGGTCGGTGGCCGCCTGGTGCAGGTACTGCGCGGCCTGGGCTGGGATGTGCGGGTGTGCGACCCTTTGCGCGCAGCAAGGGAGGGCGGTGACTTCGTCAGCCTGGAACACATCGTCGAGCATTGCGACGTGATCAGCCTGCACACACCGCTGACCCGCGGCGGCCCCCACCCGACCTGGCATCTGTTCGACGGCCCGCGCCTGCGCGCGCTCAAACCAGGTACCTGGCTGATCAATGCCGCGCGCGGCCCGGTGATCGACAACGCTGCATTGCTTGAAGTGCTGCTCGAACGCGAGGACCTGCAGGCGGTGCTCGACGTCTGGGAACACGAACCGGCGGTCGATCGGGCGCTGGCCGAGTGCTGCGTGATCGGCACCCCGCACATCGCTGGCTACAGCCTCGACGGTCGTCGTCGCGGCACGGCGCAGATCCATCAGGCGCTGTGCGACTTTCTTGGTCGCAGCGTCGATGTCCGCCTGGACGACCTGCTGCCCAGGCCCTGGCTCGGCGAAGTCAGCCTGAGTGCCGACAGCGACCCCGCCTGGGTACTGGCCATGCTCTGTCGTGGGGTCTACGACCCGCGGCGCGACGACGCCGACTTCCGGCGCAGCCTGGCCGTTGACGGCCGGCAAGACCTTCCTCATGACGCCGACAATGCCCGGCAGCGGCTGGCCTTCGACCAACTGCGCAAGCACTACCCGCCGCGTCGCGAAATCGAAGGGCTGCGCGTGCACATCGACGGTCCGGCGCCGGAGCTAGAACGCATCGTCGCGGCGCTGGGTGCGGTGCTGGTCTAGCGCAGCATCGCTGGCCGAATGGCAGAAAATCGAAACCCGGCCACCTGGACCGGGTTTCGAAGGCAGCGCAGCGGCGGGCTCGATCAGTCGTTGCCGACCGGCTTCACCACGTGCTCTTCCAGTTCGCGGCAGGCGTCCTGCACCATGTCTTCGGTGATGGGGACTTCGCGCCCCTGTTCATCGATGATCGCGCCCCCGACGGGCTCGTGGGGGTTCACGCGTACCACTTCGATGCTTTTCTGCGTGTCGTCATGCGAGCTCATGGCCTGTCTCCTCTTCAGGTGTGTGCGCCGTCTGCTTCGGGCCGCTTCCTAGCTGACTTTGTCCGTTTGATGGAGTTCCACTGTAGTCGATCGTGCGTCTGGGTGTAGGCTTGCAGATCATCTGAATACGGATCACCTCTCTTGCAGCTATTGTCTTCGGGTCAACGGCGCGGCTTGCGCCTGGCCTGGCGCTTCGTGCGCCCCTATCGCTGGCAGGCCGTCGGCGCGTTGCTGGCACTGCTGCTGACCGCCGGCATTACCCTGTCCATGGGCCAGGGCATTCGCCTGCTGGTCGACCAAGGCTTCATGACCCAGTCGGCACACCTGCTCAATCGTTCCATCGCCGTGTTCATGGTGCTGGTGCTGGCCTTGGCCACGGGCACGTTCGCGCGCTTCTACCTGGTGTCCTGGATCGGCGAGCGCTGCGTCGCCGATATCCGCAAGCAGGTGTTCGACCATCTGGTCCACTTGCACCCGGCGTTCTACGAAAACAACCGCAGTTCGGAAATCCAGTCACGACTGACCACCGACACGGCATTGCTGCAGTCGGTCATTGGCTCGTCGCTGTCGATGTTCCTGCGCAACCTGCTGATGGTGATCGGCGGGGTGGTGCTGTTGTTCGTCACCAACCCCAAGCTCACCAGTATCGTGGTGGTCGCTTTGCCACTGGTGCTGGCGCCGATCCTGATGTTCGGGCGTCAGGTGCGGCGTCTGTCGCGGCAGAGCCAGGACCGTATCGCCAATGTCGGCAGCTACGTGGCCGAAACCCTGACCCAGATCAAGACGGTGCAGGCCTACAATCACCAGGCCGAAGACCAGAAACGCTTCGCCGTCACCGTGGAGCAGGCGTTCGACACCGCCCGACAACGCATCGTCCAGCGTGCGTGGCTGATCGCGCTGGTGATCGTGCTGGTGCTGGGTGCTGTCGCGGTGATGCTCTGGGTCGGCGGCATGGACGTGATCGGCGGGCGCATTTCCGCCGGCGAGCTGGCCGCGTTCGTCTTCTACAGCCTGATCGTCGGCAGTGCCTTCGGCACCTTGAGCGAAGTGGTCGGTGAGCTGCAACGCGCTGCCGGTGCCGCGCAGCGCATTGCCGAGCTGTTGCAGGCGCGCAGCGATATCCAGCCGCCCAGCGTCGGTCTGCAGCAGCTGCCGCCGCGGGTCACGGGAGCGCTGGCGCTTGACGAAGTGATATTTGCCTACCCTGCGCGGGAAGCCGCACCCGCCATTCGAGGCCTGAGCCTGCAGGTCAGGCCGGGCGAAACCCTGGCCCTGGTCGGACCCTCCGGCGCAGGCAAGTCGACGCTGTTCGACTTGCTGCTGCGTTTCTACGACCCGCAGCAGGGCCGCATTCTCATCGACGGGGTCGACTTGCGTCAGTTGGATCCGCAGGACCTGCGTCGGCATTTCGCCACGGTGTCGCAGACCCCTGCGCTGTTCTTCGGCAGCGTCGAGGACAATATCCGCTATGGCCGGGCGGACGCCACGGCCGAGCAGGTCGAGGCGGCAGCACGCATCGCCCATGCCCACGACTTCATCATGCAGCTGCCGCAGGGCTATCAGACGCCGCTCGGCGATGCTGGCCTGGGGCTTTCGGGAGGTCAGCGTCAACGCCTGGCGATTGCGCGCGCCTTGCTGGTCGATGCCCCGATCCTGCTCCTGGACGAAGCCACCAGCGCTCTGGACGCGCAAAGCGAACACCTCATCCAGCAGGCCATGCCGACGTTGATGCAGGGTCGCACGACGCTCGTCATCGCCCACCGCCTGGCCACGGTACAGAACGCCGACCGTATTGCAGTCATGGATGAGGGGTGTCTGGTGGCGCTGGGAACCCACGCCGAGCTGGTGGCCAGCAACGCACTGTACGCGCGTCTGGCTCATTTGCAGTTCGGTCGCTAGCGCAGACGGCCCCCAGGGCTGGGGGCCGCGATCATCAACGGTACTGGCAGAGGTAGGCGGTTTCCACTTCCACGGTCAGTTGAAACTTGCTGTTGGCAGGCACGTTGAACTGGCTGCCGGCGGCGAAGGTTGCCCATTCGCTGGCACCGGGCAGCTTGACCGTGAGGGCGCCCGATACCACATGCATGATTTCAGCCTGGGCCGTCCCGAATTCATACTCGCCTGGCGCCATGACGCCGATGGTGGCGGGGCCGTCCGTTTCGGAAAAAGCAATGGACTTCACGGTGCCGTCGAAGTACTCGTTGACCTTGAACATGAGGCGGTTCCTTGCGGAGGATAGGAAAGGGCTGGCCAGTATGCCCAAGCCCTGGCAGGTCGTCATCCGCTTTACGGCGCCAGCACCATGGGCAAAAGTCGCGCCGTGTTGCGCGCGTCTTCAAGGGCTCGGTGCTGCTGGCCGCAGAACTGCAGGCCGACCAGTTGCAGGGCGCCGGTCAGAGCGAGCGGACGCGGTAACTGGCGGGCCTTGGCAAAGCGCTGCTTGAGATTGATGTGGGGTACTCGCGCCAGGGCGCTTTCCAGGTTGAGCCGCTGCCAGTCCTGCAGCAACTGCAGGCGGTCGTAATCGCCCCAACTCACCCAGCCCTGCAGTTGCCCTCGGTGAGGTGACAGCCACTGCTCGAAGTCTTTCCACACCTGGGTCAGCACCGCTGCCGCGTCCACGTCCGCTTGAGCGATGTGGGTCAGCTCTCGACAAAATGGGGTCAGGCTGAGGCGTCGCACAGGTTTGACGAATCGCTGGAAGTGGTCGACCTCGCGTCCGTCGCGGTTGACCAGGCTTGCACCGATCTCGATGATTTCCATTTCAGTGACCGGCCAACCACCTTCGTCGGTGGTGGCTTCCAGGTCGATGACCAGCCAATGCGGCATACCAGGCTCCCAGGCACATGCGCTTAGAGCCTAGAGCACAGCCGGATGCAAAGAGTTCCGATATCCCTGCAACCGTGTAACAGCGTTGCACGATAGCGCCTGCTGCGGGCAGCCGGGGCGTGCTGTGCACCAGCACAGGGTTTAGCAGTTGTCAGCTCGACGTAAAACCCCTAGCGTACGTGCTTCGCAAAACGGCTGGTGGGGGTTTTCTGTCTTGAGGTACGGTTATGTTAAGGCGGCCCTGCCACGTCTGTTGCTGGCCGCACTGGTTCCATGGATAGCAGCCCTATGGGCGTCGGGCGCACACGCGGCCCAGGAAGTGCGTATCGGCGCGGCGCATTTTCCGCCGTACGTCGTGCACCCCGAACAAGGCCGCAACGAAGGCCTGTTACCGTCGCTTATCGAGCAGCTCAACCAGGTGCAGACCCAATGGCATTTTGTTTTGGTGCCGACTTCGATCGCCCGGCGCTATCAGGATTTCGAGCGCGGCCGGGTCGACATGGCGATCTTCGAGAACCCGCTGTGGGGCTGGCAACGCATCAAGCACAGTGCGGTCGATCTGGGGCTGGAAGATGCCGAAGTCTTCGTGACGCTCAAGCAGGGCAATAACCAGGATTTCTTCGCCGATCTGAATGGCAAGCGCATGGCGCTGTTCTACGGCTATCACTACGCGTTCGCGGATTTCGACGCCAACCCGCAGTATCTGCTGCGAAGGTTCAACGCCGTGCTCACGTATTCCCACGAAAGCAACCTGATGATGGTGGTGCGCAAGCGGGCCGACATTGCGATGGTCACGCAATCATTTCTCAGCGATTTCATCGCCCGCAACCCGGATATCGGCGCACAACTGCTGGTTTCGCAACGGGTGGACCAGATCTATCGACACTACGCGCTGATACGCCCCGGTGCGCCGATCAATGCCGAGGAGTTCACTGCGCTGATGCAGCAGATGCACGCCAGCGGCAGGTTGCTGCCTATCTTTGCGCCAGCCAAGGTGGCTGTGCTGGAGCAGCCTGCTCGTCGTGTGGTCGTGCGCAACCCTGCAGCGAAGCCCTGAAAGGCCTAGCGATAGGATTGACGCCCCGAGACACGGGACACATACGCCCGGCTTTCGCGTTCAGCTTCCTCGCGAGTGGCGAAGGGGCCTTCCAGAGTCTTTTCCCGGGTGCTGAAAAAATAGAAACCGTTGACCGTGCTGAATCGTTCGGCACGAAAGTGCGTGGTTTCAACGAGGTCCTGCGCACGCTTGCCAAACATGATGTGCGTCCTGTGTAGAAATGGATCTTGGATGTGGATCGGGCGAGTTCACCGCCGGCGTCATCGTTGGCAGACGATGACGCCGGCGGCAAGAGCTTAAAGCATTTCTTCGGGCCGCACCCACTGGTCGAACTCGGCCTCGCTCAAGTAGCCCAGGGCCAATGCCGATTCACGCAGCGTCAAGCCTTCAGCGTAGGCCTTCTTGGCGATCTCGGCGGCCTTGTCGTAGCCGATGTGCGGGTTGAGTGCGGTGACCAGCATCAAGCCACGCTCGAGGTGCTCGCCCATGTGCTGCACGTCCGGCACCAGCCCGGCTACGCAGTGTTCCTGGAAATTGCGGCAGCCATCGGCCAGCAGCTTGATGGACTGCAGCAGGTTGTGAATGATCACCGGCTTGTACACGTTGAGCTGCAGGTGACCCTGGCTTGCGGCAATGCCGATGACCACGTCGTTGCCCATGACCTGGCAAGCCAGCATGGACAGCGCCTCGCACTGGGTCGGATTGACCTTGCCAGGCATGATGGAACTGCCCGGCTCGTTGGCAGGCAGTTTGATTTCGGCCAACCCTGCGCGAGGCCCTGAACCGAGCAGGCGGAAATCGTTGGCCAGTTTCATCAAGGCCACGGCGAGGGTCTTGAGAGCGCCCGAAAGACTGGTCAGCGGCTCGTGGCCGGCCAATGCCGCGAACTTGTTCGGCGCGGTGACGAAGGGCAGGCCAGACAGCGCAGCCAGCTCGGCGGCGATCGCTTCACCGAACCCTTTGGGCGCATTGAGCCCGGTACCCACTGCGGTGCCGCCCTGGGCCAGCTCGCACACGGCAGGCAAAGCGTTGCGAATGGCCTTCTGAGCGTATTCGAGCTGCGCCACGTAGGCCGAGACTTCCTGGCCGAAGGTGATCGGCGTGGCGTCCATCATGTGCGTGCGGCCGGTCTTGACCAATTGCATGTGGCGTCCGGCCAGCTCGGCCAGGCCCTCGCCAAGTACGGCGATTGCCGGCAGCAGGTCAGCCTGCACGGCTTGCACGGCGGCGATGTGCATGGCAGTAGGGAAGCAGTCGTTGGAGCTTTGCGAGCGATTGACGTGATCGTTCGGGTGCACTGGGGACTTGCCGCCGCGGCCCTTGCCGGCCAGTTCGTTGGCACGCCCGGCAATGACTTCATTGACGTTCATGTTGCTCTGCGTGCCGCTGCCAGTCTGCCAGACCACCAGGGGAAACTGATCGTCATGCTCGCCTGCAAGGACTTCGTTGGCGGCCTGCTCGATCAGTCGGGCGATGTCGGCCGGCAGGTCTCCGTTGCGATCGTTGACCCGCGCGGCGGCCTTCTTGATCAGTGCCAGGGCGTGCGAAACCGGCAGCGGCATGCGTTCCTCGCCAATGGCGAAATTCACCAGCGAACGTTGGGTCTGAGCGCCCCAGTAGGCCTCTTCAGGAACTTCGACCTGTCCCAGGCTGTCTGTTTCGATACGACTCATGCTGTTCATGCTCCTTGTTGTCGATCTCGCGTCACACCCCGAAGATGCACGGGCGGGTCATGCTGCAGTTCACCGGCAGCCTTGGCTGTTAGGGTACGTACCGGGCGTCTGGTTCCATGAAACTGCACGTGCCGTTCGTAGCCTGGGGTTGAGAGACGCACGAGCTTGAGCGCAGAATGATCGTTTCTGGGGTCTTACCTCGCCTGCTAGATAAGGAAACTCGATGACTCGTTTTCGCGCCATCTGCACCGCGGCTGTTCTCGTCTGTGCCAGTGGCCAGGTACTTGCCGACACCGCCAGCCACAACGCCAGCGCCGAAGCCTTCCTGATGATGGCTCATGCGGACAAGCTGGGTACGCCGGTGTACATGCAAGTGCAGCAAATGTTCGCTCAGCGCTTCGAGCAGACCAAGGCACCGGCCAGCAAGCAGGCGACCCTGGAAACCTATCAGGCCAAGGCCAATGCAGCGTTGGACCAGGCCATCGGCTGGCCCAAGCTCAAGCCCGACATGGTCAAGCTCTACACCACGAACTTCTCCGAGCAGGAGCTCAAGGACCTGGTCAAGTTCTACCAGTCGCCGCTGGGCAAGAAAGTGCTGGAAAAAATGCCTGCCGTGACCCAGCAGTCGGCGCAGCTGACCCAGCAGAAGCTGGAGAGCGCAGTGCCAGTGGTCAACAACCTGTTGGCTGACATGACCAAGGAGCTGGATCCACAGGGCGCCGCCAAGGCTGCTGCAGGTCCGGCCAAGCCAGCGAAGCCTTGACGGAGTCGCCACTGATGTCGATGAAGGACCGTATCGTATCCACCCTGCAGATGCTGCAACCCGAGCATCTGCAGGTGCTGGACGAAAGCCACATGCACAGCCGGGGCACCGAGACCCACTACAAGGCGGTGCTGGTCAGTGAGCGCTTCGCCGGCCTCAACAGCGTCAAGCGCCATCAGTTGGTGTACGGCACGCTCGGCGAGCTGATGGGTGAGTTCCATGCATTGGCGCTGCACACCTACACGCCTCAGGAATGGGCGCAGACAGGGGCCGCACCGGCGTCGCCCACCTGTGCTGGCGGTGGGCACTGAGTCAGGGAATTTGCTAGAATCTGCGACCCGCCAGCGGCATGCCGTTGGCGGGTTTTTTCATTTCTGTTCACTGGCCTGTCGCCTGACTCGTCCCGTGAACTGTCCCCCAAGAAAATCCGGTCCGGCCCTTGCGCGGTCGACCACCTGGAGCGTTTTACCCATGACCCAAGCGATCGTCGTGGCGGCACTGTACAAGTTCGTCACCCTGGAAGATTACGTCGAAATGCGTGAGCCGCTGCTGCAGGCCATGCTCGACAACGATATAAAAGGCACGCTGCTGATAGCCGCCGAAGGCATCAACGGCACCGTGTCCGGCACCCGCGAAGGCATCGACGGCTTGTTGGCCTGGCTCAAGCTCGATCCACGCATGGACGACATCGACCACAAGGAATCGTACTGCGACGAGCAGCCGTTCTATCGCACCAAGGTCAAGTTGAAGAAGGAAATCGTTACTCTGGGCGTCGCGGGAGTGGACCCCAACCTGACGGTCGGCACCTATGTCGAGCCGCAGGACTGGAATGCGTTGCTCGACGATCCTGAAGTGCTGCTGATCGACACTCGCAATGACTATGAAGTCGCCATCGGCACCTTTCAGGGCGCCGTGGACCCCAAGACCGCTTCGTTCCGCGAATTCCCGGATTACATCAAGGCGCATTTCGACCCAGCGGTGCACAAGAAGGTCGCCATGTTCTGCACCGGCGGCATCCGCTGCGAAAAAGCCTCCAGTTACATGCTCGGCGAAGGCTTCGAAGAGGTCTATCACCTCAAGGGCGGCATTCTCAAGTACCTGGAGCAGGTGCCTCAGCAGGAAAGCAAGTGGCAAGGTGACTGCTTCGTCTTCGACAATCGCGTCACGGTGCGCCACGACCTCAGCGAAGGCGATTACGATCAGTGCCATGCCTGTCGCACGCCGATCAGTGTCGACGATCGCGCCAGCGAGCACTACGTCCCCGGCGTCAGTTGCCCGCACTGCTGGAACAGCCTGAGCGAAAAGACCCGCAAGAGCGCCATTGATCGTCAGAAGCAGATCGAACTGGCCCGCGCGCGTAATCTGCCGCACCCTATCGGCCACAACTATCGCAAAGCTGCCCAGGATTGAGTCCATGTCGCGCAACCGCCTGATCTACGTGATGGACCCGATGTGCTCCTGGTGCTGGGGCTTCGCGCCCGTGGCCCAGGCCCTGATCGATCAGGCCGAGGCGGCAGGGGTCAAGACCCATATCGTAGTGGGCGGGCTGCGCAGCGGCGGCGCGGCGCTGGAGCCGACCACCCGTGATTACATTCTTGAGCACTGGCACGCGGTGCACGAGGCCAGCGGCCAGGCTTTCGAGTTCGAGGGCGCACTGCCGGCAGGCTTCGTCTACGACACCGAGCCGGCTTGCCGAGCGATCGTGGCGGTGCGCGAGCTGGCGCCCGATCTGGCCTGGCCGCTGGTCAAGCTGATCCAGCAGGCTTTCTACACCTTGGGCGTAGATGTAACCCAGCCGGTGCAGCTGGCTGCCCTGTCCGAACAGGCCGGTGTGCCGCGCATCGAGTTCGTCGAGGCTTTCGACAGCGATCTTCGTGTGCAAACCACCCAGGCCGATTTTGCCTGGGCACAGGGACTGGGCATTGCCGGCTTTCCCACCTTGCTCGCGGAGCGCGACGGCCAGTTGGCTTTGCTGACCAATGGCTATCGCCCCCTGGCCGATCTGGCGCCGCTGTTGGCCCGCTGGCTGGAACGTGCTGCCGATGCATGAGCGACCCGGCCCCGTCGGGGCGGCAGGTTCGCGAACCACGCCCGCGTCAGACCGCCTGAGCTGGGGCGAAATACGCCGGTTGGCATTGCAGCACAAGCGGACGCTGTGGACCGCCAATGGCGTCGCGGTACTCGCCACCTTGTGCAGCGTGCCGATACCCCTGTTGCTGCCGCTGCTGGTCGATGAGGTGCTGCTGGGGCATGCTGGCAGTGCCACGCGCTGGATGAGCCAAGTGTTGCCCACGGCGTGGCAAATCCCTGTCGGGTTCATCGGCCTGATGCTGGTGATCAGTTTCACTCTGCGTTGTGGCGCATTGCTTTTCAATGTCGTGCAGGCGCGGCTGTTCGCCGGGCTGGCCAAGGACGTGGTCTATCGCCTGCGTCTGCGTCTGATCGAACGCCTTAAGCGCATCTCCCTCAGTGAATACGAAAGCCTGGGCAGCGGGACCGTCACCACCCACCTGGTCACCGACCTGGAAACCCTGGACAAATTCGTCGGCGAGACCCTGAGCCGCTTTCTGGTGGCCGTGCTGACGCTCGCCGGCACCGCAGGCATCCTGATGTGGATGCACTGGAAACTGGCGCTGCTCATTCTGCTGTTCAACCCTCTGGTGGTATACGCCACGGTGGTGCTGGGCAAGCGCGTCAAACACTTGAAGAAGCTCGAGAACGACAGCACGGCGCGCTTCACCCAGGCACTCGGCGAAACCCTGGACGCCATCCAGGAAGTACGCGCCAGCAACCGCCAGGGTTATTTTCTGGGCCGCCTCGGCTTGCGCGCTCGCGAGGTGCGCGACTTTGCGGTCGCCTCGATGTGGAAGAGCGACGCGTCGGGCCGCGCCAGCGCGCTGCTGTTCCAGTTCGGCATTGATATCTTCCGCGCCGCAGCGATGCTCACGGTGCTGTTCTCCGACCTCAGCATTGGCCAGATGCTGGCAGTGTTCAGCTATCTCTGGTTCATGATTACCCCGGTGGAGCAGTTGTTGAACCTGCAATACGCCTACTACGCTGCAGGTGGGGCGCTAAGCCGGATTAATGAATTGCTCGCTCGCGCCGATGAACCCAGGTATCCGGGCGGCAGCGATCCGTTCCGTGACCGCGAGACGGTAGGCATCGACATTCGCGGCTTGAGCTTCGCCTATGCCGAGGACAAGGTGCTGGACCGGCTGGACCTGAGTATTGCGCCTGGCGAAAAGGTCGCCATCGTCGGCGCCAGCGGGGGAGGCAAGAGCACACTGGTGCAATTGCTGCTCGGGCTCTATACGCCGCAGGCCGGAGAGGTGCGCTTCGGCGGTACGTTGCAGCAGGCGATAGGCCTGGAAACCCTGCGCGATAACGTCGCGGTGGTGTTGCAGCATCCATCACTGTTCAACGATACCATTCGTGCCAACCTGACCATGGGGCGCACGGCCTGCGACCAGGCGTGCTGGAATGCGCTGCAGATTGCTCAGTTGGACAACACGGTGCGAGACATGCCCCAGGGCCTGGACAGCATCGTCGGCCGTTCGGGTGTTCGCCTTTCCGGAGGCCAGCGCCAGCGCTTGGCGATTGCTCGAATGGTGCTCGCCGAGCCCAAGGTGGTCATTCTCGACGAAGCCACCTCTGCGCTCGATGCGGCCACCGAGTACAACCTGCACCAGGCCCTTGCGCGATTCCTGCGCGGGCGCACTACGTTGATCATTGCCCACCGGCTGTCTGCGGTGAAGCAGGCCGACCGGGTGCTGGTATTCGACGGCGGCCGGATCGCCGAAGATGGAGATCACCAGCAGCTCATCGCGGAGGGCGGGCTGTATGCGCGTCTGTACGGTTATCTGCAACAGGTTTGAGTCCCTGCCTTGCGGCGCGGCCAGCCATGAAAAAAAAGATTCGGCATTGACGAAATCTGTGCCGGTCCTTTCCGAAACTAGCCTAGAGTGTGCCAGTGGTGATTGAAGTTCTGACTTGGACGTTGCCTGGATTGCTGAAGCAAGGAACCTCATGAAGCACACACAGACTCTCGATACGCCGAGATTGCTGGGGATTGTCTGGCCATTCATCGCCGTTGTGGGGTTGATGGCAATGCTGGGTTGCATCAGCCTCTACGCGCTGTCCGCGGTGCGTAGCTATGTCGCGGGCGAAAGCTTCTGGTCCAAGGGCCAGAAAGACGCGATCTACTACCTCAACCTGTACGCCGACAGCCGCGACGAGGAAGTCTTCCAGAAGTACCTGCGCGCCATCGCCATTCCCCAGGGCGGTCACCAGCTGCGGCTGGCCCTCGACCAGCCCGAGCCCGATCTGGCGGCTGCACGGTCGGGAATCCTGAAGGGCAACAACCACCCTGACGACATGCAGAACATCATCTGGCTGTACCGTCACTTCAGCGATGTGAGCTACATGTCCAGGGCCATCGCGCACTGGAAGATCGGCGACACCTACCTGGTCCAGCTCGACGCCCTTGCGCAGCAGATGCACTCGGCGCAGCAGGCCGGCACCGCCAGCGAAGCGGACATGGCGCGCTGGAAGCACCAGATCATGCTCATCAATGATGCGGTCACGCCTGCCGCGATGGCCTTCAGTGCGGCACTGGGCGAAGGCTCGCGCGCGGTGCAGTACCTGCTGGTGGTCAGCAACCTGCTGGTGGCACTGCTGTTGATCGTGCTGGCGCTGTGGCGCACGCGCAAATTGCTCAACCAGCGCCATGCTTTCGCCTATGCCTTGCAACTGGAAAAGGACCGTGCCCAGGTGACCCTGGCGTCGATCGGCGACGGGGTTATCACCACGGATGTCGAAGGCGCCATTCTCTACATGAACCCGGCCGCCGAGCGACTCACCCACTGGAGCGCCGATCAGGCCGTGGGGCTGCCGCTGGCGGCGCTGTTCAACCTGCTCGACGAGAACGCGGAGAAGGACAGCTTCACCCTGATCGACCACATCGTCAGTGGCGACCTGCGCGGCGGCAGCGAACACGCCAAGCTGATCCAGCGCCTGGACGGCAGCACGGTCTCGGTGACGCTGGTGGGTGCGCCGATCCAGACCGACCAGCACATCAGCGGTACCGTGCTGGTGCTGCACGATATGACCCAAGAGCGTCAGTACATCGCCAACCTGTCGTGGCAGGCCACGCACGATGCGCTGACCGGGCTGGCCAACCGCCGCGAATTCGAGTTCCGCCTCGAGCAGGCGCTTAGCGCCCTGCAGCGCTATCCGGGCTGCCACTCACTGATGTTCCTCGACCTCGATCAGTTCAAGCTGGTCAACGACACCTGCGGCCACGCGGCGGGCGACGAGCTGCTTCGCCACATTTGCGCACTGCTGCAGTCCGGGCTGCGCGAGGGTGATACCCTGGCCCGCCTGGGCGGTGACGAGTTCGGCATCCTCATCGAGAACTGCTCGGCCGCCGAATCGGAGAAACTGGCCGAAACGCTGCGCCACACCGTGCAGAACCTGCACTTCGTGTGGAAAGGGCGCCCGTTCGTCACCACTGTCAGCGTTGGCATGGTGCACCTGACCCAGGCCCCGATCACCCTCGAAGCCTCGATGCGCGCCGCCGACATGGCCTGCTACCTGGCCAAGGAACGCGGTCGCAACCGCGTTCAGGTCTACCACGCCGCCGACAGCGAACTGACCGTGCGGGTCGACGAGATGGCATGGGTCCAGCGCCTGCACATGGCCCTGGAGGAAAACCGGTTCTGCCTGTACGCACAGGAGATCGCCGCCCTGGGGATACAGGACGGACCGCCGGGTGGGCACATCGAGATCCTCCTGCGCCTGAGCGATGAAACCGGCCGCATCATCATGCCCGAAGTGTTCATCCCGGCTGCCGAACGCTACGGCCTTATGACCGCCCTGGACCGTTGGGTGGTGCAGAACGTATTCAAGGTCGTGCGCCAGACCCTTGACCAGCCCGACCAGGGGCCGTTGGCGGTGTGCGCGATCAACCTGTCCGGGATCAGCATCGGGGATGACGAATTCCTTGAATTCCTCCGCGAGCAATTTCGCTTGCATGCGATTCCCCCCGAGCTGATATGTTTCGAGATTACCGAGACCAGCGCCATCGCAAATCTCGGCAGCGCCATCCGTTTTATCAATGAATTGAAGGGCTTGGGTTGTCACTTTGCACTCGACGACTTCTGCGCCGGTATGTCTTCCTTTGCTTATTTGAAACATTTACCCGTTGATTATTTGAAAATCGACGGCAGCTTCGTTAAAGATATGTTGGACGACCCGATCAATCGGGCGATGGTGGAAGTGATCAACCATATTGGCCATGTCATGGGCAAGCGCACCATTGCCGAGTTTGTCGAGACGCCTCTGATAGAACAGGCCTTGCTGGAAATTGGTGTGGACTACGCACAAGGATACTTGATCGAGCGACCGCAGGTTTTCACCTGTGACAGTCTGCGCCGTCACCTGGGCAGACTGCGGCCGTTGCGCTTTGGCGTTCCCGACACTTTCCGATAAGGGCAATTTGCCGCTGTTCTTCACTTAATTAAATGGAGGTTTGCCAGTGAACGATCCTTTTATTCGCCTGGGTCCGCTGATGGACGCAAAAAGTTATCCCGAGTGGGCACAGAAACTGATCGAAGACTGTGCGCCGAACAAGCGTCGGGTCGTCGAGCATGAGGTTTACGCGCGCATGCGCGACAACCAGCTGAGCTCGCGCACCATGCGTCATTACCTGATCGGCGGCTGGCCCGTGGTAGAGCAGTTCTCGCTGTACATGGCGCAGAACCTGACCAAGACCCGTTTTGCCCGGCATCCGGGCGAGGACATGGCGCGGCGCTGGCTGATGCGCAACATCCGTGTCGAACTCAACCATGCCGATTATTGGGTGCACTGGAGCCAGGCGCATGGCGTCAGTCTCCAGGATCTCATTGCCCAGGACGTGCCGGCCGAGCTGCACGCGCTCAGCCATTGGTGCTGGCAAAGCTGTGCCACCGACTCACTGGCGGTCGCCATGGCGGCCACCAACTATGCCATCGAGGGTGCAACCGGCGAGTGGTCGGCAGTGGTCTGCGCCGACGACACCTATGCCCAGGCATTCCCCGAGCAGAACCGCAAGCGCGCCATGCGCTGGCTGAGCCTGCATGCCCAGTACGACGATGAGCATCCGTGGGAAGCACTGGAAATCATCTGCACCCTGGTTGGCAACCATGCTACCGAACTGCAGCAGGCCGAGCTGCGCAACGCCATCTGCAAAAGCTACGACTTCATGTTCCTGTTTCTGGAGCGCTGCATGGCGCTGGAGCTGCAGCGCACCACCACCCTGGACAAAAGGGTCGTGGCTTGAAGCGGGCTAGCGGCGTGACGCAGCACTAGCAGGATCGCCTCAGGCGGCGCCACGGTTGCGCGACAGGCTGGCTGGCCGGTCGTCACAACGGTCGGCGTCCGTCCTGAGGACACATTTCACTGGGCGTCGAACGCCCGGCCGTTGACCCCGATACTGTCGGGTCCCATCAAATACAGATAAACCGGCATGATCTGTTCGGGCAGCGGGTTGCGGCCTGGCTCCTCGGCTGGGTACGCCTGCGCCCGCATGGCCGTGCGCGTGGCACCTGGGTTGATACTGTTGGCGCGCATCGCGCTGACACCTTCCAGCTCGTCGGCGAGGGTCTGCATCAGGCCTTCGGTGGCGAACTTCGACACGCCATAGGCGCCCCAGTGTGCGCGTCCCTTGCGACCGACACTGCTGGAGGTAAAGGCTATCGAGCCATCCGCTGCCTGCTTGAGCAGCGGTAGCAACGCGCGAGTGAGCATGAAGGTGGCGTTCACGTTGACCTGCATCACCTGGACGAACTCGTCGTCGGGCAGCACGTCGAGTGGCGTGCGCGGGCCAATGATCGAGGCGTTGTGCAGCAGGCCATCGAGGCGGCCGAACGTGCGCTCGATCATCTCTGCCAATTGCGCGTACTGCTCGCTTCGCGCGCTCTGCAGGTCGAAGGTGATGACCACGGGCTGGGCATGCCCGGCGGCTTCGATCTCGTCGTACACGCTGGTCAGGTTGGATTCGGTCTTGCCCAGCAGCAGAACGGTCGCGCCATGGGCAGCGAAGGTTTTCGCGGCGGCAGCGCCGATGCCACGGCCGGCACCGGTCACCAGGATGATGCGCCCGGCCAGCAGGTCGGGGCGGGCTGAGTAATCGAACATGGAAACTCCTGGAAAGTTGTACGGTTCAGCAGCCGCAAAGGGCCTGGTCGAGCACGCGGCGCAGATCCGACGGGTGATCGACCACCACGTCGGCGCCCCAGTGATCCGGGTTGTCGTCGGGATGGATGTAGCCGTAGCGCACTGCTGCCGTCCTGGTGCCGGCATCGCGGCCCGACTCGATGTCGCGCAGATCATCACCGACGAACAGCACGCTGGCCGGGTCCAGGTCGAGCTTGCTGCACGCCAGCAGCACGGGTTCGGGGTCCGGCTTGCTGCGCGTCACGTGGTCGGGGCAGATCAGCACGGCCGAACGCTGCGCCAGCCCCAGCTGCTGCATGATGGGCTCGGCGAAGCGCAACGGCTTGTTGGTCACCACGCCCCAGATCAGCTTGGCCTGCTCGATGTCCGCGAGCAGTTGCGCCATGCCTTCGTAGAGATGGCTGTGGACCGCGCAGCCGTGTTGGTAACGCTCGAGGAACTCCAGGCGCAAGGCCTCGAACTCCGCTGACTCGGGCGCCAGGTCGAACGACGCCTGGACCATGGCCTTGGCCCCGCCGGAGATCACGTCGCGCACACGTTGCTCGTCGATCGGCGGCAGGTCGCGCTCGGCGCGCATGGCCTGGCAGATGGCGATGAAGTCCGGCGCGGTGTCGAGCAGCGTGCCGTCCATATCGAAAAGTACCGCTCGAAGGCGCATGCTCATTCCTCGCGAAGGGTCTGGATCATGTAGTTGACGTCGACGTCCGCAGCCAGCTTGTAATGCTTGGTCAGCGGGTTGTAGGTCAGGCCGGTGATGTCCTTGACGGTCAGTCCGGCCTCGCGGCTCCAGGCGCCGAGCTCGGAAGGGCGGATGAATTTCTTGAAATCATGGGTGCCGCGGGGCAGCAGCTTCATGATGTACTCGGCGCCGATGATCGCGAACAGGTACGCCTTGGGGTTGCGGTTGATGGTCGAGAAGAACACCTGGCCGCCAGGCTTGACCATGCGGAAGCAGGCGCGGATCACCGATGAAGGGTCCGGCACGTGCTCGAGCATTTCCAGGCAGGTGACCACATCGAAGCGCTGCGGGCATTCGGCCGACAAGGCTTCCGCGGTGATCTGGCGGTATTCCACTTCCACCCCGGACTCCAGCTGGTGCAGGCGGGCGACCGCCAGCGGCGCCTCGCCCATGTCGATGCCGGTGACCTTGGCACCGCGCAAGGCCATGGCCTCGCTCAGGATGCCGCCGCCACACCCCACATCCAGAATCTGCTTGCCCGCCAGGTTGACGCGCTCGTCGATCCAGTTGACGCGCAACGGATTGATGTCGTGCAGCGGCTTGAACTCGCTGTTGCGGTCCCACCAGCGGTGCGCCAGGGCTTCGAACTTGGCGATTTCAGCGTGGTCGACGTTGCTCATTGGGTGTCCTCTAAACGATATGATTCTTGAATTCTGTGGGGCCGGGTATCGCAGCCGTCATTGTCCGGCGGCGATACGCTCGCCCCAGGCACATGCCTTGTCGCGCAGCAGTCGTTCGTCCAGGCGGGTCAGGCGACCTTCGTCGAGCAGTTGCCTGCCGGCGACCCAGACATGCCGGACGCAGTCGCGGCTACTGGCGTAGATCAGTTGCGACACCGGGTCGTAGACCGGCTGCTGAGCCAGTCTGGACAGGTCGAATGACGCCAGGTCGGCGGCCTTGCCAACTTCCAGCGAGCCGATATGAGCCTCCATGCCCAGCGCCCGGGCACCATTGAGGGTAGCCATGCGCAGCGCGCGATGGGCATCCAGTGCGGTCGCCGAACCCGCCACGGCCTTGGCCAGCAGCGCTGCAGTGCGCGTATCGCCGAGCAGGTCGAGGCTGTTGTTGCTTGCCGCACCATCGGTGCCCACGGCCACGTTGACGCCGGCTTGCCAGAGCTTCTCCACCGGACAGAAGCCACTGGCCAACTTGAGGTTGGACACCGGGCAGTGCACGACGTTGCTGTTGCTTTCCATCAGCAGCGCAAGGTCGGCGTCGTCCACCTGGGTCATGTGCACCGCCTGGAAGCGCGGCCCCAACAAGCCGAGGCGGGCGAGCCTGGCCAACGGACGCTCGCCGCTCTGTTGCAGGGCATCGTGCACCTCGCCTGCGGTTTCGTGAACGTGCATGTGGATGGCGGCGTCCAGCTCGTCCGCCAGCACTCGGATCTTCTCCAGATTCTCGTCGCTGACCGTGTAGGGCGCATGGGGGCCGAAGGCAATGCTGACGCGCGGATGGTGCTTGAGGTCGTTGAACAGCTCGACACCCTTGTGCAGCGCCTCGTCGGCATCACGCGCGCCGGGGATGGGAAAGTTCAGCACCGGCACGGTGATCTGCGCGCGCATGCCGCTGGCGTGCACGCGCTCGGCGGCCACTTCTGGAAAGAAATACATGTCCGAAAAACAGGTGATGCCGCCTTGCAGTTGCTCGGCGATGGCCAGGTCGGTGCCGTCGCGGACGAACGCCTCGCTGACCCAGCGTGCCTCGGCGGGCCAGATGTGTCGTTCGAGCCAGGTCATCAGCGGCAGATCGTCGGCCAGGCCACGGAACAGCGTCATGGCCGCGTGCCCATGAGCATTGACCAGTCCCGGAGCGAGCAGCTGGCCCGGCAGTTCGCGGGTTTCGCGTGCCTGCAGCCGGGCGGCTGCGCTGCGTGGCCCGATGAAGGCAATCTGGCCGTCGCGGATGCCCAGGGCATGCTCCTCGAGCACGACACCGGCGGGCTCGACCGGTACCAGCCAGGTGGGCAGTAGCAGCAGGTCCAAGGCGGTATCGACATCGGGCATGGCAAGTTCCGGGGCTTCGGCAGGTGATGGCGAAGTATACCCGAGCGTCTTGGACGGGGGCTCGCTATAATCGAGCGCTTTTGGTGTCTGAGTACGGAGTGGGGCATGCGTGATCGATTGTTGGCGGCGGAACGGGTCAAAGCCGTTGATTGGCGAGGTGACGCGTTGCACCTGATCGACCAGCGCGCGCTGCCTGCGCAGCAAGTCTGGCACGCCTGTGTCGATGCACCTGGGGTGGTGGATGCAATCCGCTCCGGGGTCGTGGCGGGTGCCTCTGCCGTTGCCATCAGTGTCGCCTATGCGGTGGTGCTGGCCGCACGCTTGCACCGCGCGGCCGGGCCTGACTGGCGCGCCGCGCTGGACGAGGACCTGCGCCTGCTGGCCGCGGTTCGCCCGGCCACCGCTCACCTGTTCTGGGCGCTGGAGCGCATGCGCGAGCGCCTGGGCCGGGTGCTTGCGGACGAGGACCCACTGCCCGCGCTCGAAGCCGAAGCCTTGGCCATCCATGAAAGCGACCGCGAAGCCAACCTGACCATGGCCCAGTTGGGCGTGGAACTGATCCGTCGGCACCAGGGCAATCTGCAGACCGTGCTGACCCATGGCAATGCCGGTGCCCTGGCCACCGGCGGGTTCGGCACGGCGCTGGGGGTGGTGCGCGGCGCGTTCCACGACGGCATGCTCGAACGTGTCTATGTCGATGAAACCCGGCCGGGCCTGCAAGGCTCGCGCCTGACCGCCTGGGAGTTGTCCAGCGAGGGTGTCCCGGTGACCGTGGCCGCCGACTCGGCAGCCGCACACCTGATGAAAAGCAAAGGCATCACCTGGGTGATCGTCGGCGCCGAGCGAATTGCCGCCAACGGCGATGTCGCCGCCCGGATCGGCACCTATCAGCTGGCGGTCTGCGCGATGCACCACGGCGTTCGTTTCATGGTGGTGGCCGCCAGCGCGGCAATCGACATGGCGCTGGAGAGCGGCGATGACATTCCCTTGCTCGAGCGCGATGCCCGGGAGCTGCTGGAAGTGTCCGGGACGCGCATCGGCGCGGACGTCGATGGGTTCAACCCGGTCCACGATGTGACGCCGGCCGATCTGATCGACGTGATCGTCACTGAAAAAGGCATCGTCGAGCGGCCAGATGCGACCAAGCTGGCGCAACTGATGTGTCGCCGGCGCCTGCATTGAGCGCGCCGTATCGAAAAACAGACCTTTTTTCGATGTGCGGCTGGCCTAGCAGCGCCGCAGCGCCATGTCAGAGGCGTGATGTCCTTCGATCAAGGGTCCTGTCAGGGCTTAAGGGGATAGGTGTCTGACGGCGATTGTGCTACCATCCGGCGGTTTTCGGGGGTGCATCGCGGTGTTCCCCCAACGCCGTGGGTCCAAGGCGTAACTCGTTGATTTGTCGTAAGTCGCCGTTGGCATCGGCCAGCGGTGGCAAGCTTCGTTCTTCTCACAGGGAGGCAACGGAGTTTCACCAGAAAAAGGAATCAGGCTTCTCATGGGCGAACTGGCCAAAGAAATCCTCCCGGTCAATATCGAAGACGAGCTGAGACAGTCCTACCTCGACTACGCCATGAGCGTGATCGTCGGTCGTGCACTGCCTGATGCACGTGATGGCTTGAAGCCCGTGCATCGCCGCGTTCTGTTTGCGATGAGTGAGCTGGGCAACGATTGGAACAAACCCTACAAGAAATCGGCTCGTGTGGTCGGTGACGTGATCGGTAAGTACCACCCGCACGGTGATACCGCGGTCTATGACACCATCGTGCGCATGGCCCAGCCGTTCTCGCTGCGCTACCTGCTGGTCGATGGCCAGGGCAACTTCGGTTCCGTGGACGGCGACAACGCCGCCGCTATGCGTTACACCGAAGTGCGCATGACCAAGCTGGCCCACGAGCTGCTGGCCGACCTGCACAAGGAAACCGTCGACTGGGTACCCAACTACGACGGTACCGAGCTGATCCCTGCGGTCATGCCGACGCGCATTCCCAACCTGCTGGTCAACGGTTCCAGCGGTATCGCCGTGGGCATGGCGACCAACATCCCGCCGCACAACCTGGGCGAGGTGCTCGACGGCTGCCTGGCGGTCATCGACAACCCGGACGTCACCATCGATGAACTGATGCAGTTCATTCCCGGGCCGGACTTCCCGACGGCCGCCATCATCAACGGTCGCCAGGGCATCATCGAGGCGTACCGCACCGGTCGCGGCCGGATCTACATGCGCGCCCGCTCCCATGTCGAGGACATCGACAAGGTCGGCGGCCGCCAGCAGATCGTCGTCACCGAGCTGCCGTACCAGTTGAACAAGGCCCGCCTGATCGAGAAGATCGCCGAGCTGGTGAAAGAGAAGAAACTCGAAGGCATCTCCGAGTTGCGCGACGAGTCCGACAAGGACGGCATGCGCATCGTCATCGAGCTGCGCCGCGGTGAAGTGCCGGAGGTAATCCTCAACAACCTCTATGCCCAGACCCAGCTGCAGGCCGTGTTCGGGATCAACATCGTTGCCCTGATCGACAATCGTCCGCGCATCCTCAACCTCAAGGACCTGCTCGAAGCCTTCGTTCGCCACCGCCGTGAAGTCGTCACCCGGCGCACCGTGTTCGAACTGCGCAAGGCGCGTGAACGCGGCCACATTCTCGAAGGCCAGGCGGTTGCGCTGTCCAACATTGATCCGGTCATCGCCCTGATCAAGGCCTCGCCGACGCCGTCCGAAGCCAAGGAAGCGCTGATCAGCACGCCGTGGGAGTCCAGCGCCGTGGTGGCCATGGTCGAGCGTGCCGGTGCCGAGTCCTCGCGTCCGGAAAACCTCGATCCGCAGTACGGCCTGCGCGACGGCAAGTATTTCCTGTCGCCGGAACAGGCCCAGGCCATCCTCGAGCTGCGTCTGCATCGCCTGACCGGTCTGGAACACGAGAAGCTGCTGGCCGAGTACCAGGAGATCCTCAACCAGATTGCCGAGCTGATCCGCATCCTCAACAGCGCCGAGCGCCTGATGGAAGTGATCCGCGAAGAGCTGGAACTGATCCGCTCCGAATATGGTGATGTGCGGCGGACCGAGATCCTCGATTCGCGCCTCGACCTGACGCTGGGCGACATGATCCCGGAAGAAGAGCGCGTGGTGACCATTTCCCACAGCGGCTACGCCAAGACCCAGCCACTGTCGTCCTACCAGGCCCAGCGCCGGGGCGGCAAGGGCAAGTCGGCCACCGGCGTCAAGGACGAGGACTACATCTCGCACCTGCTGGTCGCCAACAGCCATGCCACGCTGCTGCTGTTTTCCAGCAAGGGCAAGGTGTACTGGCTCAAGACCTACGAAATTCCCGAGGCGTCCCGTGCTGCGCGCGGCCGTCCGCTGGTCAACCTGCTGCCGCTGGATGATGGCGAGTACATCACCACCATGCTGCAGATCGACCTCGAGGCCCTGCAGGCCACCGCCGGCGCCGACGAAGACCTCGACGACGCCGACGATACCGTCATCGAGGGCGAAATCGTCGAGGCCGAAGAAGTCGTCGAAGCGGTTGAAGGCGAGGAGGGCGATACCCCTGAACTGGTGGCCGAGCCTACCGGTGCCTACATCTTCATGGCGACGGCCTTCGGTACGGTCAAGAAGACGCCGTTGGCGCAGTTCGCCCGTCCGCGCTCCAGCGGCCTGATCGCCTTGAAGCTCAAGGAAGGCGACACCCTGATCGCCGCAGCCATCACCGACGGCGCCAAGGAAGTCATGCTGTTCTCCGACGCCGGCAAGGTGATCCGCTTCGCCGAAGGCGTGGTGCGGCAGATGGGTCGTGGTGCCCGCGGTATCCGCGGCATGCGCCTGGGCAAGGGCCAGCAGCTGATTTCCATGCTGATCCCCGAGTCCGGCGCGCAGATTCTCACCGCTTCCGAGCGCGGCTTCGGCAAGCGTACGCCGTTGAGCAAGTTCCCCCGTCGCGGCCGTGGCGGCCAGGGCGTGATCGCCATGGTCACCAAGGAGCGCAACGGCAAGCTGGTTGGCGCGATCCAGTCTCAGGAAGGCGAAGAGATCATGCTCATCTCCGACCAGGGCACGCTGGTGCGCACCCGTGTCGGCGAAGTCTCGAGCCTGGGCCGCAACACCCAGGGCGTGACCCTGATCAAGCTGATCACCGACGAGAAGCTGGTGGGCCTGGAGCGAGTCCAGGAGCCATCGGAAGTCGAGGATGACGAGCTGGAAGAGGGTTTCGAAGCCGTTGAGGGTGCCGAAGGCGTCGATGCAGTCGATGCGGTCGATTCCGAAGTGGACCAAGCTGATGTCAAGCCCGATGCCGCCGACGATCTGCCGGAGGAGTAAGCTGTAGGGCAGGGGATCGGCGCCGAGCCCTCTGCCCGCGAAGGCATCACTGCCGATCTTCCGGCGGACACACCCGGGCCAGCCCCGAATTCAAGCAGAGCGAGAGTGGATGTGAGCAATCGAGCCTTTAACTTCTGCGCAGGCCCCGCTGCGCTTCCCGAAGCCGTACTGCAACGCGCCCAGGCGGAAATGCTGAACTGGCGTGGCAAGGGTCTCTCGGTGATGGAGATGAGCCATCGCAGCGAGGACTACACCGCCATCGCCGAAAAAGCCGAACAGGACCTGCGCGATCTGCTTGGGGTCCCGTCCAACTACAAGGTGCTGTTTCTGCAAGGCGGCGCCAGCCAGCAGTTCGCCGAGATCCCGCTGAACCTGCTTCCCGAAAGTGGCACGGCGGACTATGTCGAAACCGGCATCTGGTCGAAGAAGGCCATCGAGGAAGCACGTCGCTACGGCAACATCAACGTCGCTGCCAGCGCCAAGCCCTACGACTACCAGGCCATTCCAGGCCAGAACGAATGGAAGCTGACGCCTGGCGCGGCCTACGTCCACTACGCCTCCAATGAAACCATCGGTGGCCTGCAGTTCGACTGGGTGCCGCAGACCGGTGATACGCCCCTGGTCGTCGACATGTCCTCGGACATTCTCTCGCGCCCTGTCGACGTCTCCCAGTTCGGCCTGATCTACGCCGGCGCACAGAAGAACATCGGTCCCAGCGGCCTGGTGGTGGTGATCGTCCGCGAGGACTTGCTGGGCAAGGCCCGCAGTGCCTGTCCGACCATGCTCGACTACAAGATCGCCGCCGACAACGGCTCGATGTACAACACCCCGGCGACCTACTCCTGGTACCTCTCGGGCCTGGTATTCGAGTGGCTCAAGGAGCAGGGCGGCGTTGCCGCCATGGAAGCGCGCAACCGTGCCAAGAAAGACCGCCTGTACGGCTTCATCGACGCCAGCGACTTCTACAGCAACCCGATCTCGCTCAACGCCCGCTCCTGGATGAACGTGCCGTTTCGTCTGGCCGACGAGCGCCTGGACAAGGCGTTCCTGGCCGGCGCCGATGCGCGCGGTCTGCTCAACCTCAAGGGTCACCGTTCGGTCGGTGGCATGCGCGCCTCCATCTACAACGCCCTGGGCCTTGACGCCATCGAAGCGCTGGTCGGTTACATGGTGGAGTTCGAAAAGGAAAACGGCTGATGTCCGAACATGAACTCAAGGCCCTGCGGGTACGCATCGACAGCCTCGACGAAAAGATTCTCGAGCTGATCAGTGATCGCGCTCGCTGCGCCGAAGAAGTCGCGCGAGTCAAGATGGCTGCGCTGGCCGAAGGCGAGGTGCCGGTGTTCTATCGGCCCGAACGCGAGGCGCAGGTGCTCAAGCGGGTGATGGAGCGCAACAAGGGGCCGCTCAGCAACGAGGAGATGGCGCGCCTGTTCCGCGAGGTCATGTCGTCTTGCCTGGCGTTGGAGAACCCGCTCAAGGTTGCCTACCTGGGCCCCGAGGGCACGTTCACCCAGGCAGCCGCCATGAAGCACTTCGGCCACGCGGTGATCAGCAAGCCCATGGCCGCGATCGACGAAGTCTTCCGCGAGGTGGTTGCAGGCGCAGTGAACTTCGGTGTGGTGCCAGTGGAAAACTCCACCGAAGGCGCGGTGAACCACACTCTCGACAGCTTCCTCGAACACGACATGGTGATCTGCGGCGAAGTCGAGCTGCGCATCCACCACCACCTGCTGATCGGCGACAACACCAAGACCGACAGCATCAGTCGCATCTATTCCCACGCACAGTCGCTGGCGCAATGCCGCAAGTGGCTGGACGCGCACTACCCGAACGTCGAACGCATCGCGGTCGCCAGCAACGCCGAAGCGGCGAAGCGGGTCAAGGGCGAATGGAACTCGGCGGCCATCGCCGGCGACATGGCGGCCGGCCTGTATGGCCTGGAGCGCCTGGCCGAGAAGATCGAAGACCGTCCGGACAACGCCACGCGATTCCTGATCATCGGCAGCCAGGAAGTGCCGCCCACCGGCGACGACAAGACCTCGATCATCGTGTCCATGAGCAATCGGCCGGGTGCGCTGCACGAGCTGTTGGTGCCGTTTCACGACAACGGCATCGACCTTACCCGAATCGAGACGCGGCCATCGCGCAGCGGCAAATGGACCTACGTGTTCTTCATCGATTTCATCGGCCACCATCGCGACCCGTTGATCAAGGGCGTGCTGGAGCAGATCAGTCAGGAAGCCGTGGCACTCAAGGTGCTGGGCTCATATCCCAAAGCGGTTCTTTAACAGAAGGGTTAGTACGCATGACCGATTTCCTTGCCCTGGCCCAGACCGGCGTTCAGCAGCTGTCCCCCTACGTTCCCGGCAAGCCGGTGGATGAGCTGGCCAGAGAGCTGAACCTGGATCCCGCCAACATCATCAAGTTGGCCAGCAACGAGAACCCGTTGGGTGCAAGCCCCAAGAGCCGTGCCGCGATCGAGCGCGAACTCGCCGAGCTCACACGCTACCCCGACGGCAATGGCTTCGACCTCAAGACCCTGCTGGCGCAGCAGTGCCGCGTACAGCTCGACCAGGTGACCCTGGGCAACGGCTCCAACGACATTCTCGAACTGGTCGCGCGGGCCTACCTGGCGCCTGGCTTGAACGCGGTGTTCAGCGAGCACGCCTTCGCCGTCTATCCATTGGTCGTGCAGGCCGTGAATGCCGGTGCGCGGGTCATCCCGGCCAAGCAGTTCGGCCATGACCTGCCAGCGATGCTGGCAGCGATCGACGACAAGACCCGCGTGGTGTTCCTGGCCAACCCGAACAACCCGACCGGCACCTGGTTCGGCCCGCAGGCGCTGGAAGACTTCCTTGCCGCAGTGCCGCCCAGCGTGGTCGTGGTGCTCGACGAGGCCTATATCGAGTACGCCGTCGGTGGCGAGCTGCCCGACGGCCTCGACTACCTGGCGCGCTACCCGAACCTGCTGGTCTCGCGCACCTTTTCCAAGGCCTACGGCCTGGCCGCGTTGCGGGTGGGCTATGGCTTGTCTTCGCCGGTCATTGCCGATGTGCTCAATCGTGTCCGCCAGCCGTTCAACGTGAACAGCCTGGCATTGGCTGCCGCCTGCGCGGCGCTGACGGACACCGACTACCTGCAGCGCAGCCGCGAACTCAACAGTGCCGGCATGCAGCAGCTGGAGGCGGGTTTCGCCGAGCTGGGCCTGGAATGGATTCCCTCCAAGGGCAATTTCATTGCCGTGGACGTGGGGCGTGATGCCGGGCCGGTGTATCAGGGCCTGCTGCGCGAAGGTGTGATCGTGCGCCCGGTGGCCGGCTATGGCATGCCCAACCACTTGCGCGTGACCATCGGCCTGGCCACGGAAAACAGTCGTTTCCTGGAGGCGTTGCGCCAGGTGCTGGCCCGTGTCTGAGTTCACGCAATTGCAACCGGGCGCTGCCAGAATAGGCCGCCTGGTGGTTGTGGGGCTGGGACTGATCGGCGGCTCGTTCGCCAAGGGCATCAAGCAAAGTGGTTTGGCCGATGAAGTGGTGGGGGTCGATCTCGATTCGCGCGCCTGCCTGCGGGCCGTCGAGTTGGGCGTGGTCGACCGCTGCGAAGCGGAGCTGGCCCGTGCCTGTGTCGGCGCCGACGTGATCCAGTTGGCGGTGCCGATCCTGGGCATGGAAAAACTGCTCGCAGCCCTGGCCCGGCTCGATCTGGGCCAGGCCGTGATCACCGATGTCGGCAGCGCCAAGGGAAATGTGGTGCGGGCCTTTCGCGACGCCTTTGGCGGGGACCTTTCACGCTTCGTCCCAGGCCATCCGATTGCCGGTTCCGAGCAGAGCGGGGTAGAGGCGGCCAATGCCGAGCTGTTCAAGCGGCACAAGGTGATCCTCACGCCGCTGGCCGAAACCACGCCCCAGGCGCTGCAACGCGTCGATGGCCTGTGGCGCGCCTTGGGTGCGGACGTCGAGCACATGCAGGTCGAGCGCCACGACGAGGTGCTTGCCGCCACCAGTCACCTGCCGCACCTGCTGGCGTTCGGCCTGGTCGATTCGCTGGCCAAGCGCAGTGAAAACCTGGAAATCTTCCGCTACGCTGCTGGCGGGTTCCGTGACTTCACAAGGATCGCCGGCAGTGACCCGGTCATGTGGCACGACATCTTCCTCGCCAACCGCGAGGCTGTACTGCGCACACTCGATACATTTCGCAGCGACCTCGACGCCTTGCGCGACGCGGTCGATGCAGGGGATGGGCATCACCTGCTGGGCGTGTTCACACGCGCCAAGGTAGCCCGCGAGCATTTCAGTAAAATCCTGGCCCGTCGGGCCTATGTGGACGCTATGAACTCCAACGACGACCTGATCTTCCTGGGCAAACCCGGCGGCAGCCTCAAAGGCCGCATTCGCGTACCGGGTGACAAATCCATTTCGCACCGTTCGATCATGCTCGGCTCCCTGGCCGAGGGTACTACCGAAGTCGAAGGCTTCCTCGAAGGCGAGGACGCCCTGGCGACCCTGCAGGCCTTCCGCGACATGGGCGTGGTCATCGAAGGCCCGAACCAGGGCCGCGTGACCATCCACGGTGTTGGTCTGCACGGATTGCAGGCGCCGCCGGGGCCGATCTACCTGGGCAACTCCGGGACCTCGATGCGCCTGCTCGCCGGTATTCTTGCGGCGCAGAGCTTCGACACCACGCTGACCGGCGATGCCTCGCTGTCCAAGCGCCCGATGAACCGCGTGGCCAACCCGCTGCGGGAAATGGGCGCGGTCATCGAGACGGCTGCCGAGGGTCGTCCGCCGATGGTCATTCGCGGCGGGCAGCGGCTCAAGGCACTCGACTACACGCTGCCGATGGCCTCCGCACAGGTCAAATCCTGCCTGCTGCTGGCCGGCTTGTGGGCCGAGGGCAAGACCACCACCACCGAGCCGGCACCGACCCGCGACCACACCGAGCGGATGCTGCGCGGCTTCGGCTATCCGGTGGAGGTCAATGGCCCGCAGGCGTCGGTCGAGTCCGGCCACACGCTGAAGGCGACCCATATCGAAGTGCCCGGTGACATCTCGTCCTCAGCATTCTTCCTGGTGGCCGCCTCGATCGCCGAAGGTTCGGACCTGACTCTGGAGCACGTGGGTATCAACCCGACGCGTACGGGTGTCATCGATATCCTGCGCCTGATGGGTGCCGACATCACCCTGGAGAACCAGCGTGAAGTAGGTGGCGAGCCGGTTGCCGACCTGCACGTGCGCGCGGCGCGCCTCAAGGGTATCGAGATTCCCGAAGCGTTGGTGCCGCTGGCAATCGACGAATTTCCGGTGCTGTTCGTGGCCGCGGCCTGCGCCGAAGGGCGCACCGTGCTGCGCGGTGCCGAAGAGCTGCGGGTCAAGGAATCCGACCGTATCCAGGTCATGGCCGACGGTCTGAAGAAGCTTGGCGTGAAATGCGAGCCCACTGCCGATGGCATCGTCATCGACGGTGTCGGTCATGGCGTGCCGGCCATGGGCGGCGGCGAAGTCCACGGCCACGGCGATCACCGCATAGCCATGGCCTTCAGCGTTGCCTCGCTGCGCGCCAGTGCGCCGATCCGCATCCACGACTGTGCCAACGTCGCCACTTCGTTCCCCAACTTCCTCGGTCTCTGCGCCCAGGTGGGTATCAACGTAGCCGAAGAGGGCGCGTCGTGAACCAGGCGCCGGTCATCACCATCGACGGGCCAAGCGGTTCGGGCAAGGGCACCATCGCCGGTATCCTCGCCAAGCGCCTGGGCTGGAAGCTGCTCGATTCAGGCGCGCTGTATCGCTTGCTGGCCTACGCCGCACGCAACCATGGGGTCGACCTGAGCAACGAAGCATCGCTGATGGTGATGGCGGCGCACCTCGATGTGCAGTTCATTGCCGCCGCCGATGGCCAGCCGCAGCGCATCGTGCTGGAAGGCGATGACGTCACCCGCGACATCCGCAACGAGCAGGTCGGTGCCGGTGCTTCTCAGGTCGCGGCCCTGCCAGCGGTGCGCGACGCGCTGCTGCAGCGCCAGCGGGCATTCCAGGAGTCGCCGGGCCTGGTGGCCGACGGTCGCGACATGGGCACGGTGGTCTTCCCGGATGCGGCGCTGAAGGTGTTTCTCACCGCCAGCGCCGAGGAACGTGCCCGCAGACGTTACTTGCAGTTGAAGGCTGCGGGCAACGATGTTAGTCTGTCGAGTCTGCTAGATGAGATACGTGCACGCGATGAGCGTGACACCCAGCGCGCAGTGGCCCCGCTCAAGCCGGCGGCCGATGCCATACAGCTGGATTCCACGGAGTTGTCCATCGAGCAGGTGTTGGAACGCATCATGAGCGAGATCGCACTACGCGACATCGCCGGGTGACGAAGAAGCCATACGGGAACCCAGTCAACATCCCGGTGGCTTTCTTTTACTTGAACGAAACCCACGTTGTCTGGAGCGTGGCTGATGGGCGTATGTTTCGCCCAAATCTACAGGAATTAAAATGAGCGAAAGCTTTGCAGAACTCTTTGAAGAAAGCCTAAAAACTCTCAATCTTCAGCCAGGCGCAATCATCACCGGTATCGTTGTCGATATCGACGGTGACTGGGTTACTGTCCACGCCGGCCTGAAGTCCGAGGGTGTCATCCCGCTCGAGCAGTTCTACAACGACGCTGGCGAACTGACCATCAAGGTCGGTGACGAAGTTCACGTTGCGCTGGACGCGGTAGAAGACGGCTTTGGCGAAACCAAGCTGTCCCGCGAAAAAGCCAAGCGTGCCGAGTGCTGGATCGTTCTGGAAGCAGCTTTCGCCGCCGAGGAAGTGGTCAAGGGCGTTATCAACGGTAAGGTTAAGGGCGGCTTCACTGTCGACGTTAACGGCATCCGTGCGTTCCTGCCTGGTTCCCTGGTCGATGTCCGCCCTGTGCGCGACACCACCCACCTGGAAGGTAAAGAGCTCGAGTTCAAGGTCATCAAGCTGGACCAGAAGCGCAACAACGTTGTCGTTTCCCGTCGCAGTGTCCTGGAAGCCGAGAACTCCGCCGAGCGCGAAGCTCTGCTGGAATCCCTGCAGGAAGGTCAGCAAGTCAAGGGTATCGTCAAGAACCTCACGGATTACGGCGCATTCGTCGATCTGGGTGGCGTCGATGGCCTGCTGCACATCACCGACATGGCCTGGAAGCGCATCAAGCATCCATCGGAAATCGTCAACGTTGGCGACGAGATCGATGTCAAGGTCCTGAAGTACGACCGCGAGCGCAACCGTGTTTCCCTGGGCTTGAAGCAGCTGGGCGAAGATCCATGGGTTGCCATCAAGGCACGTTACCCAGAGAGCACCCGCGTCATGGCGCGCGTCACCAACCTGACCGACTACGGCTGCTTCGCAGAGCTGGAAGAAGGCGTGGAAGGCCTGGTACACGTTTCCGAAATGGACTGGACCAACAAGAACATCCACCCTTCGAAAGTCGTACAAGTCGGCGACGAAGTGGAAGTCATGGTTCTGGACATCGACGAAGAGCGTCGTCGTATCTCCCTGGGCATCAAGCAGTGCAAGTCGAACCCGTGGGAAGACTTCTCTGGCCAGTTCAACAAGGGTGACAAGATCTCCGGCACCATCAAGTCGATCACCGATTTCGGTATCTTCATTGGTCTGGACGGCGGCATCGACGGTCTGGTTCACCTGTCCGACATTTCCTGGAACGAAGTGGGCGAAGAAGCCGTACGTCGTTTCAAGAAGGGCGACGAGCTCGACACCGTCATCCTGTCGGTAGATCCAGAGCGCGAGCGCATTTCCCTGGGCATCAAGCAGCTGGAAGACGATCCGTTCTCCAACTACGTTGCTGTCAATGACAAAGGCGCTATCGTTCGCGGTACCGTTAAGGAAGTTGACGCCAAGGGCGCTGTAATCACCCTGGCCGACGACATCGAAGCCACTTTGAAAGCTTCCGAAATCAGCCGTGACCGCGTTGAAGACGCGCGCAACGTTCTGAAGGAAGGCGAAGAAGTCGAAGCCAAGATCATCAGCGTCGACCGCAAGTCCCGCGTCATCCAACTGTCGATCAAATCGAAAGACGTTGAAGACGAGAAAGAAGCTATCCAGAGCCTGCGCGAGAAGCCAGCCACTTCGGATATCGCTGCCGGTCCGACCACTCTGGGCGACCTGCTGCGTGCTCAGATGGAAAAGCAGAACTAAGTTCTGTTTGACCTGTAGAAAAAGGGCGACTTCGGTCGCCCTTTTTTATGCCTGCGATTTGTACTACGCCGGGGCTGAAAATGGCGGGGGCCGAACTAACCACGGCCTTGGATGCTCAAAGGTACAAGTGAATACCCAAGGATCTCCAGGGATGAAAACCGTAGTAACCGCAGTCCTGTTCGTAGTAGTTGGTTTGACGTCCGCGTGCTCCACCACCTCGGTGGTCAAACGGGATTATCGGGGCATGCAGGCATTGCAGATCAATTGCAGTGGCCTGGGCTCTTCCTGGAGCAAGTGCTACGACAAAGCGCAGCACGCCTGCCGCGCGAACGGCTACAAGGTCTTGGCAAAGACCTCGGATATCAAGGAAGAGCCAGAGGATGGCTTCCTTGGCTGGAATCCGGGCATGGCCAGTCGAACCATGTTCGTGCGCTGCAATGATCAGGGTTGAGTTGCCCCTGAAGATCTTCTGCCCCCCCCCCTCAGCTGATCCATGGCTGTGCAATGACATACGAATGGTTACAAACTTTACCGTCACCATTCGTACACCTGCCTGAAGTAAATTAGCAATCGGTCATCTACTTGGATAGGGTAGGTGGCGTATTGCTGAGCATCGTTTGCGATTGAATCCTTACCCCTTGAATCCGTGTCCCTCCCAGAAGTAGACAAGGCCCGAGTCATGAAATTTACCCTGCTCATAGCAGCATTGCTGCTGGTGACCGCCTGCGCTGCCACCTCCACGTCCCATGGCAAGCGCGGCAGTCGTGGATTGCACATCAATTGCTCCGGGCTGACCTCGTCCTGGGCCCAGTGTGAGAAAGAGGCGGAATCGGCCTGCGGCCCTGCCGGTTATCGCACCCTTGCCAAGTCCAGCGACGTCAAGGAAGAACCGGACGACTATGTGTTCGGTCTCAACCCCGCCGGTTATTCCACGCGCAGCATGATCGTCAAATGCCGCAAGAGCACTGCGTTCAAATAGTGCGCAGACAACTCATTTTCAAGAAGTCAAGAGTCGGGCTGTTCAAATCTGCCAAGCCATGCTAAAACCTTCTAAGCACTGATCTAGCTGCTTGATAAAGAAGGGAAAAATATGACGAAGTCGGAATTGATCGAACGTATTGTCACCCATCAAGGTCTACTTTCATCCAAGGATGTGGAATTGGCCATCAAGACCATGCTCGAGCAAATGTCGCAGTGCCTGGCTACAGGTGACAGGATCGAGATACGCGGTTTCGGCAGCTTTTCCCTGCACTATCGCGCACCACGGGTCGGGCGTAATCCCAAGACCGGTCAGTCGGTGAGTCTGGATGGCAAGTTCGTCCCGCATTTCAAGCCCGGCAAGGAATTGCGCGATCGGGTGAACGAAGACGAAGAACTCGCTTGATCGACGTTGAAGGAGAAGGCTTTGCGTAATCTCAAGAAGTTGCTGCTGGTGCTGATTTTCCTGGCAGTCGCTGCTGTGGTGCTGGTGTTCGTACTGGAGAACCAGCAGGCCGTTGCGCTGAGCGCCCTTGGGTGGTCCACCCCGTCGTTGCCGGTGTCGGTGTTCGTGCTGGCGGGAGTGCTGGCAGGCATGCTGATTGGCCCACTGTTTGGTTGGTATATCGCGCTGAGCAGCAAGCGCCGTTGGCGCAAGCAGCTGCGCGCCAAGGCCCGGGCAGAGCAACGTGCAACGCTTGCGACCGCACCAGCTGATCCGAATGCCACTGTTGCCGCACCTCAGCAGGCAGTTGTGAAGTAATACGTCCCCGATACGGCGCCAGCCGCAGAAACATCGCGTATTACCGTGTGTCCTGATTGAGCGGCATTTCCTGCGCCGTGTTTGCGCGTTCTGTTGCACAATAGTCGCAGACCGTTTTCCAGGACCCACAATGTCATTTTCATTCCGTTACGGGCGTCACCTTTCAGGTGCCATTCTGGCTCTTGCATGGCTGGGCCTGGCAGGGTGTTCTTCCCCCAAGACCGCCATCTACGAACACGAGAACTTTGCCGATTCCGGTACGTTTTCTCGCAACTACCCGGTCAGCGACATCGCCTCCTGTGAAGCCGCGCGCCGCGCATTGCTCAGCCAGGGCTACATCATCACCAGCAACGATCCGCGCCAAGTCAGTGGGCACAAGAGCTTCCAGCAAACCGGCGAGAGCCACCTGGAGATCAGTTTCAACGTGGTCTGCGTCGCCGATGCCAGCAGCGAGCACAGCTCCACGCTGTTCGCCAATGCCCTCCAGGATCGCTATGCGCTGAAGAAGGTCAACAACTCGGCGAGCGTGGGCGTGGGCGTATTGGGTTCGGTCTCCATGCCAATCGGTTCCACCGACGATTCCATGGTCAAGGTGGCCAGTGAAACGGTGGCGTCGGATAAATTCTATGACCGCTATTTCTCTTTGGTAGAAAGCTTCATGCCGGTCCCGGCGAAAAAAACCGTTTCGACCCCACCGGCAAAGGAAGAGCTGGGTGTGCCGGACACGGCGCCTGCGGCACTTGCAGCTCCGACTGCATCGGCGGCAGCTGCGACTGCGAAGCCAGTGGTGCCGGTGGCCGCGCCGCTGGTTCAGCCGACCCCAGCCGCCGCTCAGGTGCAGCAGGCGGAGGTAGCGCCCGAGCAGGAGGCTTCGCAGCCTGTCGCGCCCCCGGCACAACCGGCACCCATAGAAGTCATCCCGGTTCCCGAGGCCACCGAGGCGACGCCTGAGGTCGTACCGCAGGCGCCCGCCGCAGAGGCACCCGTTTCGCAGCCTTGAGCGGGCGCGCTCGGGTCACTGACGGCTTGCGCGGCGGTACTCGCCGGGCGTCATGGCGCACCAGCGCTTGAAGGCACGCTGGAACGCCTCGGCCGACGTGAATCCCAGCAGATAGGCTATTTCGCCGAACGCAAGTTCGGTATCACGGATGTAGGTCTGTGCCAGGTCACGGCGGGTGTCGTTGAGAATCGAGCGGAACTGCGTGCCCTCATGGGCCAGCTTGCGCCGCAAGGTCCAGGCCGGCATCTTCAGGCAGGCAGCGATTTCGTCCAGCGTCGGCTCGCGTCCGCCGTTGAGCAATGAGCCCAGCAGTTGGGTGACCCGCTCACCGACGCTGCGCACGCGCGTCAGCTGCTCCAGTTCCTGTTCGCACAGCTGCAACAAATGCTGCCAGGTGCTTGGGCAGTGCTCGGGGTTGCGCAGGTTCAGGCTGGCGTGGGTCAGACGCAGTTGATTGTGCTCGCAATTGAAGGCGGTATGCGCGGGGTAGTGCGCCGCGTAGCCAGGCGCGTCGAATTCGATTTCCATCCGCTGTGCAGCCACGTTCTGGCCTGCAAGTACGCTCAGTTGCTGCAGCCAGCCGGTCAGCAGGGAGTCCACCACGAAACGGTTGTAGGCGTTGTAGGGGCTGATCGAATAGAACCGCAGCCAGGCGCCTTCGCGGTCTTCGTGAAAACTCGATTGCCCACGATAGTTGGCGGCGTACAGGCGTTCGAAACGAATCAGCGTGCGCGCCGCCTCGCGCACCGTCGGTGCCTGAGCGGCCGTGACGCCAGCCAGGCCTGCCTGGCTCAGGCGGCTTGCCTGGCCGATGCGCAGGCCCAGTGCGGGGTCGCCGGTAAGTGCGATTGCCGCATGGCCCAAGCGCATATAGCGGGCGATGGTCAGTCGCGCCCCGGCAACGTTGAGCCGGCTCGGCTCCAGCCCATACTGCGCCAACAGTGGCAACGGGTCGTGGCCGTGGCTGCGCACCGCCTGCGCCAGGCTGTGCGCGAAGCCGACGGACAGGTCACCGAGTTTGATGCGCTGGCCGCTCACACGCCTACAGCCATAGATTGATCAGCCGCGCACCACGCCCGTCGCCGACCTGGCTGAAACGCTCGCGCTGGCGGGCGAAGCTGTGCCCTTCGTAGAACTGATTCCAGAAGTGCCCGCCCATGAACACGGTCATGCTCGCCAATGGCGCGCTCTCTGCGACCAGCCGCTGCCAGGCCTGTGCCTCGCTGACCTCGCCGGGCACCAGGGCAGCATCGCCTGGCGTTGCGTCAATGCGAAAGCCGCGCCATGGCTCGGACCAGCGCCCACGACCGAGCACCGAAGCAGGCACTGCGAGCAATTGCACGTCTTGCTGGCGCAACTGTGCATGACTCGCCGGATGCCAGCTGTCGGTGCCGATCAGCACGGCAAGTTTGCCCGCTGGGGTGTCGAACACGTTGAACGGTGCATCGCCCAGGGGCTGTACGTAGCGGCGAGTGGGATGGCTGGTGAAATGCTGGAGCTGTGGCTGACCCAGGACGGAGCCATCGGCAGCGAATACGACACTGGTGTTGTACAGCGGGCCGTTGTCGGTCCGCAGGCGACCCTCGACGACCGAGGGTTTGGGCAGGATGATCGAGCCTGCCACCAAGGTCACCCCGAACTGCCTGGCGAGGCCGCCAAACAGCTGCTGGTACTGCTCGGCCATGCTCGCGGCCTTCATGCGCAGGTAGGCGTCGGCGAAGCGGTCTTCGCCCTGGGCCATGGCCCAGCCGCCAAGCAGGCGCAATGGGTTGCTGGCGGCCAGCCATTGTTCGGCATCGCGACGCTGCACGACCTGGTAGAACTCGTTCTTCTCGCCCACCGCCCACAACCAGGTGCCGATGTGCTCGGGCAAGACCACGATGGTCTTGCTGCCGACAAGGCCTGCATCTTGGGCATGCTGCAGGTATCCGGACAGTTTCAGGCGCAGGCGCTCGACGCTCTGGTAGTCCGCCGGGAACAGTTCGGGCTGGATCCCCAACAGGTTGCCGCGCTCGGAAGGGACGCCGTCTACCCCATCGAGCTCGATGCGCAGGTCGGACAGGTAGTGCCCGGCGGGGCGCTGGGTGGTCCACAGCGCATAGGTACTCAACGCCGCCAGGCAAAGCAGGGCAACCACGGACATCAGGATTTTGCGCATGAGGGACAACAACCGGCTCCTGTTCGTGAATCCGCACTAGGGTAGACGTCGCGTGCGGCATGATCAATGACTTGTCATTTCGGGTCATTGAGGCGCGCGGCTCGGGTGTCTACTGTTTCACCCAACCTGTGACCGAGCCCGCCGCAAGAGGCTTGGCACTTTTCCGTGATCCGCCTGTGGAGTCCCCATGGCCGCTGCTTCCTATCCTCACCTGCTGTCCCCGCTGGACCTGGGCTTCACCACCTTGCGCAACCGCAGCTTGATGGGCTCCATGCACACGGGCCTCGAGGAAAAGCCCGGTGGCTTCGAGCGCATGGCGGCGTATTTCGCCGAGCGTGCGCGGGGTGGGGTCGGCCTCATCGTCACCGGCGGCATCGCCCCGAACGAAGAGGGCGGGGTGTATGCCGGGGCGGCAAAGCTGAGCACGCCCGAGGAAGCGCAGCGGCATGAAATCGTCACTCAGGCGGTGCACGCGGCGGGCGGCAAGATCTGCCTGCAGATACTGCATGCCGGTCGTTACGCCTACAGCCCCAGGCTGGTGGCGCCCAGCGCCATTCAGGCGCCGATCAACCCGTTCAAGCCTCTGGAACTGGACGAGGAGGGCATTCAGAAACAGATTGCAGACTTCGTCGGCTGTGCCCGGCTGGCCCAGTCGGCCGGCTACGACGGCGTTGAAATCATGGGGTCGGAGGGCTACTTCATCAACCAGTTCCTGGCGGCTCACAGCAACCAGCGCAGCGATCGCTGGGGCGGCAGCTATGCCAATCGCATGCGCCTGGCGGTGGAGATCGTTGGGCAGGTGCGGCAGGCGGTCGGGCGCGAGTTCATCATCATCTTTCGCCTGTCGATGCTCGATCTGATCGAAGGCGGCAGCATCTGGGAGGAAGTGGTCGAGCTGGCGCAAGCCATCGAGGCTGCTGGGGCCACCTTGATCAACACGGGCATCGGCTGGCACGAAGCGCGCATTCCGACCATCGCTACCAAAGTGCCACGTGCGGCGTTCAGCAAGGTCACCGCCAAGCTGCGCACGGCGGTGCGCCTGCCGCTGATCACCACCAATCGCATCAACACCCCGGAGGTGGCCGAGCGCATCCTCGCCGAGGGCGACGCGGACATGGTTTCGATGGCCCGGCCGTTTCTGGCCGACCCCGAATTCATCAACAAGGCCGCGGCCAATCGCGGCGACGAGATCAACACCTGCATTGCCTGCAATCAGGCCTGTCTGGATCACACCTTCGCCGGCAAATTGACCAGTTGCCTGGTCAATCCGCGGGCCTGCCATGAGACCGAGCTCAATTACCTGCCCGTGACTCAGGTGCGCAGGATTGCCGTGGTCGGCGCCGGGCCGGCCGGGCTGGCCGCAGCGACCGTGGCCGCCGAGCGCGGTCATGCAGTGACCCTGTTCGATTCCCGCGATGAAATCGGCGGTCAGTTCAACGTGGCCAAGCGCATTCCCGGCAAGGAAGAATTCAACGAAACCCTGCGTTATTTCGACCGTCGGCTGGCGCGCCTCGGCGTCGACGTGCGCCTGGGTGCGCGGGTCGATGTTGCCGCGCTGGTGAACGGCGGTTTCGACGAGATCGTACTGGCCACCGGGATTGCCCCGCGGCTGCCCGACATCCCGGGTATCGACCACCCCATGGTGCTCGGCTACCTCGACGTGCTGCTCGAGAGGCGGCCTGTGGGCCCGCGTGTGGCGGTGATCGGCGCCGGTGGCATCGGCTTCGACGTCAGCGAGTTCCTTGTGCATCAGGGGCCGTTCACCAGCCTCGATCGCGAGGCGTTCTGGAAGGAGTGGGGTATCGATCTGACACTGCAGGCCCGCGGCGGCGTGGCCGGTGTTGCCGCGCAGACCCATGCACCGGCGCGCGAGGTGTATCTGCTGCAGCGCAAGGCTGGCAAGGTGGGCGACGGCCTGGGCAAGACCACCGGCTGGATCCACCGCGCCGGTCTGAAGAAAAAGGGCGTGCGCATGGTCAACAGCGTCGAGTACCTAAAGATCGACGACGACGGCTTGCACGTTCGGGTCGCCGGGGGCGAGCCACGGGTGCTGCCAGTGGACAACGTGGTGATCTGCGCGGGGCAGGATCCGTTGCGCGAGCTGGAACAGGGGCTGCGCGAGGCCGGGCAGCGCGTGCACCTCATCGGCGGCGCCGACGTGGCTGCCGAACTGGACGCCAAGCGTGCGATCGATCAAGGCTCGCGCCTGGCGGCGGTGCTGTAGAATCGGCCGCTGCGTCGCCTTTTCTTTTCTTCGGCCGGTCAGGCATCCATGCTTCTCGATCTACCGCGTGCACCGCTGCAACCCTTGCGACTTTCCTGGCTCGGCGCGGCCGGCATAGAGGCTGCCGTGCTGCGCCTGGACCTCGTTGACCCGCTCATCAGCGGCAACAAGGCATTCAAGTTGCAACATCACCTGCTGGCCGCCCAGGCCAGTGGCTGCGGCGGCATCATCAGCCTGGGCGGTGCCCATTCCAATCACCTGCATGCCTTGGCCGCCGCCGGTAAGCGCCTGGGTCTGCATACGGTCGGGCTGCTGCGCGGCCATGCTCAGGTCACACCGACCGTGACCGACCTGCAACGATGGGGAATGCAGCTGCACTGGCTGGGTTACGAAGGCTATCGCCAGCGCCACCGGGACGATTTCTGGGCCCCCTGGCAGGCGCGCTACCCCGATCTGCTACCGGTACCCGAGGGCGGCGGTGGGCTGCTGGGGGCCAAGGGCTGCGCCGTCCTGCCCTTGCAGGTGCAGGCGCAGCTCGCAGACATGGGGTGGGACGATTTCGATGGCTGGTGGCTGGCCGTGGGTACCGGCACGACATTGGCCGGCCTGGTCCTCGCCGAAGCCGGCCGCCGCTGGGTGTACGGGGCGGTGGCGGTAGGGCCGAAGCATGGCGTGAACGAGCAGGTGAGTGCACTGTGTGGCGACCAGGGTCATAGCTTGATCGACGCCAGTCGTGGCGGCTTTGCCAGGATGGACAGCGAACTGCTGGCGTTCATGCACGCCTGCGAAGCCGAGTCGGGCATTGCGTTGGAGCCGGTGTACACGGCCAAGGCGCTGTGGGCCTTGCGCGATGCCTGTGCGGCAGGCTCGCTGCGGCCGGGCTGTCGTCTGGTGTTTGTGCACACCGGTGGTCTGCAGGGATGGCGCGCCGCCGCCTGAACGCTCAGTCGCGATGCGGCAGCATGCGTCGCAGGGTATTGTCACGACGCAGGTAATGGTGGGCCAGGCCCAGCACGCCGTGCAGGCCGATCAACCAATAGCCCCAGCCGGCAATGCTCATGTGCCATTCCTGCAAGCGTCCGCCAAGATCGCGGTCCTCGGCGATCAGGTGGGGCAGTTCGATGCCCCAGAACGATACGGACCTGTTCTGGGCGCTGAGGATCAGCCAGCCCAGCAGCGGCAGACCGATCATCAGTGCATAGAGTGCGGCGTGCATCAGGCCCGCCAGGCGCGTCTGCCACACCGGCAGCGGCGGAACGATGCGCGGCGTGACCCCCAGGCTGCGCACCAGCAGCCGCAGCCAGACCAGCAACCCCACGCTCAAGCCCAGCATGAAGTGGAACTGCACGATCAGCGCGCGTGCGCCACTGCCTCTGACGAACTGGCCACGCAGCTCGATGCAGGCATAGGTGGCGGCCAGCAGGACCAGCATCGACCAGTGCAGGGCAATGGACAGACTCCCATAGCGGGCGTGGGTGTTTCTCCAGTTCATCGGGCGACTACTCGAGCGGTTATGCACAGGGTATCGGGCCGGTGGTGAACATCTTTAGCGGGCACTGCGGTTCACACGCCCGGCAGGGCCGGCCAGGCGTCGGCGACCAGGAAAACCCGTTCGGCTTCCTGCCAGTCGCCGTGGTCGTCGCGGGTCAGACGCACGAGCATCTGTGCCGCGGCGAGCGGGTCCAGTTGCTGCATCCAGGCCTTGAGCTGGTCGGGTGCCCAGGCGTCCGCTGCGGCGAGGCGAGCCGGCGCCAGCCAGGCATCGCGCGGCAACGGCTGCCAGCGCCCGTCCGGGCGTTGCTCGACGAAAATCGGCCAATCGCGCTGATGCACCCAGCGTCCGCGCAGATGATCAGGGTGGGCATGCTCGGGTGCCTGGGCCTGGCCGGGCCAGGGGTAGAACAGGTAGCCGCCGAGCCACAGGTGCGCGTCGAACTGCTCGATGCCCAGCGCCAGAATGGCCTCGCGACCCTCGCTGGAGGTGGAGATGGGCAACTGGTGCTCGGTCAGGTGAGTCAGCTTGCGACCCAGCCGATCCTGGCTGTTGGGGCCCAGCCACTGGAAAGCATCGCGACCGTCGGCGGCCACTGGGCCCAGGTAAAGCTTGATCGCCAGTTCCAGATGATGCACGCCATCACGGTCGCGGATCACCATGTCGAGCTCGCCCAGGGTGTGCTTGTCACGGCGGATCGGCAGGTTGGCCGCCAGTGGCTCGATACCGGGAGCCTGCTGCAGGGCGAACTGCCAGAGGCGCTCGTAGTACAGGCCCAGGCGCCGGGTAGGGGCCTGCGCCAGCCAGTCGAGCAGCGGTTGGCTGGCGTTGTCCAGACCCTGCAGCCACGCCTGCAGGTGCTCGGGCTGTTCGGCCCAGGTGCTGCCTGCCAGTGGATGACGTTGCTGCCAGGGCGCCGTGTGCAGCAGGGGCGGGGCGAGGATCACCCAAGCCAGGTCGCGCACCTGGGGCTGGCGCAGGCGGCGCGGAAAGTCGGCGAGGGCGGCGAATGGATTCATTGGGACGATCCCGGTCAATGGCGCGGTGGTGGAAAGGGTTTTGTGCAGCAACGGCTTTACTCCATAATCCAGGTCCGTATTTGTGTCCGCAATCGACGGTTGCGCGACAGCGTTGTGGAATGTGCCTGGCGCATCCCGATAGCCAGACCAGACCCAAACAGGAGCCTCATGGAGCAATTTCGCAACATCGGTATCATTGGCCGCCTCGGCAGCTCGCAGGTGCTCGATACCATTCGCCGCCTCAAGCGCTTCCTGCTGGACAGGCACATGCATGTCATTCTCGAGGACACCATCGCCGAAGTGCTGCCGGGGCACAACCTGCAGACGTCATCGCGCAAGATGCTGGGCGAGGTCTGTGACCTGGTCATCGTGGTCGGCGGCGACGGCAGCCTGCTGGGCGCAGCGCGGGCTCTGGCGCGACACAATACGCCGGTGCTGGGCATCAACCGCGGCAGCCTGGGGTTTCTTACCGACATCCGCCCCGACGAGCTCGAGGTCAAGGTGGCCGAGGTACTCGATGGTCACTACCTGGTCGAAAACCGTTTTCTGCTCGAGGCCGAGGTTCGCCGCCATGGCGAGGCCATCGGCCAGGGCGACGCGCTCAACGATGTGGTGCTGCACCCCGGCAAGTCGACCCGCATGATCGAGTTCGAAATCTACATCGACGGCCAGTTCGTCTGCAGCCAGAAGGCCGACGGCCTGATCCTGGCCACGCCGACCGGCTCCACCGCCTACGCACTGTCGGCCGGCGGGCCGATCATGCATCCCAAGCTCGATGCCATCGTGATCGTACCCATGTACCCGCACACCCTGTCGGGTCGGCCGATCGTCGTCGATGGCAACAGCGAGATGAAAATCGTTGTCTCAAAGAACATGCAGATCTACCCGCAGGTTTCATGCGATGGCCAGAACCATTTCACCTGCGCCCCGGGCGACACCGTCACGGTGCGCAAGAAATCGCAGAAACTGCGCCTGATCCACCCCCTGGACCACAACTACTACGAAGTGTGCCGGACCAAACTCGGCTGGGGCAGCCGGCTCGGCAATACCGGAGGCGATTGATGCTTGACCCGGCGCGAAGTTATGACCTGATCGGCGATGTGCACGGCTGCGCGCATACCCTCGAACATCTGCTCGACCGGCTGGGCTATCACAAGCAGGGCGGCGTATGGCGGCATGCCTCGCGCCAGGCGCTGTTCCTTGGCGACATCATTGACCGCGGGCCGCGCATCCGCGAGGCGCTGCACATCGTCCACGACATGGTCGAGGCCGATCAGGCGCGCTGCATCATGGGTAATCACGAGTTCAATGCGTTGGGCTGGAGCACCCCGGCATTGCCCGGCAGCGGCAAGCAGTACGTGCGCGAGCACGTGCCGCGGCACGAGCGTCTGCTGCAGGCGACGCTGGACCAGTTCGCCCACCACCCCGGCGACTGGCACGATTTCCTCGGCTGGTTCTACGAGTTGCCGCTGTTCCTCGATGCCGAGCGCTTTCGCCTGGTGCACGCGTGCTGGGATGCCGGCCTGATCGAACCTTTGCGCCGCCAGCACCCGGATGGCTGCATCGACGCCCATTTTCTCCAGGCGTCGGCGGTCAAGGGCAGTTTTGCCTGCCAGGTCTTTGATCGACTGTTGCGCGGCACTGACATGCGCCTGCCCGACGGCCTGACCTTGACGGGCGCCGATGGCCTGAGCCGCGCGTTCTTTCGCACCAAGTTCTGGGAAGACGACCCGCAAACCTATGGCGACGTGGTATTCCAGCCCGATGCTTTGCCTGACGACGTGGCCTGCGCGCCCTTGAGTCAGGAACAGAAAAGCGCTCTGCTGCGTTACGGAGTCGATGAGCCGTTGCTGTTCGTCGGTCACTACTGGCGCAGCGGGCGACCGGCGGCGATACGCCCGAACCTGGCCTGCCTGGACTACAGCGCGGTGCTGTACGGCAAACTGGTGGCGTACCGCCTGGATCAGGAAACCCGCATCGATCCGCGCAAGTTCGCGTGGGTCGATGTCGAGCGCCCGGAGGCGTTTTGATGAGTGCCATTGCTGTATTGCGTCTGCCACTGAACGCCGACTTGAGTGGCTTCGTGGGTCTTCTGCGGCGTTTGAAGGTGCCCCATCGCGTCAGCGAGGAGCAGGGCAGTCAGGTGTTATGGGTACCCGACGAGCGTCTGGCGCAGGATGTTCGCGAGCTGTACCAGCGCTACCCCGAGGGCAGTGCCGAGGTCGATCCTGAATTGATGGCGCGGCATGCGCCGGTGCGCGGTCCGGGTTTCGCCCAGCAGCTCAAGGCAAGCCCTGCCACTGCCCTGGTGCTGCTGGCCTGTCTGGTGGTGGCGGGGTTGACGCTGCTGGGCGAGAACCTGGGCAACCTGCGCTGGCTGACCTTTCTCGATTTTCAGGTCAACGGTGAGTACATCTATTTCACGCCCCTGGCCGATACCTTGGCCAGTGGCCAGTGGTGGCGGCTGTTCAGCCCCATGCTGATTCATTTCGGCCTGCTGCATCTGGCGATGAACGCCTTGTGGTACTGGGAGCTTGGGCGACGCATCGAGGCGCTGCAGGGGCGGATCAATCTGATCGGTCTGACCCTGTCGTTCAGCCTGGTCTCCAACGTGGTCCAGTACCTGGTCAGCGGGCCCAGTCTGTTCGGCGGTTTGTCGGGCGTGCTGTATGGCTTGCTGGGGCACTGCTGGCTGTACCAGTGGCTGGCGCCGAACCCGATCTACCGCCTGCCGCGCGGCGTGCTGGTGATGATGCTGGTGTGGCTGGCGCTGTGCATGAGCGGGCTGGTCAGCGTGCTGGGCTTCGGCGAAATCGCCAATGGCGCGCACGTCGGTGGCCTGCTGATCGGCTGCGCGACCGGCCTGGTCGGCGGCTTTCTGGCCCGCCGCAAGATTCGCTGAACGCGAGCCGCGTTGGCGGTGGGTGCGGTATGCCTGATGTTCCGCGGTGTCCGATTCGCGGCCACAGACCGCTCCTACAGAGTATCAGCAAGGATGCACCGTCCCTGTAGCAGCGGCGCAAGCCGCGTCGGCGTTGGATGCAGTGTGCCTGATGCTCCGCGGTGAGGCCGGACGCGGCTTGCGCCGCTGCTACAAGGAAACGCAAGCCGCGTCGGCGGTGGGTGCGGTTGGAAATTGGTCGGCTGCTCTTTCGGTCCGGGGTAACTGCGGGCACAATGCGGGTCCTTTTTTTGGCTGGCCATGCCTGGGGCCTCGAAATGATCAATACGCCGTATTACCTCATCGACAAACAGAAGCTCTTGGGCAACCTGGAAAAGATCGCCTATGTGCGTGAACACTCCGGGGCCAAGGCGTTGCTGGCGCTCAAGTGCTTCGCCACCTGGTCGGTGTTCGACCTGATGGAGCAGTACATGGACGGCACCACGTCGTCGTCGCTCTACGAGCTCAAGCTGGGTCGGCAGAAGTTCGCCGGCGAAACCCACGCCTACAGCGTGGCCTGGGCCGACGACGAGATCGAGGAGATGCTCGCCAACTGCGACAAGATCATCTTCAACTCGATCGGCCAACTGCAGCGTTTCGCCCAGGCGTCCCAAGGCAAGACTCGCGGCCTGCGGGTCAACCCTCAGGTGAGCAGTTCCGACTACCTGCTGGCCGACCCCGCGCGTCCGTTCAGCCGTCTGGGCGAATGGGACCCGGCCAAGGTCGAGACCGTGATCGAGCAGATCTCCGGCTTCATGTTCCACAACAACTGCGAGAACGGTGATTTCGCCCTGTTCGACCAGATGCTGGGGACCATCGAAGAACGCTTCGGTCACCTGCTGCACAAGGTCGAGTGGGTCAGCCTCGGTGGCGGCATTCATTTCACCGGCGAAGGCTACGCACTGGACGAGTTCTGCGCCCGGCTCAAGGCCTTTTCGCAGAAGTACGGCGTGCAGGTGTACCTGGAGCCTGGCGAGGCGGCGATCACCAACAGCGCCTCGCTGGAAGTCACTGTGCTCGACACCCTCTACAACGGCAAGCACCTCGCCGTGGTCGACAGCTCGATCGAAGCGCACATGCTCGACCTGCTGATCTACCGGCTCAATGCGAAGCTTGCGCCCAGCAGCGGCGAGCACACCTACATGGTGTGCGGAAAATCCTGCCTGGCCGGGGATATTTTCGGCGAATACCCCTTCGAGCGTCCGTTGGCCATCGGCGATCGCCTGTCGTTCGTCGATGCGGCGGGCTACACCATGGTCAAGAAGAACTGGTTCAACGGCTTGAAGATGCCGTCCATCGTAGTGAAACAACTCGACGGTACAGTCGAGGTGGTTCGTGAGTTTGGTTTCGAAGACTACCTGTCCAGCCTTTCGTAAGCGGACAGCCGAGGAGAAGTGAATAAATTGAAGAAGAACGTTCTTATCATTGGTGCAGGAGGTGTTGCCAAGGTGGTGGCCCACAAGTGCGCGCAGCACAACGATGAACTTGGTCGTATTGCCATCGCGTCGCGCAACATCTCCAAATGCCAGGCCATCACCGACAGCGTCAAGGCCAAGGGCAGCCTCAAGCAGCCCGCCGACATCAAGGCTTTCGCGCTCGATGCGCTGGATGTTGAGGCGACCAAGGCGCTCATCGTGGAAACCGAATCGCAGATCGTCATCAACGTCGGTTCCGCCTTTCTGAACATGTCGGTACTGCGTGCCTGCATCGACACCGGCGTGGCCTACCTGGACACCGCCATCCACGAAGAACCGGGCAAGGTCTGCGAAACGCCGCCCTGGTATGGCAACTACGAGTGGAAACACCTGGAAGAGTGCCAGCAGAAAAACGTGACGGCCATTCTGGGTGTGGGCTTCGATCCGGGTGTGGTCAATGCCTATGCTGCGCTGGCGCAGCAACAGCATTTCGATCGTATCGATTCGATCGACATACTGGACGTCAATGCCGGATCCCACGGCAAATATTTCGCCACCAATTTCGATCCGGAGATCAATTTCCGCGAGTTCACCGGGCAGGTCTGGAGCTGGCAGAACAGCCAGTGGACCAGCAACACCATGTTCGAAGTCAAGCGCACCGATGACCTGCCGGTGGTGGGTTCGCAGAACCTGTACCTGACCGGGCATGACGAAGTGCATTCGCTGTCGAAGAATCTCGATGTGCCCAACGTGCGCTTCTGGATGAGCTTCGGTGAGCATTACATCAATGTGTTCACAGTGCTGAAGAATCTCGGCCTGCTGTCCGAGCAGCCGGTGACGACTGCCGAAGGCCTGCAGGTGGTACCGCTCAAGGTGGTCAAGGCAGTCCTGCCGGATCCGTCGTCGCTGGCACCGGGCTATACGGGCAAGACCTGCATTGGCGATCTGGTCAAGGGCACTCGCAACGGCCAGCCGCACGAAATGTTCATCTACAACGTGGCGGATCACGAAGACGCCTACGCCGAAACCGACAGCCAGGGTATTTCCTACACCGCGGGTGTGCCGCCCGTGGCTGCTGCCCTGTTGGTCGCCCGCGGCGAATGGGACGTGCAGCGCATGGCCAACGTCGAAGAGCTGCCGGCCGAGCCGTTCCTCAGGGCGCTCGACGCCATGGGCCTGCCGACGCGCATCAAGGACGCCTCCGGCGATCGTGCCTGGGATGCCAGTGCGTAATCCGCTGTAAATGCTGTTGTAGGAGCGGTCTGTGGCCGCGAAAAGGGCCCCGCGGATTGTCTGGTGCACCGCGGTGTCTGGTTCGCGGCCACTGGCCGCTCCTACAGGAAGCTGCGGATTGTCTGGTGCACCGCGGTGTCTGGTTCGCGGCCACTGGCCGCTCCTACGGGAAGCTGCGTAGAGTGATCCCTGTAGCATATCAACAGGGGTCGCGGTATTTAGTGGATTAACCGTTCGTCTGGCGCGAGTCGGGAATTTTGGAACATCAAGTTGCTATCAGTGGCCTGATATTTTGTAACGTTCCCACTCTCGTGCGAGGCAATAACAATGATCAAGACTGACCGCAAATGGATGGTGGCGCTGTGCGCCGCCGGCGTGGCAATGGCGTTGAGCGGTTGCGCTCGCGATCCGGAAAAACGCTCGGTTTCCGAACTCGCCGTAAGCGGCACCAAAAGCATGTTCCGCACCGATTCGGACATGCAGACCGTTCTGAACAAATTCGCCAGCTTCGATGCCAAGGCCGTGGAGAAGATCACGGCAGTCGAGGCACGGCAGCAACCCACCATCGCCGACGCCGTGAAAGGCGTGCTCGCCGATGAGAAACGCGACAGCGCCCCGACTGCACTGGTCCCCGGTGTCACCACTCGTGACATCACCGTGCCTGGCGCCGCAGGCTCGTTGCCAGCAACTGTCTACACGCCTGAAGGCACCGGCCCGTTCCCGGTGGTCCTGTATTTCCACGGCGGTGGTTGGGTATTTGCCGATCGCAAGGTGTATGACGGCGGCGCTCGCGGGATCTCCAAGCAAGCCAATGCCGTGGTCGTCTCCGTGGACTACCGCCGCGCGCCCGAAAACAAGTTTCCTGCAGCTCACGAAGATGCTCTGGCGGCCTATCGCTGGTTGAGCAAGAACGCCGCTTCGCTCAACGGTGACGCGAAGCGCCTGGCACTGGCCGGTGAAAGCGCTGGCGGCAACCTCGCCGTGGCAACCGCCGTGGCCGCACACAAGGCCGGGTTGACCGCGCCCAAGCACGTACTGTCGGTCTATCCGGTCGCTCAGTCCAACACCGAAACCGAGTCCTATCGCAAATACGCCGACGCCATGCCCCTCAACCGCCCGATGATGCTGTGGTTCATCGACAACGTGACCAAAGGTCCGGCCGACGCCAAGGATCCACGTATCGACCTGGTGCATGCCGACCTCAAGGGCCTGCCACCGGTCACCGTGATCAACGCCGAAATCGACCCACTGCGTGACGATGGTGCCCAGCTGGAACAGGCGCTGCGTACTGCAGGCGTCAGCGTCGAGCGCAAGGTCTATCCAGGCGTGACCCACGAATTCTTCGGCACCGCAGCCGTGGTGAAAAAAGCCGAAGAAGCGCAGGCCTATGCCGGTGAGCGTCTGAAAGCCGACCTGGCCAAATAACAAGAACATCCACCGTGATAAAGACCTGAACCGAGCCGAGGTGTGCACATGAGCCATTCTTCAGACACTCAATATCCAGACAGTCAATTGCCAGACAATCGACTGACCGTCACTCCACTGGTGTTTCAGCCCTCATTCGAGCAGGTGCCCGACGACGAGGAAGACACCAGCCGAGAGCTGACAGAAGTGATGCGCGGCATTCTGGACACGACGTTCGAAGATGGCGGCCACGCGCTGCGTGGCGTGCATGCCAAGGCTCATGGGTTGGTACGCGGGCACGTCACGGTGCTCGATGGCCTTCCTGCGCCGTTGGCGCAGGGGGCTTTTGCCACCCCTGGAAGGTTGCCTGTGGTAATGCGCTTTTCTACCAATCCCGGTGATCTGCTGGACGACAAGGTTTCGACCCCACGGGGCCTTGGCTTGAAGATCGTCGGGGTACAGGGTGCTCGCTTGCCGGGCAGTGAGGGGGACGTCACCCAGGATTTCGTCATGCAGAACGCCAAGGCGTTCACGGCAGCCACGCCCAAGGCGTTCCTGAAGAATCTCAAGCTGCTGGCCAAGACCACCGACAAAGGTCCGGGCCTGAAGAAAGCCTTTTCGGCGCTTCTGCGCGGTGTGGAGTCGGTGATCGAAACCATGGGCGGCGAGAGCGGCACGCTGAAGAGCATGGGTGGGCATCCGCTGACCCATGTGCTCGGTGAAACCTTCTACAGTGTGGTGCCGTTTCTGTATGGCGAGCATTACGCCAAGCTGGCGGTGGTGCCGGTAGCACCGACGCTGACCGAGTTGACGGATCAACCTGTCGACCTGGACGATAAACCGGACGGCCTGCGTGAAGCGGTCAGTCACTATTTTGCAAGCCATGGGGGTACGTGGGAAGTGCGTATCCAACTGGCCACCGATCTCGACGAAATGCCGATCGAGGACGCTTCGAAAGTCTGGTCCGAAGAACTGAGCCCCTACGTCACTGTGGCGCGTATCGAAGTGCCGGCGCAGGCGGCCTGGAGCGAAGACTCTATTCAGACCATCAACGAGCAGATGTCATTCAGCCCTTGGCACGGTCTGGCTGCGCACCGTCCTCTGGGTGGCGTCATGCGCGTGCGCAAGCCGACCTATGAAATGTCCGCAGGCTTTCGCGCCCTGCACAACGGCTGCCCGATTCACGAGCCGCGCTGAACCCGCTGGCCGGGGGTCAGTGCCCGGCCGACGCGTAGGCTGGAAACCGGGTGGTGAAGGTGGTGCCGGCTTGAGCGCTGGACACTACCTCAACGATACCGCCATGGGCCTTGGCAATCTCGCTGACGATGAACAGGCCAAGGCCCACGCTGCGTACTTCGCGGCCTGCCTCCGAGCCCCGTGTCATGGGCGAGAAGATCGAGCTCAACTGGGCTTCGTCGATCGCTTTGCCCTGATTGTGCACGGTGATTTCGACCGCGCCCTGGGCGGCCGCGACCCGCACCTCGATCGGACTGGTGCCATCGCCATAGGTCATGGCGTTGGACACCAGATTGCCCAGCAACTGTGCCAGACGGTCTGCATCGGCCTGGCAGAACAACGCCTCGTCGCTGGCGCTGAAGACGATCGTCCGTTGCGGGTAGAGCAGGCGCAGTGAATCCACGGCGGCCGCAATGGCGCGGTCCAGCTGCACCGGTGCACGGCTGACGGCCAGGCCCTGGCCGATGCGAGCCTGGGTGAAGTCCAGAAGATCGTTGATCAGCCGCTGCGAACGTGCGGTGGCATCGCTGATATGGCCGAGCATCGCGCTCTGGCGCTCGGACATGTCCAGCGAACGCAGATACTGTGCAGCCATGGACACCACTTGCAGCGGGTTGCGCAAGTCGTGGCTGACGATGCCGATCATCTGCTCGGCGAACAGGGCGCGGTCGACGGCCAGTTCACGTTGCCGATTGAGTTCGTGCTCGAGCGCGACATGACGCTGCAGGGCGTCCTCGGCCTGTCGCTTGGCCTGCAGCAGTTCCTGTTCGAAACGGATTCGGTCGGCGACGATGAACGCCGATATCTCGTCGAATACACCGCCGCTGTGATCGCGGCGACTGGCGTTGAGTACCATCGGCGTGACCTTGCCGTCGGCCGTCAGGAAGTCCAGCTTGACCTCGGCAATCGAGCGCTGCATCACCAGCAACGGCATCCAGTGCGTCTGATAGAAGATGCGGCCGCCTACGGTCAGCAACTCCTGCAACTTGCGCACTCCGATCAATTGTTCGCAGGTGTAGCCCAGCCAGTGGCAGAAGGTCTGGTTGACTTTGAGGATAAGGCCCTTGTCGTTGGTCAGCAGAAGGGCGCATGGCGCTTGCTGATAGAGCGCCTCGGCATCGGGGATGCCTGGGGGCTCGGCGATCATGCCGGCAAGCGGCCGTAGGTCTGGGCCAGGAACGCCTCGATGGCGTCAATGCAGGCCACAGGCTGGCTCAGGTGCGGGCAGTGGCCCTCGTTCTCGATGACTACCATGCGGCAGTCCGCGATTGCTTCGGTCAGGTACTGGCCAACGGCTCTGGGCGCAATGAAGTCGTCCGAAGACTGGATCACCAGTACCGGCCCGCGGAGCTCGCGCACGTCAGTGCGGCTATCGGTGAGGAATGTGACGCGGGCAAAACGCTTGGCGATGTCCGGGTCGGTCTGGCAGAAACTGTTGGTCAGCTCGACGCCCAGTTCCGGGTGTTCGGGATTGCCCATGATGCTCGGCGCCATGGCGCTGGACCAGCCCAGGTAGTTGCTTTCGAGGGTCGCGAGCAGGGCGTCGATGTCGTCGCGGCTGAAGCCGCCGGGGTAGTCCGCATCGGTAATGTAGCAGGGCGACGGGCCGACCATGGCATGGGCGCCGATCAATCCGGGGCTGCGGTTGGCGGCCATGGCGCCGGCCATCGCGCCGACCGAATGGCCGATGAACACCACCGGACCCTCGCCGAACTCCTGGATGATCTCGACGATGTCGTCGGCGTAGCCCGCCAGTGTCGAGTACTTGTCGATGTCGTAGGCGCCGACATCCGAATTGCCGCAGCCGACCATGTCGAACAGCACGGTCCGGTAATGCTTGGCAAACGTCGGCTCGACCAGCCGCCACATGTTCTGGTCGCAGCCAAAACCGTGGGCGAACACCAGCGTCAACGGACCTTGGCCCTTGACCACCACATTGTTGCGAGCCTGAACCGACATCCGTGAAATTCCTGTTTGCGCAAGCGAGCATGCGGGGCCAATCGGACCGCTAGTCTACCGGAGCATAGCCACCAGCGTCAGGCTCGCCAGCGCTTTCACACGGTGTTTTTTCTCACGTGTTCGAGCAGTGCCTGCAGCGGATGACGGACCGTGTGGCCTTCTTCGCGCTTGACCTGGCTGCGGCAGGAGTAACCGTCGGCAAGCAGATTGCCAGCGTCGTGATAACGGGCCAGCAACGGCTGCCAGGATTGCCCATAGATGACCTTGGAGGTGGCGACATTGCGTGCCTCGTGGCCGTAGGTGCCGGACATGCCGCAGCAGCCACTCGCCAGCACCTGCAGGGTCGCGCCCAGGCGGCTGAACACCTGTTGCCAATGGGTGATGCTGCCGGGCTCGTTGGTCTTTTCGGTGCAGTGCGGCAACAGCTGGTAGACCCCGGCGGTGCCCGGCTGCTGGGTTTGTGGCAGCACCTGGGCCAGCCATTCCTGAGGCAACAGCACGGTAGGGGCGTGGTCCTGGCCCAGGGTCTTGGCGTACTCCTGGCGATACACCAGGGTCATGGCCGGGTCCAGGCCTACCAAGGCGATACCGCTTGCCTGGAGCTGGCGCAACGACTGCGCATTGTGCCGCGCGGCCTTGTCGAAGGCACCGAGAAATCCCTGTACCTGGAGCGGCTTGCCGTTGGCCGCGAAGGGCGCCAGGTAGATGTCGAAACCCAGTCGTGCGATCAGTTCGAGCCAGTCGGCCATGACCGGTGTGTCGAAGTAACGGGTGAAGGCATCCTGCACCAGGACCACGCTGCGCTGACGCTGCTCGGTGGTCAGCCGGGCGAGCTGCTCGGCGCTCGCCGGGCGTACGTTCCAGTCCCGGCAGTGGGCCTGGAAATCGACCAGGCTGAGCAACGGGCTGTCGACCATGCCGGCCACGTGCTGCAGCGCACGATGCACCGGCGTGAACGACATGACCGCGTTGTAGGCCCGTGGAAAGCGCGCCAGGTACGGAATGCTGAATTCCAGCGAGCCGATCAGGTAATCCTTCAGCGGGCGCAGGTAGCGGCCGTGATAGAGCTGCAGAAAACGCGAACGGAATTCCGGTACGTTGACCTTCACCGGGCACTGTCCTGCGCACGACTTGCAGGCCAGGCAACCGGCCATGGCGTCGTAGACCTCATGGGAAAAATCTTCGCGGCCCATGCGCCGGGCCAGGCTGTTGCGGGCGCGTTCGAACAGGCTGCCGCTGGCGGTGTGCAGTACGTTGGCGCCGTGCAGGCCCTGCAGGCGCAGCCATTCGCGAATCAGCGAGGCGCGTCCCTTGGGCGAATGAATGCGGTTGCGCGTGGCTTTCCATGACGGGCACATGGCGTCGTTCGGGTCGAAGTTGTAGCAGGCACCGTTGCCGTTGCAGTGCAGCGCACTGTCGTAGCTGCGCCAGACGCGCTCGTCGATGCGGCGATCCAGTTCGCCGCGCAGGGTGACCTCGTCGACTTGGGTAAGGCGTGCACTGGCAACGCTGGCCGGCGTAGCGATCTTGCCCGGATTGAGCTGGTTGAACGGGTCGAAGGCGGCCTTGAGCGCCTGCAGCGCCGGGTACAGCTCGCCGAAATACTCGGGTACGTATTGCGAGCGCAGGCCCTTGCCGTGCTCGCCCCAGAGCAAGCCGCCGTGGCGCTGCGTGAGGGCCGCGACCTGATCGGAGATGGGCCGGATCAGGGCCGCCTGGCGCGGGTCCTTCATGTCCAGGATCGGCCGCACGTGCAGCACCCCGGCATCGACATGGCCGAACATGCCGTATTGCAGGCCGTGACTGTCGAGCAAGGCGCGGAATTCGCCGATGTAGGCCGCCAGGTTGTGCGGGGGCACCGCGGTGTCCTCGACGAACGGCTGCGGCCGGGCCTCGCCCTGAACGTTGCCGAGCAAGCCGACCGCCCGCTTGCGCATGGCATACACGCGACCCACCGCCAGGGCGCCGACCGCCAGGGTGTGCCCCAGGCGCCGTACCGTGGTGTCCTGCTGCAGGTGGGCGATGAACTGCTCGACACGCTGCTCGACCACCTCCAGGTCGTCGCCGCTGAATTCCACCAGGTTGATGCCCAGGGTCGGCGCCTGTGCGTCAGTGGGGAAGTATTCGGCCACGCCATGCCAGACGATGTCGTTCATTGCCAGCAAGAGGACTTTGGAATCGACGGTTTCGATCGACAGTGGCTGGTGCGCCATCAACGCGTTGGCATCGTTCAGCGCATCCATGAAGCCGGCGTAGCGCACATTCACCAGAATCGAATGCTTGGGGATCGGCAGCACGTTCAACTTGGCCTCGACGATGAAGCCCAGCGAGCCTTCCGAACCGCACAGCACGCTGTTCAGGTTGAAGCGCCCGTCGGCCTCGCGCAGGTGGGCCAGGTCGTAGCCGGTCAGGCAGCGGTTGAGCTTGGGGAACACCGTGTCGATCAGCTCGGCCTGCTCGTCGGCGATCGTCGATGCGCAGCGATAGACTTCGGCGATCCGCCCGTCGCCATCCCGGCTGGCCTGCAATTGCGCGGCATCGAGGGTGTGGCTGTGCAGCCGCTCGCCACCCAGCAGCAGGGTGGTCAGTTCCAGCACGTGGTCGCGGGTCTTGCCGTAGGTGCAGCTGCCCTGGCCGCTGGCGTCGGTGTTGATCATGCCGCCAATGGTTGCGCGGTTAGAGGTCGACAGCTCGGGCGCGAAGAACAGACCGTGAGGCTTCAGGGCAGCGTTGAGCTGGTCCTTGACCACGCCGCTCTGCACCCGCACCCAGCGCTGCTCGACGTTGATCTCCAGCACCTGGTTCATGTGCCGGGAGAGGTCCACCACCAGGCCATCGGTCAGCGACTGGCCGTTGGTGCCGGTACCGCCGCCGCGCGGGGTCAGTACCACGCCGCGATGTTCCGGCTGGCTGGCCAGGCGCGCCAGCAACTGCACGTCGGCCTCATGCCGGGGAAACACTGCTGCCTGGGGCAGGCGCTGATAGATCGAGTTGTCGGTGGCCAGGACCGTGCGGGTGGCGTAATCGTCGACGATCTCGCCCTGGAAGCCTGCACCTTCGAGCTGACGCAGCAGTGCCTGGTAAGGCGCAAGGGGGGCTTTTTGGCGGGACAGTTCGGCGATCATGGCAGTCGGTATCCGGCGGGGTTAATAGTCTGCATGCGAAATGTGCAGGCAGGCAGGGGACACTGCTCGCCGCGGTCGCTCTGCAGAATAGGCCTGCGCACGTTGCAGGTCGCTTGCAACGCAGGGGGTGTGGACGTATTTTCGCGAATGCACGACGAGCTGGCAAACGTATATCCTTCGGTTTTTGCATGAGTTCAATGAATGAATCCCAGACGGCTCACGCCCTCCATGTCGTTGTTGCTGGCGTTCGAAGCGGCCGGCCGCCACGGCAGTTTCACTCGGGCGGCGGCCGAGCTGGCGCTGACCCAAAGTGCAGTGAGCCGACAGGTGCAGGCGCTCGAAGCGCTGCTGGAAGTGACGCTGTTCAGGCGTGAAGGCAGGCACATCGAGCTGACGGCGGCGGGCGCGCTGTATCAGCATGAACTGGCCGGAGCGCTGGCGCGCATTCGTGGCGCTACCCTGCAGACCATTTCGCACCGTGCCGAGGCCGATACCCTGCACCTGGCGGTGCTGCCTACGTTCGCTTCCAAATGGCTGATGCCGCGGATGGGCGATTTCTACGCTCGTCATCCCGGCAGCCTGGTGCATATCCATTCGCGAATCGTGGGTGGAGACCTGTCCGAAGGCGCACAGGACATGAGCGCGATCATCTGCGCGGGGTCGGGGCAGTGGCCGGGCTATCTGGCGCACCGGCTGCTCTCGGAGAAGCTGGTGGTGGTGGCCAGCCCCAAGGCCTTGCCTGAGCATGCCCAGGTGTCGGTGCAGGACGCCGCTCGGCAATTGTTGCTGGGCGTGGTGTCGCGCCCGCATGCCTGGTCGGACTGGTTCGCCAGCGTCGGGCTGGCAGGCTCGCCGAGCATGCGCCTGGGGCCGAGCTTCGAGCACACCGCGCATTTGATTCAGGCCGTCATCGCCGCCATCGGGATCGGGCTGGTGCCGCGCATCCTGGTGCAGGACGAGCTCGCCCAGGGTGAGTTGGTGACCCTCTTCGAACCCATGGAAAGCGGGCGCGGGTACTACCTGGCGTACCCGACGCACAACCAGCACTTGCCGTCGCTGGTAGCCTTTCGCGAGTGGCTGTTGTCCATTCCGTTTCCGGACAGTTGATCGGATACCCGATCCCCTGTGGGAGCGGTCATCGGCCGCGAAGGGCGCCCTGCGTATTATCTGCCGTACCGCGGCGCTCATTTCGCGGCCACAGACCGTTCCTACATGTTCTGTAGCAACTTCGCCAACCAACCATCGAAGCGGCCAGCTGTCAGAGTGCCACTGACCATGAGGAATCCCTGTGTTTCATATCTATGCGACTGTCGCCTTCCTGTATGTTGCGCTGCGCTTCGTCTACCCGCTGCCCCTGGCCACCGGCTGGCGCGTGCTGATCGGCCTGGCACTGCTGGCCGCGTCCAAGTACCACATGTTGATCCTCGCCTTCACCGGGACGATGTACTCGCCCGAAGTGCCGTACGCGGTGGCCTATGGCGCTGGGTGGGCCTTCACCGCGTTTGCCCTGTTGTTCGTGTTCGTGCTGGTGCTGGACCTTGGCATCCTGTTGACCTGCCTGGTCCGGCGCCATCGCCCGTCACGTGAAGCCCTGGTCAAGTGGCGCTGCGGCGTCGCGGCCCTGGCGGTAGCAGTCTCGGGTTTTGGCGTGGCCCAGGCCACCCGCGTGCCGGAGGTGCGTCAGCTGGAGCTGGAGATTCCCGGGCTTGCCGCGTCGATGGACGGCTTCAGGCTGGTGCAGCTGTCCGACCTGCACATCAGCGTGCTGTTTCCCGAGCCCTGGGTGGCAGAAGTGGTCAAGCGCAGCAACGCGCTGAAGCCGGACCTGGTGGTGATCACCGGCGACCTGATCGACGGGACCCTGCAGGCGCGTGCCACGGATGTGCGGCCGTTGGCGCAACTGCGTGCCCGCAATGGCGTGATCGCCATTCCCGGCAACCATGAATACTACTTTGGCAACGAAGGCTGGATGGCCAGATTTCGCGAAGCCGGCATGCACAGCTTGATCAACCAGCATGAAGTGGTTGGCGACGCGCGCGGGCAGTTGATCATCGCCGGTATCACCGACAAGGTCGCCACGCAGTACGGCGGCAGTGCGCCGGACCTGGAGTTGGCCCTGCGCGGCGCACCGGCCGGGGCACCGATCGTCTTGCTCAACCATCGTCCTGCAGGGATCGATCAGGCGATCGCCGCGGGTGTCGATCTCCAGCTTTCCGGGCACACCCATGGGGGGATGATTCGCGGTTTCGATCAGGTGGTGGCCAAGGCCAACGAAGGCTTCGTCTCGGGTCTGTATCGGCGCGCCGGCCTGCAGTTGTACGTCAGCAACGGCAGTGGGTTGTGGAACGGCTTTCCGATCCGCCTGGGCGTACCGTCCGAGATCACCGAGTTCACGTTACGCGCAGTACCGTCCGGCCAATGAAACGGCAGCGCAGGGGAATCAACGGCGCAGGCCGTACTCACTTGTCTGACGCGTGTTCAATCAAAACAGGGGCGAGCAGATGAGCAATGCATTCAAGGTCGGCGATGCGGTGCGCTGGAATTCCGAAGCGGGCGAGATCCACGGCAAGGTGACCAAGGTCCACGTCAAGGATGTGGAGTTCATGGGCAAGCACCGTCCGGCGTCCAAGGACGAACCGCAGTACGAGGTGAAGAGCGACAAGACCGGGCATTCGGCGCTCCATCACGCCGATGCCTTGCACAAGGCGTGATGCGGCGCCGGCCTGTCGATGATCTGTAGGAGCGGTCTATGGCCGCGAACCTGGCAGCGCGGTGGATCAGGCAGTGCGCGGGACCCTTTTCGCGGCCGCTGACCGCTCCTACAGGTCACTGGCGAGGCATGACGCGGCTTGCGCCGCTGCTACAGGGGAGGGTTATTTGAAATCCGCAGCGCTATGCCGTTCCGGCACTTGGGTCGCTTCATCGCCCCAGGTGCGGTTGATCCGTTGGCCGCGTTGCACCGCAGGACGTTGGGCGATCTCTTCGGCCCAGCGCTGTAGGTGAGGGTACTCCTCGACCGACAGAAACTGCGCCGCATCGTACAGGTTGCCGCGGACCAGTTGCCCATACCAGGGCCAGATGGCGATATCGGCGACGGTGTAGTCACTGCCGGCCACGTAGCGGGTCTTGGCCAATTGCTTGTCCAGCACATCAAGCTGGCGCTTGGCTTCCATGGTGAAGCGGTTGATCGGGTATTCCAGCTTCTCTGGCGCATAGGCGTAGAAATGCCCGAAGCCGCCGCCCAGGTAGGGGGCTGCGCCCATCTGCCAGAACAGCCAGTTCATGGCTTCGGTACGCGCCACGAGGTCTGTGGGTAGAAACGCACCGAATTTCTGCGCCAGATACAGCAGGATGGATCCCGACTCGAACACCCGTACGCTGCCGCCTTCGCTGCGGTCCAGCATGGCAGGGATTTTCGAGTTCGGATTGATTTCCACGAAACCACTGGAGAACTGATCGCCATCACCGATGCGAATCGGCCAGGCATCGTATTCAGCTTCGGCGTGGCCCAGTTCCAACAGCTCCTCGAGCATGATGCTGACCTTCACACCGTTGGGCGTTGCCAGCGAATAGAGCTGCAGCGGGTGCTTGCCCAGCGGCAATGGCTGTTCGTGGGTGGCGCCAGCAGTGGGTCGATTGGTCTTGGAGAATTGACCACCGGAATCTGCGTCGTTTTTCCAGACCTTGGGCGGAACGTAAGGGTTGGAGCTCATGCTGATTGCCTCCTGAGGTGCTTGAGATGTGCCTTCACGGTGCCTGAACACCCGTGGCTGGCATGGGAAGTATGGGGTGAAGATAGGACTTGGCCCGGGCCGGTACAGTTCATCCCCGTACCGTTCAAGACCCGTTACAGCACCGTCGAGCAGCAACCAGCTGTTTTTCAAGAATATTTGTTGCGCATGGGGTTTCCTGTGGAAAAGAAACCTGATAAATTCCCGCTCGTTCATGCAGAGGCCAGCAATTGGCACTTCTTGCACCGGATACAGGGGCGTCGCCAAGCGGTAAGGCAGCAGGTTTTGATCCTGCCATGCGTTGGTTCGAATCCAGCCGCCCCTGCCATTAACCGGTCACTTGAACCAGCATTCTTGCTCTATCTCTCTCTCCCCACAATATACTGTGCATCGATCCCGTTGCGATCGCTTCTATTGACGGCGCCTCAAACATCGCACGGCGAAACGCCTGTGGTCGCTACCTTGGCCTTCTGGCACCTCTTGCGTCTGGAACTGTGCGGTCAGGCCACTGCCTATAAGGCATAGCGATGCAACCATTGATATCACCTTGATAGGGTAGTTGGAGGCGTTCTGAATCACACGACAAACGTGGCAACTGCTTTCCAGGTCGAGCGTCTGCGCCGGGTGTTGGAAGAAGCGGGTTTCGATCCAGGCGACGCTCGGACTCATGCTGCCATGGAGCAGCTGCAAGCGTCGGTTGCTCATCCAAGCCTTGCAAGCGATGACGCGGGACTTCTGCCGCACGCCGCAAGCGATGCGCGTGAACGCGCCGCACTCGAAAGCTTCAAGGAGACCCAGGAGCGTTACCGCCTTGCCGTCAAGGCGACCAACGACGCGATCTGGGATTGGGACCTGAGCGGTAATCATGTGGTCTGGAACGAGGCGCTGGAACAGGCCTATGGGCATCCTCTGGCTTCGGTTGAAGCGACAGGGGAATGGTGGATCGAGCACATTCATCCAGATGATCGCGGCCGCGTCGACAGCTCCATCCATGCGGTGATCGACGGCACGCTGTCGGCGTGGTCCGGTGAATACCGTTTCCAGCGACACGACGGCACCTATGCCGAAGTACTCGACCGCGGCCACGTGATCCGCAATGCCGAAGGCCGGGCGGTGCGCATGATCGGCGCGATGCTCGACCTGACCCGCACCCGTGCTGCCGAGAGCGCGCTGCGCGAGAGCGAAGAACGCTTCCGCAAGATTCTTGAAAACATCGAATCGGCCTTTGCCATCGTCGAGGTCAAGTTCGACGAGCAGGATCTGCCGGTCGATTACCGGTTTCTGGAAGCCAACCCGGCGTTCGAGCGCCAGGCCGGGGTCAACCTGCGTGGGCGTTGGGTGACCGAATTCGCTCCGGACCTGGAACAATTCTGGTTCGACACCTATGGCCATGTGGCCAAGACCGGCGAGCCCGCGACGTTCGAGAACTACGCCGAAGCGTTCAAGCGCTGGTTCGATGTGCGGGCGGTGAAGTTCGGTTCCAGCGACGAGCGCATCATAGCCATCATCTTCAGCGACGTTACCGAGCGGCGTAATGCCGAGGAGCGGTTGCGCGCCAGCGAGGCCGTGGCCCGGGAAAACATCGAGCGCGTCCAGCTGGCACTGGCGGCCGGGGCCATCATCGGGACGTGGCACTGGCATCTGCCAACCGATCGTTTTGCGGTCGATGAGGGGTTTGCGGCGGCGTTCGGGCTGGACCCGAAACTGGGCCGCGAAGGCCTGAGCCTGGAGACGATCGTGGCCACTGTGCATCCCGATGACCGGGAGGGGCTGGCTGCCGCCATCGATGAAGTGATCCAGCGCGGTGGCAGTTATTCCCATCAGTATCGCGTGCGCCGAGCCGACGGCCACTATTACTGGATCGAGGCCAACGGTCGCGTCGAGAACGATGCCCAAGGCCAGCCACTGCGTTTTCCAGGCGTGCTGATCGACGTCGAGGCGCGGCGCTCGGTCGAGGCCGAGCGCGATCGGGCCCTGTCTGCGTTGCGCGCCCTCAACGATACGCTGGAACAACGAGTGACCGAGCGCACGGTCAAGCTGATCCAGGCCGAAGAAAAACTGCGCCAGTCGCAGAAAATGGAAGCGGTCGGCCAGCTCACCGGTGGTCTGGCCCATGATTTCAACAACCTGCTGGCTGGCATTTCCGGCGCGCTGGAGCTGATGAGCACGCGCATCGCCCAAGGCCGCTGGATGGAAACCGACAAGTACATCAGCACCGCGCAGGGTGCCACCAAGCGCGCGGCGGCGCTGACCCACCGTTTGCTGGCCTTCTCGCGGCGGCAGACCCTCGACCCGCGGCCTACCGATGTCAACGTGCTGATGGAAGGCATGACCGAGCTGATCCAGCGCACGGTAGGCCCCAGTATTCGCGTGGAAACGGTCGGCGCCATCAACCTGTGGCCGACTCTCGTCGATGTCAGCCAGTTGGAAAACGCATTGCTGAACCTGTGCATCAACGCCCGCGATGCCATGCCCGACGGGGGGCAGATCACCATCGAGACGGCCAACCGCTGGATGGACCGCGAAGCCGCCCGTACTCATGACATTCCCGAAGGGCAATACCTGTCGGTCAGCGTCACCGACACCGGTACGGGCATGTCGCCGGATGTCATCGCCAAGGCGTTCGATCCGTTTTTCACCACCAAGCCCATCGGCCAGGGCACCGGCCTGGGCCTGTCGATGATCTATGGCTTCGCCAACCAGTCGGGTGGCCAGGTGCGGATCTATTCCGAGCTGGGGCAGGGCACCACCATGCGCATCTACCTGCCGCGCTATTACGGCCAGGTCGATGACGAACCGCCGGAAACCCGCGAATCACTGGCCGCAGCCGCCCATGCGGGAGAAACCATCCTCGTCGTGGATGACGAACCGACGGTGCGCATGCTGCTGACCGACGTGCTCGGCGATCTGGGCTACACCCTGATCGAGGCGGCAGATAGCCTGGCCGGGCTGAAGGTGTTGCAGTCGGATGTACGCATCGACCTGCTGATCACCGATGTCGGTTTGCCGGGCGGCATGAACGGTCGACAGATGGCCGATGCCGGACGCGAGGTGCGCTCCGATCTCAAAGTACTGTTCATCACTGGTTATGCGGAAAATGCGGCGATCGGCAACGGCTATCTGGGGCCGGACATGCAAGTGTTGACCAAGCCGTTCGCCATGGACACCCTGGCTGCCAGGGTCCGGGAGCTGATGAGCCCTTGAACCGCGCGCCGTTGTGCGCGTGCTTTTGCAGGAGTTGCCGATGAACCCACTCGTTGCCACCGCGGCAGATCTGGAGCCCGGCTGGCAGTCGCGATGCCGCCTTGGTTCGGTGGAGATTCCCGTGCACTACATGCGTGGCGGTACGTCGACTGGCGTTGTCTTGTGGGAGCCGTTGCTGCCTGCCGACAGCCTGCTGCGCGAGCAACTGCTGCGCCACTTGATGGGTGTGCCTGCCGTGGCCAGCCACCCCGGCAATCGGCAGATCACCGGCCTGGGCCGTGGCCCTGCGACCAGTAATAAAGTCTTCGTGATGAACACTGAACGCGTGGGTGATGCCGTGCGTTTGGTCAGCACCCTGGCGCAGCTGGCCAGCGATCACGCCGAGGTCGACTGGAGCGTCAACTGCGGCAACATGTCCAGTGCGCTGCTGCTGTGGGCGCTGGACATGGGGCTGGTCGAAGCGTCGGCCGGCGGCCTGTGCGAAGTCGACATTCGCAATACCAACACCGGCGTGATCACCTCGGCGCGCATGCAGCGCGATGCGCAAGGTTGTTTCGTCGAGACGGCGATTCCCGGCGTGATGGGCGAGTATCCGGCGGTCGATCTGTTTCTCCATGCGCCGGTGGGCAACAAGACCGGCGCCCTGCTGCCGACCGGAGCGGTCATCGACCGCATCGAGGGCATCGAGGTGTCCTGCGTGGACGTAGCGGTGCCGATGGTCATCGTGGAGGCGCGCAGCCTGGGCAAGACCGGCCATGAACCTGTCGCGACACTGGCGGCCGATCAGGCGTTCATGGCGAAGCTTCGCACCCTGTGGACCCAGGCCGGGTTGAAAATGGGCTTGCGTCGCAAGGATGGCGTGTTGATGACTGCCGCCGAACTGGCGCGCAGCGAGACCATCCCCAAGATCTGCATCGTCGCTGCAGCGCATGATGGCGGCAACATCGCCGTGCGCTACTTCACGCCCCAGACCGGCCACGCCTCCATGGCCGTATCCGGTGGTTGCTGCCTGGCTGCCGCCTGCCTGGTGCCGGGCACCACTGCCCATCGAGTGGCCTCGGGTATTGCCACGCCGGGTGCATCCCTCATGGATATCCAGGTCAGCATCGAAAACCCGGCCGGGCGCCTGGACACCACGGTGGTCGCGGCGTTGGACGCTGGGCACCTGCAGATCCACAGCGCTGCCTACCGCCGCAGCACGCAGATCCTCATGCGCGGCCATGTGCCGCTGTATGGGGCTTCGAGTGAACTGCAGCAGGCATTGCTCGGCGTACAGACCTGATCTGCCGACCTTGATCGCCTCGATCGGTAGCCTCGCAGGCTGGCCGGATTCTGCGCTGATTGACCATCGAGCCGAAGGCATGGCCGGGCAGGGTGAGTGCGCTGCTTGCCCTTGGGATGCGGACACGGGCGATTGATCGACATGGCGCATTGCAAGTTGCGCCCAGGCTTTCTATCATCGCCGCGGGTGCACCGCTGCATACGGCAGGGGGCAGGTTAAAGTTCAGCGTTGGTCGGGCCGCCAGCGGAGAGCTATCGTGCCTGCAAAAAGACCGGCGACACCTCCCATTCCCCGTCCTCAACAGCTCACCGAACGCGCTTTGGCGGCGCTCGAACGCTTCTCGCACATCGAGGCCGTCAGCGGCATCGTGTTGCTGCTCGCCGCGATCACCGCACTGGTCTGGGCCAATAGCTCGATAGGAGATTCCTACGAGCACTTCTGGCATACCCAGGTCACCTTGGGCCTCGGCGATTTCAGCGTTTCGCAGTCCCTGCACTTTCTGGTCAATGATGGCCTGATGACCATTTTCTTTCTGGTGGTGGGTGCCGAGATACGCCAGGAAATCAAGGATGGCGCGCTGGCCAACCTGCAGCTGGCAGCCCTGCCGCTGGGTGCGGCACTGGGTGGCGTGCTGATGCCCGCCTTGCTCTACCTTGCCCTCAACCACGGCACTCCGGCCAGCGCCGGCTGGGCAGTGCCGACCGCTACCGACATCGCCTTCGCCGTGGGCGTGCTGGCGCTGCTGGGTAAATCCATTCCCGCCAGCGTGCGGATCCTGCTGCTGGCACTGGCGATCATCGACGATATCGTCGCCATCCTGATCATCGCGGTGTTCTATACGGCCAGCCTCGATTACCTGGGTCTGCTGGTGGCCGTGGCCGGGTTGCTGCTGGTGCTGCTGTTCCAGCGTATGGGTATCAGCAAGGCATATGCCTATGTGTTGCCGGGCGCGATCGTCTGGTTCGGCCTGCTCAAGACGGGCGTGCATCCCACCCTGGCCGGGGTGATTCTAGGTTTGATGACGCCGGTCCATTCCAAGCCGATGAGCGAGCGCCCGGTGGATATCATCCGCCGCAACTTCAACGAGCTGATGGAGCGCTTCACCCCCGGCAGCGACAACCGCGAGGCAGTGGCCGAGCCGCTCAGGCAATTGCGTGATGCGCAGCGTGAAGTGCTGCCGCCGGTGCAGCGGATACAGGTGGGGCTGCATGTGTGGGTGGCCTTCGGTGTCATGCCGCTGTTTGCCCTGGCCAATGCCGGGGTGAGTTTCGCCGGCGCCAACCTCAGTGATGCGGTGTCGCAGCATGTGTTTGGCGGTGTGATGCTGGCCCTGGTGCTGGGCAAACCGCTGGGCGTGCTGCTGATGAGCTTTCTGCTGGTCAGGCAGAACATCTGCAGGCTGCCCGAGGGCGTGACCTGGAGTGGGGTAGGCTTGGTCGGTCTGCTTGCCGGGATCGGCTTCACCATGTCGATCTTCATTGCTTCGCTGGCGTTCTCCGACCCGACCCTGCTGGCGTCGGCCAAGCTCAGTGTGCTGGCGGCCTCCACGGTGGCGGCGGTGCTGGGTCTGGTCTGGGGCAAGCTCAGCTTCGGCAAGGCGCGGCTTGGGTGACACCGATGGCCTGAGCTTGTGCTGGCTTTTGTGGGAGGACTGAGCTTGTGCTGGCTTTTGTGGGAGCGGGCTCTGCCCGCGAAGAGGCCAGCGTGGACCTCTTCGCGGGCAGAGCCCGCTCCCACATGAATCTGCTGCAGCCCACATGAATCTGCTGCAGCCCACATGAATCTGCTGCTGGCCATATGAGTCTGCTTTGGCAAGAGGCTGGGTGTTCATGGAAGCGCGTGGCCGGCCGATAGCCCTGTATCGGTTCCGCGCATTCTCTTTCAGGCCACTCATGCTCAAGTCCAGCTTCACCTCTCCGGCATCCTCCGCCAGGCCAGCGAGCAGCACCTCCCTGGCGCAGGCCTCGTTGGTCACCTTTTGCGCCAGCCTCGCCGTGGTCTTTGCGCTGGCGGTCGCCCTGTCCCTGTATTTCGCCCACGGTCTGGATCGCACCGAGCGCGCCCAGGGTCAGTCGATGGTACAGAAAAGCATCGAGGCCGAACGCCGGCTCCTGCAACTGACCATCAAGGACTACTCGTTCTGGGGTGAGGCCTATCGACATCTGCACCTCAAGGTGGACATGGAATGGGCCTACGTGCGGGAAAACTTCGGTCCGGCGTTGTACGACGATTTCGGCTACCAGGCGGCGTTCGTCATCGGGCCGGGCAATCGCTCGGTGTATGCCGTGATCGACGGCAAGTACGAAACCATAGCGGCCGCGGATTGGCTGGGCCGCCCCGTCGATGAGTGGGTCGCCGCCGCACGCGCCCTGGCCGACGACGAAAAAGTCTTCACGATACTGACCAGCCTGGCCGGTACACCGGCCCTGGTGGTGGCGGCAGCGATCACGCCCAGCACCGACCCTACTGTGCAGACCGACGACCGGCCGCCGTCGGTCATGCTGGTGGTCAATCGTCTCGATCCGCAGCGGCTTCAGGCGCTGGGCGAGAACATGGGCCTGCGCGGGCTGCGTATGGCTCGTGCCGACGATGCCACGGCCGCCCATGCACGGCTCGAAGCCGAGCACGGCACCAGCCTGGACCTGCAATGGGACGCGGCAAGGCCTGGGCGGCAGATGATCATCGTGGTGTTGCCCATGATCATTCTGGCGACGCTGATCATCCTCGGCATGACTCGGGTCATGCTGCGGCGCAATACCCGCGCGGCGCGCGCCCTTGACAGCAGCCACGAACTGCTGCGCGACAGCCAAGTGGCGCTGGCGCTGAGCGAGTCGCGCTTTCGCGACGTGGCCGAAGCCAGCTCCGACTGGATCTGGGAAACCGATGGCGAAGGCCATGTCACCTACCTGTCCGATCGCTTCGAAACGGTCACTGGGGTGGGCAAGGCGCAATGGCTGGGCATCTCGATCGACGACCTGGTCGAATTGCACCAGGGCACGCTCCTGGCGTGGCTGCGCGGCAATCCAGGGCAGGGCAACCTGACCACCGAATGCAGCTATATGGACGTGCACCAGCAACGGCGCACCGCGCGGATCGCTGCGCGAACCATCGGCGATCAAGGCTTTCGGGGTACCGCCACCGATGTCACCGAGGAGATCGAAGCGCGGCGACGGGTCGAGTACCTGTCGCGCCACGACGTGCTGACCGGCCTGCCCAACCGCAGCCAGTTGCGCGACTACCTGGAAAGCCGTCTGGAAAACGCGCTCGCCGCCCGCCAGCCACTGGTCATGCTGACCATCGATCTGGATCGCTTCAAGCCGGTCAACGACCTGCTCGGCCATGCTACCGGCGACCGCGTGCTGTACCAGATCGGCGAGCGCATCAGGCAGTGCGTGCGCAGCCAGGACATCGTCGCCCGGGTCGGTGGCGACGAATTCGTCATGGTCGTATCGGGTGCGGTCGGGCATACGGAGATCGAGGCACTGTGTCGACGGCTGATCGAGCTGATCGAGCAGGTCATCGAGGTCGACGATCATGATATCCATGTCAGCGCCAGTATCGGCATTGCCGTGTCGCCGGGCGATGCAGCGCACGCCCCTGAACTGCTGCGCTATTCGGACATCGCCTTGTACGAGGCGAAGGCGAGCGGGCGCGGCACCTGGCGTTTCTATGATGGCGACATGAATGAACGGATCATCGAGCGTCGGCGTCTGGAAAGCGACCTGCGCTATGCCATCAAGCACGGCGAGTTACGCCTGCAATACCAGCCGCGCTTCCGCATTGCCGACGGCCAGATGGTCGGGGCCGAGGCGCTGGTGCGCTGGCAGCATCCACAGCGTGGCCTGCTGGCGCCCGATGCATTCATTCCGATCGCCGAAGACACGGGCTTGATCACCGCACTTGGCGACTGGGTGATGAACGCGGCCTGCCGGCAGGCCAGTCAATGGCCTGAGGAGCTGTTCGTGTCGGTTAACGTGTCGTCCAAGGAGTTCCAGAGCGGACATCTGGTGGCGCGGGTCAAGGCCGCCTTGTTGCGGTCGGGTCTGGCGGCGGCGAGGCTGGAGCTTGAGGTTACCGAAAGCGTGATGCTCGAAGATGCCGACAATGCGTTGACCCTGATGCGAGCCCTGAAGGCACTGGGTGTACGCCTGGCCATGGATGATTTTGGCACCGGCTATTCATCGCTGAGCTACCTGCGCACGTTTCCCTTCGATGGGCTCAAGATCGACCGCAGTTTCGTCGGCAGGCTGGGCGACAGCCAGCCCGACCTGGCCATCATCGAGGCGGTGATCGGCCTGGGTCGGGCACTGTCGCTGACGGTGACGGCCGAAGGCGTGGAAACGCTGGAACAGTTGCAGCTGCTGGACTCGGTGGCGTGCGATGAGGGCCAGGGTTATTACCTGAGTCGACCCCTCGAAAGCGCGCGGTTCGAAGAGCTGCTGCTGGCCAGTTGTTCGCGGTGATCGGTTAGGGCAATCATCAGCGCCCGGTGGTATCGCATGGACCGCCGACGCGGCTTGCGCCGCTGCTACAGGGGCTGCGGTGGTGTGGGGGGGCGCCTGCACTCTCCGCGGGAGCGGTGCCGCGAAAGGGCACCGCGGATTATCTGACACACCGCGTCGACGGCTTCGCGGCCACAGACCGCTCCCACGAAGGCCCTCGAGCAACACCTCCATCCCCTGTAGCAGCGGCGCGAGCCGCGTCCGGGCGCAACCCGTGGCTGCGGGGTATACGCCCACCATCACTGACCGGGCCGGTGTAGCCTTTCCAACGCCTGCAACTGCATCAGCAACGGATGATACGGCGCGCGGGTACCTGCACCGTCGGCGTCGCCGAACACGCCTGCGGGACAATAACGGCCGTCGTCCCAACCCGGATAGTCCAGAAACGGGTACCAACACAGCCCCTGCACATCGACGCCGCGTTGCAGCGCCACTGCCAGCTGGCTGCCCACGTAGTCCAGCCAAGGCCCTCGCGCATCACCCTCGGCGCCGGTTTCGGCCAGCAGGATCGGCCGCGCGTAACGCCGATGGAGCTCAGCCAGCAGCCCGGCCAACGGGCGAAACTCGGGGTGCCCGCGCAGGATCCGTTCGCCATTGTGCCGCCACTGGTTCTGCGGGTAGAAGTTGGCCCCGATGATGTCCAGGTACGCTTCACAGCCGCCCAGCCCCGGCCACTGCCTACCGGCCAGCATGTCCCAGGCCTGGAACTGCGACAGCCGCTGACCCTCGGCGCGGTCCTGGTCCACGGCGCGTGATGAGTCCGGCACGACGTGAATCAGCGGGTCGCACTGAACGAAACGCGCCGCGGGCGCCTGCGCGCGAATGGCCTCGATCGCCTCGATGCTGGCGCGCACCAACTGATGCTTGAGTTCCAGCCCACGGCCATGCGCGCCGGGGTTGAAATAGCCGACGTCGCCGCCGGCCCAGCTCCAGAACGACATCTCGTTGATGGGGGAACAAAAGGGCGCTTCGAAGCCTTCATCGACCATCAACCGTGCCGCGGCCCCGGCGAAGCGCGCAAAGCGTTCGACGAATTCGGGTCGCCAGATATCCAGGCCATCCGGGTAGCCGTAGTGACACAGGTCCCACACCACCTGCAGATTGCACTCGCGTGCGGCGCGCAGCAGGGGCAGGAAACTGCTCCAGTCGTAATACCCTGAACGCTGTTCGATCACATGCCAGCGCAGGCCGTCGCGCGCGGCGCCAATGCCACTGGCCAGCAGCTGGCGATAGTCATGGGCCGCCCAGCGCAAGTGGCCGGTGCTGGCCTGCACATCCACACGTTCACCATCGCGCCGCCGCTGCGCGGCGCATTCGTAGCCGGCCATGATGAAGGTATTGAACAGGCCAGGCGGCTTCAAGCGCCTTGCTCGTCGAGCGGCGCCAACGCCCCGGCTCCCTCGGTCGGCAAGGCTTGTTGCTCGATCCGCTGATACAGCGCCAGCGCCTGGCCCACGACCTGATCCATGTTGTAGTACTTGTAGGTGCCCAGTCGCCCGAGAAAGGTAACCCCCGGCGTCTCGTCCGCCAGCGCCTTGTAGCGTTGGTACAGCTGGGCGTTTTCGGGCCGCGGAATGGGGTAGTAGGGGTCGCCTTCGGCGCAGGGGTATTCGTAGGTGATGCTGGTGTGTGGATGTTGCTGACCGGTGAGGTGCTTGTACTCGGTGATGCGCGTGTAGGGCACGGCTTCATCGGGGTAGTTGACCACGGCCACCCCCTGCAACTGTGGCTGCTGCAGGGTCTTGTGTTCGAAGCGCAGCGACCGATAGGGCAGGCGACCCAGGCGGAACTCGAAGTATTCGTCCACCGGGCCGCAATAGACCAGTTGGGCATAGGCCAACTGTTCACGCACCTGGGCGAAATCGGTGTCCAGCAACACGTCGATGCGCGGATGGTCGAGCATGTTCTCGAACAGGCGCGTGTAGCCTTCGAGCGGCATGGCCTGAAAGCTGTCGGTGAAGTAGCGGTCGTCGGCAGTGGTGCGCGTGGGGATCCGCGAGGTCACCGACTTGTCCAGCTGTGACGGGTCCAGGCCCCACTGCTTGCGGGTGTAGCCCCGGAAGAACTTCTGGTAGAGCTCTTCGCCGATCTGATTGATCACCACGTCCTCTGAGGTACGGATGCACTCGACCGGCTGTGCCCGTTCGGCAAGAAAGCGCTCGGCCTGGGCCTCGTCCATCTGCAAGTCGAACAGCGTATTGAGCGTGGTCAGGTTGATCGGGATCGGTACCCGATGATCGTCGACCTGGGCCAGCACCCGATGCTCGTAAGGGCGCCACTGGGTGAAACGCGACAGATAGTCGACGATGCGCGGGGCATTGGTATGAAAGATGTGCGGCCCGTAGCGGTGGACCATGACGCCCGCCGCATCCAGATGGTCGTAGGCGTTGCCGCCGATGTGATCACGGCGGTCGATCACCAGCACGTTCAGGCCCAGGCCTGCGGCCAGGCGCTCGGCAATGACGCTGCCGGCGAAGCCGGCACCCACCACCAGGTAATCATAGGGGCGTCCATCGCTGTACGCGGACGGACCACGGCAGGCGCTGTCGAAGGTTACCTGAGGCATTCGATCTGCTCCTTCATGGCGTTGCAGGTCTTGTCCCACGACATGCCATCCAAAGCGGCATCGGCCTGGATGACCACGCTGTCGCGGGCTTCGGCACCCAGTGCGTATTCCACCGCAGCGATGAATGCAGCGGGGGTGTCGGCGATGGTCACTGCACCACTGGTGCCGTAGCCGCTGATGACGTCGGCGATCGGTGTCGACACCACCGGCCGCCCGCCGGCAAGGTATTCGGGGGTCTTGGTCGGGCTGATGAAGCGCGTGGAAGCATTGATCGCGAACGGCATGAGGGCGACGTCCCAGCCGGCCAGGTAGTGGGGCAATTGCTCATACTGCTTCGCCCCGAGGTAGTGAATGTTGGCGCGTCTTGGCAAGGTCTGCGGATCGATCTTGACCACCGGGCCGATCAGTACGATCTGCCACTGTGGCCGCTGCCGGGCCAGCTCATCGACCAGGTGGATGTCGAAACGCTCGTCGATGACACCGAAGAAGCCTAGTCGCGGGTGGCCGATCGCAGCCTGATCGCTCGGGTCGGGCAGCAACGCCCGAGCCTGGGCGAAGTGAGCGATGTCGACACTGCTGGGCATGGCGTGCGCATTGCCGTGCTGATGGCGCTTGGCTTCCCACAGACTCTGCCCACCGGTGAACACCACATCGGCACGCGCCAACAGTTGGCGTTCCCTTTCGATGAGTTCCGGCGGAGCGCCCATGAACGCGGACAACTCGTCCATGCAATCGAAGATGGTCACCTGGCCGTGCAGATGGTCGGTGAACGCCAGGCTCATCGGGGTCAGGTACCACAGCAGCAGTTCGGCGTCGCGGTGCTGGGCCAGGTAGCCATCGAGCAGGTCGCGCTGCATCGCGATGACATGCTCGTGGGGAGTGCCCGCCGGTAGCTGCGGCACCAGCACGGTCACGCCGTGTGCTGGATGGCTGGCCAGCAACTGCGGCTGCACGTGCTCGGCGAACACCGGTTCTTCGAAGAACAGCACATCGTAGCTCTGCGCCAGGCGCGACATGAGGTGCTGGGGTCGCTGGTAGACGAACCCCCAGCGCAAGTGCGACAGGCACAACATCAGCGGCCGGCCTGTTGGCGCCGGGGTGCGATCTGGGCTGGACAGTGGGGCAGGGGTAAAGCCGGGCGGCGCCACATCGGTCATGGGGGTGTCCTTGGTCAGTGCCTGAATCGGGACTGAAGCCAGGTTGAGCTGGCTTCGACGCCACCCGTATGGATGTTGCAAGGCAGTGCGGCGAGCGAGTGCATGCGCGCCATGCGTTGGTACTGATTGAGACGCCGTCGCTGCAGGCGGCGTTCAACTTTGATTTGTCGATAGCCCGCGATGTGCCAACCGTCTGGCTGCCGCCTGGAACTCCGCGCCACCGCGCGCGCCCATAGTTTCATAGGCCTGATCCCGTCGTCGTATCACGCAGGTGCTATCCCTTGATCTTGACCGGTGCGCCTGCGGGCGACGGGAGCGACGGCGATGATTCTAGTCACAGGCGGTACGGGTTACGTCGGCGCACAGGTGGTGCTGCAGCTGCTTGCCCATGGGCAGACTGTGGTGATCTTCGACAACCTCTGCAACAGCTCGCGTGCAAGCCTGGAGCGTATTGCCCGGCTGGGCGGGCGGCGTGCCCGCTTCGTGCTCGGCGATGTGCGCAACCGGGCGCAGCTGGATGCCCTGTTCGCGGATTTTCCCATCGCTGCGGTAATTCACTGCGCAGGCTTGAAAGCGGTTGGCGAGAGCGTGCGCGAGCCGTTGCGCTATTACGACAGCAATGTCGGCGGCAGCATTGCGCTGTGCCAGGCGATGGCGGCCGCCGGTGTCTTCACGTTGATTTTCAGCTCTTCGGCGACGGTCTATGGCGACTGCGCCACAATGCCCATCGACGAAACCTGCGCCACCGGATTGCCGACCAACCCATACGGTTTTTCCAAGCTGATGGCGGAGAACGTCATGATCAGCCTGGCGGCTTCGGATGCGCGCTGGTCGGTCGGGCTGTTGCGCTATTTCAACCCCATCGGCGCCCACGAATCGGGCGAGCTGGGCGAGGCGCCGGCACAGGTGCCGAACAACCTGCTGCCGTATCTGCTGCAGGTGGCCAGTGGGCGGCGCGACGTCCTGCAGGTATTCGGCAACGACTACGCCACGCCGGACGGCACCGGCGTTCGTGATTACGTGCATGTGATGGACCTGGCCGAAGGGCACTGGCGGGCTTTGCAGGCATTGTTGGGCGGCAGCGGCGTGCGCGTCTGGAATCTGGGAACCGGGCGGGGGTATTCGGTATTGGAGGTGGTCGATGCTTTCACCCGCACCTGCGGCGTGCCCATCGCCCTGACCTTCGAGCCCAGGCGCACGGGCGACGTGGCGCAGTGCTGGGCGGACCCGGGCAAGGCGCGCCGCGAGCTGGGCTGGCAGGCCCGACGCAGCCTGGACGACATGCTGCGCGACGCCTGGCGCTGGGAGTGCCGCCTGGCGGCAGAACACCGGCCCATCGTCTATACAACCGAAACCTCCCCCACGATCCCTGTAGCAGCGGCGCAAGCCGCGTCCGGATACGCCGCGGTGTGATAGCCGGATCGCATGCACCGCCGACGCGGCTTGCGCCGCTGCTACAGGGCTGCGGTGGTGTGTGGGGGCGCCTGCACTCTCCGTGGGAGCGGTCATCGGCCGCGAAAGGGTACCGCGGATTATCTGGCACACCGCGGCGACAACTTCGCGGCCCCAGACTGCTCCCACGCAGGCCCTTGAGGAACACCTCCGTCCCCTGTAGCAGCGGCGCAAGCCGCGTCCGGATACGCCGCGGTGTGACAGCCGAACTGCATGCACCGCCGACGCGGCTCGCGCCGCTGCTACAGGGCTGCGGTGGTGTGTGGGGGCGCCTGCACTCTCCGTGGGAGCGGTCATCGGCCGCGAAAGGGTACCGCGGATTATCTGGCACACCGCGGCGACAACTTCGCGGCCACAGACCGCTCCCACGCAGCCCCTCGAGGAACGCCTCCGTCCCCTGTAGCAGCGGCGCAAGCCGCGTCCGGATACGCCGCGGTGTGACAGCCGGATCGCATGCACCGCCGACGCGGCTTGCGCCGCTGCTACAGGGGCTGCGGTGGTGTGGGGGATGTGCGTGATGAGCCCACCGTCGTCAGCAGTCTGCGAATTATCTGGCACACCGCGGCGACAACTTCGCGGCCACAGACCGCTCCCACGCAGGCCCTTGAGGAACACCTCCGTCCCCTGTAGCAGCGGCGCAAGCCGCGTCCGGATACGCCGCGGTGTGACAGCCGAACTGCATGCACCGCCGACGCGGCTCGCGCCGCTGCTACAGGGCTGCGGTGGTGTGTGGGGGCGCCTGCACTCTCCGTGGGAGCGGTCATCGGCCGCGAAGGGGCACTGCGAATTATCTGGCACACCGCGGCGACAACTTCGCGGCCACAGACCGCTCCCACGCAGGCCCTTGAGGAACACCTCCGTCCCCCGTAGCAGCGGCGCAAGCCGCGTCCGGACACGCCGCGGTGTGGCAGCCGGATCGCATGCACCGCCGACGCGGCTTGCGCCGCTGCTACAGGGGCTGCGGTGGTGTGTGGGGGCGCCTGCACTCTCCGTGGGAGCGGTCATCGGCCGCGAAAGGGTACCGCGGATTATCTGGCACACCGCGGCGACAACTTCGCGGCCACAGACCGCTCCCACGCAGCCCCTAGAGGAACACCTCCGTCCCCTGTAGCAGCGGCGCAAGCCGCGTCCGGATATGCCGCGGTGTGACAGCCGGATCACATGCACCGCCGACGCGGCTTGCGCCGCTGCTACAGGGCTGCGGTGGTGTGGGGGATGTGCGTGACAAGCCCACCGTCGCCAGCAGTCTGCGAATTATCTGGCACACCGCGGCGACAACTTCGCGGCCCCAGACCGCTCCCACGCAGGCCCTTGAGGAACACCTCTGTCCCCTGTAGCAGCGGCGCAAGCCGCGTCCGGATACGCCGCGGTGTGACAGACGGACCGCATGCACGGCCGACGCGGCTTGCGCCGCTGCTACAGGATTTCAGTGCATCGGTTCGCTGCGGGGTGTTGGATACCCCGCAGCATTTGGGTTTACAACACCACGCTCGGCAGCCAGAGGGAGATGGCCGGAATGTAGGTGACCAGCATCAGCACCAGGAACAGCGCCAGATAGAAGGGCAGCAGCGCCTTGACCGTGGCTTCGATGGTCACCTTGCCGACCGCTGCACCGACGAACAGCACGGCACCCACCGGCGGTGTGATCAGGCCTATGCCCAGGTTGACCAGCATGATCATGCCGAAATGCACCGGATCCACACCCACGCTGACGATCACCGGCAACAGGATCGGTGTGAGGATCAGAATCAACGGCGCCATATCCATGATCGTGCCCAGCATCAGCAACATCACGTTGATGCACATCAGGATCACGTAGCGGTTGTCCGACAGCGTCAGGAACGCCGTAGTGATCTTCATCGGAATTTCCATCAGCGTCAGGATGTAGCCGAAGCTGGCAGCGAAACCGATCAGAATCATCACGATGGAAATGGTCCGCGCTGCCCGGTGCATCAGCTTGGGCAGGTCACGCCATTTGTAATCGCGGTAGATGAACATGGTCACGAAGAACGACCACAGCACGGCGATGGCTGCCGATTCGGTCGCGGTGAACACGCCCGAGAGAATGCCGCCGAGAATGATCACCAGCGCCATCAGTCCCCACAGCGCCTCACCGGCGATCTTCAGCGCCTGACGCATTGGAATGACTTCGCCCTTGGGATAGTTGCGCTTGCGCGCAAATATCATGCACAGGCCCATCATCACCGCACTGAGCAACAGCCCCGGCATGATCCCGGCCATGAACAGCGAAGCGATCGACACCGAGCCGCCAGCGGCCAGCGAGTACAGCACCGAGTTGTGGCTCGGTGGCGTCAGCAAGGCCTGGACCGAGCCGCTGACGGTAACGGCCGTGGAGAAATCACGCGGATAGCCGGCGCGTTCCATTTCCGGAATCAGCACCGAACCCACCGACGCAGTATCGGCGACGGACGAGCCGGAGATGGCCCCGAAAAAGGTCGAAGCGACGATGTTGACCAGCGACAGGCCTCCGCGCACGAAGCCCACCAGCACGCCGGCGAAGGCCACCAGCCGGCGCGACATGCCGCCTTCGGCCATGATCGCACCCGCCAGCACGAAGAACGGAATGGCCAGCAGCGAGAATTTGTTCACCCCGCCGGCGATCTGGATCATCAGGGCGTCGGCCGGAATGTCGATCCACCAGGCCCCGATCAGCGCCGACAGACCCAGCGCATAGGCCACCGGCATGCCCACCAGGATCAAGGCGATGAAGCTGCCCAACAGTATGAGAGCATCCATTTACGCAGCACCTTCACTGGCTTCTACGACGTCGAACCGCATCACGGCGCGGTGGCTTTGGTCACCCAGGAACAGCTTTTCCAGGATGAATATCAAGGTCACGATGCCGCCGATCGGAATGGGCAGGTAGGAAATGCCTACCCGCATGGAGGGAATTTCACCCAGGTACTGGTTCCAGGTGTTAGCGCACAGCTTGAAGCCCTTGAAGATCATGAACAGCGCGACCACCGCCATCAGCACCTGAACCGCGAAGGCGGCCATTCGACGCGTCTGTGCCGGCATGCGGTCCACCGCCATGGCCACCGCCATATGCGCGCCGGCGCGGTAGCTGCCGGCGGCGCCGAAGAAGGTGAAGACCACCATCAGCAGGATCGCCACCGGCTCCGGCCAGCTGGAACCGCTGCCCAGCGCGTAGCGGGTAAAGATGCCCCATGGAATGATCAGGGTCATGGTCAGGACCGACAAGCCGGCGATCCCGATGCACACCCGGTAAAGCAGGTCGTTGAAACGCAGCACAGTGTTTTTCATGAGGCTCACCCAGCGGCGGGGGAGCGGGCACAGGCCCGGTCCCCCGTGGTGTTGACGGACAGGCTTACTTGACGGCTTCGATGCGGGTGATCAGCTCTTTGTACGGCGCGCCGTACTTGTCGCGCACCGGCTGGGTCGCATCGTAGAAGGCTTTCTTCTGCTCGGGCGTGAGGGCGATGAACTCCACGCCACCGGCCTTGAGCTTGGCTTCGGCTTCGCTGGATTTCTTGTCCCACAGAACACGCTCTTCCATCTGTGCTTCGCGAGAGAGCTTTTTCACCAGCGCCTGTTGCTCGGGGTTGAGCTTGTTCCAGGTGATCTTCGACATCACGATCGGCTCGGGGAGGATCAGGTGTTCGGTGAGCGTGTAGAACTTGGCGTTCTGGTAGTGGTTGTGTTCGAGCATGGTCGGCGGGTTGTTCTCGGCGCCGTCGATCACGCCGGTCTGCAGGGCGCTGAAGATCTCGCCGGTGGCCATGGCGATACCGTTGCCGCCCATGGTGTTGATGGTTTCGATGAACACCGGGTTGCCCTGCACGCGGATCTTCATGCCCTTGAGGTCACTGATCTGGCGTACCGGCTTCTTGGTGTAGAGGTTGCGTGTACCGCCGTCCATCCAGCCCAGCGCGACCAGGTTGAATTCGGAGTTGGTGATCTTGTCGAGAATCTCCTGACCGATCTCGCCGTCGATGATGCTGCGCATGTGGGCCTGGTCGCGGAAGATGAACGGCAGGTTGAACACGTTCACGTCCGGTACTACCGGGCCGACGATGCCCAGGCTGACGCGGGTCATCTGCACCGCGTTGCTCTGCACCTGTTCGACCACTTCCTTCTCGGAACCCAGGACACCGCCTGCGAACATCTTGAAGCTGATCTCGCCCTTGCTCTGCTCTTCGAGTTTCTTGCCCATGGCCTGCTCGGCCACCACCGGCGGGTAGCCGGCCGGGTGCACTTCGGCGAACTTGATCTTGATCTCGGCCTGCGCCAACCCGGACAGGCAGAAGGCGAGCGGGAGGGCGGCTACGAGTAACGTGCGTTTGAAATCCATGGATAACTCCAGCGTTGTTGTTGTTTTAAAGTCGCAAAGGATTCAGTTGTCGCCGAACGGCCCGGCGGCAACGAAGGCGCCGCCCTGATAGACCCTCGCCGGATCGTCGGCGGCAGGCATCGGCTGGGCTTCGATCTTGTCGCGAAACACTTCCGAGCTGTCCTTGGGTGTGAAGCCCAAGTGCGCGGCAAAACGGTTGTCCCACCACAGATCACGGTTGGCCGAAGCCCCGTAGACCACCGTGTGGCCGACGTTCGGGGTGAACAGGCTCAGCTCGATGAGGCGGGTCAGGTCGTCGAAGCTGAGCCAGGTGCTCATCATCCGGCGATTGGCGGGCTCGGGAAACGAAGAGCCGATGCGGATGCTGACGGTTTCGATGCCGTAGCGATCGAAGTAGAACGTCGCGAGGTCTTCGCCGTAGGACTTGGACAGGCCGTAATAGCTGTCCGGACGCCGGGGCGAGTGGGCGTCGATGGTCTGGTCCTGCTTGTAGAAACCGATCACGTGGTTGGAACTGGCGAACACCACGCGCTTGACACCATGCCGGCGCGCGGCTTCGTAGATATGGAAGACCCCGCAGATATTGGGCCCCAGGATGTCTTCGAACGCGTGCTCCACCGACACCCCGCCAAAATGCACGATGGCGTCCACGCCTTGCACCAGCTCGTGCACTGCCTGCTTGTCGGCGAGGTCGCACAACTGGAATTCTTCCTGGGTATCGGAACAAGTAGCTGTATCGGTAGAGGCGGGAAGCGGGACGATATCGGAGAGCCGCAGGGTGCGGGCGAAGGGTTTCAGACTTTCTCGCAGCACCTTCCCCAGACCGCCGGCGGCGCCGGTCAGGAGAAGGCGATCGAAGGGATTCTGGACGGAGTGAGTGCCTGTCATGAGCGAGTCCTTTTATCGTTATTATTTTGTCATCTGTTGTCGTATGACTTATTTCGGATTATCGACAGCTCTCGGCGATCTTGTCAACGCGACTAATGTCGAAATACACCAAGGTCGAATGCCGCTCGCGGTCGGTACGGGCTGGCTACAGGCGAATCCAGCGCTGGCGCATCCAGCCGCTCAAGGCATCCACCGCCAGTACCAGCGCCAGCATGGCCAGAATGAGCGTGCTGGCCCGTGCTTCCTGGAACAGGCTCAGGCTCACGTAGAGCATCTGTCCCAGCCCGCCGGCACCGACGAAGCCGAGGATGCTGGCCATGCGGATATTGTTTTCCCAGCGGTACAGGGTGTAGGCCAGCAGTTGCGGCCACAGATTGGGCAAGGTGCCGTAACAGAAGGCCAGCCAGGCATTGCCGCCCTGCAGGCGGATGGCGGCGGCGGGTGCGGCGGGGGTGTTTTCCAGGGCCTCGGCAAACAGACGGCCGAGTACCCCGGCAGTGTGCAGCGCCAGGGCCAGGGTGCCGGCATTCGGCCCCAGGCCTGCGGCGAGCACCATCAACACCGCCCAGACCAGTTCGGGAATGGCCCGCAGGGCATTGAGCGCCAGTTTTGTCACGCCTTGCGCCAGCCAGCCCAGGCGCCCGGCCGCGGGGATGGCCAGCAGCAGACCGGCGAGCGCCGCCAGCAGGGTGCCCAGCGCCGACATCGCCAGGGTTTCCAGCGCACCATGGCCCACCGCTCGCAGGTGCGTTGCACTGAGGTCAGGCGACATGAAGCGTGCCGCGTAGCTGGTCATGTGCTGCAGGCTGTCGACATTGCCCAGGGTGAACAGGTCCAGCCCCAGATAGACGAAGGAGCCGACCACCGCCAGCGCCATCGCCAGTACCAGCAGCAGATTGCCCAGACGCCTCATGCGAAGCGTCCTCTAAGCAGGCGGCTGAGCAGGTCCGCGAGCAACACCAGGGCGATGAACGTCAGCAGCATGCTGGCCACCTCGGCCGAGGCGAACATGCGCATCGACAGGTCGATCTGCTGGCCCAGGCCGCCGGCGCCGACGAAGCCCATCACCACCGAAGCGCGCACCGCGCATTCCCAGCGGTACACGGTGTAGGACGTCAGCTCGGCGGCAGCGGCCGGGAGAATGCCGTAGGCGAACGCGGCCAGCCGACCGGCGCCGGCGCGCAGCAGGGCCTGGGCCGGGCGCTGGTCGACCGACTCACAGATCTCGGCATACACCTTGCCGAGCATGCCGGCGTAGGTGATGGCGATGGCCAGCACGCCTGCCGTCGGGCCCAGGCCGACGGCGCGAACGAACAGCAGGGCCCAGACGATTTCCGGCACGCTGCGCAGAAAAATCAGCACGCCACGCACCGGCCAGCGCACACAGGTGCCGGCCCAACCAGGCCGGGCGCCGAGGCTGGCTGCGGACAGCGACAGCGCGCGGCTGGCCAGCAGGCTGGCGGGGATGGCCAAGCTCAGCGCCAGGGCCATGCCGGCCGTGGCGATGGCCAGGGTCTGCAGGGTGGCGTCCAGCAGCAGCGCGAGAAATACCGGGTCGTGGGCGGGCGGCCAGAAGTCGGCGAGAAAGGCCCCCATGGATTGGGTGCTGGCCGGGTCGAACAGTACCCATGGATCGAGCTCGGCCAGGCGTACGCCCGGCCACAACAACAGCACCGCCAGGGCGGCAAGCAGAAAGCGCGGCAGCGCGGCAGGGTCGCGTCGGTCCCTGCTCAGCATCGCGGCAGCCAGTGAGCAGGGGTGTCGGCCGGCGTTTGCACGCGGCTCAGGTGTTCGTTCGCGTACAGCGCCTCCAGGCGCTGCGCGGTGACCTGCGCGGCCTCCAGGTCGAACGCGATCTGGCCGTCGCGCACGCCGACGATCCGTGGGAAGCAGGCCAACGCCAGCTCCACCGTGTGCAGGCTGGCCACCAGCGTGACATGCTGTTCGGTGGCGTGCTGGCAGAGCATGTCCAGCGTGTGCCTGGCCAGTCGCGGGTCCATCGCCGAGACGGGCTCGTCCGCCAGCAACAGCTCCGGCGCCTGGTACAGGGCGCGGGCGATGCCGACGCGCTGCAACTGGCCGCCGGACAGTTGCTGGCACTGGGCGAACAGCTTGTCGTCCAGGTCCAGCCGCGCCAGCAGCGCACGGGCACCGTCGATGTCCACCGGGTGCAGCAGGTTGAGCAGGCTCTTGCCCAGCCCCCATTGCCCCAGCTTGCCGGCCAGCACGGCAGTCACCACCCGTTGCCGCGGCGGCAGGGGCGGGGCCTGATGGATCAGCGCGATACGCGCGCGCAGGCGCTGGCGCGCGCGACTGCCGAGGCGCCAGGGCTGCATGCCCAGCACATCCAGCTCGCCGGCGCTGGGCGGTTGGGCGGTTGCCAGCACGTTGAGCAGGCTGGACTTGCCAGCGCCCGAAGGGCCGATGATTGCCACGCGCTCGCCGGGCTCGATGCTCAGGTTGACATCGCGCAGGGCCTGCACACCGTTGCGGTGGCGCAGGTCGATGGCCGACAGGCGCAGGGTCATTTCAACAGGTCGGCAGCGCGAGCGGCGTCCTCGATGCCCTTGTAGTTCTCAGGCTTGGTGGCGATGAAGCGGCTGGCCGCCTGCAGGTCGAGAATGGCCTTGTCGTCAGGCTTGGCCGGGTCGAGGGCGAGGAAGGCCTGTTTGATCTTTTCTGCCAGGGCCGGGTCCAGGGTACCGCGCACGGTCCAGTTGTAGTCGAAGTAGGTCGGCGTGGTGGCGAACACCTTGACCTTGTTGGTATCGACCTTGCCGCTGTTGACCAGCTTGTCCCACACGCTGGCATTGAGCACGCCGGCGTCGACCTTGCCTGCCTGCACCCACGCCGCGGTGGCGTCATGGGCGCCGGAGTAGGCAACCCGGCTGAAGTAGGTTTCCGGCTTGATGTTGTCCTGCAGCATGAAGTAGCGCGGCATCAGGCTGCCGGAGGTCGACGAGATCGAACCGAAGGCGAAGGTCTTGCCCTTGAGGTCGGCCAGCGATTTGACGTTCGGGTCGCTGGTGATGAACTTGCTGGTGAACTGCGCATCCTGCTCGCGCTGCACCAGGGGAATGGCGTTACCGGTCTTCAGGTTCACCTGAACGAAGGTGAAACCGCCCAGCCAGGCCATGTCCAGGCGATCGGTCGCCAGCGCCTCGACCACTGCAGGGTAGTCGGCCACCGGCACGAACTCGACCTTCATGCCGATCTTCTGCTCGAGGTAGGCGCCCAGCGGCTTGAACTTGCGCAGCAGTTCGGTGGGCGCCTCGTCCGGGATGGCCGAAACCCGCAAGACATCGGCGGCGAAGCTGGTGACGGCGCTGGCGCAAAGAGCGAGGCCGGCGACCAGTGATAGGGAGCGCTTGAACATGGTGGGTCTCCGAAAGATGACGCAAGCAGCACGGGCAGGGCCCGGCGCGCTTAGATAGAGGTGGCGCGATTATAAGAGTCACTGCAGGAAAGGCCAGCTTTGATAGAATTCGCAGCCTGATTCCAGGACGTCGAGAATGCTGCCATGAATTCGCCTATCCGTTTGACCCAGTACAGCCATGGAGCCGGTTGCGGCTGCAAGATTTCGCCCAAGGTATTGGAGGTGATTCTGGCCGGCAGCGGCGCACAGAACCTGGACCCGAAGCTGTGGGTCGGCAACGCTTCGCGCGACGACGCTGCGGTGTACGCCATCGACGAAGAGCGCGGGGTGGTGTCGACCACCGACTTCTTCATGCCCATCGTCGATGACCCCTTCGATTTCGGGCGCATCGCCGCCACCAACGCCATCAGCGACATCTATGCCATGGGCGGCGATCCGTTGATGGCCATCGCCATTCTCGGCTGGCCGGTCAACCTGCTGCCCCCGGAAGTTGCCCGCGAGGTGATCCGCGGCGGTCGGGCGGTGTGCGACGCGGCCGGCATTCCCCTGGCCGGTGGGCATTCGATCGACGCTCCCGAACCCATCTTCGGCCTGGCGGTGACCGGCCTGGTCGACAAGCGCCACATGAAACGCAACGACACCGCCCAGGTCGGCGACCGCCTGTACCTGACCAAGCCGCTGGGCATCGGCATCCTCACCACCGCAGAGAAGAAATCCCGGTTGCGCGAAGAAGACGTGGGCGTGGCCCGCGACTGGATGTGCACGCTGAACAAGCCCGGTAGCCGCTTCGGCAAGCTGCGCGAGGTCACCGCGATGACCGACGTCACCGGTTTCGGCCTGCTCGGGCATCTGGTCGAAATGGCCGATGGCGCCCAGCTGACTGCCCGCCTGGAGTACGCCGCCGTGCCGCGCCTGCCGGGCATCGACCACTACCTGCGCGAGGGCTGCGTGCCTGGCGGCACCCAGCGCAACTTCGACAGCTACGGCGAACGCATCGCTGCCCTGAGCGACGAGCAGCGTGACCTGCTCTGCGATCCGCAGACCAGCGGCGGACTGCTGGTTGCCGTCAGCGCTGCCGGTGAAGCCGAGTTCGTCGCGCTGGCCGCCGAACTGGGTCTGCAACTGGCGCCCATCGGCACCATGATCGAGCGCCAGCCCCACGCTGTCGAGGTGTTCTGATGCGTGACGACAGCAACGACTACCGCGCGTTGTTTCTCGGCGAGGTGCCGATGATGGACGCGCGCGCCCCGGTCGAATTCGACAAGGGCGCATTTCCCGGCGTGCACAACCTGCCCTTGATGGACGACCTGGAACGGCAGAAAGTCGGTACCTGCTACAAGCAGCATGGCCAGCAAGCCGCCATCGAGTTGGGGCACCGGCTGGTGTCCGGCGAGATCAAGGCACGCCGGGTCGACGCCTGGGTGGCATTCGCCAAGGCTCATCCCGAGGGCTACCTGTATTGCTTCCGCGGCGGCCTGCGCTCGCAGACCGTACAGCGCTGGTTGCGCGAGGCGGGCGTCGAGTACCCGCGGGTACTGGGCGGCTACAAGGCCATGCGCAGCTTTCTGCTCGACACCCTGGAACAGGCCGTCGAACAGTGCCAGTTCGTCGTGCTGGGCGGCATGACCGGCACCGGCAAGACCGACGTACTGGCGCAATTGAGCAACGCCCTGGACCTGGAAGGCCACGCCAACCACCGCGGTTCCAGCTTCGGCAAGCGTGCGACCGGGCAGCCTGCGCAGATCGATTTCGAGAACAGCCTGGCAATCGACGTGTTGAAGAAGCGGGCCGCCGGCATCGAGCAGTTCGTGCTCGAGGACGAGAGCCGCCTGGTGGGCAGTTGCAACGTGCCGTTGAGCCTGCATCAGGGCATGCAGGCGTATCCATTGGTTTGGCTGGAAGACAGCTTCCAGAATCGCGTCAAGCGTATCCTGCGCGACTACGTGGTAGACCTGTGCGCAGACTTCGTCGGGTTGTATGGCGAGCGCGGTGAAGCGCTGTTTGCCGAGCGTCTGCTGCAGAGTCTGGACCGCATCCACAAGCGCCTGGGCGGCGAGCGTCACCAGCGTCTGCAGGGCCTGATGCAGGCCGCGCTGGAAGAGCAGCGGCGCTATGGCCTGGTCGACCTGCACCGTGGCTGGATCGAAGGCTTGCTGCACGAGTACTACGACCCGATGTACGCCTATCAACGCGAGAGCAAGGCGGCGCGCATCGAGTTCGCCGGCGATCAGGCAGCCGTCGTCGACTACCTGCGCGAGCGTCTGGCCAGGGGCTGAAGACGGCGAGTGCAGCCTTCAGCGTGGCCAGCCTTGGCTCAGTTGATCCGCGGGTGCTGTTGCACCAGCACTTCGCGCTTGGCTTGCAGCGCGGCGATCTCGCTGTCGATGTCCTCGATCTTCTGCTCGATGTTGTCGTGGTGCTCGACCAGCAGTTCACGCGCTTCGGCGATGTCCGACGCCGCTGGTGCGGCGCCGCGCAATGGCTTGTTGGCCGTTTCCTTCATGGTGATGGCGGTGATGAAGCCGACCACTGCGAACACCATCAGGTAATAGGCAGGCATGTACAGGTCGTCGGTGCTTTCCACCAGCCAGGCCACGGCCGTCGGTGTCAGGCCGGCAATCAGTACCGATACGTTGAATGCACTGGCCAGGGCGCTGTAGCGGATGTGCGTGGGAAACATTGCCGGCAACGTGGATGCCATGACGCCGATGAAGAAGTTCAGCACCACGGCCAGCATCAGCAGCCCGGCGAAGATCCAACCGATCTGGCCGCTGTTGATCAGCATGAAGGCCGGAATGGCCAGGAAGAACAGGCCGATGCTGCCGAACAGAATGAAAGGCTTGCGGCCGAACTTGTCGCTGGCGAAGCCGATCAGCGGTTGGGCGAACAGCATGCCGACCATGATTGCGATGATAATCAGCACGCCATGGCTTTCACTGTAGTGCAGGTTGTGCGACAGGTAGCTGGGCATGTAGGTGAGCAGCATGTAGTAGGTGACGTTGGTCACCGCCACGATGCCGATGCAGGTCAGCAGGCTGCGCCAGTGCTTGGTTGCCACTTCCTTGAACGATACCTTCGGGCCGCCGGCCAGGCCTTCGCGGTCGCCTTGTTCGAGCTTTTCGACATGCTGCTGGAACGCTGGGGTTTCTTCCAGCGCATGGCGCAGGTAGAGGCCGATCATGCCCAGCGGCAGGGCCAGGAAAAACGGCACGCGCCAGCCCCAGTCGAGGAACTTCTCTTCGCCGATCACTGCAGAGATGCCCACCACCACGCCGGCACCGAGCACGAAACCGGCAATCGAGCCGAAGTCCAGCCAACTGCCGAGGAAACCGCGCTTGCGGTCCGGAGCGTACTCGGCGACGAAGATCGACGCGCCGGTGTATTCACCGCCCACCGAGAAGCCCTGAGCCATCTTCGCCAACAGCAGGAGGATGGGCGCCCAGATGCCGATGGAGGCATAGGATGGAATCAAGCCGATCGCAAACGTACTCAACGACATGATCACGATGGTGGCAGCCAGGACTTTCTGTCGTCCATACTTGTCGCCCAGGGCGCCGAAGAACAGGCCACCCAGCGGGCGAATCAGGAAGGGCACGGAGAAGGTGGCCAAGGCCGCGATCATCTGCACGCTGGGATCGACGTCCGGGAAGAACACTTTGCCCAAGGCGTAGGCCACGAAGCCGTAGACGCCGAAGTCGAACCATTCCATGGCATTGCCAAGCGCGGCGGCGGTGATCGCCTTGCGCATCTTGACGTCGTCGACGATGGTGATGTCGTTCAACCCGATCGGGTTGACGGTTTTTCTGCGAGATTTCATGGGTGTTTCTCTTGTGTCAAAGCGGCTTGTCCCCATGAGATACAAAATGACACTAAAAAATTCAGTGGTGACGGCGATTTAGTATCGCGGCGGTTGTCCCGGCGCCAGCGTACCCGTGGGAGCGACAGATCGCCCAAGACGAAGACGTCAAAAAACCGGATAATGTCGGCCATTCGTTTTAGCTGTCATCAGGTGCTGCCCCATGGAAATCAAGGTCAATTTTCTCGACAACCTTCGACTTGAAGCCAAGTTCGACGATTTCACGGTGGTGGCCGACCAACCGATCCGCTACAAGGGCGACGGCTCGGCGCCGGGCCCGTTCGACTACTTCCTGGCATCCTCGGCGTTGTGCGCGGCGTACTTCGTCAAGCTCTACTGCAACACCCGCAATATTTCCACCGACAATATCCGCCTGTCGCAGAACAACATCGTCGACCCGGAGAACCGCTACAACCAGATCTTCAAGATCCAGGTCGAACTGCCAGCGGACATGTCGGCCAAGGACCGCCAGGGCATCCTGCGCTCGATCGACCGCTGCACCGTGAAGAAGGTCGTGCAGACCGGCCCGGATTTCATCATCGAGGAGGTCGACAACCTCGACGCCGACGCCCAGGCCTTGCTGATGCCCGCGCAGGCGGAAGGTGCGAGCACCTATGTGCTGGGCAAGGACCTGCCGCTGGAGCAGACCATCGCCGATATGTCCGCGATCCTTGCCGGGCTGGGGATGAAGATCGAGATCGCCTCGTGGCGCAACATCGTGCCCAACGTCTGGTCGTTGCACATCCGCGATGCCTACTCGCCGATGTGCTTCACCAACGGCAAAGGGGCGACCAAGGAAAGCGCGCTGGCGTCGGCCCTCGGTGAATTCATCGAGCGGCTCAACTGCAATTTCTTCTACAACGACCAGTTCTGGGGCGAAGACATCGCCAATGCGGCCTTCGTGCACTACCCCGACGAACGCTGGTTCCAGCCGGGCCGCAAGGATGCGCTGCCTGCCCAGATACTCGATGCCCACTGCCTGGCCATCTACAACGCCGACGGCGAACTGCGCGGCTCTCACCTCTACGACACCAACTCGGGCAACGTGGAGCGGGGCATCTGTTCGCTGCCTTTCGTGCGCCAGTCCGACGGCGAGACGGTGTATTTCCCGTCCAACCTGATCGAGAACCTCTACCTGAGCAACGGCATGAGCGCCGGCAACACCTTGGCCGAGGCCCAGGTGCAATGCCTGTCGGAGATTTTCGAACGCGCGGTCAAGCGCGAGATTCTCGAGGGTGAACTGGCGCTGCCCGACGTCCCGGCCGAGGTGCTGGCGCGCTACCCCGGCATCCAGGCCGGCATTCAGGGGCTGGAGGAGCAGGGCTTTCCGGTGCTGGTCAAGGACGCCTCTCTGGGTGGCCGTTTCCCGGTGATGTGCGTGACCTTGATGAACCCGCGCACCGGCGGCGTGTTTGCCTCGTTCGGCGCCCATCCAAGCCTTGAAGTGGCGCTCGAACGCAGCCTCACCGAGTTGCTACAAGGTCGCAGTTTCGAGGGGCTCAATGACTTGCCGCAGCCAACCTTCGAAAGCCATGCACTGATGGAGCCGAACAACTTCGTCGAACATTTCATCGATTCCAGCGGCGTGGTGTCGTGGCGCTTCTTCAGCGCCAAGGCTGATTTTGCCTTTGTCGATTGGGATTTCACTGCGCAGGGAGAGAACGCCAACGCCGAGGAAGCGGCGACGTTGTTCGCGATTCTCGCCGACATGGGCAAGCAGGTGTACATGGCGGTCTATGAGCACTTGGGCGCCAAGGCGTGCCGGATCCTGGTTCCGGGGTATTCGGAGATCTATCCGATCGAGGATCTGATCTGGGACAACACCAACAAGGCGCTGTTTTTCCGCGAAGACATTCTCAACCTGCACCAGCTCGATGACGATGCACTGGGCAATCTGTTGCAGCGCCTGGAGGAGTCGGAGCTGGACGACTACACCGATATCCGCACCTTGATCGGTATCGAGTTCGACGAGAACACCGTGTGGGGGCAGTTGACCATTCTGGAGTTGAAGGTGCTGATCCAACTGGTACTGGAGCGCTTCGACGACGCCAAGGAACTGGTCGAGATGTTCCTGCAGTACAACGCCAATACGCTGGAGCGCGGCCTGTTCTTCCAGGCGCTGAACGTGGCGCTCGAGGTGCAGCTGGACAGCGACCTGGACATGGCCGACTACGAGGTCAATTTCCGCCGTATGTTCGGAGACGCGCGGATGGAGGCGGCGCTGGGATCCGTGGATGGCAGCGTGCGTTTCCACGGCCTGACCCCGACCAGCATGAAGCTCGAAGGCCTGGACCGTCACCTGCGCCTGATCGACAGCTACAAGAAATTGCACAGCGCCCGCGCCAGGGCCTGATCACCGCGCTGCCTTTTTCGCGGCCGATGACCGCTCCTACGGAAAATTCAGCCCCCCGTAGGAGCGGTCATCGGCCGCGAAGAACACGCTGCGGCCTGTCTGATCCCCCGCGGTGCCCTTTTCGCGGCCATGGACCGCTCCTACGGAAAATTCAGCCCCCCGTAGGAGCGGCCATCGGCCGCGAAGAACGCGCTGCGGACTGTCTGATCCCCCGCGGCGCCCTTTTCGCGGCCATGGACCGCTCCTACGGAAAATTCAGCCCCCCGTAGGAGCGGTCATCGGCCGCGAAGAACACGCTGCGGCCTGTCTGATCCCCCGCGGCGCCCTTTTCGCGGCCATGGACCGCTCCTACGGAAAATTCAGCCCCCCGTAGGAGCGGTCATCGGCCGCGAAGAACGCGCTGCGGACTGCCTGATCCACCGCGCTGCCCTTTTCGCGGCCACGGGCCGCTCCTACGGAAAACTCAGCCCTCCGTAGGAGCGGCCATCGGCCGCGAAGAACACGCTGCGGACTGCCTGATCCACCGCGCCGCCCTTTTCGCGGCCATGGACCGCTCCTACGGAAAATTCAGCCCCCCGTAGGAGCGGTCATCGGCCGCGAAGAACGCGCTGCGGACTGCCTGATCCACCGCGGTGCCCTTTTCGCGGCCACGGACCGTTCCTACGAAAAAAGGGAAGCACCGACTTCATGGCGTGGCAGGCAGGTAATGATCCAGCAGACGCTGGATGGAGCCGTTGCGGTGCAGCGTCTCCACCGCTTTGCGCAGATTGCTCACCACGCGCGGCGAGCACGTCTTCGAACACGCCAGGTAAAGGTCCGTGGTCATCAACACCGGGCTCATCAGCAGCGGCTGCTCGGAGACCTGGCGCCAGATGTACCGCGATTCGGGCACCCCGTTGAACCAGGCATCGACACGCCCCAGCAGCAGCATCTGCGCCGGGTTTTCACCGATGCGCAACGGATAGATCTGTGACGCATCGAACCCTTCGTCGTACAGTTTGCGCTCCTGCGCACTGCCCATGCCCACGGCGATCCGTCGATAGGTCCGGCGTGCCTGGGCAAAGCTGTCGACGCGCTTGTCGAGGGTGAAAAACGCCCGGTCCATGCTCATGATCGGGGCGATCCAAGTGTAGCTGGTTTCCCTGTCGGGAGTCCGCGACAGCGGCACGATGAGCATGTCCTGCCCGTGCTGCACAGTCCGTTGCGCGCGAAGCCAGGGCAGCACATTGATATTCATGTGATAACCCGCCAGCGTCATGGCCTGCCGGGCGGCGTCAGCGACGATGCCTTGCTGGCCCGCGTCGCCCGCCATGCTCAACGGCGGCGCCTCGGGCATGTACAGATCGAAGGTGCGCGGGTGTGCGGCCCAGGCAGCCGGGAGGAGGGCGCTGCACAGCAGCAGACCGCGGACAGACTTCAACAGCAATCCGCAAGTGCGGCTCAGATGACCCATGGCAACGATCCGATGACTTTCAATGGCAGGCTCCAGGACGGCCAGCATAGTCGCTAATGGCGCTACCTGCTCGCGTGGGAACCGCGTCGACCTCAGCCGCTCCATATCCGATACATACCTACGCACTGAGGACACTCCAGGTGGAGACCAAGCAAAGCTGGTCGTTCGATGCAGCGCAGATCGCGCAGGCACAGCGCTTCAACAAGACCCTCGAGCGCCTGCCGCGGTTCCGCATCCGCAACCGCGTCACGCCGATGCTGATCCAGACCCTGCTGCGTGCCGGCCAGCTGGGCAAGGCACTCAAGCCTGTCAGGCATGGCCTGGTCATCGAGAGCCGTGTGCTGGTCAGCGCCGATGCCGTGCCGGTGAGCGTGCGCATCATCCGTCCGCAGGGGCCGGCCAAGGGCTTGGTGCTGGACTTCCATGGCGGCGGCTGGGTGATCGGCAACGCGCAGATGAACGATGACGTGAACATCGCCCTGGTGCAGGCCTGCGACGTGGCGGTGATATCGGTGGACTACCGGCTGGCCGTGTCGACCCCGCTGCAGGGCTTGCTCGACGACTGTCTGGCGGCTACTCGCTGCGTGCTGGGTGGCGGCTTCCCCGAGTTCGAGGGTCTGCCGGTGATCATGGTCGGTGAGTCTGCCGGTGGTCACCTGGCAGCGGCCACATTGTTGCAGCTCAAGCGGTGGCCGGCGCTGCTGCAACGCGTGTGCGGGGCGCTGCTGTATTACGGGGTGTTCGATCTGACCGGCACGCCCAGCGTGCGCCAGGCCGGTCCCGACACTTTGGTACTGGACGGGCCGGGCATGGTCGAGGCATTCCGCCGCCTGACTCCCGACCTGGCCGACGAGCAGCGGCGGCAACCGTCGCTGTCGCCGCTGTATGGCGACCTGGACGGACTGCCGCCAGCGCTGATGTTCGTGGGGGAACTGGACCCACTGCGCGACGATACCCTGCTGATGGCCGAGCGCTGGGGCAGGGAGGCCGCCGTGGATCTGCGCCTGTTGCCGGCCTCGCCCCATGGCTTCATCCACTTCCCCACGCCCATGGCCGCGCGAGCGCTGACGTACAGCCATGAATGGATCGTCCGCCTGCTGGCGGCACGCGCTGCGCAAGATCCTCCCGGATGAGTTGAAATACGTTGGCGTGCTCGCCAGAATGCCCGCCCCTGCGGGCCTGAACGGCGCGCGGTCAACCCGGAGAATCGTTGCCTCGTGAACCCGCAGAGCTTGTCTCACCGCCTGGAGCGGGTCGCCGCCCAGGTCCCCACCGGCGCGCATCTGGCTGACATCGGTTCGGATCATGCCTACCTGCCGGTGGCCTTGGTGTTGCGCGGCATCGTCTCTCGGGCGGTGGTCGGGGAGGTCGCCCGGACACCGTTTCTGGCGGCCCGGCGCAGCGTTGACGAGAACGGGCTGGCGCATTGCATCAGCGTGCGGCAGGCCGGCGGCCTGGCGGCAATCGAGGCGAGCGACCGGATCACGGCCGTGACCCTGTGCGGGATGGGCGGCGAAACCATTCGCGACATTCTGCAGGCGGGCAAAGCTCGTTTGAGCACCGGCGAGCGGTTGATCCTGCAGCCCAATGGCGGTGAACGCCACCTGCGGCAGTGGTTGATGGACAATGGCTATGGCATCCGCCATGAAGAGGTGCTGCGGGAGAACCGCTTCGACTACGAGATCATCGTCGCCGACCCTGGCGAATCGGTCACGTACAGTCCACAGGAACTGTTTTTCGGGCCCGTGCAACTGCAGCAGCGCACGCCGGCGTTCCTGGCCAAGTGGCAGCGCCTGCTGCACCTCAAGCGCCGCACCCTCGAACGCCTGGCCCACGCCCGGCAGACCGGGCTCGACGGCAAACGCAAGGAGCTGGCCGAACACATCGACTGGATCGAATCCCTGAATCCCCGCTGACCCTACGCAACTGCCCGCGGGAGCAGATCCCGTGTGGGAGCGGTCCGTGGCCGCGAACCAGACGCCGCGGTGTACCAGACACACCGCGGCGGCCTTTCGCGGCCGCTGACCGCTCCCACGCATACAAGCACGGATCTACCAATCAATCGCCTGCCCATCCCAGGCCCAGAAGCTGCCGGTCTGCGTCGGCCCGTGCTGGCCGATCAATTCGAGCAGGCAGCGCGCGGCGAAATCGGGGTCGAACAATTTGCCGGCCGGCACGTTGGCTTGAAAGGGCTGGGACAAGCGGGTGTCGGTGGTGCCCGGGTGCAAGGCCAGGACCGTGGCGGCGGGGTTCAAACGCTTGAGCTCGATGCTGGCGGTGCGCAGCAGCTGGTTGAGCGCCGCCTTGCTGGCGCGATAGCTGTACCAGCCACCCAGACGGTTGTCGCCGATCGAACCGACGCGGGCCGACAGCGCCGCGAAGGTCGCCGGCTGTCTGCGCAACAACGGCAGCAGATGCTTGAGCAGCAGCACCGGCGCAAAGGCATTGGTGGCAAAGCTGGCCTGCAGACTGCTCAGCTCCAGTTGCGCCAGACCTTTTTCCGGCCGCGCGCCGTCCTGATGCAGAATGCCCAACGTACTGATCACCAGGTGCAAATGAGCGCAATCGGCCGCCACCGCAGCGGCCAGCCGCTGCAGTGCCTGTTCATCTCGCGCATCGCAATCGAGGCTGACCAAACGAGGCCCATGGCGCTCAGCCAAAGCCGCCAACTCGGCGCTGGTCGTGGCTCGCCGGGAAACCGCAAACACCTGGGCGACATCCTCACGCTGCAACAACTGCTCGCACAATGCCAGGCCGATGCCCTGGCTGGCGCCACAGATCAGCGCAGACGCACTGCCGGATAGATCGGGTATCAACGCCATGGTCCACCGCCCTGCCAGAAGATCGTACCGATAGGACCGAGAACCACCCTCAAACGTTCTCCTGTAGCAATTGCCAGCTCATGCACGGCGTGCCATGGTGCCCACCTTTTTTCAGGAGACACGCCATGGCCGCCACCATCCATATCGCTGCCGCACTGCTGCTCAACGAGCAAGGGCAAACGTTACTGGTGCGCAAGCGCGGCACCCGCGCCTTCATGCAGCCAGGCGGCAAGATCGAATCGGGCGAGCAGCCTGCCCAGGCACTGGTTCGTGAGTTGGAAGAGGAGTTGGGCATCGCGGTTGATCCCGCCGAAGCCAGGTTTCTGGGTACCTACACGGCCGTGGCCGCCAATGAGCCCGGCCATGAAGTGCAATGCGAGCTCTTTCAAGTACGCATCAAGGCCCAGGTCAGCCCTGCTGCGGAAATCGAAGAAGCGCTGTGGGTCGATGCCACAACGGTGGCCAAGCTCAAACTGGCCCCGCTGACAGGTGACCAGATTTTGCCGCTGCATTACCTCTGAAGCGCAGGCCCGATCCGCTTCAGGCCTGATCGACAGCAGGACTTGCGCTGTCGGCCTCGAGCGCCAGCTTCGCCCGGTCCGCCTTGCTGATGTAACGGTCCTTGCTCTGCGGCGCCAGCTTGGCGCTGGTCTTCTTGGCATGTGCTTGCAACAGCTGTTTGATTTTCTTGCGGCGATTCATGGCATGGTCCAGGCGGAAAGTGGGTCGATGATACCAGTACGGCTCATCAGCCCGCTCGCCGCGCCCGATCAGAAGCTGTACTTGGCCGTCAGCATCAGGTTGCGTGGATTGCCGTAGCTGTCGCCGCCATAGCTGGCCGAGTTGGCGATGGCATTGTAGTACTTGCGGTCGAACACGTTGTTGGCATTCACCTGCAGGTCCAGGTTGCGGTTGACCTGATAGCCGGCCATCAGATCGGTGACGGCATAGCCGCCCTGTTCCAGGCGGTAGCGGCTGCCGTCGGCCAGGTCGATGTCGTTGTACAGGCGGCTCTGCCAGGAGAAGGTGCCACCTACGCGCAGTTTTTCCAACGGGCCCTGGAAACGGTAGCTGGTGGTGACCTTGAACAGATGCTCGGGAATGTCGGTGTCGAAGCGCTGGTTTTCGTTCGCCGGGTTCGCGTTGTCCTTGAGCGTGTGTACCCGCGCGTAGGTGTAGCCACCGCCGACCTGCCAGTTTTCGGTCAGCGCCCCTTGCAGCTCGAAGTCGATACCTTGGCTGCGCACTTCGCCCGAGGCTTCGTAGCAGCTGAGCTGCGGGCAGTTTTCGACGAAGATCTGCACCGCACGGTTTTCCTGGTCGACCCGGAACAGCGCCAGGCTGGCGTTCAGCGCGCCGTCGAAATACTCACCCTTGATGCCGATCTCGTAGTTCTTGCCAACGATCGGCTTGACCGGCGTGCCGCTGGTGTCCTGCGCGCTCTGCGGCGTGAAGATATCGCTGTAGCTGGCATACACCGAGTGGTGGTCGTCCAGCGTGTAGATCAGACCGGCGTAGCGGGTGACGTTGCGAGTCACCTTGTAGTCGCCTTCGCCGTCGCGATTGTCATAGTCGTACCAATCCACCCGACCACCCAGGATCAGCTTCAGCGGGTCGGCAAGGATCAACCGTGTGGTCAGGTAGACGCCATCCTGGGTGGTCACCTCGCGGCCGTTGTCGGTGTGAGTGAAGTTGGGTTTGCCGGCGTCGATCGGCCAGTTGGTGTCGTAGGGGTCGTAGTTGTGGGTGGTCATGTCGTAGATGCGCTTGCTGGCGCCCACGACCAGTTCGTGGGTCCGCCCGAACGCCTGGAACGGGCCGCTGGCAAAGGCATCGAGGCCGGCCTGGTTTTCGTCGTGAGCGGACTGGTACACGGTACGCGCCAGCGTGTTGTCGACCCAGCGCGATTGATACGAGCCGGAGAACAAGCCGTTCTGTTCGGCATAGTTGGCATTGACCTGCAGGTTCCAGTCGTTGGCCAGCCGCTGGCGCACCTCGGCGAACACGGTATTGATCTCCTGATCCTTGTTCTCCCATTTGGTGCCCGGATTGTAGGACCGCGGCAAGTCCAAGTGATGGCCGTCCTGACCGATCATCGAGGAACCCCAGAAGTAGTTGGTCTTGTCCTTCTGATGGGAAAAACCGAGGGTCAGCAGGGTGTCTTCGCCCAGGTCCGCCTCGGTGACGGCGTAGAACAGACCGTGATCTTCCTCGACGCCGTCGATGAAACTGTTCGCGTCTCGGTACGAACCCACCACTCGGCCCCGCAGCGTGCCGGCCTCGTTGAGCGGGCTGGACGCGTCGATCTCGCCGCGGTAGTCGTCGTGGCTGCCGGCAGCGCCGGTCAGGGTCACCTTCTGCTCGGCCAATGGCCGTTTGCGCACCAGGTTGATCGCCGCCGAGGGGTTGCCGGCACCGGTGACCAGGCCCGTGGCACCGCGCACGACCTCGACCCGATCGAACATGGCCAGGTTGGGCTGGGCACCGATGGTCACGCCCGAATAGCCGCTGGGTATGCCGTCGTACATCAGGTTGTCGATGTCGAAGCCGCGCGCCGAATAGGCCTGGCGGCCGGGGCCGTTGGCATAGTTGAGGAACAGTCCCGGAGTGGCGCGCACCGCATCGTTGATGCTGGTCATGGCCTGGTCATCCATGCGCTGACGGGTGATCACGGTCACCGATTGCGGCGTTTCGCGCAGGCTCAGCGGCAGCTTGGTGGCGGTTGCCATGGCGCCGGTGGTGTAGGACTGCGAGCCTTCGGTGAAGCTGCCCAGCTGGAACGAATCCGAGGTGATCTGGCTGGCACCCAATTCGATGACGCCCGGGGCCGTCTGTCCTTGGGCCTGGGTGCCGTCGGCGGCCATTGCCGGGGCCATCGTGGCCATGCAGATGGCCACGGCCAACAGATTGCGCGGAGCGTGGGGGCGTTGCAGCGGGGTAGGGCGTGACATGTAAAGCTTCCTGGCCAGACAAGGTTAATGCGAATCGTTAGCACTATTGTCTCAGAAAATTCCTACACATGGCGCATGCGTACCAAAAAAACCATTTTCCTTTCTGCGGGCTGCTCGCTCGCTTGTAGGAGCGGTCATCGGCCGCGAACCCGGCGCCGCGGTGCATCAGCCGATCCGTGGCGCTCNCGCTTGTAGGAGCGGGCATGGCCTACAGGGCCGGCGCGTCACCCATATGTCACATTTCATGTCTAGCTTCAGTCATCACACCCCGGGCGCCGGCCATTTCCTCTACCGCAAAGAGCCGCCATGGAAATCGATATCTTCAAAGACCTGCTGGTCCCCGTCATCGGTGGTCTGGGCATCTTCATGCTCGGCCTGGAGTTCATGTCCGACGGCATCAACAACCTGGCGGCCAATCGCATGCGCGCCTGGCTCGCCAAGCTGGCCGGCACACCGGTCAAAGGCCTGGCCGCCGGCACCGTGATCACCGGCGTGCTGCAATCGAGCACGGCCATGACGGTCATGGTGGTGGGCCTGGTCAATGCCGGCGTGGTCGGCCTGCGACCCGCCATCAGCGTGATCATGGGGGCCAACATCGGCACGACCCTGGGCAACGGCCTCATCGCCATGCCGCTAGGCCCACTGGGGCTGATCTTCGCCGGGGTGTTCGCTCTGGTCTATGTGTTCAGCAAAAGCGAGAAAACCCGTCACCTGGCCCTGGCCATCATTGGCTTCTCGTTGATCTTCTATGGCCTGAACCTGCTCACCGGCGGCCTCAAACCCCTGCGCGGCCTGCCCGAGGTGATGTCGGTCATTTCCAGTCTGCAGGCCGACAGCTACACCGGCCTGGCCATCTGCGTGCTGACCGCCGCAGGCATCACCGCCATGATCCACTCCTCGTCGGCGACCATCGGCATCGTCATGGGCCTGGGCGCCGCGGGCATTCTGGACTGGCAGACCGCCGTGGCGTTTTCCCTGGGCGCCGATCTGGGCACCACCGTCACCTCATGGCTGGCCTCGCTGAACCTGTCGAAGAACGCCAAGCGCGCCGCTTACGCGCACATCGCCTTCAACTTCATCGGCGTGGCGGTGATGTTTCCGCTGTTCTTCCTGTCCATGGACATCCTGCAGGGCGCTATGGGCCTGTTCGGCATGGACGTCACCCGCTCGGAAATGGTCGACGGCAAGGAAAGCTTCCCGCTGGTGCCCGTGGCAGTGGGGCTCTATTCGATCGGCTTCAATATCTTCAACACCGCGCTGATGTTTCCCTTCATCGGGGTGTTCGACCGCGTGCTGTCGCGCATCGGCGCCAGCCGCAGCGACGAAGAGGACTACGCCGTGCCGCGCTATCTCGACCGCGCCGCGCTGGCCAGCGTGAACACCGGTGTCGCGGCGGTGAGCCGGGAACTGACCCGCCATGGCCAAGGCATGGGTTTGCTGCTGGATGCGGCGCGCGGCCAGTCCCAGGCGCTGAAGAACGCCATGGAACATGAGCACGCGCTGGACACCCTCAGCCAGGAGATCCGCGGCTACACCGCGCAGATGTTCAAGAATGACCTGACTGCCCGCCAGACCAATCTGCTCGCCAGCCTGATCGAGGAAGAGGATTTCAGCGCGAGCCTGACGCGGACCCTGTCGCAGATCACCCGCCGCATCGAGCGCCAGGTGTTCAGCGCCAACGCGCGCAAGATCATCGACGCCATCCTCGATATCGTCGAGCCGGCGGTGCGCAAGGGACCGCAAGGGGTCTACCTGCCCAACGCCCATGCCAAGGACCTGCTGGCCCTGCGTGAACGTTGCCTGCAGGGCGAGCAGAAGCTCGGCTGGGATGAACGCGGCGCCATTCTGGCGTTGCTGGGCAGCGCCGAACGGGCGTTGAATCTGGTTCAGCGCATCACTGAGGAACGCCTGTCGGTGTCACGCGAGCTGGACCAGGTCGATCCGGCCGCAGCGGCCGACCACGCCCCGGCAGGGGTGTTGGCCAAGCCGCTGTAACCGACCTCGGTGCTAGCGGGCAGCGGCCGCTGGCGAGGCGTGGTACCAGGGCCGCAGCAGGCTGAGCAGGCCCAATAGCGCCATGCCTGCACCCACCCAAAGGGGTGCTCGCAGGCCCAGCCCGGCATCGATCACCGCGCCGCCGGCCCAACTACCCAGTGCCAGCCCGGCAGTGATGACCGAGGTGTGCAGGGTGTTGACCAGTGCGCCGGGCTCGGCGGCTTTCATCACCCGCGCGACCATGGCCGGGTTCAATGCCACCCCGGTCAGGCCGACCGTGAGGAAGCAGGCCAGGTTCAGCCAGAACACCTGGCCAGCCAGGGCGAATCCGCCCAAGGCCAGCACCAGCAGTGCCAGACCCCAACCCAGCGCCGCGTAGGTATGCCGATCGGCGATGCGGCCCACCACCATGTTGCCGAGCACGTTGGCCACGCCGTACAGCGCCAGCAACGGCGCCACCTGGGCGGGCGCCACGCCGACTTCCTCGATGAGGATCGGCGTGCAATAGCTGAACGCGGCGAAGGTGGCGCCGATGATCAGCCCGCTGGTGACATAGGCACCCCACAGGCTGCGGTTCTTCAGGCTGATCCATTGGCTGCCCAGCGACGGCTCGTCTCCAGCCTCGGCGCGAGGCAGGCGGGTGGCAACCAGCACCGTGCACAGCGAGGCCAGCGCCACTACCAACCAGGCACTGGCACGCCAGCCATAGTGATGTTCGACCCAGGCGGTCGCCGGCACACCGGCCACCGGCGACAGCATGAGCCCGGCCAGCACCACCGAAATGGCCCGGCCGCGGTCCTGCAGGCTGACCAACCCTGCGCACAGGGTCATGCACAGGCCGATGCAGGCCGCGCTGGAAACCCCCATGACGATCCGGGCCAGGGCCAGCACCGTATAGGTGGGCGCGGCCGCGGCCAATGCGCCAGCCAGCACATACACCGCCAGCAGCCCGACCAGCGCCCGCTGGTTGCTGATCCCGCGCGACAGCAGCAGAACCGTGACCGGTGGCCCGCCCAGGGCCATGCCCAGCGCATACAGGGCGATCAGGTTGCCGACCTGAGCCAGGCTCACGGAAAACGCCGAGGCCAGGGCAGGCATCATGCCGGCTACCATGAACTCGGCGGTCACCAGCGAGAAAATCGTCAAACCCAACAGGTAGACGGTCGGCGGAAGCTTGGAACGGGTGGTCATGAGCATCTCGGACAAAAATGAAGCTGGCTACCCTAGGGATTCTTGAACGAATGGTCAAATAACCATTGGCGCTGTACTCATGCCCGACGACGGTCGGCGCCGACGCTTGCATCGCGCGGGCGGCGCGGCGATGCTCACAGGCTTTTCCCACCGAGAGCGCGCTGTCATGCCCTGCGTAATGCAAAGCCCTGCCGAATTGGCCATGGATGAAACCTTCTGGAAGGACGTTGCAGCGCGTTACCCGCGCGACGACGGGCCGATCAACCTCGACGGCGGGTATTTCGGGCGCATGAGCGAAGGCGTGGTACAGGCCTACGAAGACGCGATCAGGCAGGTCAACCGCGGCAACTCGGTGCAGGTCCGCGAGCATTTCGACAAGCACCAGGCCGAGGCCATCCGCCACCAACTCGGCGAGCTGATGGGCCTGCCTGCCGACGAACTGACCTTCGCCCGCAGCGCATCCGAAGCACTGTACTCGCTGATCCGCAATTACCAGCGCCTGCAGCCGGGCGACCAGGTGCTGATCAGCGACCTCGACTACGGTTCGGTGCAGGGCGCTTTCGACTGGCTGCAACAGGCGCGCGGGGTCGAGCTGGTCACCCTGGTCCATGCCCACCCTGCAACCCACGACGGCCTGCTGCACAGCTACCGTGAGGCCTTCGCCACCCACCCACGGCTCAAGCTCATGGCGTTGACCCACGTCACCCACCGCACCGGCCTGGTCATGCCGGTCAAAGCCATCGCCACCGAGGCCAAGGCGCACGGGATCGACGTGATTCTCGACGGCGCGCACTCGCTGGGCCAGATGGAAGTCGATCTGGCCGACATGGGCGTGGAAATGGCCGGCTTCAACCTGCAGAAATGGATCGGCGCGCCGCTCAGCCTCGGGGTCATTCACGTACGCCGCGAGCGCCTGGCCGATTTCGCTCCCGACATGGGCAACCCCAGCTACCCGGCCGACGACATACGCTGCCTGACGCCCTACGGCACGCCCAATGTGCCGGCGCTGATGAGCCTGCCGACCGTGTTTGCCGAACATGAGGCGCTCGGCGGCTGGCAGGTCAAGGGTGCGCGCCTGCGCTACCTGCGCGACCTCTGGTTACCTGCGGCGCGCGTGCTGCCCGGCATTGAAGTGCTCACGCCGGACGATCCACGGCTGACGTGCGGCATCGCCTCGTTCCGCTTTCGCGACGTGGAGGATCAACAAGGCAAGATCGATCAATTGCTGGCGCAGTTCAACCTCTTCACGGTGGCCCGTGCCGGCTCGGCCTGTGGGCCCTGCATACGGGTAACGCCAGGCATAAACACCACGCCGGCCGACATGCACGCCCTGGTAGACGCCCTGACGTTGATGAGCAAGTGAGTGAACGCGGTTGCAATGCAAGATCTGCGCGGCGGGCGCCGCGCAGATCCAAATCACCCAAGGGCAGGGCGCCCCCAGGTCGGCCTCAACGGTTGGGGGTTACCCGCCAGATAGTGTTGGCCAAGTCATCGGCGATGATCAACGCACCGCGCGGGTCGACCGTGACGCCCACCGGGCGGCCGCGGGTCTTGCCATCGTCGCCGCGGAAGCCGGTGGCGAAGTCGATCGGCTCGCCAGCGGGTTTGTCACCGGCGAACGGCACGAAGATCACCTTGTAGCCCACGGGATTGTCGCGGTTCCAGCTGCCGTGCTCACCGACGAACGCACCCTGGGCAAATTTCTCGCCCATGGCCGGGATCGAGAAGTCCACCCCCAGTGCAGCGACGTGGGAGCCCAGGCTGTAGTCGGGCTTGACTGCGGCGGCGACTTTCGCCGGGTTCTGCGGCTGAGCGCGGGAATCCACGTTCTGGCCCCAATAGCTGTACGGCCAGCCATAGAACTGGCCTTCACGTACCGAGCTCAGGTAGTCGGGCACCAGGTCCGGGCCCAGTTCGTCTCGTTCGTTGACCACTGCCCATAGCTGGCCGGTCCCCGGCTGAATGGTCAGCGCCGTCGGGTTGCGTATACCGGTCGCGTAGGGCTTGTGCGCACCGGTCTGCGCATCGATCTGCCAGACCATGGCGCGGTCGATCTCGACCTCCATGCCGCGCTCGGTCACGTTGCTGTTGGAGCCGATGCCCACGTACAGGTAGCGCGCGTCGTCGCTGATGGCCAGCGACTTGGTCCAGTGGTGGTTGATCGCCGACGGCAGGTCGGCCAGTTTGGTCGGCGCCGCGCTGGCTTTGGTCTGCCCGTCGGTGTAGTCGAAGCGCACCAGCGCATCCTGATTGGCCACGTACAGTTTGCCGTTGGCATAGGCCAGGCCGTAGGGCGCGTTGAGATTTTCCGCAAACACCGTTTTCAGCTCATAGGTGCCGTCGCCATCTGCGTCACGCAGCAGGGTCAGGCGGTTGCCGCCTTTGACCTGGGTATTGCCCTGGGCCTTGATGTAGCTGGCGATCACATCCTTGGGCTTGAGCTTGGCGGCGCTGCCACCGCGACCCTCGGCCACCAGGATGTCGCCGTTGGGCAGGACCAGGGTCTGCCGCGGGATGGCCAGGCCGGTGGCGATCGCGCTGATGGTATAGCCCTGCGGCACGGTCGGCTTGCTGTCACCCCACGCCACCGGCTCGGCGATCTTCATGCTCGGCAGAAGGCCGCGCTGCGCTTCCGGCAACTTCGGGTCGGGCCCGCGTGCCTGGGTGCTGTCGGCTTCGCTGCCGCAGCCGGCGAGCAGCAACGCCACGCTCAAGGCCGTCAATGCGCCTGAATATTTCATCGAACACCTCCCGAACGCAGATTGCTCAAACCGACCCATGCCGCTACCAGCGACAGTACGGTCACCACCACCGACATGACCAACCCGGTCGGCATCACCGCCCAGGCATCCTTGGCATGCTCGAAGGCGTTCACCAGCCCCAGCACCCACGTGACCAGCAGCAGCAGAAAATACAGCACCGCACGTCCGCCTTTGTGCTCGGCACGGACCAGATTGATCAAGGCGAAGACCAGCGCCAGTCCGCAGAACACCAAACCCCCGGCGATGAGCCAGGCAGCGAAGTTGCTCCACTGGATTTGATAGCTCTGGTAGTAGGCGATATCACTGAGCAGGGCGCCGAGAAACAGCGGTACGGTGCCGGCCAGGAAAATCGCATGCAGCGGGCCTGGCCTGTGTCGATAGGCGAGTTGGGTAGAAGTGGTCACGATTGTTCCTCATCGTTGGACAACATCGGCACGGGTGTACCGGCTCGTCAGGGGCGCAGGGTGCGCATAGAAGGGATCGCCGGCGCCAACCGTTAGTTCACCAGGCTTCGTGTCGAAATATTTTGCGCAGCACCTGCGCAGCCGAGCGCAATGGCCCGGGCCAGACACCACCGGCCGTCGGCCGCCGCGATCTTCCTTCAAGCAATCGCCTCGAGTGGCCGATATAACGCCAGCCCATGCTTTCGCAGGGTTTCCCTTCTCGAGGTCTGTCATGTTCAAAACGTCTCTGCGCGCACAGGTCCTGGCGCTGCTGGCCAGCGGGTTGCTCATCCTGCTGCTGATTGCCCTGGGCAGCTTCAAGTTTCTTGCGGCCAGCCTGGACGACTACACGGCGCTGGTGGCGGGGCCCCTGCGCGCCACTGAACTGGTCGACCGGGCCAACGTTCAGTTCAAGACCCAGGTGCAGGAATGGAAGAATGTGCTGCTGCGTGGGAAGGATGCCAAGGCGGCGGACAAGTATTGGGCGCAGTTCGAGGAGCAGGAACGCGCGGTGGCGACGACCCTGCAAGCGCTCGGCGAGCTGCCGGGGGTGCCCGCGGGCATCAGCCAGAATGCACAACGCCTGCGCGCCGAACACGCGACATTGGGTGCGGCCTATCGCAAGGGTCGGGATGCCTTTCTGGCCAGCGGCGCCGATGCTGCCAGCGGTGACCGCGCCGTGGCAGGCGTCGACCGCGCTACCAGCGAGCAGCTCAATGCTCTGGTAACCGAACTGCGCGCGCTTGCCGAACAACAATCGCTGCTGATCAACCAGCAGGGCCACCAGGCGATCACCTGGGGCATCGTCATCATGCTGGCGTCGGGCCTGTTGATCACGGCCCTGAGCCTGTGGCTGGTCAACCGCAATCTGGTCACCCCGGTACGCGATCTGATCGACTACGTGGCACGCCTGAGCCAGGGGCAACTGGCCGAGCGGGTGGTCAGCCATCGCCGTGACGAACTGGGTCGCCTGGCCGTGGCGGCGAACACCCTGCGTGATTTTCTCGCCGACACCTTCACCCGCCTGCAGCGCAGCACGGCCAATCTGGACCAGGCCAGCGGCGAGCTCAACACTATCGCTGCGGTCATGCTGCAAGGCACCAGCGAGCAATTCGAACGCACTGATCAGGTGGCCACGGCGATGCAGGAGATGTCTGCCACCGCCCAGGAAGTCGCACGGCATGCCGCCGGCGCGGCCACTGCGGCGGATGACGCCGACCGCGAAGCGCAGAGCGGCGAGCAGGCAATGCAGGCGACCATCCATACCATCACCCGCATGCGCGGCGAAATTGCCGTGACCGGCGACGTCATCCGCCAGTTGCGTGACGACAGCGGCCGCATCGGCAAGGTATTGGAGGTGATCCGCGGGATTGCCGATCAGACCAATCTGCTGGCGCTCAATGCGGCCATCGAAGCCGCGCGCGCGGGCGATGCCGGCCGCGGGTTTGCTGTGGTGGCCGACGAAGTGCGCACCCTGGCGCAGCGTACTGCCGCCTCCACCCAGGAAATCCATCAGATCATCGACACCGTGCAGACCGGCGCGGTGAACGCCGTGCAGGCCATCGAAAGCGGGCAGAAGCGCAGTGACGAAGGTGCCGAGCAGGTGGTCGCGGCGGGTCAGACCCTGACCCGCATCACGCAGACCATCGAAGCGATCAGGGACATGAATCGGCAGATCGCCACTGCCGCCGAGGAACAGAACGCCGTGGTCGACGACATCGCGCAGAACCTGGTGGAAATCACCGCCATCGCCACCACCAATCAGGGCAACGTCGATCGCACCCAGGCTGCCAGCAGCCACCTGCATCAATTGTCGGCGGAACTGGCTCAGGTCACTGCACGCATCAAAGCGGCCTGATCGACCGCTTTGCCACCAGCTGGCGCTACGTGCCCTTGGGCAGCAGCCGCGCCAGCTTGCGCATTTCCACCTCGGCCTTGGCCAGTTCCGCGGCCGAGGCCTTCTCCCAGATTCGCTGCAACGGTTGCAGGTCGGTCTCGACCTTGGCCTGGATGCACCACTGGTGATGGTCATGCCATGAACCGAGCGCCGACTGCACCGCCTTGAGGGATTTCTCCGCCTTGGGCGACAGCGGCGACAGGTCTCCGAATGCCTGGATCAGATAGCGCGTGCGCTTGACCAGGATCCGCAGCTCGTGGCGGTCGAAGTCGGCATCCTTCAATGCCCGCCGCAGCTTGCGAACGTGTTTGTCTAGCGTTTTCACCACGCGTTTTTCGAACGCTCGCGAGTGGCTGCCCAGGTCGCTGGCGCGGAACGCCGCCGACCAGGTGTCCAGAGCACTGAACAGGGCATTCAGGCTCGAATGGTCGACGATCACCCGATGCTCGCCTGCAAGACGCGCGCGGCGTTTGTCGGCCGCGTCCTGCAGCCCACGCCGTTCCAGTTCCTGGACCATGACTTCCAGGTCGCGGGTGGGCGTGGTGAAGCGGCCCACGTCCTTGGCTGCAGTCAGCAGAGGCTGCATCGCCGACAGTGAACGGACGGGTATCAACAGGCTGCGGATGCGCCGTACGGCAATGCGCAGATCGTGCAGTGCCTCTTCGTCGGTCTCTGCCTGCAGACGCACCCGCGCATGAAAGAGCGCCACTTCCAGTGCGATGATCTCCTTCACATAGCTGTCGACAAATGCCATCGAATCCTCCAATAGATAGTCACGCAGCGTCGTCGAGAACGCCTGTTCTGAGATAGACACGGAGGCCAGAACAACGTTGCCCAAGTGCCCTGATGAATATGTTTGCAAATACATCAGCCGCAAACGGATGACTGATTTCCCCATCTGCTAAACCTCGAGGGCCTGGTGCGGTCACACCTACACTTTCCACCTCAGGCATGCGCTGCACGTCCCACCAGGAGCTATTCGATGACTGTGAAGTCAGAACCCGTCGAACCCTCGACCTTCAACCCGCCGGTATTCTGGATATCGGCCATCCTGCTGTTGCTGCTGGTGCTGTTCGCCAGCCTGATGCCACAGCAGGCGCAAACGTTCTTCGCCGTGGTGCAGGACTGGATTTTCACCAATGTCAGCTGGTTCTACATTCTCGCCGTGGCAATCATCCTGGGCACCGTGGTGTTCTTGGGCGTCAGCCGCTACGGCGACATCAAACTGGGCCCGGACCACAGCACCCCCGACTACAGCAGCATGACCTGGTTCGCCATGCTCTTCTCGGCAGGCATGGGCATCGGCCTGATGTTCTTCGGCGTCGCCGAGCCGGTCATGCATTTCCTCAATCCGCCCTACGGTGAAGGTGACACCGTTGCCGCCGCGGGCGAGGCGATGAAAATCACCTTTTTCCATTGGGGCCTGCACGCCTGGGCCATCTACGCCATCGTCGCCTTGATCCTGGCCTATTTCAGCTTTCGCCACGGCCTGCCGCTGACCCTGCGTTCAGCGCTTTATCCGCTGATCGGCGAGCGCATCTACGGCCCCATCGGGCACGCCGTGGACATCTTCGCCATCATCGGTACGGTGCTGGGTGTGGCTACTTCGCTGGGCTTCGGCGTGGCGCAGATCAACACCGGCCTCAACGCGCTGTTCGGCGTTCCGGTGTCGATCCCGATCCAGATCGCCCTGATCATCGGCACCACGGCGCTGGCCACTCTTTCGGTGGTGTCGGGGCTGGACAAGGGCATCCGCCGGCTGTCCGAACTCAACCTCGGGCTGGCCGTACTGCTGATGGCCATGGTGATGATTCTCGGCCCCACCGTGCTGATCCTGCAGACCTTCGTGCAGAACACTGGCGGGTACCTGAGCGAGATCGTCAGCCGCACGCTCAACCTCAACGCCTACCAGCCCACTGACTGGATCGGCGGCTGGACCCTGTTCTACTGGGGCTGGTGGCTGGCGTGGTCGCCGTTCGTGGGGCTGTTCATCGCGCGCATCTCGCGCGGCCGTACCATCCGTGAATTCGTGACCGGCGTACTGCTGGTGCCCACCGCGTTCACCCTGTTGTGGATGACCGTGTTCGGCAACACCGCGATCCACATGATTCTCGACCAGGGCATGGTTGACCTGGGTATTGCGGTGGACAAGGACACCTCGTTGGCGCTGTTCGCGTTTCTCCAGCACTTCCCGTTTTCCGGGGTGATCAGCGCGCTGGCGATCATCATGGTGGTGGTGTTCTTCGTGACGTCCGCGGATTCCGGCGCCATGGTGGTGGACATGCTTGCGTCCGGCGGCTCGGAGAACACCCCCGTGCGCCAGCGCATCTTCTGGGCCTCGAGCATGGGTCTGGTGGCGATCGCGCTGCTGCTCGCCGACGGCCTCAAGGCCTTGCAGACCGCGACCATCGCCAGCGCGCTGCCCTTTACCCTGGCGCTGTTGCTGAGCATGCGCGGCCTGCTCAAGGCGCTCAAACTCGACGCTACCAAGCGTGACCTGCGTCACCAGGCACTGGCCATCTCGCCAAGCACGCCTCGGACCGGCGGCACCTGGCAGCGCCGCTTGCGTACCTTGGCGATGTTTCCACGGCGTGCTCACGTGGTTCGTTTCATCGAGGACGTGGCGCGTCCGGCGTGCCTTGGCGTCGCCGAGGAGTGGCGCCTGCAGGGTTACGACTGCACCGTGGAAGACGGCGAGGAGGGCGGGGTGCGCCTGAGTGTCGGCCCCACCGACACCGCCTTCATCTACGAGATCAGGCCCCATGCCTATGCCACTCCCAGCTTCGTCATGAGCGGGCCGCCGGGCGAAGAGCGCAAGTACTTCCGCGCTGAAGTGCACCTGCGCGAGGGTGGCCAGGATCACGACGTGATGGGCTGGTCCCGTGACGAGGTGATCGGCGACATTCTCGATCACTACGAGCGGCACATGCACTTCCTGCACCTGGTGGGTTGAGCTTCACGCCGTTTCATTTTGCAATGGCCGGGCGGTAACATGCCGGCCATTGCCAATCACTGATTTGAGGAACATTCCATGGCCCATGACGACATCACGTTCCTTCCGGACCCCGACCCCGAGTCGATTTCCTCGGACGTCGCAGGTTTCGGCGGCCTGCTGGTGACCACCCAGATCCCGACCCGCGCCGACGGCAGCCTGGAGCTGGGCAGCATCACCGAGCAAAGCGAGTGCACGCTGCAGGCGCTGAAAGTGGCATTGGAAGCAGCGGGCAGTTCGCTCGATCGTGTGCTGCACCTGACCATCTACCTGACCGACATGGCTGATCGTCCCGCCTTCAACGAGGTCTACCAGCGCTTCTTCGCCAAGCCCTGGCCGGTGCGCGCGGCGGTGGGCATCACCGCACTCGCTGCCCCAGGCATGCGCGTGGAAGTCACCGCTATGGCGGCCAAGGGCTGATCGCGCAGGAGAGCAGCATGATCGAAGTCACCGAGGTTTCCATCGCGCAACTGCGCGCCGCGCTGGAAAGCGGCCAGACCACCGCAGTCGAGCTGGTCCAGGCCTACCTGGAGCGCATTGCCGCCTACGACGGCGCCGACACGCCCACCGCGCTGAACGCGCTGGTGGTGCCGAACCCCGCGGCGCTGGCCGAAGCCCATGCGGCCGATGCGCGCCGCGCCAGTGGCCAGTCACTGGGGCCGCTCGATGGCATCCCCTACACCGCCAAGGACAGCTACCTGGTCAAGGGGCTGACCGCCGCTTCCGGCAGCCCGGCCTTCGCCGGGCTGGTGGCGCAGCGCGATGCCTTCACCGTCGAGCGTCTGCGCGCGGCCGGGGCGATCTGCCTGGGCAAGACCAACATGCCGCCGATGGCCAATGGTGGCATGCAGCGCGGCGTCTACGGACGCGCCGAAAGCCCGTACAACGCCGACTTTCTCACGGCGCCTTTTGCGTCCGGCTCGTCGAATGGCGCCGGTACCGCAACTGCCGCCAGTTTCGCTGCCTTCGGCCTGGCCGAAGAAACCTGGTCCAGCGGGCGAGGTCCGGCGTCCAACAACGGCCTGTGCGCTTACACGCCCTCGCGCGGGATCATCTCGGTGCGAGGCAACTGGCCGCTGACGCCGACCATGGACGTGGTCGTGCCATTTGCTCGCACCATGGCCGATCTGCTGGAAATCCTCGATGTGGTGGTTGCCGACGACCCCGACACGCGTGGCGATCTGTGGCGCCTGCAACCCTGGGTGCCGATACCCAAGGTCGCCAGCGTGCGCCCGGCGTCCTACCTGGAACTGGCCGCGCCTGCGCAGGCACTGGCGGGCAAGCGTTTTGGAGTTCCGCGCATGTACATCAATGCCGACCCGCTGGCAGGCACGGCGGCGCAGCCGGGCATCGGCGGCCCAACCGGGCAGCGCATCCACACCCGTGCTTCGGTGATCGAACTGTGGCAGCAGGCACGGCGTGCCCTCGAGGCGGCTGGCGCCGAAGTCGTGGAAGTGGACTTTCCCCTGGTGTCCAATTGCGAAGGCGACCGACCGGGTGCGCCGACCGTGTTCAACCGCGGCATCGTCGACCCGGCGTTCCTCCACCATGAGCTGTGGGACCTCACGGCCTGGGCGTTCGACGATTTCCTGCGCGCCAATGGCGACCCGGCGCTCAACCGCCTGGTGGACGTCGATGGGCCGCTGATCTTTCCACACGACCCCGGCACGCTGCCCAACCGCGAAGGCGACCTGGCCGCCGGCATGGACGAGTACGTGAAGATGGCCGAGCGGGGCATCACCCCGTGGGACCGGATCGACACCCTGGCCGACGGCCTGCGTGCACTGGAGCACACCCGCAAGATCGACCTGGAAGACTGGTTGCAGGCACTGCAGCTGGATGCCGTGGTGTTCCCAACCGTCGCCGATGTGGCGCCGGCCAATGCCGACGTCGACCCGGCCGCGGCGGACATCGCCTGGAGCAATGGTGTGTGGGTGGCCAACGGCAATCTGGCGATCCGCCATTTGGGCGTCCCTACCGTGACCGTGCCGATGGGCCTGATGGCTGACATCGGCATGCCGGTGGGGCTCACGTTCGCCGGCCGCGCCTACGACGACACGCAACTGCTGCGTTTCGCTGCGGCGTTCGAGGCCACCGGCCAGCGCCGCGTGATCCCGCCCCGCACGCCACCCCTGCAGCGCTAGGCGCATGTACGACACCGGGGCGTCATGGCGCCCCGGTGTCAGCCGCCGCGCTGGCCATCGGTGCGGTCCATGAGCTCGTTCCAGATGTACATGACGGCGTAGGCACGCCATGGCCGCCAGTCTTCGCTGCGCAGCCGTTGATGACCGGGCTTGAGCAACTCGGGGTGCGCGCGCGTGATCTCCTGCATGATCACCAGATCGCTGCCCGGCCAGGCATCGGCATCGCGCCAGGCACGCATCGCCACGTATTCGACCGTCCACGGACCAATGCCCGGCAGTGCCAGCAGGCCCTGGCGCAAGGGCGTCAGGTCGGTACGCGCGTGTTCATCGACGAACGCTTCGATCTGCAGTTGTTCACTGGCGACCGCGGCGGCGAAGTTCTGCAATGCCGCCACTCGCTTGCCTGGCATGCCGATCCGCTCGAGGTCGACTGCGGCGAGGGCGGCCGGGGTGGGGAACTGCCATGCGACCTGAGGGTGCTGCGCCTGCGCCACCGGCCGCCCGGCACGCTCGGCCAGACGCCCGGCAATGGTGGTGGCCGCCTTGACGCTGACTTGCTGGCCGACGATGGTGCGCACGATCAGCTCGAAAGTCGACCAGGTGCCAGGCACACGCAGTCCCGGCGTCTGCAGCAGCAGACGGCCTAGCCAGGGGTCACTGTCCAGGGCCGCGTGCAACTGCCGAGGATCGAGATCCAGATCGAACATGCGCCGCAGGCGTGGCACCAGAGCGGGCAGGTGAACGCCGGCCGGGCCTTCGATACGCGCGATCAGACAGTCACGGGTCGGGTCCTGGCGGACACTGAGCAGGCCTTCGTCACCCCGCCATTCGACGGTGCGCAGGTACACGCCGTCGATGACGGTCTCGACCAGGGCACTGGAGCGCCCGCCGAAGAACCTGAGCAGGCGCTGCCAGTCGAAGGGCGGCTGGTAGAACAACTCGATGTCGGTACTGAGTGAGGGCATGGTAAAAACTCCTTGCCGGTTCAGACCGTGCATCCCGCCACTTTGCTGCATCCACCGCCGACGCGGCTCGCGCCGCTGCTACAGTCAATTCCCGTCGAGGCGGCTTGGCGCATTCCCCTGTAGCAGCGGCGCAAGCCGCGTCCGGCCTCACCGCGTTCATCCAGACACACCGCCTCAACCGCCGACGCGGCTTGCGCCGCTGCTACATTCAATCCCCGCCGACCTGTAGCAGCGGCGCAAGCCGCGTCCGGCCTCACCGCGTTCATCCAGACATACCGCTCAGCCCCCGACGCGGCTCGCGCCGCTGCTACAGACAATTCCCGTCGAGGCGGCTTGGCGCATTCCCCTGTAGCAGCGGCGCAAGCCGCGTCCGGCCTCACCGCGTTCATCCAGACACACCGCCTTGCCCGCCGACGCGGCTCGCGCCGCTGCTACATTCAATCGCCGTTAAGGCGGCATGCCGCATTCCCCTGTAGCAGCGGCGCAAGCCGCGTCCGGCCTCACCGCGTTCATCCAGACACACCGCCTTGCCCGCCGACGCGGCTCGCGCCGCTGCTACAGACAATTCCCGTCGAGGCGGCTTGGCGCATTCCCCTGTAGCAGCGGCGCAAGCCGCGTCCGGCCTCACCGCGTTCATCCAGACACACCGCCTTGCCCGCCGACGCGGCTTGCGCCGCTGCTACAGACCATCCGATTACTTGGCTGCTGCCGGGCGCTTGATCATCAGCAGGGCTACGATCAGCGCCAGCACCGCCACGCCGGTGGCCAGCAGGCCGAGGGATTCCAGGCCGAATTGACGAATGCCCAGGCCACCGAAAATCGCGCCCAGACCAATGCCGGCATTGGCCGCCGAGATGTTCAGCGACGCCGCCAGGGCCTGGGCCTTGGCGCCAGCCTGCATGACGCGTACCTGGCAGATCGGAAACAGCGCCGTATAGGCAATGCCCCAGGCAATCAGCGCCGCGATCAGCCAGGCTCGCTGCTCGGCGAACGCCACGGCAGCGGTCATGCCCGCGCCCAGCACCAGCAAAAACACCACCATCGCGCCCAGCGGACGCCGGTCGACCATGCTGCCACCCAGATGATTACCCAGCATACCGACTGCGCCGAAGCCCATCAGCCACCAGCCGACCTGACCCGCTGGCACGCCACCCAGGCGCTCGAGGATGTCGGCCAGGTAGGTGTAGGCAGTGAACATGGCGGTAAAGGTCAGCACCGACAGCAATACATGGGCCAGGAAACGCGGCTGACGCAGGATCGCCGTCTGCTTCTCGCCGACCGCGGCGGCGGGCGAGCCGGGCAGTTTCGGCATCACCAAGTGCATCAGCACGCCGATCAGCAGCGACACCGCGGCCAGCACCCAGAAGCTCCCGCGCCAGCCGATCAGGTCGGCGGCCACGGTGCCCAGCGGGACACCAAACACCAACGCTGCGGAAATGCCCAGATATACCTTGGCCACAGCCTTGCCCGATTGCCCAGGCGCAGCCAGTTGCCCTGCGGTTTCACTGGCGGTGCCCCAGAATACTGGCAACGCCAGGGCTGGAATGAAGCGCGCGATGGCCAGCACCCAGATATTGGTGGACACCGCCGCCAGCACGTTGGACGCTGCGAACACCAGCAGAATCAGGGTGAACAGCTTCTTGCGCTCGACGTGCGCCAGGCGCGCCGTCAGATACGGTCCGAACAGCATCACGGTGAATGCGAACAGGGTCACCACCTGACCGGCCAGGGCAATGGAAATGTCCAGGTCCCGCGCCAGGCTCGGCAACAAACCAACGATCAGGAACTCGGTGGTCACGATGATGAAGGCCGCTACGGCCATGATCAGGATCTGCACGCCGGAAGCGCTGCTGCGCGAGGCAGACGGCGCGGCTTCGGCGATTGAGGAAGAAGACATCGAACTTAACTCCGGAAAGATTTTGTAATAGCCTATTGGGGAAGCGCTGGAAAATCCCGGCCATTAATTACCTTGTGAATTGAACTGAATTCACCAATCGGAGGTGCAATGTTTTCCTCGGAGCGCCTCAAGGGCATCGACGTCTTCGTCAGCGTCGCCGACCTGGGCAGTTTCACCGCCGCCGCCGAACGCCTGAACCTCAGCAACTCGGCGGTCAGCAAGGGGGTCGCGCGCCTGGAAGCGCGGCTCGGCGTACGGCTGTTCCAGCGCACCACGCGGCGCCTGGCGCTGACCGAGGCAGGGCAGACGTTCTACCGCACCTGCACCAGCGTACTGGCCGACCTCGAAGAGGTCGAACTGGCCATGAGCGCCGAGCAGCGCGAACCCCATGGCCACCTGCGCATCGACCTGCCTGCGTCCTACGGCCGATTGCACGTGCTGCCACTGATTCTCGAGTTCGCTGCCCGGCATCCCCGGTTGCAACCCCACGTGTCGTTCTCGGACCGCTTCGTCGACCCTGTCCAGGAAGGCATCGACATCGTCGTGCGCATCGGAGGTTCGGACGCCTGGCCGAGCAACGTCGGGCGGCGCTTCCTGGGGCGCCAGCGGCTGGTGTTCTGCGCAGCACCCGCCTACCTGCACGAGCACGGTACGCCACAGGGCGAGCGCGAGCTGGAACAACACCGCTGCGTCGGCTATGGGCAGACCGATGGCACTGTCTATCCGTGGTACTTCAAGGGCCGCCAGGCCGGCGACATGGAGCGGCGGACCATTCATCCGCACGTGGCCGTTGGCGACGGCGAAGGGCAGGTGATGGCCGTGCTTGCCGGGCAGGGCATCGCCCAGCTGCCGACCTGGCTGATCCAGCGACACCTGGACAGCGGCGCCCTGGTCGAAGTGCTCGCGCCATTGGCCACCGACGGCCTGGCAATGAACCTGGTGTGGCTGAAAAGCCGTGAAGCCCTGCCCAAGGTGCATGCCCTGCTGGAGTTCCTCACCGCGCGACTGACCCCGACCGGCTCGGTTGCCTAGTGGTCTATGGCCCAGGGCCGGGATTTCGCTTTACGCACTCGGCACACCGTTTAAAATGCCAGCATCCATTGGAGGCCTCCGCATGTCGTCATTCGCCCACATGATCGAAAACATCACCCCTGATATCTACGAAAGCCTCAAGCTGGCCGTCGAAATCGGCAAATGGTCCGACGGCCGCAAGCTGACCGCCGAGCAGAAGGAACTGACCCTGCAGGCCATCATCGCCTGGGAAGTGAAGAACCTGCCCGAAGACCAGCGCACCGGTTACATGGGCCCGCAGGAGTGCGCCTCGAAGTCCGCGCCGATCGAAAACATCCTGTTCAAGTCGGATTCGATCCATTGACCTGCGATCTCTTTGCGCAAGACACCCTGCAGGAGCTCGGTCGCGGTGCGGCCAGCAAGATGTCCGCACAGCTGGAGGCGCCGGTCGTGCAATACCAGCTGCTTCTGGGCGATACGCGGATTGCCGTCAATCCGTTGATCGGCAGCAAGCTGCGCCTGGAGTTTCTCGGCGCCATCCACTGCGTGAACTGCGGCCGCAAGACCAAGACCAGTTTCAGCCAAGGCTACTGCTACCCCTGCATGACCAAGCTGGCCCAGTGCGACGTGTGCATCATGGCTCCGGAAAAATGCCACTACGACGCCGGGACCTGCCGCGATCCGTCCTGGGGCGAGCAGTTCTGCATGACCGATCATGTGGTCTATCTGGCCAACTCTTCAGGGGTCAAGGTCGGCATCACCCGGGCCAGCCAGCTGCCTACCCGCTGGCTCGACCAAGGCGCCAGCCAGGCACTGCCGATCATGCGTGTGGCGACCCGCCAGCAATCCGGGCTGGTCGAAGATCTGTTCCGCTCGCAGGTCGCGGACCGCACAAACTGGCGCGCGCTGCTCAAGGGTGACGCCCCGGCGGTGGATCTGGTGGCCATCCGTGAGCAGTTGTTCGACAGCTGCGCGGCGGGTATCCACATGCTGCAGGATCGCTTCGGCCTGCAGGCCATCCAGGCCTTGAACGATGTCGAGCCCATCGAGATCCGCTACCCGGTACACACTTACCCGAGCAAGATCGCCAGCTTCAACCTGGACAAGAACCCGATTGCCGAAGGCACGTTGCTGGGCGTCAAGGGTCAATACCTGATCTTCGATTCCGGCGTCATCAATATTCGCAAGTACACGGCTTACCAATTGGCCGTGCATCAGTAGAAGGGTTTTCGCATGCGTACCGAACAACCGAAAATGATCTACCTGAAAGACTATCAGGCGCCCGATTATCTGATCGACGAGACGCACCTGACCTTTGAGTTGTTCGACGATCACAGCCTGGTCCACGCGCAGCTGGTCATGCGCCGCAACCCGGCGCGCGGGGCTGGGCTGCCGCCGCTGGTGCTCGACGGCGAGTTGATGGAGCTGCTCGGCGTCAAACTCGACGACAGCGACCTGAATGCTGCCGACTACCTGCTGACGGCCGAAAGCCTGACCCTGCAGCCGCGCAGCGAGGCGTTCACCGTCGACACCAGCGTGCGCATCCACCCCGAAACCAACACCGCACTGGAAGGGCTGTACAAGTCCACGGGCATGTTCTGCACCCAGTGCGAAGCCGAAGGCTTCCGCAAGATCACCTACTACCTCGACCGTCCCGACGTGATGAGCCGCTTCACCACCACGTTGATCGCCGACCAGCAGCAGTACCCGATCCTGCTGTCCAACGGCAACCCGGTCGGCAACGGCCCCCAGGAAGATGGCCGCCACTGGGCCACCTGGGAAGACCCGTTCGTGAAACCGGCCTACCTGTTCGCGCTGGTGGCCGGTGACCTGTGGTGCGTGGAAGACAGCTTCACCACGGTCAGTGGTCGCGATGTGGCGCTGCGCATCTATGTCGAGCCGGAGAACATCGACAAGTGCGCCCACGCCATGACCAGCCTGAAGAAGTCCATGCGCTGGGACGAAGAAGCCTACGGCCGTGAGTACGACCTGGACATCTTCATGATCGTCGCGGTCAACGACTTCAACATGGGCGCCATGGAAAACAAGGGCCTGAACATCTTCAACTCCAGCGCCGTGCTGGCCCGCGCGGAAACCGCCACCGACGCCGCCCACCAGCGGGTCGAGGCGATCGTCGCCCACGAGTATTTCCACAACTGGTCGGGCAACCGGGTGACCTGCCGCGACTGGTTCCAGTTGTCGCTCAAGGAAGGCTTCACCGTCTACCGCGATGCAGGCTTCAGCGCCGACATGCATTCGCCGACCGTCAAGCGCATCCAGGACGTCGCCTACCTGCGCACCCACCAGTTCGCCGAAGATGCCGGCCCGATGGCCCACGCGGTACGCCCCGACAGCTTCATCGAGATCTCCAACTTCTACACCTTGACCGTGTACGAGAAGGGCTCGGAAGTGGTCGGCATGCTGCACACCCTGCTGGGCGCCGAAGGCTTCCGCAAGGGCAGCGACCTGTACTTCGAGCGTCACGATGGCCAGGCCGTGACCTGCGACGACTTCATCAGCGCGATGGAAGACGCCAACGGTGTCGAGCTCAAGCAGTTCAAGCGCTGGTACAGCCAGGCGGGCACGCCGCGCCTTCAGGTCAGCGAACACTACGATGCGCAAGCTCGCACCTACAGCTTGACCCTGCGCCAGAGCTGCCCCGAGACCCCGGACAAGGTCGAGAAGCTGCCATTCGTGATTCCCGTTGCGCTGGGCCTGCTGGACGCCAGTGGCCGCGAGCTGCCATTGCGTTTGCGCGACGAGGCCGCGGCGGTCGGTACCAGCCGTGTGCTGGCGGTGACCGAGGCCGAACAGACCTTCACCTTCGTCGACATCGCCGAGCAACCGCTGCCGTCGCTGCTGCGCGGTTTCAGTGCGCCGGTCAAACTGATCTTCCCGTATACCCGTGACCAGTTGATGTTCCTCATGCAGCACGACAGCGACGGCTTCAACCGCTGGGATGCCGGCCAGCAGCTGTCGGTGCAGGTGCTGCAGGAAATGATTGGCCAGTACCAGCGCGGCGAGCCGTTGTCGATGGATTCACGCCTGCTCACGGCGTTGGCCAGTGTGCTGGAAGACACCGAACTGGATCAGGCGATGGTGGCAGAGATGCTGTCGCTGCCCAGCGAGGCCTACCTGGCCGAGATCAGCGAAGTGGCCGATGTCGACGCCATCCATGCCGCCCGCGAATTCGCCCGCAAGCAGCTGGCCGATGGTCTGTTCGATGGGTTGTGGGCGCGCTACCAAGCCAATCGCGAGGTCTCCAGGGCTACTGCGTACGTGGCCGAGAAAGAGCATTTCGCCCGCCGCGCGCTGCAGAACATCGCGTTGTCCTACCTGATGCTCAGCGGACGTCCCGAAGTGCTCGCCGCTACCCTCGAACAATATGATGCCTGCGACAACATGACCGAGCGCCTGACGGCCCTGGCGGTGTTGGTCAACTCGCCATTCGAGACGGAGAAGGCCAAGGCCTTGCAGGCATTCGCCGAGCATTTCAAGGACAACCCGTTGGTCATGGATCAGTGGTTCAGTGTCCAGGCGGCAAGCGGTTTGCCGGGTGGGTTGGCACGGGTCAAGGCGCTGATGCAGCATCCGGCATTCACCTTGAAGAACCCGAACAAGGTCCGTGCGCTGATCGGTGCGTTCGCCGGTCAGAATCTGATCAACTTCCATGCGGCCGACGGCTCGGGCTACCGCTTCCTGGCCGATCTGGTGATCGAGCTCAATGCCCTGAACCCGCAGATCGCATCGCGCCAACTGTCGCCGCTGACCCGCTGGAGAAAGTACGACAGCGCCCGTCAGGCACTGATGAAAGCCGAACTGGAGCGCATCCCCGCCTCAGGCCCGCTGTCCAGCGACGTCTACGAAGTAGTCAGCAAAAGCCTCGCGTAACCCGCGTGACAGCGGCGCTCCCGGACGCGGCTTGCGCCGCTGCTACAGACAACTCAATCCCTGTAGCAGCGGCGCAAGCCGCGTCGGCGGCACCCACGGTATGTCAGACTCGGACAGCACACCGTAGACCGGGACGCGGCTCGCGCCGCTGCTACAGGATCAAGTGCTGACCTTCAGCCCCACCAACCCCAGGATGATCAGACCCACACTGACCATCCGCATCAGCGCCATCGACTCGCCGAACAGCACGATACCGGCAATCACCGTACCCACTGCACCGACCCCAGTCCAGATGGCGTAGGCTGTGCCCAAGGGCAGCTCACGCATGGCCAGGCCGAGCAGGCCGAGGCTCGCCGCCATGGCGGCAACGGTCAATACGGTAGGAAGGGGGCGGGTAAAGCCGTCGGTGTACTTCAGGCCAATGGCCCAGCACACTTCGAACAGACCGGCGAAAAACAACAGTAACCAGGACATGGAAAAACCCTCATCGAAGATGGGGTCGTCCCCGTTTGCAGGAAAAGTGGCGCCGGGTCGTCCCGGCGCCGAACACCATGTTGCCCATCCTTGCCCGATGGATCAAGTACGACCGGTCAAGGTTCGGTCTTCAACGCGCCTGGCTCGGTGCCTTCCATGCGCCGGAAATAGGTCGAGAGCAGTGCCCCGGAAATATTGTGCCAGACGCTGAACAAGGCGCTGGGCACCGCCGCCAGCGGTGAGAAGTGAGCACTGGCCAAGGCCGCGCCCAGTCCCGAGTTCTGCATCCCGACTTCCAGGGCCAGGGACTTGCGCTGCGCCAGCGGCAGCTTGAACAGCTTGCCGGTGAAGTAGCCGAGCAGGAAACCGAAACTGTTGTGCAGAATCACCACCGCCATGATCAACAGGCCCGACTCGGCGATGCGTGCCTGGCTGGCCGCAACCACGGCGCAGACGATCAACACGATGCTCACCACCGAGACCAGCGGCAGCACATCGACCGCCAGCTGTACCCGTGCACCGAGCAGCTTCTGCGCAACGACGCCCAGAACGATCGGCAGCATGACCAGTTGCAGGATCGACCAGAACATCTCCATGAACGATACCGGCAGCCAGGCCGAAGCCAACAGCCAGATCAGGGCAGGGGTGAGCAGTGGGGCGAGCAGGGTGGTCACTGCCGCGATCGCCACCGACAGCGCCAGGTCGCCCTTGGCCAGCCAGGTCATCACGTTGGACGAGGTGCCGCTCGGGCAGCAACCGACCAGAATCACGCCGACGGCGATCTCCGGGGGCAGATGGAACACCTGGCACAACAGCCAGGCCACACCTGGCATGATCACGAAGTGCGCAACCACGCCCAGCGCCACGCGCCACGGATGACGCCCGACCTCGGCAAAATCGTCGAGCTTGAGGGTCAGGCCCATGCCGAACATCACCAGACCCAGCAGCGGCACGATCAGCGGCTTGAGGCCGATGAACCATTCAGGCGCCAGAAACGCCAGTATGGCGAACAGCAGAACCCAATAGGCAAACGTATTGCCGACGAAGCGACTCAAAGCGGCCAAGGCGCGCATGGGTTAGTTCCTTCTTATATAGATCATCATATTGGTACCCACGAACCCCCGTAGGAGCGGTCCGTGGCCGCGAAAGCCGCACCACGGTCTACCTGACACACCGCAGCGCCCCTTCGTGGGCAGAGCCCACTCCCACAAAAAACGCGCAATTCCTGTGGGAGCGGGCTCTGCCCGCCAAGGGTACGCTGCCGATCAAATCCCCTGAGGCAGCTCTTCGCCACCCAGGGCCTCGAACAGCACTGGCAGGAACTCACCGAACGTCAGCATCATCAAGGTAAAGCTGGCATCCAGCTGCCCCAGCGCTTCCTCGCCACCGTCCTGCTCGGCTTGATCCTGCAGCAATTCCTCGAACTTCAGGCGCTTGACCACCATCTTGTCATCCAGCACGAACGACAGCTTGTCCTGCCAGGCCAGCGACAGCTGTGTAACCTGCTTGCCGGTGCTCAGGTGCAGCTGGATCTCGTCGCTGGTCAGGTCCTGGCGCTTGCAGCGCACGATACCGCCATCTTCATGGGTGTCGCGCAGCTCGCACTCGTCCAGCACATGGAAGTCATCAGCCGCTTTCTGTGTCTTGACCCACTCGGTCATGGTCGCGGTCGGCGCAACCTTTACGGTCAGCGGGCGCACCGGCAACGAGCCGATCACTTCACGCAGGGTCGACAACAGATCTTCGGCGCGTTTCGGGCTGGCCGAATTGACCAGGATCAAGCCTTGCTTGGGCGCAATGGCGGCGAAGGTCGACGAGCGACGAATGAACGCGCGCGGCAGGAAGGCCTGGATGATCTCGTCCTTGATCTGGTCGCGTTCCTTCTTGTAGACCTTGCGCATCTGCTCGGCCTCGATCTCCTCGACCTTCTCCTTGACCGCGTCACGCACGACACTGCCCGGCAGGATGCGCTCTTCCTTGCGTGCGGCGATCAGCATGAAGTCCTGGCTGACATGCACGAACGGGGCGTCTTCGCCTTTGCCGAACGGCGCCACGAAACCGTAGGTGGTCAGTTCCTGGCTGGCACACGGACGTGCCGGTTTGCTCGCCAGTGCGGTTTCCAAAGCCTCGGCGTCGAAGGGGATATCCTGGGTAAGACGGTAGACAAGCAGGTTTTTGAACCACATGGGGTGAAGCACTCCTCAACATTAGGCAGGCATTATTCTCCGTGTGCGAAGCCGACGCCATCCCTGTGCTAAGTGTTTGGAAGGCCTCGAAAATTTTTTTGAAAAAGTGCTTGCCAGAGTTTGGGTCGCTCCGTAGAATGCGCGCCACACCGAGAGACAAAGGGTGATTAGCTCAGCCGGGAGAGCATCTGCCTTACAAGCAGAGGGTCGGCGGTTCGATCCCGTCATCACCCACCAATCTCTCTCAGTGTTACGCGCAGCGGTAGTTCAGTCGGTTAGAATACCGGCCTGTCACGCCGGGGGTCGCGGGTTCGAGTCCCGTCCGCTGCGCCATTAATTCCGCCTCAGAGCCCTTGAACTCTCTGAAGCAAAAAACAAGCGACCTTCGGGTCGCTTTTTTTCGTCCAGAATTCCTGCCCGCTCCCACAGGATTCGCGCGCACCCCTTCGCGGCCACGGATCGCTCCCACAGGGTTTGCGACGCTAGCTGTTTCATTCGCCCCTGATGTACTGCTGCAACTGCTCGATCAGGCTGGCTTGTTCGGCGATCGCTTCCTTGACCAGGTCGCCGATGGACAGCAGCCCTAGCAGCTGGCCATTGTCGACCACCGGCAGGTGGCGCAAGCGGCCCTCGGTCATCAACGCCATGCAATGATCGATGTTCTGTTGCGGGGTCACGGTGATGACATGAGCGCTCATGATCTCGCTGACCGGCGTGCCAATGGACGAGCGCCCCAGCAGCACCATCTTGCGCGCATAGTCGCGCTCGCTGACGATACCCACCACGCGCCCCTCGACCACCACCGGCAGGGCGCCGACGTTCATCTGCGCCATGAGCTTGAGGGCGTCGAACACCATCTGTTGGGGCTCGATGGTGTGCACCTGCTGGCTGTGCTGCACTTTACTCTTCAACAGTTCCGCGACGGTTTTCATGGGCTATGGCTCCAGGGAAAGACGAGTGCAGCTAAAGCGCCCCCGTGCTCCGTGGCGCCATGTCAATTAGTCCACGTTCGACGCCGTCCGCTGCATCCCCAAAGCGAACACCACATACCCACCTGCGTTATGCGGCTGTCGCATTCAGACCGCTGAAGCGGCCCGGCACTGTCGGCAGACATGCTTGCCGTTGCGGTTGGCCCAGCCCAGCTCGGCAATACGAGCCTCCGCTGCAGGTTTCTGCGCCTTGGTACCGAGCTTGGCGTCCACCGCAAATTCGAAGTCGAGGACCTTGCCGCAGCTGTCGCAATTGACTTTCCACTGATGGATTGCCAGTTCGCCGAACACCGGGCCGGTGGCCACGGCCACCCACTGGCCAGGCGGATTGATCAGATGACGGACCTTCTCCACCACCAGGCGCATGGACAGATCCTTGCTGCCCTTGAGGGTGACCAGCAGGGTATCGGTGTTGTGGATCGAGCCGCCGTTGCCGGTGACCTGGTAACGCCCGGGCATGAGCGCGCGGCACTCGATCAAGGTGTGCTGCGGGTTGAGCAGGCTGAAGCGGAAATCGTGTTCGACCATGGGTCCTCCAAATAGACGCGCCATGCTAGCACGCCCGCCACGGCGCGGCCTCAGGCCATCGCGCGGGCCTGCTCCTCGAGGCGAATGATGGCTTCGTCCAGTTCATCCAGCGCCGCCAGGGCGGCCGGATCGTTCTGCTTGAGCAAGGTTTCGCTGCGCAGGCAGGCAGCGCGTAATTGCGGCACCCCGCAGTAGCGGGTGGCGCCGTGCAGGCGGTGTACCCGCTCGATCATGGCGTTCTGATCCGCATTGATCCGCGCCAGTTGAATCGCTTCGCGGTCGGCCTGCAGTGACGCCAGCAGCATCGCCAGCATGTCGGCGGCCAGATCGGCCTTGCCCGCCGCCAGGCGCAGGCCCTCGGCAGCATCGAGCACCTGCAGGGTATTGCTTTCCAGCGGCAGGTCCGCGGTCTTGTCCAGGCTTTGCGCGCTCAATGCCAGCCCCGTCCATTTCAGCACCACCTGGGCCAGCTGGCGTTCGCTGATGGGCTTGGTCAGGTAATCATCCATCCCGCTCTGCAGCAAGGCACGCTTTTCATTGGCCATCGCATGGGCGGTCAGCGCCACGATGGGCAGGGCGGTACCGGTCTGGGCACTTTCCCACAAGCGGATGCGTTCGGTGGTTTCACGGCCGTCCATCTCCGGCATCTGCACATCCATCAGCACCAGGTCGAGCCCACCTTCCTGTACCGCCTTGATCGCCGCCGCGCCGTTGTCCACCGCACGCACCTCGGCGCCGAGGTCTTCGAGCAGGGTCTGCACCAGCAGCAGGTTGGCCGGGTTGTCATCCACGCACAGCACGCGCGGTGCGCGCTCGCCGCTGCCTTCGGGACTTTCGTAGCGCAACTGCTTGGGGTTGATCAGGTCCGCCAGCGCGCGGCGCAGCCGGCGCGTGCAACTGGGCTTGGCCTGCAACTGGCGATCCGCGTTGGGCACGGCGGCATGGAACAGCGCCTGTTCGGTCGTCGGGCACAGCACCAGCACCTGGCAGCCGCTCTGCTCGATCTCGCGGATCTGCACGGCGAGGCGTTCCGGCGATATCTCGTGCGCGGTGATGCCCAGCACGGCCAGGTCCAGCGGCTGGCCTGCCTGACGCGCGGCGTGGGTAGCCAGCACCAGCTTGTCCAGCGACTTGAAGTCGGTGACCTCCAGGCCACAGTCTTCGAGCTGATGCTGCAACGCTTGGCGTGCCAGTTCATGGCCGTCGACGATGGCGATGCGGCGGCCGAGCAGGGGTGCCGAGGGCAGATCTTCGGCATCGTCGCGAGCCTTGGGCAGATTCAGGCTGACCCAGAATTCGGAGCCCTCGCCGGGCGTGCTGTCGACACCGATCTCGCCACCCATCTGTTCGACCAGACGCTTGGAAATCACCAGCCCCAGGCCCGTGCCGCCGGGCTGCCGTGACAGCGAGTTGTCGGCCTGGCTGAATGCCTGGAACAACGCCCGTACATCCTGACCGGACAGGCCGATACCGGTGTCCTGGACACTGATGCGCAATTGCACGCTGTCTTCTGTCTCGTCCTCCATCATGGCGCGAGCGACGATGGTGCCCTCGCGGGTGAACTTGATGGCGTTGCTGACCAGGTTGGTGAGGATCTGCTTGAGCCGCAGCGGGTCGCCGATCAGCGACAGCGGGGTGTCGCGGTAGACCAGGCTGACCAGTTCGAGCTGCTTGGCATGGGCAGCAGGTGCGAGGATCGTGAGGGTGTCCTGCAGCAGGTCGCGCAGGTTGAACGGAATGTTGTCGAGTACCAGTTTGCCGGCCTCGATCTTCGAGAAGTCGAGAATTTCATTGATGATGCCCAGCAGGCTGTCCGCGGATTTTTCGATGGTGCCCAGGTAATCCAGCTGGCGAGGGGTGAGCTCGCTTTTCTGCAGCAGATGGGTGAAACCCAGTATGCCGTTGAGCGGGGTGCGGATTTCGTGGCTCATGTTGGCGAGGAATTCGGACTTGATCCGGCTCGCTTCCAGCGCTTCCTTGCGCGCCAGGTCCAGTTCGATGTTCTGAATCTCGATGGTTTCCAGATTCTGCCGCACGTCTTCGGTGGCCTGGTCGATGCTGTGCTGCAGTTCTTCCTGAGCATCCTGCAGGGTTTCGGCCATGCGATTGATGCCGGCGGCCAGGGCGTCCATTTCATGGCTGCCCATGGCCGGTACGCGGCTTTCCAGATTGCCGTCCTTGATCTGCGTGACGGTGTCCTTGATCTGTCGAATCGGCGCACTGATGCTGCGACTCATGTGCGCCGCGAGCAGCGCGGTGATGCTCAGCCCGGTGAGAATCAGCAGCAGGCTGGCGAACAGGCTGCGGTAGCCGCGCAGCAAGGTGCCGTCATGGGACAGTTCCAGTTCGACCCAGCCCAGCAGATGATCGACTTCGCCGGGTACCTCGTCACTGGCCAGGTCGCGATGGCGGCCGAACACGGGCATCAGATAGCGCGTGGCGTCGAAGCCGCTGCGTTGCAGCGAGTGCGTGCTGTTGCCGATCGGCACCGCGTTGAGCATCATCGGCCCGGCATGCGCGAGCACGGTCCTGTCCGCACCCAGAAAGGTCACCGAGCGCACGTCCGTCAGCTCCAGGGATTGCGCGGCCACGCGTTCCAGGCGCTCGCGGTCCTTGGCCGCCAGGGCCGGTGCGGCCAGCGGCGCGAGCTGTTCGGAAATCATGTCGCCGCGCTGCAGCAGTTGCCGTTGCAGATCGGACTGTTGCATCCAGGTGAAATAACCACCCAGGATCAGCGCCATGCAGGTGGCCGGAATGAGCGCGAGCAGCAGCACGCGGGTTTTGATACCGAGTTTCTTCAACACGCCGCAGGCGCCTTCTGACTGAGCAATGGTGGGAAAATACAGCGGGCCGTGACGATGCGCCAGTCGCGTGCGCCGAGGGGTTGGGCTCGCGGGCATGTGCAGCGTCGCCACAGGCCGAACCAGAGCCACTCAATGTCGTGGGAGGGCATTCGACCCGAGGGTATAAAAGGTGCCTCCCGGCTGCTTATGCTTTCACGCTATAAGGTGCGCACTTTGCGTGATATGGGTAGGCCGCGTTTGCCGGTATGATAGGCCACCCCCGCAGTCTGGATTGCGAATACGCCATGACCCCGCAGTACCTAACCATCGCCGACTGCGTCGGCAACACGCCGCTGGTGCGCCTGCAGCGCCTGGCTGGCGAGACCAGCAACACCTTGCTGCTCAAGCTGGAAGGCAACAACCCGGCCGGTTCCGTGAAGGACCGCCCGGCGCTGTCGATGATCAGCCGCGCCGAAAGCCGTGGGCAGATCCAGCCGGGCGACACCCTGATCGAAGCGACCTCCGGCAATACCGGCATCGCCCTGGCCATGGCGGCTGCGATCAAGGGCTACAAGATGATTCTGATCATGCCCGACAACTCGACGGCCGAACGCAAGGCGGCCATGACCGCCTATGGCGCCGAGCTGATTCTGGTCACCCGCGAGCAGGGCATGGAAGGCGCGCGCGACCTGGCCGAGCGCATGCAGCGGGAAGGGCACGGCAAGGTCCTCGACCAGTTCGCCAACGGCGACAACCCCGAGGCGCACTACCGCAGCACCGGTCCGGAAATCTGGCAGCAGACGGCCGGTACCATTACCCATTTCGTCAGCTCCATGGGCACCACCGGTACCATCATGGGCACTTCGCGCTTTCTCAAGGAGCAGAATCCCGCGGTGCAGATCGTCGGTCTGCAACCCATGGAAGGCGCCGCCATCCCCGGCATCCGCCGCTGGCCGGAAGAGTATCTGCCGCGTATCTACGAGGCCGATCGGGTCGATCGGATCATCGACATGGCCCAGCATGAAGCCGAAGACACCACCCGCCGGCTGGCGCGCGAAGAAGGCATCTTCTGCGGCGTGTCGTCCGGTGGCGCGGTGGCGGGCATGCTGCGCCTGTCGCGCGAAGTGAGCAATGCGGTCATCGTCGCGATCATTTGCGATCGCGGCGACCGCTACCTGTCCAGCGGCATCTTCGACGCGCCCAACTGATGGCCAGAACCAAACCTGGCCTGCGCTTCCAGCCGACAGGCGGCACCCGTGCGCCGCAAGTGCCGACCGGCAAGAAACAGCGCCTGCCGATCGAGCGCCTGGCCAACGACGGGCGCGGCATTGCCTTCTTCGAAGGCCGGACCTGGTTCGTCAGTGGTGCCCTGGCCGGCGAGCAGGTCGAGGCGCGGGTGCTCAATGCCCACGGCAAGATCGTCGAAGCGCGCTGCGAGCGCGTGCTCGTGGCCAGCGAGCTGCGTCGCCCGGCCCCTTGTCCGCATTTCGGCACCTGCGGCGGCTGCAGCATCCAGCACCTGCCGCACGGCCAGCAACTGGCGCTCAAACAGCGTCTGCTGGCCGAGCAGTTGTCGCGCGTGGCCGGTGTCGAGCCGCAGGAGTGGGCAGCGCCACTGAGCGGGCCCGAGCTGGGCTATCGCCGGCGCGCCCGCCTGGCGGTGCGCTGGGATCCCAAGGCGCGGCATCTGGCGGTGGGCTTTCGTGCCGCGGCAAGCCAGGACATCGTCGATATCAGCCAGTGCCAGGTCCTGGTGCCGGCGCTGCAGCCGGTCATCGAGCAGCTTCCACAGCTGCTGCGCAGCTTCGTCAAGCCCCAGGCGCTGGGGCACGTCGAGCTGTACGCGGGTACTGCACTGGCCTTGCTGCTTCGTCATACCGCCGCGCTGGCCGATACTGACCTGGCCGCGTTGCAGGCGTTCTGCACGGTGGCGAACCTGCAGCTGTGGCTGCAGGGCGAAGGCGAGCCGGCGCCGGTGCAACCGGACGCATCGCTGGGGTTCGCGCTGGCGCCCTGGAAGCTTGAGCTGGCCTACCGACCGGGCGACTTCGTCCAGGTCAATGCGGCCGTCAACGACGCCATGATCGCCCAGGCGCTGGACTGGCTGGCACCCGAACCCCACGAGCGGGTTCTGGATCTGTTCTGCGGGCTCGGCAACTTCGCCTTGCCACTGGCACAGCGCTCGCGCGAAGTGGTGGCGGTCGAAGGCGTGGCGGCCATGGTGCAGCGCGCTGCCGACAATGCCGCTGGCAACAATTTGCATAACACTGGCTTTTACCAGAGCGACCTGTCGCAGCCTCTGGGCGCCGCCGAGTGGGCCGGTGAAGGTTTTTCTGCGGTACTCTTGGATCCACCTCGCGACGGTGCTTTCGAGGTGGTGCGCACGATCCGCGCACTGGGTGCGCAACGTCTGGTGTATGTCTCCTGTAACCCGGCAACTTTGGCCCGCGATACGGTCGAATTGTTGAGGCAAGGCTACAGGCTAAAACGAGCCGGGATCCTCGACATGTTTCCGCAAACTGCGCATGTCGAGGCCATGGCGTTATTCGAAGCGGGCCAGGATGGCCCGTCCAATCCGACTGGCGCGCGAAACGCCTGATCAATGCCGGCCCAGCATTGGTCATAGCCAGCGACTGTTGATGCGCTTCGGCGTGTTGTAGGGAAAGGTAAGCAAGATGGTACAGGTGAGAGCACGCCAGCCGATCAACACCGACGGCAGTATCAATCTCGATGCATGGCTGGATCATATCGTCAGCGTGGATCTGGTGCTGGACCGCGAGGCCCTGAAGCAGGCCTGCGAGTTCGCCCAGGCCGCCGAACTGGTGGGCAACCCGGCCCAGCATTCCTGGGCCGACGGCACGTCGTGTTTCCAGGCGGGGCTGGAGATCGCCGAGATCCTCGCCGACCTCAAGCTCGACCAGGATTCACTCATGGCCGCGGTCATCTACCGCGCGGTCCGCGAGGGCAAGGCGAGCCTGGAAGAGGTCGGCAGGCGCTTCGGCAGCACCGTGTCCAAGCTCATCGACGGCGTGCTGCGCATGGCGGCCATCAGCGCCAGCCTCAGCCCGCGCCAATCCATGGTGCTGGGCTCGCAGGTACAGGTCGAGAACCTGCGCAAGATGCTCGTGGCCATGGTCGACGATGTCCGCGTGGCGCTGATCAAGCTGGCCGAGCGTACCTGCGCGATCCGCGCGGTGAAGAGCGCCGACGACGAGAAGCGCAACCGCGTGGCCCGCGAGGTGTTCGACATCTATGCGCCGCTGGCGCATCGGCTGGGCATCGGCCACATCAAATGGGAACTCGAGGACCTGTCGTTCCGCTACCTGGAGCCCGACCAGTACAAACAGATCGCCAAGCTGTTGCATGAACGCCGCCTGGATCGCGAGCGCTTCATCACCGAGGTGATGAGCCAGCTGCACAACGAACTGCTCGACACCGGGGTCAAGGCCGACATCAGCGGGCGGGCGAAACACATCTATTCCATCTGGCGCAAGATGCAGCGCAAGGGCCTGGAGTTCAGCCAGATCTACGACGTGCGCGCGGTTCGCGTGCTGGTCCCGGAAATGCGCGACTGCTATACCGCGCTGGGCATCGTGCACACCCTCTGGCGGCACATCCCCAAGGAGTTCGACGACTACATCGCCAACCCCAAGGAGAACGGCTATCGCTCGCTGCACACCGCGGTGATCGGCCCCGAGGGCAAGGTGCTGGAAGTGCAGATTCGCACCCACGCCATGCACGAAGAGGCGGAGCTGGGCGTGTGCGCGCACTGGCGCTACAAGGGCACCGACGTCAAGTCCGGGTCCAACCAGTACGAAGAAAAGATCTCCTGGCTGCGCCAGGTGCTGGAATGGCACGAGGAGCTGGGCGACATCGGCGGCCTGGCCGACCAGTTGCGGGTCGACATCGAACCCGACCGGGTTTATGTGTTCACCCCCGACGGCCACGCCATCGACCTGCCCAAGGGCGCGACGCCTCTGGACTTCGCCTACCGCGTGCACACCGAAATTGGCCACAACTGCCGCGGCGCCAAGATCAACGGCCGTATCGTCCCGCTCAACTACAGCCTGAACACCGGCGAGCAGGTCGAGATCATCACCAGCAAGCACGGCACGCCCAGCCGTGACTGGCTCAACTCCAACCTCGGCTACGTCACCACGTCCCGTGCACGGGCGAAGATCGTCCACTGGTTCAAGCTGCAGGCGCGCGACCAGAACGTCGCCGCCGGCAAGTCGCTGCTCGAACGGGAGCTCAGTCGCCTGGGCCTGCCTCAGGTCGACTTCGACCAGCTCGCCGAAAAAGCCAACCACAAGGGCGCCGAAGACATGTTCGCCGCCCTCGGCGCGGGCGACCTGCGCCTGGCGCATCTGGTCAATTCGGCGCAGCAACTGGTCGAACCCGAGCGCGGCAACGAGCCGATGGAGCTGGTCACCCGCAAGGCAACCGGTTACAAGCCGGGCAAGCGTGGCGATATCCAGATCCAGGGCGTCGGCAACCTGATGACGCAGATGGCCGGCTGCTGCCAGCCGCTGCCCGGCGATGCCATCGTCGGCTACATCACCCAGGGCCGTGGTGTGAGCATTCACCGCCAGGACTGCGCATCGGTGCTGCAACTGGGCGGACGCGAGCCGGAACGGATCATTCAGGTCAGCTGGGGCCCGGTGCCGGTGCTGACCTATCCGGTCGATATCATCATCCGTGCCTACGACCGCTCGGGCCTGCTGCGCGATGTTTCGCAGATCCTGCTCAACGAGCGGATCAACGTGTTGGCGGTCAATACACGCTCGAACAAGGAAGACAACACCGCCTTGATGTCGCTGACCATCGAGATCCCCGGCCTCGACGCCCTCGGGCGCCTGCTCGGACGCATCTCGCAGTTGCCGAACATCATCGAGACACGCCGCAACCGGACGCCGTGAACCGGCGGACACCGACACTTTTGCAAAGAGCCCGAGCATGTACACACTGCAAGACCTGCTCAACCTCATGGCCCGGCTGCGAGACCCGCAGCACGGTTGCCCGTGGGACGTGAAGCAAACCTACGCCAGCATCGTCCCGTACACCCTGGAAGAAGCCTATGAGGTGGCCGACGCCATCGAACGCGAGGACTTCGAGCATCTCCAGGGCGAGCTTGGCGACCTGCTGTTCCAGGTGGTCTATTACAGCCAATTGGCGCGCGAGGAGGGCCGCTTCGAGTTCGAAGGCGTGGTCGATGGCATCACCCGCAAGCTGATTCGCCGCCACCCCCACGTGTTCCCCACCGGCGAGCTGTACGCGGCCCTGGACACGCCGCAGCTGGACGAGCAGCAGGTCAAGCAGCGCTGGGAGGAAATCAAGGCCCAGGAGCGGGCCGAGAAGGGCGGGGTGGGCGAGCAGCTGTCGCTGCTCGACGACGTGCCCACAGCGCTGCCGGCGTTGTCGCGTGCTGCCAAGTTGCAGAAGCGCGCCGCGGTTGTCGGTTTTGACTGGCCGGGCCCGCTGCCGGTGCTCGACAAGGTCCGGGAAGAACTCGACGAGGTGCTGGAGGCCATGGCCGCCGACGATGCGCCCGCGGTGGCCGAAGAAATCGGCGACCTGCTGTTCAGCGTGGTCAATCTGGCCCGCCACCTCAAGGTCGACCCGGAAAATGCCCTGCGCGGCGCCAACGTCAAGTTCGACAGGCGATTCCGCTTCATCGAGCAGGCATTGCGCGACACCCATACCAACATCCAAGATTGCACCCTGGAAGACATGGACGCCCTGTGGGGCGAGGCCAAACGTCAGGAACAGAATCTGCCCAGCTGTGGCTGAGCCGTTTTATAAGTGAGCAGAACACCATGAGCCTTTCCCTCCGCGACCAATTGTTGAAAGCTGGACTGGTCAACCAGAAGCAGGTCAAGCAAGTCAGCAAGGACAAGCAGAAGCAGAAGCGTCTGGAAAACAAGGGCCAGGTCGAGGTGGACGACACGCAGCAGCGTATCGCCCAGCAAGCCATGGCCGAGAAGGCGCGCCGCGACCAGGAGCTCAATCGCCAGCAGCAGGACAAGGTCGAGGAGAAGGCCCGTGCCGCGCAGGTCAAGCAGTTGATCGAGGCGACCAGGCTGCCCAAGCTCACCACCGAGGACTACTACAACTTCGTCGACGACAAGAAGGTCAAGCGCCTGTCTGTCAACAACCTGATGCGCAGCAAGCTGAGCAACGGTTCGCTGGCGATCGTCCAGCACGGGGGCGGCTACGAGGTGATTCCGCGCGAGGCCGCGCTCAAGGTCCAGGAGCGCGCGCCGCAGCGCATCGTCATGCTCAATGTGGCCACCGAAGAAGTCGACTCGGCGGAAGATCCATACGCCGCCTACAAGATTCCGGACGACCTGATGTGGTAACGCCCTGAAACGACAAACCCCGCCTGAGCGGGGTTTTTCTTGCGCGGCGAACGGTCAATTCGAAGCGCGTTGGCTTTCGAGTGTTTCCAGTTCGTTCTTGTAGCTGTGGGCATCGTTTTCGTTGTGGAACATCCCTACCAACAGGTCCTGCTGGTAGACATCCCAGATCTGGATGCCTGCCGCCACGCCTTCGTGGGACATATGGGCTTCGTCGCGCTCGGTCACTTTTACAGTCATGGGAAAGCTCCTTTCTCGAATATCTGCAACCTGGCGTGTGCAGGTCTTTGTTATAGAGTTGGGTAGCTTGCTAAGTAAACAGACGAATCCTGCAACAGTTTTTTACCGAAACCGTCGCAATCGGCAAACGCCCGTGGGCCGTGCGCTGCGGCGGATTGTCGCAGCGGGTTCAGCGCTGTGAAACAAATTTCATCCAACAAAAAACCCATCCGAAGATGGGTTTTTTTTATCGCTGGACGGGATCAGCGCAGGGTAGTGCTCTGTGGCGTGGTGTCGGCATCACGGCCTTCGGCTACGCCCAGGTCGTCTTCCGGACGGCCGTCGACGATGGCGCGGCCACCGGAAGCCAGCTCGGTCTGCAGGACTTTCTCGTCCAGCTCGCCTACCCACTTGGCAACCACCAACGTGGCAACCGCGTTACCGACCAGATTGGTCAGTGCGCGTGCTTCGGACATGAAGCGGTCGATACCCAGGATCAGTGCAAGGCCTGCGACCGGCAGTTGGCCAACGGCCGACAGAGTAGCGGCCAGCACGATGAAGCCCGAACCGGTGACACCGGCAGCGCCCTTGGAGGACAGCAGCAGTACCAGCAGCAGGGTAATCTGATGAGTCAGATCCATGGTGGTGTCGGTCGCCTGGGCGATGAACACGGCGGCCATGGTCAGGTAGATCGAGGTGCCGTCCAGGTTGAACGAGTAGCCAGTCGGAATGACCAGGCCTACGACCGACTTCTTCGCGCCCAGGCGTTCCATCTTGATCAGCATGCGCGGCAGTGCCGATTCCGAGGAAGAAGTGCCCAGAACGATCAGCAGCTCTTCACGGATGTAGCGGATGACCTTGACCACGCTGAAACCGTGAGCGCGGCAGATGGCGCCCAGCACCAGCAGCACGAACAGTACGCAGGTGACGTAGAAGCAGATCATCAGCTGGCCCAGCTGCACCAGCGAACCCACGCCGTAGGCGCCGATGGTGAAGGCCATGGCACCGAACGCACCCAGCGGCGCCAGCTTCATGATCATGTTGATGATGTTGAACATGGCGTGGGCGAAGCGATCAATCAGGTCCAGCAACGGCTTGCCGTAGGCACCCAGGCGATGCAGGGCGAAACCGAAGATCACCGAGAACATCAACACCTGAAGGATGTCGCCGTTGGCGAAAGCGCCGACGATGGTGTTCGGGATCACGTTGAGGATGAAGCCAACGATGCTCTGGTCAGCGCCTGCCGAAACGTAGCTGGCGATCTTGCTGGCGTCCAGGGTCGATACGTCGACGTGCATGCCGGCACCGGGCTGGACCACGTTGACCACGACCAGGCCGATGATCAGCGCCAGGGTCGAGACGACTTCGAAGTACAGCAGGGCGTAGCCACCGGTCTTGCCGACCGACTTCATGCTCTGCATGCCGGCGATGCCGCTGACCACAGTGCAGAAGATGATGGGGGCGATGACCATCTTGATCAGCTTGATGAAGCCGTCGCCGAAGGGCTTGAGCTTGACCGCGAACTGAGGGTAGAAGTGGCCGATCAGAATACCGATGATGATCGCGACGATCACCTGGAAATACAGCGATTTGTACAGCGGCTGACGAGTCGTCATTTTGCAAGTTCCTCAAGTGTATCGCCTGGCACCCGTTCCGGAGTGTTCGCGACACCTAAAGCACGAACCCTCCTGTCTGGAGGGATTTGTTGTGGGCGAGTTGCACGGTGGCAAACCTCTGCGGAATGTATTGCAGGTGCCGTGCCATAGTTGCGTGCTGATGGCACAACACGGGTGGCTGCGGCCTGGGCAGGGCTATGGTTGTCGTCACATAGCTGTACAAGTGGCGGGAATCCGCCCTGTGCGCCTCCCTGTGCCGAAACCATGGCGGATATCCGCCCACAAAAAAGGGCCCCGTAGGGCCCTTGTCGTTACCGCAAGACAGCCACTCAGCTGCCTTTGACCGATTTGCCGTCCACCGTGCCGTCCTGCAGCATGATGTTGTATTCCTTGCCGTCGGTCTCGACCTGCTGCAGACGCACCAGCAGATAGTCCCAGTCCTTGGCGAACCAGAGCACGGTGATGCGCTTGCTTTGAGTGGGATCGCGCACGCGCTCGACCTTGATCGCGTCGACCTGGCCCGCCTTGGTCTCGACTTTCTCGGTGCCCAGTACGCGGAAATCATAGGTGTCGATCTCGTCGCCATCGACCACCTGGTAGCTCATGCTCTTCTTGCCTGCGGCGACGTCGTGCTGCAAAGCCAACTGGTAAGTGGATTTGTCCAGGACGCCGGTGTTGAGGGGCAGGTTGATCGGGTCGCCACGGTCGGTGCCGGTGACTTTCTTGGCCGCCCAGTCGAAGTCGAGGTTGACCTTGCGGGCCTTGCCCAGACCGCCACGCTCGAAATTGTAGGTCTCGGGCAGCATGGTTTCCTTGTCGACACGCAGAGTGCTGACTTCGCTCAGGCTGGCGATCATCATCGAGGCCTTGAAGGCCAGGGTCCAGTCGCCGTTGGCGCCCTTGCTCAGGCTGCGCTCGGCGGTGCCGCTCATGGGCAGCTGTTTCCAGTCGGCCGTGTAGCTTGCGGAAAAGGGCTTGAGCTCTGCGGCGTGAAGCGGAAGGGCCAGCAGGGCAACGGCGAAGAGCAGGGCGCGACGCATATAAACTCCTAGAGTCGAATCAAATGGCCACAAGCCGGTAACGGCTGGCCATCGAGCAGTGCACCCTGTTCGCCCAGGCGCACACGGCCCTCGGCGAACCAGCGCACTGCCAGCGGGTAGATCTGGTGTTCCTGGGCATGCACCCGTTGCGCCAGCGTGTCTGGCGTGTCGGTCGACTGTACCGGAATCACTGCCTGTACGACCAGTGGCCCGCCATCGAGTTCCTCGGTGACGAAGTGCACGCTGCAGCCATGCTCCCGGTCCCCTGCCTCGAGTGCGCGGCGGTGGGTATGCAGGCCTTTGTGGCGCGGCAACAGGGAGGGATGGATGTTGAGCAGGCGGCCTTGGTAGTGGCGCACGAACGACGGGCTGAGGATGCGCATGAAGCCGGCCAGGACCACTAGATGGGGTTGGTACTGGTCGACGAGGTCGATCAGCGCAGCATCGAAGGCTTCGCGGTCGGCGAAGCCCTGATGCTCCAGTACTCGTGCCTCGATGCCTGCATCGCGTGCGCGCTGCAGGCCAAGGGCATCGGCCCGGTTGGAAACCACCGCGGCGATGCGGGCGGGGTTGCCTGCCTGCAGGCTGTCGAGCAGGGCCTGCAGGTTGCTGCCAGTGCCTGAAAGCAGCACCACTACGTTACAGGTCGAAGGCATCAGTGAGCCTTGAGGTTCTTCAGTTCGACCTGCGCGGCACCTTCAGCGGCCTGGGCGATTTCACCGATGACCCAAGGTTGCTCGCCAGCGGCGCGCAGGGACGCCAGGGTTTTCTCGACATCGGCCTGGGTCACGCAGATCACCATGCCAACGCCGCAGTTCAGCACGCGGTGCATCTCGTGCTCATCGACGTTGCCCTGCTGCTGCAGCCAGTCGAACACCGCAGGACGCTGCCAGCTGGCGACGTCGACCACGGCCTGGGCACCTTTGGGCAGGACCCGCGGGATATTGTCGAGCAGCCCGCCGCCGGTGATGTGGGCCATGGCCTTGACGGCTCCGGTGTCCTTGATCAATTGCAGCAGGGGTTTGACGTAGATGCGCGTCGGCGCCATCAGCAGGTCGGTCAACGGCTTGCCGTCGAGCTGGACGGTCTCGATGTCGGCACCGGCGACTTCGATGATCTTGCGCACCAGCGAATAGCCGTTGGAGTGAGGGCCCGAAGATGGCAGGGCGATCAGCGCGTCGCCGTTGGCGACCTTGCTGCCGTCGATGATCTCGGCCTTTTCGACCACACCCACGCAGAAGCCGGCCAGGTCGTAGTCTTCGCCTTCGTACATGCCCGGCATCTCGGCCGTCTCGCCGCCTACCAGAGAGCAGCCGGCCAGTTCGCAGCCGGCGCCGATGCCGGTGACCACGGTGGCGGCGGTGTCGACGTTGAGCTTGCCGGTGGCGTAGTAGTCGAGGAAGAACAGCGGCTCGGCGCCACACACCACCAGGTCGTTGACGCACATGGCAACCAGGTCGATGCCGATGCTTTCATGGCGATTGAGGTTCAGTGCCAGGCGCAGCTTGGTGCCCACACCGTCGGTGCCCGACACCAGCACGGGCTGCTTGTAGCCGGCCGGGATTTCGCACAAGGCACCAAAACCGCCCAGGCCGCCCATGACCTCGGGGCGCGCGGTACGCTTGGCGACGCCTTTGATGCGTTCGACCAATGCTTCACCGGCGTCGATGTCTACACCGGCGTCCTTGTAGCTCACGGAGGGTTTATTGCTCATGATCCAGGCCTTTAAAGGAGGGAGTCGGGGGAGTCGACCGTCGTCGATCCACGAAGGCGCGCGATTTTATCAGGCTTGTCCGAACGTCACCAGCGCGGTTCGACGGTTGTGCCGTTGCCGGCCTGCGCCCGCCCGCAGCCAAGGCGCGCGCGGGCATGCTACATTGGGCGCCGAGATTGACCACTGAGCTTTTTGCCGATTGTACGGTCACAGCCTCAATCCGCTATTACCGTCGGGAAACGTCCATGCGTCTGCGCCACTACCTGCTAGCCACCTGCATCACCCTGTCGAGCGTGTCGCTGCACGCCGAAACCATCAGCAACCTGTATCAGGTGCGCGAGCCCGTGGCCAGTCAGACGCCCGAAGAGCGTACCCAGGCCACCCAGCGTGCGCTGGAAACCCTGGTGCTGCGCCTGACCGGCGATGCCAAGGCGTTTGCCAGTCCGGGCCTGGCCAGCGTGCGCAAGGATCCGCAGCAGATCATCAGCCAGTACGGCTACGATGCAGGCCCGCCCGAGTCGCTGCAGGTCGATTTCGACATGGCCAGCACCGACACCGCCTTGCGCTCGGCGGGTCTGCCGACCTGGGGCAGCAACCGTCCTTCGATCCTGGGCTGGTGGCTGAGCGACAGCGTCGAGGGCAGCAGCCTGGTCGGTGACGGCCAATCCGCTGCCGAGCCGCTGCGTCGCGCCGCCCAGCATCGGGGTTTGCCATTGCGCCTGCCGCTGGCCGACCTCGGCGAACAGGGCGTGGGTACGGCGCAGAACATCGAAGCCAGCGACCCGGCTGCGCTGCGTGGCGCGTCCGAGCGCTACGGTGCCGATGGCCTGCTGGCCGTGCATGCGCGCGAAGAGGAAGGCAAATGGTCGGGCACCTGGCGCCTGTGGCTGGGCAGCCAGCGCGAACAGGGTAAAGCCGAGGGCGCCGACCAGGCCGCTCTCGCCGATGCCGTGTTGCTGGCCGTGAGTCAGCGCCTGGCCACGCGTTTCGTGGCCAAGCCCGGCGCCAGCAGCGAAATGACCCTGGCAGTCGAGGGCATGAACCTGGAGCGCTACGCGCAGATGGGTCGCCTGCTCGAATCCTACGGTGCGCGCCTGCGCACGGTTGACGGCGACAAGGTCGTCTACCGGGTGACGGGCAGTGCCGAGCAGCTGCGCGCGCAGCTGGGCCTGGCCAAACTGCAGGAGGTGCCGTACCAGGCGCCCGTGGTACCGGTCGATGCCCAGGCGGTTCCCGGCACGCCGGCGCCAGCATCCCAGCCTGCGCCAGACCTGAGTTTCCGCTGGTAAGCCGACATAGGGCGTGCGGCGCAACACTGGCGTCGCACCCCCGAGCCTTTCAATTCCCGTTTTGTCTCTTCTATATATAGCTGGATATAGCTGGGCTGCCCGATGACTGATATGCGCCGTTGGTTCTGGCTGGGAGCAGTGCTGCTGCTCTGCGTGTTCTTCTATTTGCTGCATCCGATTCTCTCGCCTTTTCTGGTGGGCATCCTGCTGGCCTATCTGGCGGATCCGCTGGTCGACCGACTGGAGAAATGGAAGCTGTCGCGCACCTGGGGCGTAGTGGTGGTGTTCGCCCTGTTCACGCTGCTGTTGGTGCTGGCGCTGTTGGTGCTCATCCCCATGCTCGCCAAGCAGTTGGTCAGTCTGTACCAGATGGCCCCACAGATGCTCGACTGGTTGCAGCATTCCGCGCTGCCGTGGGTACAGACGCGGCTCGGTTTGGCCGAAGGGTTCTGGAAATTCGACCAGATCAAGGCCGCCATCAGCAGCCACATGGGGCAGACCACCGACATGGTCGGGGTCATCCTGTCCCAGGCCACGGCGTCCGGCCTGGCGTTCATGGCCTGGCTGGCCAATTTCGTGCTGATCCCCGTAGTCGCCTTCTACCTGTTGCGCGACTGGGACCTGATGATGGCGAAAATCCGCGGCCTGCTGCCACGGCAACGGGAAGGGCAGATCGTGCGCCTGGCGGGTGAGTGCCACGAGGTGCTGGGCGCGTTCGTGCGTGGTCAGCTGCTGGTGATGCTGGCCCTGGGTGTCATCTACGCCACCGGCTTGATGCTGGTGGGCCTGCAGTTGGGCCTGTTGATCGGCGTCGTGGCCGGGCTTGCGGCCATCGTGCCGTACATGGGCTTCGTCATCGGCATCGGTTCGGCGATCATCGCCGGCCTGTTCCAGTTTGGCCTGGACCCGTTTCACATGATCGCCATCGTTGCCGTGTTCATGATTGGCCAGGCACTGGAGGGCATGGTGCTCACGCCCTTGCTGGTGGGCGACCGCATAGGTCTGCACCCGGTGGCGGTGATCTTCGCCATTCTCGCCGGCGGCGAGCTGTTCGGTTTCACCGGCGTGCTGCTGGCGCTGCCGGTGGCTGCGGTGATCATGGTCCTGGTGCGGCACATGCACGACCTGTACAAGGACTCGAACATCTATGCCGGGTCCGAGGATCCCGACCTGTGAACGCGACGAGCCCCGCGGGGCTCGCTGCAGCCAAACTGTAAACCTTTGATTTTCCAAGCAGTGTTGCGCATTGTGCGGCTGCCCGGGCAGGTATAGACTTTGCACACTTCACATTGAGGCCCGTTGCAGCTCGATCCCAGGGCTGTTCAGCCAGCATGAAACCGATTCAGCTGCCCCTAGGTGTGCGTCTGCGGGATGACGCGACCTTCATCAATTACTATCCAGGCGCCAATGCCGCGGCACTCGGCTATGTCGAGCGCCTGTGCGAAGCCGACGCCGGCTGGACCGAAAGCCTCATCTATCTGTGGGGCAAGCACGGGGTAGGGCGCACCCATTTGCTGCACGCAGCCTGCCTGCGCTTCGAGCAACTGGGCGAACCGGCGGTGTACCTGCCGCTGGCCGAACTGCTTGATCGTGGCGTCGGCATCCTCGATGATCTGGCACAGTACGAGCTGGTGTGCCTGGATGACCTGCAGGTGGTGGCCGGCAAGCCGGAGTGGGAAGAAGCCCTGTTCCACCTGTTCAACCGACTGCGTGACAGTGGCCGCCGACTGCTGATCGCCGCCTCCCATTCGCCTCGCGAACTGCCGGTGAAGCTTGCCGACCTGAAGTCGCGCCTGACCCTCGCCCTGATCTTCCAGATGCGCCCGCTGTCCGACGAGGACAAACTGCGCGCCCTGCAGCTGCGTGCGTCGCGTCGCGGCCTGCACCTGACCGACGAGGTCGGCCATTTCATTCTCACCCGTGGCACGCGCAGCATGAGTGCACTGTTCGAGCTGCTCGAGCGCCTCGACCAGGCCTCGTTGCAGGCGCAACGCAAGCTGACCATTCCTTTCCTCAAGGAAACACTGGGGTGGTAGAAAAGGCAGGTCGATTCAGCCGCTCTATGACCTGTTTCATGGGTGTTCCAATCCGTTCTAAGGCTGTAGTTGCAGCATGCTTATCTGTATAGGCGTCCAGTCATCGTGGTGGCATTTTGAGATTATCTTTCAGCCAATGAATCCGGGGATTCAGCGTCATTATCGTGCAATTGGGTGCGAGCAGGGCTGCAAAATGGGGCGTTAGATGTCACCGTAATTCTCCTGAGTCACATTTCGTTCGATTGAATTTGCAAATAATCGCGATACAGGTATAGTCGCCTCTCCTTCACTATTCCTCGTCACGGTCGTGCCCATGCTCAATCGCTTAGCACCCCTCGTGCCCATCGCACTGTTGACCCTGTTGGTCGGTTGCGCGGCGCAAGCGCCGGTCTCCCAGCAGCAGGTTCTGGACCCGGTCACCGCCGTCCAGCCGCACCAATCCCCCTCGAAGGCTTCGCTGCTGTTCGAAGAAGAAATCACCACCGAAGACGAACTGGTCCAGTTCGACGGCAGCAAGGCGTACAGCCTGCCGATCCTGGCCGACAGCATTCTGGAGCGTGGCAAATCCCTGATCGGCACCCGCTACCGTTTCGGTGGCACCGACAAGGCTTCGGGTTTCGATTGCAGCGGTTTCATCGGTTATCTGTTTCGCGAAGAGGCGGGCATGAACCTGCCACGCTCGACTCGTGAAATGATCAACGTCAAGGCGCCGTTGGTTGCACGCAACAAACTCAAGCCGGGTGACCTGCTGTTCTTCAGCACCAATGGTCGCGGTCGTGTCAGCCACGCGGGCATCTACCTGGGCGATGACCAGTTCATCCACTCCAGCAGCCGCCGCAGCGGTGGCGTTCGGGTCGATAGCCTGGGCGACAGCTACTGGAGCAAGACCTTCATCGAGGCGAAGCGGGCCTTGGCCATGGCGCCGGCCACGATGATCTCCAGCAAATAACGGATGCAGTGCGACAAAGCGGCGGTGAGGTGAAAACCTCAGCGCCGTTTGTGTTTTCGGGTAATGAATCTAGTCTATTACGGCAGTCGGCTCAGGATGGTTCGGTACATGTCTACCCAGGCACACGTTTTCGCTTCAATCGCAATGGCCGCCTTGCTTGCCGGCTGCGCCAGCGCGCCTCCGGCCAAGGTTGTCAGGCCCAAAGTCATCAATCCGATCGTCATGAATCCCAACAACGACATGGTCGGCGCTGCCGATGACGTGCTGTTCAGGGCGTTGGGATTGGTGGGCACGCCGTACCGCTGGGGTGGCAATACGCCCGATTCGGGGTTTGACTGCAGCGGCCTGATCAGCTTCGTTTATCGCGATGCGGCAGGCATTGCGCTGCCGCGCTCGACGCGGGAGATGATCGTCATGCGCTCCCCTGATGTCGACCAGTCGCACCTGCAGTCCGGGGACCTGGTGTTCTTTGCCACCAGTGGTGGCTCACAGGTCAGCCATGCCGGGATCTATGTAGGGGAGGGGCGCTTCGTGCATGCCCCGTCGAGCGGCGGCACGGTCAAGCTCGATTACCTGAACAAGCCCTATTGGCAGAAAGCCTATCTCAACGCCAAGCGGGTGCTGCAACCCGGCCAGTTGGCGCGCAATCCGTGACTGTAACAGGGCGAGCTTCCTCGCCCTGTTCAAGCCTGATCACTTGGTGGCAGTGACTCGCCAGATCTTGTTGCCCACATCGTCGGCAACCAGCACACCGCCCTTGTGGTCGGGCAGTACCGCGACCGGGCGACCCATGGCTTTCTCGTCGCCATTGAGGAAGCCACTGAGCAGGTCGATGGGCTGGCCGCTCGGCTTGCCGTCCACGAACGGCACGAACACCACCTTGTAGCCGCTGTGCGGCTTGCGGTTCCACGATCCATGCTGGCCGATCAGTGCGCCCGTGGTGAAGGGGGCAGGCAGCCCGCTGCCATCGGCGAAGCTCAAGCCCAGCGATGCCGTATGCGGCCCGACTGCATAGTCTGGCGCAATGGCCTTGGCCACCAGCACGGGATTCTGCGGCTCGACCCGTACGTCTACATGCTGCCCGTAATAGCTGTAGGGCCAGCCGTAGAAGCCGCCATCCTTGACCGAGGTGATGTAATCCGGCACCAGGTCGCTGCCGATTTCATCGCGCTCGTTGACTGCCGTCCACAGCTTGCCGGTCTTCGGTTCCCAGGCCATGCCGTTGGGGTTGCGCAGGCCCGAGGCGAAAATCCGATGCTGGCCCGTGGCAGCATCCACTTCCCAGATTGCTGCGCGGCCTTGTTCCTGATCCATGCCGTTCTCGCCCACGTTGCTGTTGGAGCCAACAGTGACGTACAGCTTCTTGCCATCTGGGCTGGCAATGACGTTCTTGGTCCAGTGGTGGTTGAGCGTGCCACCCGGCAGGTCCACGACTTTTTCGCCCGCGCCGCTGATCGAGGTGGCGCCATCGGTGTATTTGAAGCGCAGCAGCTTGTCGGTGTCCGCCACATAGAAATCGTTGCCGACCAGGGTCATGCCGAACGGCGAATTGAGGTTGGCGATGAACACGGTACGGGTCTCGGCTACCCCATCACCGTCCTTGTCGCGCAGCAGCGAAATCCGGTTGGCACTGGGCACCCCGGCGCCCGCCCGGCTCATCACTTTCTCCATGACGAAGCCGCGAATGCCCTTGCTGTCGTCGGGTTTGGCCGGCGAGTTGGTTTCCGCCACCAGCACGTCACCGTTGGGCAGCACGTAAAGCCAGCGCGGGTGGTCCAGGTCTGCGGCGAAAGCGGCCACCTGGGTGCCGGGCGCCGCCGTTGGCTTGCCACCTTCGGGCCAGCCCACCGCCGGCGCGATGTTGACGGTGGGGATCAGGGTCTTGTTGGGCTCGGGCAGCTTGGGCGAGGGGCCCGTCCCGTCGCTGACCTGCAATGACGATGTTTCGCCACAGGCGGCAAGGCCGGCAGCCAGCAGGATCAATGTAGCGAGGCGGGTCTTGTGCATGGTCGGGCTCTCTGAGGTTTTGTTCACAGAAGGTAGAGGCACTGGCGGTTGGCAAGGTTCAACCGCGTTGCCGGTCAGCGGCAGCAGGGGATCAGGTGCTGCGGATCAATTGACGCTCCTGGCTCAACCCTCTAACCTGCGCGGCTGTTCCAGGTGCTCGGCGATCGGACGATCCAGACGAGTGAAACAGGGAAGCCGGTGCGCAGCGTTCGACGCGCCATCCCGGCGCTGCCCCCGCAACGGTAGACGAGTCAAGGCTGCACACGATGCCACTGAAGTGATTCGGGAAGGCGTGCGGCCTGGGTGTGTACAGCCCCGCTCGTGAGCCCGGAGACCGGCCTGGTCCACTTTTACGGCACACTGCAGGGTCGGCGCTCATCTTCGGGTGTCGTTGCGCCTGGGTCGTGCCCTGACCCATGTACTGTCGCGCGGGGAGAGCGGCATTGACGTTCACTGTTCGGCCAGCCGGCCGCGGTGTCGCGTCGATGCTGCCTGCGTGCAGGTGTAGCGGAGAGCCACCATGAACGAAACCACCGAACGCGACGCACGTCACCTGGCGCGCATGCTGCGCAAGAAAGCCGTGATGGACGAACGCATCGCCAATTCCCCCAATGAATGTGGCTTGCTGCTGGTGCTCAGCGGTAACGGCAAAGGCAAGAGCAGTTCGGCGTTCGGCATGCTCGCGCGAGCCATGGGCCACGACCTGCAGTGCGGCGTGGTGCAGTTCATCAAGGGGCGCAACAGCACCGGCGAGGAACTGTTCTTCCGGCGCTTTCCCGAGCAGGTGCGCTACCACGTGATGGGTGAGGGGTTCACTTGGGAAACCCAGGATCGGCAGCGAGACATCGCGGCGGCCGAGGCTGCCTGGGAAGTCTCCAGGCAACTGCTGAGCGATCCGGCCATTGGCCTGGTGGTGCTCGACGAACTCAACATTGCCCTCAAGCACGGTTATCTCGACCTGGACACCGTGCTGCATGATCTGCAGGCACGTCCGCCCATGCAGCATGTGATCGTCACCGGTCGCGGGGCCAAGCCCGAGCTGATCGAACTGGCCGACACAGTCACCGAAATGGGTGTGGTCAAGCATGCGTTCCAGGCCGGCATCCGTGCCCAGAAGGGCATAGAGCTATGACCGAGCCGCGCCAGTGTCCGGCGGTGCTGATCGCCGCCCCGGCCTCCGGGCAGGGCAAGACCACGGTGACTGCCGCCCTGGCGCGCCTGCATCGCAATCAGGGGCGGCGGGTGCGGGTGTTCAAGTGCGGCCCGGACTTTCTCGATCCGATGATCCTCGCTCGCGCCAGCGGCGCGCCTGTCTATCAGTTGGACATGTGGATGGTCGGCGAGCAGGACAGCCGGCGGCTGTTATGGGAAGCGGCGCAGGAAGCCGACATCATCCTCATCGAAGGCGTCATGGGCCTGTTCGACGGCACGCCGTCCAGCGCTGATCTGGCGCGTCATTTCGGCGTTCCGGTGCTGGCCGTGATCGATGGCACCGCCATGGCGCAGACGTTCGGCGCTCTTGCCCTGGGCCTGGCCTGTTACCAACCCGATCTGCCGTTCGCCGGCGTCCTGGCCAACCGGGTCGGCACGGTGCGTCACGCGCAACTGCTCGAGGGCAGCCTGACCCAGGGTCTGCGCTGGTACGGCGCGTTGTCCCGGGAAACCGGGATCGAACTGCCGAGCCGCCATCTGGGGCTGGTCCAGGCCAGCGAGCTCAACGACCTGGATACCCGCCTGGATGCCGCGGCCGCCGCGCTGGCCCAGACCTGCCAGGTGGCCTTGCCGCCTGCGGTCACCTTCGCCGCCCCGGTCGAACGCCCGGTGGCGCGCCTGCTCGATGGCGTGCGCCTTGGTGTGGCCCGCGATGCCGCGTTCGCTTTCGTCTACGACGCCAGTCTGGATGTGTTGCGCGACATGGGCGCCGAGCTGGTGTTCTTCTCACCGTTGCACGACCTGCGGCTACCGCCATGCGACAGCCTGTACCTGCCCGGTGGCTACCCCGAGCTGCACCATTTGGCGCTCGCCGCCAACGTTTCGATGCTCGACGACATCCGCGCTCACCATGCCGCGGGCAAGCCGCTGCTGGCTGAATGTGGCGGCATGCTCTACTTGCTCGACGCACTGACCGACGTCGAAGGGGCCCGCGCGCAACTGCTGGGTCTGCTGCCCGGCGAAGCAGTCATGCAGAAGCGCCTGGCGGCCCTGGCCTTGCAAGCCGTCGAGCTGCCGGAGGGGGTACTGCGCGGGCACACCTATCACCACTCGCTGACCAGTACCGAGCTGCAGCCGATTGCCCGTGGCGTGAGCCCCAACGGCGGTCGTGGTGCCGAGGCGGTTTACCGCCAGGGGCGGATGACGGCCTCTTACGTGCATTTCTACTTTCCGTCCAATCCGGCGGCGGTGGCCGCACTGTTTGCACCCGATGAGTGCGCGCCGGCAGCCGGGCATCGGATCGCGTCATGAACGAGCCCTACAGCGACAGCGAGCGCGCCGCCATCTACCGGGTGATCGCCGAACGCCGCGACATGCGTCACTTCACCGGTGGCAGCGTGCCGCCGGCGCTGCTCGCGCGGCTGCTGGCAGCCGCCCATCAGGGGCCAAGCGTCGGCCTGATGCAGCCCTGGCGTTTCATCCGCATCAGCGATGCCGATGTGCGCGGTCGCATCCAGGCGTTGGTCGAGGAAGAGCGACTGCGCACCGCACACGCCATGGGCGAGCGTTCGGACCAGTTCATGCGGCTCAAGGTCGAAGGGATCGCGGACTGCGCCGAAGTGCTGGTGGCGGCGCTGATGGACGATCGCGAGCGCCATGTGTTCGGCCGCCGGACCTTGCCGGAAATGGACCTGGCCTCGGTGTCCTGCGCCATCCAGAACCTGTGGCTGGCGGCGCGCGCCGAGGGTTTGGGCATGGGTTGGGTGTCGCTGTTCGATCCCCATGCCCTGGCCGAGGTACTGGGCATGCCCGCTGGAGCCAAGCCGGTGGCGGTACTGTGCCTGGGGCCGGTCGAAGGCTTCTACGATGCGCCGATGCTGGAACTTCAAGGCTGGGCTGCCCCCCAGCCGCTCGAACACATGCTGTACGAAAACCAATGGGGAAAATCGTTGTGAGCATTGCGTTGATGACGGCGGCCGGGGTGGCGCTCGATGCCCTGTTGGGCGAGCCGCGCAGGCACCATCCGCTGGTCGCCTTCGGCCGCCTGGCCAACCGGATCGAAGCACGTTTCAACCGCGCCGGGCGTGGCTGGCGCAGCCACGGTGTCACCGCCTGGTTTCTGGCCGTGGTGCCCCTGACCCTGCTGGCGACATTGTTGTCCTGGCTGCCGCTGGTCGGCTGGCTGGTGGAGATTGGCGCGCTGTACCTGGCGCTGGGCATGCGCAGCCTGGGAGAGCACGTGATGCCCGTGGCCCAGGCTTTGCGCAGCGACGACCTGGCCAGCGCTCGTCAGCGTGTCGGCTATCTGGTCAGCCGGCAGACCGATGAGCTGGACGCCGAAGCAGTGGCCCGGGCCGGCACCGAATCGGTGCTGGAAAACGGCAGTGACGCGGTGTTCGCGGCAATCTTCTGGTTCGTCGTGGCCGGCGCGCCCGGGGTTGTCCTCTATCGTTTGAGCAATACCTTGGACGCCATGTGGGGCTACCGCAACGAGCGCTTCGAGCGTTTCGGTTGGGCTGCGGCGCGGATCGACGACGTGCTCAACTACATCCCGGCGCGCCTGGTCGCGCTCACCTATGCCGTGCTGGGCAAGACCCGCCTGGCCTTGCGCTGCTGGCGCCGGCAGGCACCGCAGTGGGACAGCCCCAACGCCGGCCCGGTGATGGCGGCAGGGGCCGGCGCATTAGGCGTGCAACTGGGCGGGCCGGCGATCTATCACGGCGAGCTGCATGAGCGGGCCGTGCTGGGCGAAGGTGCGCCGGCCGATGCCGACGCCATCGAGCGCGGCTGGAATTTGGTCCAGCGCGGCGTGTGGCTGTGGCTGTTGGTGCTGTGCCTGGGAGGCTTGCTCGATGCTTGAACACGGAGGGCGTTTGCGCCAGGCGGTGCTCGAATACGGAATCGCCGAAGACGACTGGGTCGACCTGTCCACCGGCATCGCGCCATGGGCTTTCCCCCTGCCCGAGATCGCGGCCCGCGCCTGGGCGCGGCTGCCGGAAAACGAAGACGGCCTGGAAGACGCCGCGCGCAGCTACTATGGCTTCGAGCACGTGCTGCCGGTGCCGGGCTCGCAAGCGGCCATTCAGACACTGCCACGCCTTCGTCGCAGTGGTCGGGTAGGGGTGCTGTCGCCGTGCTACGCCGAACATGCCGAGGGCTGGCGACAAGCGGGGCATGTGGTACGCGAAATCAGCGAAGACGAGGTCGAGCACTTCATCGACAGTCTCGACGTGCTGGTCGTCGTCAACCCGAACAACCCCACTGGCCGGCTGTTGTCCGCCGACTGCCTGCTGGCCTGGAATGCGCGTCTGAACAGCCGGGGCGGCTGGCTGGTGGTCGATGAAGCGTTCATGGACAACACGCCGCGTGCCGGTCTGGCTCGCTACGGCGTACAACCTGGGTTGATCGTGCTGCGCTCGTTCGGCAAGTTCTTCGGCCTGGCGGGTGTACGGCTGGGCTTCGTCCTCGGCGAGCCGCGCCTGCTGCGCTTGCTGGCCGACCTGATCGGGCCTTGGGCAGTGAGCGGACCGACACGCCAGCTGGGGCAGGCCTGCCTGCTCGACCAGCCGTCGCAGCAGGCGCAGATCGCCCGCTGCGCCGCCGCCAGCGAGCGCCTTGCCCAATGCTTGCGGCGCCACGACCTGGCGCCACAGGGCGGCTGCGCACTGTTCCAGTCGGTGGCGTACGAAGGGGCCGAGCGCCTGCAGGATTTCCTCGCCCGTCGCGGCATCCTCGTCCGGCTGTTCAAGCAGGACAGCCGCCTGCGCTTCGGCCTGCCTGCCCGCGAGGGCGACTGGGCACGACTCGAATCCGCCCTGGGCGAGTATCGCAAGGAGCATGCATGAGCACATTGATGGTCCAGGGCACCACGTCCGATGCCGGGAAAAGCACGCTGGTCACCGCGCTGTGCCGCTGGCTGACCCGTCAGGGCGTGGCGGTGGTGCCGTTCAAACCGCAGAACATGGCCCTCAACAGTGCGGTGACTGCCGACGGCGGCGAGATCGGTCGTGCCCAGGCGGTGCAGGCCCAGGCCGCGGGCCTGCAGCCGCATACCGACATGAACCCGGTGTTGCTCAAGCCCAACAGCGACACCGGTGCCCAGGTGATCATCCACGGGCGCGCCGTGACCAGCATGAACGCCGTCGCGTATCACGACTACAAGGCCATCGCCATGCAGGCGGTACTGGCTTCGCACCAACGGCTGAGCGCAAGCTACCCGGTGGTGGTGGTCGAAGGCGCCGGGTCGCCAGCGGAGATCAACCTGCGCGCCGGCGACATCGCCAACATGGGCTTCGCCGAGGCGGTCGACTGCCCGGTGCTGCTGATCGCCGACATCAACCGCGGCGGCGTATTCGCCCATCTGGTCGGCACCCTGGAACTGCTTTCGCCCACGGAACAGGCGCGGGTTCAGGGCTTTGTCATCAACCGCTTTCGCGGTGACATCGCCTTGCTCCAACCCGGCCTGGATTGGCTGGAGGCCCGTACCGGCAAGCCAGTGATCGGCGTGCTGCCGTATGTGATGGACCTGCACCTGGAGGCCGAAGACGGCCTGGATCGGCGTCAGTCGGGCAAGGCCGACAAGGTGCTCAAGGTGATCGTCCCGGTGCTGCCGCGCATCAGCAACCACACCGATTTCGATCCGCTGCGCCTGCACCCGCAGGTCGACCTGCAGTTCATCGGCGTGGGCGATGACATCCCCCCGGCCGACCTGATCATCCTGCCCGGCTCGAAGAGCGTGCGGGCCGACCTGGCTCACCTGCGTGCCCAAGGTTGGGAACAAGCGATTTCCCGCCACCTGCGTTATGGCGGCAAGGTACTGGGCATCTGCGGCGGACTGCAGATGCTCGGCACGCGCATCGACGACCCGCTGGGCCTCGAAGGCGCGGCCGGTTCCAGCGCGGGCCTGGGCCTGCTGGAATTCACCACCGAGCTGCAGGCGCAAAAGCAGCTGCGCAACGTGACCGGCCAGTTGACCCTCGAACAGGCCGCCGTCAGCGGCTACGAGATCCATGCCGGGGTGACTACCGGGGCGGCGCTGGATCATCCGGCGGTGCAGTTGAGCGACGGTCGCCGCGATGGCGCGATCAGTGCCGACGGGCAGATTCTGGGCACCTATCTGCACGGTCTGTTCGAAGCGTCGCCGTCGTCGATGGCACTGCTGCGCTGGGCGGGGCTGGCCGACGTGCAGTCGGTGGATTATCACGCATTGCGCGAAGCCGACATCGAGCGCCTGGCCGACCTGGTCGAGCAGCACCTGGACACCGCGCGGTTGCGCGAGCTGTGCGGCTTGCCTGGGAGAGGTGTCTGACATGCTGCAACTGATCCTCGGAGGCGCCCGCTCGGGCAAGAGCCGCCTGGCCGAACGGCTGGCCGCCGACAGCCAGCTGCACGTCGTGTACATCGCTACCAGCCAGCCGGTGGATGGCGAGCTTGACCAGCGTGTGGCCTTGCACCGCGAGCGCCGTCCCGATCATTGGGGGCTGGTGGAAGAGCCACTGGCCCTGGCCGACGTGCTGCGCGCTGAGGCGCGCAGCGACCGCTGCCTGTTGGTCGACTGCCTGACCCTGTGGTTGACCAATCTGCTCATGCTCGACGAGCCCGAACGCTTGCGTGCAGAACGTGAAGCCCTGCTCGAAACACTGCCCGGCCTGCCGGGAGAAATCCTTTTCGTCAGCAACGAAACCGGCCTGGGCGTCGTGCCTCTGGGTGAACTGACCCGCCGCTACGTCGACGAGGCGGGCCTGCTGCACCAGGCCCTGGCCGAACGCTGCGAGCGGGTGGTGTTCACCGTGGCCGGCCTCCCCATGATATTGAAAGGACCTGCGCTATGAACTCAGCCTGGTGGCTGCACACTGCCAGTACCGCCGATGCCCGCATTCATCGCGAAGCGCTGGAGCGTCAGCAGCAGTTGACCAAGCCGGCCGGCTCGCTCGGCGCACTCGAGCAGACGGCGGTGCAATTGGCGGCGCTGCAGGGTCGCCTCAAACCTTCGGTCGAACAGGTCTGGATCACCGTGTTCGCTGCCGACCACGGCATCGTCGCCGAGGGCGTCTCGCCCTATCCGCAGGAAGTCACCGCGCAAATGGTGCGCAACTTCGTCAACGGCGGTGCGGCCATCAGTGTATTGGCCCGCCGCCTGCAGGCGCGCCTGGAAGTGGTGGACCTCGGCACCGCCACGCCGCTGGGCGATCTGCCCGGCGTGCAGCATGTGCGCATCGCTGCCGGTACGCGCAATTTCATCGACGCGCCGGCGATGAGTTTCGAGCAGGGCACGCAGGCACTGCAGGCCGGTCGCGAAAGTGTGCTGCGGGCGAAAGCCAGCGGCACCGAGCTGTTCATCGGTGGTGAGATGGGCATCGGCAACACCACGTCGGCCACCGCGCTGGCCTGCGCCTCGCTGGGCTGCGCCGTGGTCGATCTGGCCGGGCCGGGCACCGGTCTGGACGCTGCCGGCGTGACCCACAAGGTGCAGGTGATCGAGCGCGCGTTGAAGGCCCATGCCGGGCTGCCCGACGAACCGCTGCAACGCCTGTTCTGCTACGGGGGCTTCGAGGTTGCCGCGCTGGTCGGCGCCTACCTGGCCTGTGCCCAGGAAGGCATCGTGGTGCTGGTGGATGGTTTCATCTGCACTGTCGCGGCGCTGCTGGCGGTGCAGTTGAATCCGTCCATCCGGCCATGGCTGTTGTTCGCTCACAACGGCGCCGAACCCGGGCACCGTCATGTACTGGCAGCCCTCGAGGCGCAACCGTTGCTGCAACTGGGCCTGCGTCTGGGCGAAGGCAGTGGCGCCGCCCTGGCGGTGCCGCTGTTGCGCCTGGCGTGCGACCTGCACGGGCAGATGGCGACCTTTGCCGAAGCGGCCGTCGCGGACCGTCCGGCATGACCCTGCACCTGGATCTGCTGCGCCATGGCGAGACCGAAATCGGCGGGTTTCGCGGCAGCCTCGATGACGCCCTGACCGAGCGAGGTTGGGCCCAGCTGCACGCTGCAGTTGCCGACCGTTCCGGTTGGGACCGCATCGTCAGCTCGCCGCTGCAGCGATGCGCACGCTTTGCCGAGCTGCTGGCCGAACAGCGCGGGCTGCCGCTGAGCTTCGAGGCCGGTCTTCAGGAACTGCATTTCGGCGCCTGGGAAGGCCTGAGTGCGGCGCAATTGATGCAGACCGACGAAGCCGGCCTGGGTCTGTTCTGGAACGACCCCTACGCCTTCACGCCCCCCGGCGGCGAGCCCATGCAGGCCTTTTCCGCGCGCATCCATGGCGCCTTGCACAGATTGCAGGTCGCCTACCCAGGCCAGCGGCTGCTGCTGGTGGTGCATGGCGGTGTGATGCGCTTGTTGCTCGCCGAAGCACGTGGCCTGGCCCGTGAACAGTTGCTCCAGGTCGAAGTCGGCCACGCAGCGTTGTTCAGCCTTGAGCTGGCAGCGGACGGCCGCTTGCGCGAGCCATCCTGAGCATGCTGCCGTTCTGGATCGCCTTGCAGTTTCTCAGCAGTTTGCCGGTGCGCTTGCCCGGCATGCCCAGCCCGCAAGCCTCGGGTCGCTCGCTGTTGTTCTATCCGGCGGTGGGGCTGCTGTTCGGCGTGCTCTTGTGGGCCGCCAGTGCGCTGCTCGCCGGAACGCCAGTGCTTCTGCACGCCGCACTCTTGCTGGCGCTGTGGGTGGTGCTCAGCGGTGGCCTGCACCTGGACGGTCTGGCGGACAGCGCCGATGCCTGGCTGGGCGGATTCGGCGACCGCGAACGCACCTTGCTGATCATGAAGGACCCGCGCAGCGGTCCCATGGCCGTGGTGACGCTGATGTTGGTGCTGCTGCTCAAGTTCTGTGCGCTGCTGGCCTTGCTCGAGCAGGGCCAGCAGGCCGCGCTGATGCTGGCCCCGATATTGGCGCGGGCCGCCATGCTCGGCCTGTTCATGACCACGCCCTACGTGCGCGCTGGCGGGCTGGGCCAGGCCCTGGCCGACCACCTGCCGCGTCGTGCCGGCGCCTGGTTGCTGGCAGGCGTGGCACTGGTCAGCCTGGCGTTCTGCGGGGTTTGGATCAGCCTGCTGGTGCTAGCTGGCTTCGTGGCGCTGCGACGCCAGATGATCAAGCGTTTGGGCGGCACCACCGGTGACACCGCCGGCGCCATGCTCGAGTTGCTCGAACTGTTGCTGCTGCTGGGCGCTGCGCTGTAGAACCTGCCTGGCAGATGGTTGCATGCGGCGCTGCCTGTCGGCGATGAACAGGCATACAATCGAGCGGCCTGTCCCCTCATGCTCGGAGCACACAATAATGACATCGGTATGGCGTACCAGCGGCTGGGTCCTGCTCGGCGCAGCCCTGATCCTTGCCCTGTCCCTGGGCATTCGCCACGGCTTCGGGCTGTTCCTGGCGCCCATGAGTGCGGAGTTCGGCTGGGGCAGGGGCGTATTCGCGCTGGCCATCGCGCTGCAGAACCTGATCTGGGGCCTGGCCCAACCCCTCGCCGGCGCCCTGGCGGATCGCTTCGGCGCCGGGCGGGTGGTTGCAGTGGGTGGTGTGCTCTACGCGGTCGGCCTTGGCTGCATGGGGCTGGCCAACTCCGAGTTGAGCCTGAGCCTCAGCGCTGGCCTGCTGATCGGCCTGGGGCTCTCCGGTACGTCGTTCTCGGTGATTCTGGGCGTGGTAGGACGAGCCCTGCCCGCCGAACACCGCAGCATGGGCATGGGGATCGCCAGCGCAGCCGGCTCGTTCGGGCAATTCGCGATGCTGCCCGGCACGCTCGGCCTCATCAGCTGGCTGGGCTGGTCGACGGCCTTGCTGGTGATGGGCGTACTGGTCGCGTTCATAGTTCCACTGGTACGCATGCTCAAGGACCGGCCACTGCCAGCCCAGGCCCACGATCAGAGCCTTGGCCAGGCCCTGCGTGAGGCGTGCGGCCATTCGGGCTTCTGGCTGCTGGCGCTGGGTTTCTTCGTCTGTGGTTTCCAGGTGGTGTTCATCGGCGTACACCTGCCGTCCTACCTCGTCGACCAGCACCTCCCGGCAAGCGTAGGCACCACGGTCCTGGCGCTGATCGGGCTGTTCAACATCTTCGGCACCTACATCGCCGGCTGGCTGGGTGGGCGCATGTCCAAGCCGCGACTGCTGACCGCCTTGTACCTGATGCGCGCCGTCGTGATCGTGCTGTTCCTGTGGTTCCCGGTCACTACCGTCAGCGCCTGCCTGTTCGGCATGGCGATGGGGCTGCTCTGGTTATCCACCGTTCCCTTGACCAACGGTACCGTCGCAACGCTGTTTGGCGTGCGCAACCTATCGATGCTCGGTGGCATCGTGTTTCTCTTCCACCAGCTGGGCGCGTTTCTGGGGGGCTGGCTGGGCGGCCTGGTGTATGACCAGACCGGCAGCTATGACCTGGTCTGGCAGCTGTCGATTGCGTTGAGCCTGCTCGCCGGTGCGCTCAACTGGCCGGTGCGCGAACGCCCCGTTGCCCGGCTGCAGGCGCAGGGAGCGAGCGCATGAGCAGACTCCGCAGCGTGCAACTCGCCACGGCATGCGCACTGGCGGCGCTGCTGGGGCTGGCGTGGTGGGGCTGGCAGCAGGGCGGACTGGCCCTGCTGCAAATGAACATGAGCCTGTGCTGACGTCACACATGAAAAAGCCCCGAACCGGTCGGGGCTTTTCGTATTACCTGATCGATCAGAATCGATAGGTCACTGAAGTACCGAAGCCATGTGCGCTGTTCTCGTACTTGGCCTGGTAGGCACCCTTGGTGGCGCTGACCAGATTGATCTTCGTGTCTTCTTCCTTCAGGTAGGAATAGGCGAAGTCGAAGGTCAGGTCGTCCGTCGGGCTCCAGCCAGCACCCAGGCTGAGGATGGCGCGGTCGCCCGTCGGGATGCGTGGCGAACGGTTGGTGTTGTTGGTCGGCGACTGGTCAACCGAAAAGCCCGTGCGCAGCGTCCACTGTTTGTTCAGTTTGTAGGCGGCGCCCACGGCATGGGACCAGGTGTCGTGCCAGTTCTGTTCTTCGGTGATGGTGCCGATCGATGAGCGTAGCGCGGCAGGCACGCCATCGTTCTCGACCGAGATTTCCTTCAGGCGGCTCCAACGGGTCCAGGTGCTGCCTGCGTACAGGGTCCAGTCCTGGTTGAGTTCGTGGGTGACCGAGAAGTCCACCGACTCAGGCGTGTCGATGTCCAGCGATGCATCGTACTTGCTGCCGTTGAACGGCCCGAACCCCGAACCTTCGACCTTGGTATGGCCGTCCAGCTTGTACTTGACCTTGGAGTGGTAGGTCAGGCCCACGCGGGTATCATCAGTGGCCTGAACGAGCACGCCGACGTTGAAGCCCACGGCGGTATCGTCGCCCTTGATCTTGACTTCGCCGTCGTTGCGGCCTGGCGTCGCGCGGTTCAGCGCGGCCGACGTCAGCTCGCCTTCAAGGCGGTTGAAGGTAGGACCGAAGCCGATCGACACACGCTCGTTGAAGGCATAGCTGACGGTAGGCTGCAGCGTGACGACCGCCACATGGCTCTTGTCGCCCCAGTAGCGGCCGGCAAAACCACTTTCATAGTCGGTGACCAGACCAAAAGGCGCGTACAGACCGAAACCGACGGTCCAGTTGTCATCCAGTGGTTTGACGTAGTAGCCCATCGGGACGCCTACGAACGGGACCATGTCGCCGTCGTTGCTGCCGCCGAAGGTTCCACGGCCGCTGATGTCGGTCTTGGCGACGATGGCAGCAGCGCCGACGCTGACCTGTTCACGTTTGATGCGGGACATGCCGGCAGGGTTGCCATAGACAGTGCTGGCGTCCTCGGCGGACGACGAGCGACCGGCGAAGCCGGTACCCATGCCGCTGATGCTTTGTTCATTGAGCGCGAAGCCGGCAGCGAAAAGCTGGCTGGATGCCAGCGTGACAGCGAAGCCGAGAGTGGTCTTGAGCATTGGTCTTTTCATTGTTTTAACTCTAGGGGGGCACTGAGGCGCAAGCTACCAACATTTTCACTGCAACGCTATAGCCTGAAACACTCTGGCTAGAGCGGTTTTGTAGGACAATCCGACCAGAATTTGCGACTGCCCGAAGGTTGTGATAGTGGGCTGCGCACCTGCCAACCCTCTGCCTGGGCAGCGGTCGTCTGCTCGGCAGATTTCACGAAGCTGTCTAGCTCGGGCAAGAGCGGGCTGTGGGGAAGCAAAAAAATGGCGTCAGACTTTCGCCCGCATGACAACGGACGGTATCTGCGGTTCACCCGCTCTGCTTGCAAACTGTAATCTGCGTTTACAGTTGCACCCGGCAAAGTTTCCAGAGACCTGCGCGCGGGTACAAATCGCAGGCATGAAAAAGCCCCGACGGGTCGAGGCTTTTCTATACCGCACATCGTTGTGCATCGCTGCAGCGATCAGGCAACCAGGGCCTGACGCGTACGGTCGATCACGGCCTGCAGCGGTTCGGCACTGGAGTACTGTTCCGGGTACAAGCGTTCGCTGTGACGGGCGATACCGTGTTCATTGACGATGGTGAAGCTGAAGCAGCCTTTGCGCGCGGCCATGATCAGGCAGTTCATCGGAGCGAAGGCGTGGGTAAGGGTGCGGATGGCATCCTGGGTCTGGATATGAGTCATGTTGTTGTATGTTCCTGCAATGGTCACGACTTGGAGCCGTGATCGATAAAAACGTTCCAGTAGCGCGGGCCTTTGGGCCGGGCGAAGAACCTGTCTGGAACAAGACAGCCAGTGAACAGCGCTTTATCGTTTTGGCTGTTGGGCTGACTGGTAGGTACTTAGGAGGGCAGGCAACATTCCGGGCTAAGGTTCGGGGCCCTGGATGCAGATCCTGATCAATCGTAGGTTGGTCGGGGCAGAGTAATTCGCTTGATGCCGGACTTGTTCGCAAGTCGGGGGGCGTTACCTGGAGACCATCATGTTGGTCGAGCCCGTGTGAACAGGGTTGTCGACCTGAATTGACTTTCAGCTTGGTACTAACGGGTCGAAGACTATCGCATCAGCTATGAAACGCGCAAGCGCTATTCCAAAAAAATACGTTATCACCACCTAGAAAACGCAAACGAAGGCCTTGTCACTGCAAGTGCAAGAAGACGTGTCTGTCCGGTCTGACCGTGCCTCGTCGATCATGGCTACTCGGTATGAGTCACGCAAGTCAATGAAAAAAAACGTCTTTTCGAGTTGGTGAAAAAATCGACAGTTTGACTTCAGGCCCCATTCCATATGGGTTTGCGAGGGGCAGGGGGGGGTTGTCCACTGACTTATCCACAGCTTCTGTGGATTGTCCCGGCGGCGCGCTCTGGAGCGGGGTTGGTCAGGTTCGAGCAGGCAGACATCTGTGATGCAGGGCTAAACCCTCGGCCATTGCCGCCGATAACACGACCATGACCCTGATGCCGGTGCCTTATGTTCAACAACAAACTCAAGCAGCAACTCAGCGCACAAGCCGATGAACTGGTGGAATTGCGTCAATTGGTAGCCGGCATGACCCACGAGATGCTCAGCCTGGACATCGATGCATCGCTGCGCATCATCGCCTGCAACGACTTGTTCGCCACCACCCTGGGCTATACCGAAGCGCAGCTGATTGGCAGGCTGATGACCGAGTTGGTCCCCAGCTACGTGACCAAACTGCCGTGCTACAACAACTTCCGTGCGGCGGTGGCAGCGGGCACCTCGGTGTCGGACAACTATCGCTACCTCAAGGCGGACGGCAGCCTGGTCTGGGTCAATGCGCACTGGAAGCCCATCCGCAATGCGGCGGGTGTGCTGATGCACATCAAGTGCTTTGCCACCGATGTCACCCAGAGCATGGAGAAAGCCGCGGAGAACGCTTCGTTCATCGACGCCTTGCTGCGTTCCACGGCGGTCATCGAGTTCGACTTGAAAGGCACCGTGCTGTCGGCCAACGAGCAGTTCATGCGTGGCATGGGCTACACCCTGGCGCAGGTACAGGGCAAGCATCACCGCATGTTCTGCCACAGCGAAGAAACCAGTTCGCCGAGCTACACCGAATTCTGGGCAAACCTGAACCGCGGTGAATTCGTCGCCGGCCGCTTCAAGCGTCTCGACAGCATGGGCCGTACCATCTGGCTCGAGGCGACCTACAACCCGGTCTACGACACCGAAGGCAAGCTCTACAAGGTGGTCAAGTTCGCCACCGTGGTCACCGAGCAGGTCGAACGCGAAGCCGAGGTCAATCAGGCTGCGCAGACCGCCTATGAGATCTCCCGCAGCACCGACATCAGCGCCCAGCGTGGCGCGGTGGTGGTGACCGACACCGTGCAGACCATGCGCAAGATCGCCGACGATATGCAGTCCGCGTCCAGCGGTGTCGAAGCGCTGGGCAAGCAATCGTTGCTGATCAGCTCGATCATCCAGACCATCAGCAGTATTGCGCAACAAACCAACCTCCTCGCGCTGAACGCCGCCATCGAAGCCGCACGTGCCGGCGAGCAGGGGCGCGGATTTGCCGTGGTGGCCGACGAGGTCCGGCAACTGGCAGGTCGGACCAGCACCGCCACCGACGAGATCGCCGCCGTGGTGCAGCAGAACCAGGCGCTGGTCGATGGCACCGTGCGCGACATGGCCAACAGCAGGCAGCAGGCCGAGCAGGGCGTAGAACTGGCCGGCCAGGCCGGTGACGTCATCGTCGAAATTCAGGACGGAGCGAAGAAGGTGGTAGAGGCAGTGGCGCGTTTCACCAACCTCTGACGGCCTGTACGGCGCCTTCGCAGCGGTTGTATTAGAATGGGCCACGTTCATTCAGCGAAGGTAATCGATATGACAGTCCAGACCGAAACCGCTCTGCTGGCGGGTGGCTGCTTCTGGGGCATGCAGGACCTGATCCGTCGTTATCCGGGCGTCCTGCAGACGCGGGTCGGGTACAGCGGCGGCGATGTCGCCAATGCGACCTACCGCAACCACGGCACCCATGCCGAAGCCATCGAGATCGTGTTCGATCCCAGCGTGATCGGCTATCGCCAGATCCTCGAGTTTTTCTTCCAGATTCACGACCCGTCCACTGCCAACCGCCAGGGCAACGATGTGGGCCTGAGTTACCGCTCGGCGATCTTCTACAACACCGAGGAGCAGAAACGCGTCGCCCTCGAAACGATCGCCGACGTCGATGCCTCGGACCTGTGGCCCGGCAAGGTCGTCACTGAACTGGCCCCGGCAGGTGATTTCTGGGAAGCCGAGCCCGAGCATCAGGATTACCTGGAGCGTATTCCCAACGGCTACACCTGCCATTTCATACGTCCCGACTGGAAACTTCCCGCGCGCGGCTGATCCTGTTGCGCCAATAGCTAGACATATCCAGTAATAATTCCCTGGCGGTGGTGTTCATCACTGCTGGGGCATCCATCCCGACGACCCCTGCAGCAACCCCCCTCCATCGTGCAGCCCGCACGCTCTGCGCTCTTCATACGACGCTCATTCAGCCTGCACGCTCGCTGGCAAAGACCAATGCTTCTGGTTGGCAGCCGCGAATGCCTGCCAAGTGCCATGAATTATCATTTACATTTTTTTGACATTTGCATAGCCTTGCGCCGCTTCCGCGTTCGACGCGGTTTCGCACACAAGTTTGCGCGGCTTCCTACAGCCCGCATTCGAGTCTTCGCCCGGGGGGGGCAGACCGCCTTGTGTGGGTTCCTGAGGTCATGCCATGAATCACTTTCCTTTGCGCAGTGTTGCGCTGTGCATCTCTTTGTCCATCGCCGGCCTGGCACAGGCTGCGCCGATCGCCGTGAACCTGCCCGCACAGCCCTTGGGCGAAGCATTGAACAAGCTGGGTCAAGCCAGCGGCCTGCAAGTGCTGGTCGAACCGGCGGCGATTGCCGGCAAGACCGCACCTTCGGTAACCGGTCGGATGGAACCTGCCGTGGCACTGCAACGCCTGTTGGCTGGCAGCGGCCTGGTCGGTACGGTGCAAGGCGACGTGGCCAGCGTCACCGCCCCCGCTACAGCGTCCAATGGCGGCGCAGTGGAGCTGGGCGCGACCGCCGTCTCGGCCGCCACCAGTTCCATTGCCGGTACGGCCACTACCGAACACTCAGGTTCCTACACCACCGGCAGCATGAGCACCTCGACCGGGCTGCCGCTGTCGATCCGCGAAACCCCGCAGTCGGTCAGCGTCATCACCCGCCAGCGCATGGACGACCAGGGCATGAACGACCTCAACGATGTGGTCAAGTACGCGCCCGGCATCACCTTGCGCAAGTTTGGCGGCGACCGCCAGGCGTTCCAGGCGCGCGGGTTCAACATCGACAACATCATGTACGACGGCCTGCCGACCAGCATTGGCCAGTTCACTCTGGACACCATTGCCGGTGCCGACCTGGCCTTGTACGACAGGGTTGAAGTGGTGCGCGGTGCCACCGGCCTGATGACTGGTGCCGGCAGCCCGTCGGCAACCCTGAACCTGGTGCGCAAGCGTCCTACCGCCACCCCTCAGGTAAGCATCACCACCAGCGCCGGCACCTGGGACCGCTACCGCACGCAGGTCGATGCATCGAACCGGCTCAACGAATCCGGCACCTTGCGGGGCCGGGTCGTGGCCGCCTACGAAGACGACAACAGCTACATCGACGAGCGCGAAAAACAGCGCCAGACCTTCTATGGCGTGTTCGAAGCGGACTTGAGCGAGGCGACCACTCTGACCCTCGGGGCTTCCAAGCAGCGCGATGACGCCACTTCGGACTGGGGCAGCCTGCCGTCCGGTCCGAATGGCGAAGACCTGCATCTGTCGCGCTCAACCTTCCTGAGCAACGATTGGGCTTACTGGGATCGAGACAACGTCAGCGTGTTCACCGACGTCACCCACCGCTTCGACAACGGCTGGACCGCCAAGGCCGCGGCTGCGAAGATATGGGCCGAGTCCAACACCTTTTCCAGCTATCTGACGGCACCCCGCAATGGCGTGTACGGGCAGGCGACGGGCGCCTACGACACCACCGACGTGCAGACCAACGTGGATGCCTCGCTGGCTGGCCCGTTCCAATTGTTCGGTCGCGAGCATCAGCTGACCGTCGGTGCGAGCCGTCGCCAGGAGAAGTTCGACCAGACCGGTGGCTACTGGAATGACTCCACGCCCATCGATATCTACAACTTCGATCCGGGTGTCATTGCCAAGCCTTCGCGCACTCGCAGCGATTATCGCCTCTATGAGAGCAAGAACACGGCGACTGAGAAGGGCGTCTACGCCGCCGCGCGTTTCAACCCGCTGGACCCGCTGCACATCATCGTCGGCAGCCGGGTCAGTTGGTATGACTACGATAACCGCTCGGGCATAGGTGATTACAAGGTGACCCAGGAAGTCACGCCCTATGCCGGCATCGTTTACGACCTGAACGACACCTACTCGGTCTATGCCAGCTACACCGAAATCTTCAAGCCGCAGACGCAGCAGGATGTCGACGGCACGGTGCTCGACCCGATGACCGGCGAAAGCTATGAGATCGGCATCAAGGGCGAGTACTTCGATGGCGGCCTGAATGCGTCCGTGGCCATGTTCGACATGACTCAGCAGAACCGCGCCTATGTCATTCCCGATCAGCCGGCCAGCTGCCGAGCCACTAACCGCACCTGCTATGAGGCCGCAGGCGAGGTACGCAGCCGTGGTCTGGATACCGAGATCAGTGGCGCCTTCACGCCCAACTGGCAGTTCTCGGCCGCCTATACCCTGGTACTCAGCCAGTACGTGAAAGACCGTACCTACGAGAAGGGCAATCTGTTCGCGCCCAATCAGCCCAAGCATCTGTTCAAGGCCGCGACGACCTACCAGTTCGAAGGTGCCTTGGACCGGCTGCGTATCGGTGCCGACGTGCTGGCGCAGAGTGCGACCTATGGTCGTGTCGGAACCGGTCATGCCGAGCAGGACTCCTACGCGGTATTGGGCTTGATGGCCGGCTATCGCTTCGACGAACACTGGGACGCCCGCGTCAACTTCAACAACGTGCTGGACGAGAAGTACTGGCAGGGTATTCCTACCGCCACCGGCAGTGGCACCTACGGCGACCCGCGCAACCTGATGTTCTCGTTGAAATGGTCGCTGTGATCCGGTGACCGAGAGGGCGGGCGTGCAATGCGCCTGCCCGTCGATCATCACAGGCATTCGTAGCAGATGCTCATACGTGTCAAGACCGAAAGGGCGGGGACAGCTGAAACTGTGCCAATTCGCGCAATCCCGTATTCACCTTGAAACGGACGCTGTAAGGTCTGGCATGCGCCAGGTGTGAAGAGGGGCCTGCATCGGCACTGCCATAGGCGCGTTGTGGTGAACTGTCCGCGGAGCACTTTTGAAAACACTCCTCATCATCGGCATCGGCGCTGGTCATCCAGAGCACATCACGGTTCAGGCGGCGCGTGCCTTGGCGCGGGTCGATGTGTTCTTCCTGATGGACAAGGGCGATCACAAGGGCAAGCTCAATGCCCTGCGCAAAGAAATCCTCGAGCTTCATGCAACGCCTGGGGCGTATCGGGTGGTCGAGGTTCGGCAGCCCGAGCGTCCGGCCGGGCCGGACTATCGGACGTCGGTGGATACCCTGAACGCGCGCAAGCAGGCGGCCTTCGAGCGGTTGCTCGATGATCAAGTGGCGGACGGGGAGTGCGCGGGCGTTCTGGTGTGGGGCGATCCGTCGCTGTACGACAGCACGCTGCGCATTGTCGAGGCGATCGCTGCCGACGGCGCACGAGCGGTGCAGTATGAGGTGTTTCCCGGGGTGACCAGTATTCAGGCACTGACCGCAGCGCACCGCATCACCCTCAACAACATCGCGGGTGCCGTGCAGATCACGACCGGTCGACGCCTGGCGGCGGGGATGCCCGAAGGGGTCGACACGGTGGTGGTCATGCTCGATGCACAGGACAGCTTCAAGGCGCTGGTCGGTCAGGATCTGGATATCTATTGGGGGGCCTATGTCGGTACGGCCGATGAAGTGCTGCTGTCCGGAAGGTTGGATGAAATGGCGCAGATCATTGCCGATGCGCGGCAGCAGGCGCGCAGCCAGCATGGCTGGATCATGGACAGTTATCTGCTCAGGCGACGTGTCTGAAGTTGCGCGGGGCTGCCGGACGCGGCTCGCGCCGCTGCTACAGGGGTTGTCTGAAGTTGCGCGGGGTTGCCGGACGCGGCTCGCGCCGCTGCTACAGGGACGGGTGGCGCCTTCGGTGGTTTCCGTGGGAGCGGTCAGTGGCCGCGAAATGAGCGCCGCGGATCGTCTGGCGCACCGCAGCGTCCGTTTCGCGGCCACCGACCGTTCCCACGCAGAATCTGCCGCAGTCCATCTGCAACCGTGTACGGATTTCGCCTCGCGCAGGCTTGTATTACCCAAACGCCGACGTCACCATCAGGGCACCCTGCGTTCCGCTGCGAGCCGATATGCCGACCCAGCCTCCCGAACACCTTCGCGACCCTTTCGTACCTGAGCAGACACCTGCCCAGGATGCAGCCGAGCGCCTGCAGCTGGCTCTGGATACCGGGGCCATCGTCGGCACCTGGGTGTGGGATGTGGCGGCCGACCACTTCAGTGCCGACGAGCGCTTCGCCCGCACCTTCGGTCTGTCCGGCAAGGTGTGTGCCCAGGGCCTGCCGCTGGAACAAGCGATGGCCAGCGTCCATCCGCAGGATCGCCCACGGGTCGAAGCCGCCGTGTTCGAAACCCTCGGCAACGGCGGTCACTACCGTTGCGAGTATCGCGTGCTGCAGAGCGACGGCAGCTATCGCTGGATCGAAGCCAACGGCCACGTCGAATTCGACGAGGCGGGCCGTCCGCACCGGTTTCCTGGGGTGCTGCTGGACATCCAGCAACGCCGCAGCGCCGAGGCCGAGCGCGATCGCATGACTCACCTGCTGCGCACCTTCACCGCCGCGGTGCCAGGTGTGGTGTACGCCAAGGATCGCCAGGGGCGGATGCTGGTTGCCAATCGAGGCACCACCGAACTCATCGGCAAACCGCCCGAGCAGTACATCGGCCGCACCGATGTGGAGTTTCTGGAAGACAAGGTCCAGGCCCGGGTGATCATGGAAACCGACCGGCGCATCATGGAAGGCCGGCACACGCAGGAGGTGGAAGAAGAAGTACGCCAGGCCGACGGTACGGCGGCGACCTGGCTGTCGCTCAAGACCCCCCTGCTCGACGAAAACGGCGAAGTCATCGGGTTGATCGGCTCCTCGATCGACGTTACCGCGCGCAAGAAGGCCGAAGCTGCGGTGCGCGAACTCAATCAGACCCTGGAAGAGCGCGTGCGCATCGCCATTGCCGAACGGGAAAAAGCCGAGGCGGCGTTGCACCAGGCGCAGAAGATGGAGGCAGTGGGCCAGCTTACCGGAGGGATCGCCCACGACTTCAACAACCTGCTGGCGGGCCTGTCCGGCAGCCTCGAATTGATGCACATGCGCTTGAAACAGGGCCGTACCGATGACCTCGAACGCTACCTTGACGTGGCGCAGGGGGCGGTCAAGCGCGCCGCGTCGTTGACCCACCGGCTGCTGGCGTTCTCCCGTCGACAGACCCTGGCCCCGGTGCCTACCGACGTCAACGCGCTGATCCACGGCCTGGAAGAACTGGTGCGGCGTTCGGTCGGACCTTCCATCGAGGTGAGCGTGCGCGATACCCAGAATCTGTGGACGGCGCTGATCGACCCGACCCAGTTGGAAAACGCCTTGCTCAACCTGTGTATCAATGCCCGCGATGCCATGCCGGCAGGTGGGCGGATCAGCATCGAAACCGCCAATCAGTGGCTGCCCCACAGCGATGCGTTCAATCATGAAGTACAGGCCGGCGAATACCTGGTGGTTCACGTTACCGATAACGGTTCGGGGATGAGCGAGGAGGTCATGGCCAAGGTGTTCGAGCCGTTCTTCACCACCAAACCGGTGGGCGAGGGCACCGGCCTGGGTCTATCAATGATCTACGGGTTTGCCAGGCAATCCGGTGGACTGGTGAAAATCCAGTCACGGCCGGGGCTTGGCACGACGGTCAGCCTGTACCTGCCCAGGCATTGCGCATGCCTCGAGACAGAAGCGGTCGTGCCCAGCCAGGCGCCCATCGACCTCGGTGGCAGCGGCGAGACCGTGCTGGTGGTGGACGACGAAGCCTCGGTGCGTGGTTCCGTGGCCGAACTGCTGGAAAGCCTCGGCTATGTGGTCCTGCAAGCCGGCGACAGCGTCCAGGGACAAGCGCTGCTGCAATCGGCAGCGCGGATCGACTTGCTGGTGACGGACGTGGGCCTGCCCGGCGGCCTCAATGGTCGACAGATGGCCGAACTGGGGCGGACGGCCCGCCCTGGTTTGCCGGTGCTGTACATCACTGGCTACGCGCAGAACCTGGCGCTGGACCAATGCCATCTGCAGCCCTGCACCGAAGTCCTGACCAAGCCGTTCGCCCTGGAAGCACTGAGCGAGCGCGTGCGCACGCTGATCACGCAGCGCCAGCCCTGAAACCTGTTCTGCGGCCATGAAAAAGCCCCGCCATGGCGGGGCTGCTCACAACCAGCAGGCTCATCGAGTCAACCTGGCATTCAGGATCGCGTCGCGCACCAACGGACGGCAGGCTTCGACGAAAGCGATCAACTGACTGGCCGGGATCGAGCCCAACGCACTGACAGGGGTATGGCGGATGGTGTTATATTCCTGCGCTGACATGGCGGATACCTCTCAAGGGTTTCATTCGATGTGTCACCCGAGCCGCCGGGACTCTCACCTCCCGGTGGCTCTCCTTTACTTTGTTCGCCCGCGGCGTGAAATTGTTCAATCTTTAAGATGGCCAGTCGCCGTACGGTATGTTAGGGCCTGCGCCTGTACGATTCGCTGATCACTCCCGCGCGAATACCATTGCCTTGAGGCCGCTGGCCGGATCTATATCGGCAAACTCCGCTGGGTTGTCCAGGCGCCGCTGCAGGCGCAGCGTCGGTGCCTCGCGGCGCAGCTCGTCGACGAGAAATTCAGGGCCCAGCGCGGGGTCGTTCATGCACGCCAGCACCACGCCCGATTCGCTGAGCAGTTCCGGCAGGCGGCGCAGTACCCGCTGGTAATCCTTGGTCAGCATAAAGCTGCCTTTCTGGAACGACGGTGGGTCGACGATCACCATGTCGTACGGACCGTCCTTGCCGACCCGGCCCCAGGACTTGAACAGATCGTGGCCCAGAAAGCTGACCTTGCCCAGGTCGTGGCCATTGAGGTGATGGTTCTCGCGTCCTCGGGTGAGGGCGGCGCGAGACATGTCGAGGTTGACCACATGGGCCGCGCCGCCAGCGATGGCAGCCACCGAGAACCCGCAGGTGTAGGCAAAAAGGTTGAGCACACGTCGACCCTGGGCGTTTTCGCGTACCCAGTCGCGACCGTGGCGCATGTCGAGAAACAAGCCGTTGTTCTGTTTACGTCCCAGGTCGATGCGGTACTGCAGGCCGTTCTCGACCAGGATCACCTGCTCTTGCGCAGCGCCGATCAGCCAGTTCACGTCGCTGCCGGGTAGATAGCGGTGCTGCAGCGCCAGACCGCGCGCACCGCTGGCTGCCCAGGCTGGCTGCTGCGCGAGGCCGGCAAGCAGCTGTTGCAAGCCTGCCAGATGTTCGGCAAGCGGCTCCTTGAACAACGACACCAGCACGATGCCCTGCAGCCAGTCCACGGTCAGTTGCTCCAGCCCCGGCCAGCGCCGACCGCGGCCGTGAAACAACCGACGGGTTTCAACCGGCGGCCGAGCGAGGGCTTGAAGCAGGTGTTGGTGCAAGGTGGCGAGGGCGTCGGCGTTCATGGCAAGGATCACGGCTGCAAAGGGCCGGCATTCTACGTCAGCTCAGGTATTTTTCGAACCAGCCCAGCGTGCGTTCCCAGGCCAGGTCGGCTGCGGCCTTGTCATAGCGCGGGGTCGAATCGTTGTGGAAACCATGGTTGGCGCCGGGATAGATGTACGCCTCGTAGGTTTTGCCTGCCGCCTTGAGCGCGGCCTCGTACGCGGGCCAACCTTCGTTGATGCGCGTGTCCAGTTCGCCGAAATGCAGCAGCAGCGGCGCCTTGATCTTCGCTACATCCTTGGCGTCGGCTTGACGGCCATAGAACGGCACCGCGCACGCCAGCTCGGGATAGGCCACCGCCGCCGCATTGGACACACCGCCGCCATAGCAGAAGCCGGTCATGCCGACCTTGCCGGACACACCTTCATGCGCCATCAGCCAAGGGATCGCGGCGAAGAAGTCATTCATCAATTTGGTCGGGTCGACCTTCTCCTGCAGCGCCCGGCCCTTGTCGTCGTTGCCTGGATAGCCGCCGACCGAGGTCAGGCCATCCGGGGCCAGGGCCATGTAGCCAGCCTTGGCGACCCGCCGTGCGACGTCTTCGATATAGGGGTTGAGCCCGCGGTTCTCATGCACCACCACCACGCCTGGCACCTTGCCGGTGGCCTGCGCAGGCCGCACCAGATAGCCGCGCACCTGGCCATGGCCGTTGGGCGAGGGATAGGTGATGTATTCGGCCACGATCTGCGGATCGGTGAATTCCACCTGCTGGGCCAATGCATAGTTCGGGCTCAGACTGGCCAGCAACGCGCCTGCGGTCAGTCCTCCGAAGGTGAACAGCGCCGCGCGGTCGAGGAACTCGCGGCGGTTGATCTTGCCATGGGCATAAAAGTCGTACAGTTCCAGTAACTCTGGGGAAAAATCCTTGGCACTGAGACGATCCATCGGGCACTCCTATAGGAAGACACCAAGCGGTGAGGGTTGCACTCATTAAAGCAGCGTTTCGCACCCTGGCCACCGCTTTGCGTCAGCGCCGATGCATCAGGTTCCAGTGGTCCGCGACCTGACCCATGGTCTTGGCTTGGCCACTTTTGAGCCAGGCCATGAAAGGACGGTCGAAATGAAAGTTGGGGCCGCACGCCTCGGTCAGGAAACGCCGCACGTTCTGGGTGTTGCGGTAGCCTCTGTCCAGCGGGGTGTAACGGGTGATGGGCGCACTGTGCCAGTCGAAGTTCATGAATCGCTATCCTTCGCGAAAAGATCAAAGAGTATGTGGAGGTTAGAGCCGTACCTGCAGGCTGGCGCAGTGTACGCCATCACGCACCGGGCACTTTTCCTGTGCCGCGTTTTGCCTCAGAGTCTGTAACTCGCCAATAGTGCCAAATGTCGACGGAAGGATGATGAGCGAAGATCAGTGGACCCAACGCATGCAAGACAACGGCTGGCTGTGGAACCCGGCCCAGACCGGCGCGCAGGCGCCGTGCCTGATCCTCGCGCACGGAGCCGGCGCGCCGATGGATAGTGCCTTCATGAACAGCATGGCCGAGCGCCTGGCCGCTGGCGGTGTCAGCGTGGTGCGCTTCGAGTTTCCCTACATGGCCCAGCGCCGCAGCGGCGGTAGCAAGCGTCCGCCCAGTCCGCAGGCAAGCCTGCTGGAAAGCTGGCGACAGGCCTATGCCCTGGTGCGACCGCTGGTGACGGGCACCTTGGCAGTGGGGGGTAAATCCATGGGCGGACGGATGGCCAGCCTGCTGGCGGACGAATTGGGCGCCGATGCGCTGGTGTGCCTGGGGTATCCCTTCTACGCGGCCGGCAAGCCGGAAAAACCGCGAGTCGAACACCTGGCCGACCTGCGCACACCGACCCTGATCATCCAAGGCGAGCGCGATGCGCTGGGCAACTGCGAGACAGTGGCAGGCTATGAGTTGTCGGAGGAAATCGAGCTGTACTGGCTCAGCGCCGCCGACCATGACCTCAAACCCTTGAAGTCCTCCGGGTTCAGCCACGACCAGCATCTGCAGACCGCGGCTGACCGGATCGTGGCTTTCCTGTCCTGACACGCCTGGCCGACAGGCGGCCAGCCATGCAGGCTTGGCCGCCAGGGCGAGGGTCGCTCAGCGGTTGAAGCGCTCCACCAGCGAGTACTGGCTGTTGGCGGTCTTGGTCAACTCTTCACTGAGCAGTGCCGAGTTCTGCGCCTGTTCGCTGGTTTCATCGGCCAGGTGCGAGATGGTGGTGATGTTGCGGCTGATCTCCTCGGCCACTGCACTTTGCTCTTCGGTGGCTGCGGCGATCTGGGTGGTCATGTCGGTGATGTTGGCGACCGCCTCGCTGATGCCGATCAACGCTTTGTCGGCTTCCAGCACGCGAGCCACGCCTTCCTCGGCCTGACGGTGGCCGGCATCCATGGTCTGCACGGCATTGTTGGCGGTCTGCTGCAGCTTGGCGATGAGCCCGTGGATCTGCCCGGTCGACTCGCTGGTGCGTTGCGCCAGTTGGCGCACTTCATCGGCGACCACGGCGAAGCCGCGGCCCATTTCGCCGGCGCGTGCCGCTTCGATGGCCGCGTTGAGCGCCAGCAGGTTGGTCTGGTCGGCGATGCCTTTGATCACATCCACCACGCCGCCGATCTCGTCGCTGTCCTTGGCCAGCTGAGTCACGGTCTGCCCGGTTTCCCCGACGACCACCGACAAGCGCTGGATCGCCTCGCGGGTTTCGCCGGCGATGTCGCGACCGCGGCTGGTCAGGCGGTTGGCCTCCTGGGTGGCGTCGGCAGTGCGCTGCACATGGCTGGCCACTTCCTGGGTAGTGGCCGCCATCTGGTTCACCGCAGCAGCCACCTGTTCGGTTTCCAGGCGCTGACGGTCCAGGCCCTGGGAGCTCTGGTGCGCGAGGGCATCGGATTGCCGGGCTTGACCGGTCAGGTGCTCGGCGGTGTCCTGCAAACGGGTCAGGCAGGTCTTCAAGCGCGCTTCCTGGCTCAGAATGGCCATTTCCAGGCGCGCCTGGGCGCCCCGGCTGTCGGTGTACATCTGCGCGATGAGCGGATCCGAGGTGGTCTGGTCCGCCAGCTTGAGCAGCCGCTTGATACCGCGCTGCTGCCAGCTCAGGCCCATCAGGCCCAGTGGCAGCGACAGCCCGGCGGCCAGGGCGAAACCCCAGGAGGTATCCAGCCAGGTGCCGATCATGAAGCCGACCTGACTGACCAGAATGAACGGCAGCCAGTTCTGCAGCACCGGCATCCAGCGATCGCGGCCGGGTACTGCGGATCTGCCGTTGTTCAAGCGTTCGTAAAGCGACTGGGCACGGCGGATCTGCTCGGCCGTCGGCTTGATCCGTACCGATTCGTAACCCACCACCTGCTTGTTTTCAAGCACCGGGGTGACGTAGGCGTTGACCCAGTAGTAGTCGCCGTTCTCGCAACGGTTCTTGATGATGCCCATCCACGGCAGGCCCTGACGCAACGTCGCCCACATGTGCTCGAACACCGCCGAAGGTACTTCCGGGTGGCGCACGGTGTTGTGCGGCGCGCGAATCAGCTGCTCGCGGGTGAACCCGCTGATCTCCACGAAAGCATCATTGCAGTAGGTGATCATTCCTTGGGTGTCGGTCGTAGAAATCAGGCGCTGCTGGGCAGGAAAAGTCCGTTCGCGCTGAGTGATAGGCTGATTGTTACGCATGAGTGTCCATTCATTCCGTGGGGCTTTGACAGGTTCTCGGCCAGGTCGGGAAAAGATTGAATCGGATATCGGCGAAGGGAGGGGGAGGGGCTTGGAAAGTGATTGCCGAGCAGGCCCGGAAACCGCAGCCTGCTTACGGCAGGGAAGGATCAAAGGGCCTGGATGACGGCGCTCATGTGAGCCTGCAGGTCGGCGATCGGGTCGTCGCTTTCCTCGGCCAGCACCAGCAGCTTGCTGCCTGCGGCAGTGATCACCGCCTTGACCGCTTCGGGCGGTTGGCGATGGTCGATGACCAGGGCTACGTCGTTGTCCTTGAGCGTCATGCTCAGGCTTTCCAGCTGCGCGGTGTCCCATTGTTCGTCGTTGAGCACCTGGGTGGCCACCGTGTCCAAATTGAGACCGGCTGCAAGGTAGGCGAAGCGATCACTGAGGCTGACCACGCTGACATTGTCCGCCTTTGCCAGGCGCGCCTCGCTGTCGGCGCTGAGCTTGAGCAGTTGCTGTTTGAGCGCGGCCAGGTTGGCGTCGATCCGTGGTTTGGCGGTGGGGGCCAGGCGTACCAGGTCGGCAGCCATGACATCGGCCATGCGCCCCATGTTGTTGCTCGACAGCCACGGCTGACTGTTCAGTCCGCCCACGCCCGGCTGTACCGCGATACCAGGCAGCACCCCGTCGACCGGGCGCGCCGCGTCGATCTCGACGATGCGAATGTTGCTGCGGCGCGCCAGCGGGTACAGGGAATCGTCCGGCCATAGCGAACGCAGCCCGATCACCGCATCGGCGGAGCCGGCCAGTCCGGCCAGGGCTTGTGCGCCGCGGCCGGTGAAATAGGCATTCTGCCGGGAGCCGGGCAGGTTGGCAGCGGCCGCGCGTTGCAGTTGCACGCCGCTGTCCTTGAGCAGCAGTTGGCCCAGGCCGTAGGTGATCGGCAGGCTGGCGAGGACTTTCACCGGCTCCGCCGCCTGGATCGCAGGGGCGAGCGCCGCACACAGGGCCAGGGCCGCTGTCAGTTTGCGCAGAGTAGGCATTTATCCGATGTTCCCTTTGAGGCTGGGCAAGGTGCCGCGGACGATGGCGGCGAGAGCGAAGGCGATGCCTGCGACCAAGATGATGGCGGCCCCGGAAGGCACCGGCAGATCGAAGAGGATCGGCAACAGGATTCCGCACAGGGTGCTCACCGTGGCAATGATCACCGAGATCCAGAAGAAGCCCTTGAGCGACTGGCTCAGCAGCCGTGCCGCCGCTGCCGGAATCACCAGCAGCGCACCGACCAGGATCGCGCCGATGACCTTCACCGCTGCCACGGTGATCAGCGTCACCAGAATCACGAACAGGTAGTCCAGTGCTTTCACCGCCACCCCGCGCACGGCGGCCAGCTGCGGATTGAAGCTGGCCAGCATGATGCGGTTGTACAGCGGCAGGCTCAGGCTCAGAACCAGGGTACCGACCACTGCCAGTACCAGCAGATCGTTGCCGTTCACGGTCAGCACGGAGCCGAACAGCACGTTCTCGAGGATGTGCACGTTGATCTTGCCGGCCAGGGTCAACAGCAGGCTGGCACCCAGGGCCAGCGAAACCGACAGAAACACGCCGATCAGCGTGTCCGGCGCCAGGCCGGTGCGATTGCGTAGGTAATTGAGTACGATGCCGAACAACAGGCAGTAGCCGAACAGGCTGCCATAGGGGCCGGTGTAGGGTTCGCCGAGCAAAATGCCGATGGCCACGCCGGTCAGCGCGGCATGCCCCACCGCTTCGGAAAAGAACGCAAAGCGCTTGACCACCACCAGCGTTCCCAGCCCACCCAGTACCGGACCGATCAGCAGCCCGGCGATCAAGGCGTTGACCACGAAACCGTAGGCCAGTGCAGCAGGCAGATAGCCGTCCGAGGCAAAGCCCTGGATGGCCAGGCGGAACTGTTCGTAGTCCATCAGGCGAGGCCTCCGGCGCGTGGATGGGTGGAGAACAGCGTCAACAGCCGGTCTGGCGTCAGTGCATCGGCTGGCTTGGCGTCGAACAGCACGCGTCGATTGAGCCCGGTGACGTGGTCGGCCAGACGCTTGACCGCTTCCAGGTCGTGCTCGATCCACATGACGGTAATGCCAGCCTGCTGCCAGTCCAGCAACAGCCGCTCGAACACCTGGATGCCGGCTTCGTCCAGCGCCGACATGGGCTCGTCGAGGATCAACAGCTGCGGCGCCGGGATCAAGCCCTGCGCCAACAGCACGCGCTGGCGTTCGCCGCCCGACAACGCGCCCATGCGCCGCTTGCGCTTGTCCTGCATGCCGACGCGCTCCAGCGCATCGCCAATGGCCCCGGCATAGCGTTTCGACAGGCCGAGAAAGGCGGGCCGACGCTGGCACATGGCAGCCATGAAATCGTCTACCGTCATCGGCAGGCCGCGGTCGAATTCCAGTGCCTGCGGTACGTAGCCGATCACTCCGGCACTGCCCGGCCATTCCAGGCTCAGCTGGCCATGGTGAGGCATCTGCCCCAGCAGGGTCTTGATCAACGAGCTCTTGCCACCGCCATTGGGCCCGACCAGCGCGTGCACGCTGCCGCTGGCCACGCGAAAGGAGACCTGATCGAGAATCAGCGTGCGGCCCAGCACCAGGCCCACCTCGGCAAATTCGATGGCAGGCCCGCAGCGGGCCAGCGCGAGCGGTTCGGCCGCCGTCATGCGCCGGCCTCCTGGATGGCGCGGACCACGGTGTCGAGGTTGCCGCCCATTTCCTTCTCGTACTTGTCGGCGCTGTACTCGCCGTAGGAGATGTGCGAGAGGGGGTACATCTTCACCCCCGACTCGCGCTGGATGGTTTCCACATAGGTCGAAGGGAAATCCATTTCCGAGAAGATCACCTTGACGTCCAGTTCACGCAACTGGTCGATGGTCTTCTTCAGCTGGCTGGGGCTGGGCTCGATGCCGTGCGCCGGCTCGACCACGGCGGTCACTTCCAGGCCGAACTCGCGCAGCAGGTAGTCATAGGCTGCGTGCACAGTGGCCACCCGCAGCTCGGCGTTGGGCGCCTGGGTCAGCTTGGCCAGGGCGTCGGCGCGCAGCGTGCGCAGGCGCTTGCCGTAGGCCCGGGCATTGGCGGTGTAGAACTTGGCGTTGTCCGGGTCGAGCTTGCCCAGCTCGCGGGCAATGTTGTTGACTTGGGCGATAGAGGCGCTGATGGACAGGAACGTGTGCGGATTGACCACTTTGCCGGCGCCACGCGCCATCGTGCCAGTGGCTGCCAGCAGCGGCACGTCGGCATTGGCCTCGATCACGTGGATATCGGGTTTCTCGCTGGCTTCGATCATGCGGTCGGCAAAGTCGTCGTGGCCAACGCCGTTGAGCACGATCACGTCCAGGCTGCCGATGCGTTTGATGTCGTCGGCGCGGGGCTCGTAGGCATGGGGGTTGAACCCGGCCGGGATCAACGGCACCACTTCGGCCTTGTCGCCGACGATGTTCGCCACATAGCTGTAGTAGGGGTGCAAGGTGATACCGATACGCAACGGCTTGCCGTCGGCGGCCCAGGCGGTGCTGGTGAGCAGGGTGCCCAGCACGGCAACGGACAGGAGTCGCAGCAACGGACGGCGGGCGATAGATCTGGGCATGAAGAATCCTGGTGAAGAGGGCGTATTCAATGGCGATGCTGGCGGGTGACACCGGTGTCGAACTGGGCGATGACCTGTTGCCAGCCGGTATCGGCAAGCGACTTGTCATCCAGCTGCGCCGGCGCACTGGCGGAGGGTGCGCGGTTGAGCCAGACATCGGCGTCCGGGCCGTTCACGCGCAGCAGGAACGAGCCCGCTACCTCGGGCGCCCGGCTCAGGCCGAGGTAGGCACCCTGGACCATCTGCCAGGCATGGCTGCCGCGGCTGACCGAGCTGGCGTCCTGGGCGAAGGGTGGGAAGCCCTCGTCGGCCAGTTGCGCCGGCGTGACCGGATCGGACTGTTCCTCGGCCAGCAGGCGGACCTCGTCGAGGGTCACTCGCAGATCGGCGTAGATGCCCTGTTCGGCGGCGCTCAGGTCGCGCCTGGCATCGAGCTGATGGGACGGTACCGCGACGGCTTCGTGGCTGACCCCGTGCCAGGACACGACGCCGGCCGCTGCCAGCAGGATGAACAGGCACAGCAGGCCGACGTACAGGGTTTCATGGCCTGCTCCGGCAGGGCGCACGATGTGCGTGACGGGCGTGCTCATGGTGCCTCGATGTCGGCTTGGTCGATCTCGACCACATGGCCCGGGCCGGCATCGAACAGCACGTAGAATTCGGCATCCGGACGCTTGAAGGTCACGGTCGAATCGCTGCCCAGCTTGCCGGGTACCAGGATGCTTTCGTCATAGCCGACCACGTCCAGGGTCACCCCCGGCGCGCCGCTGCCATCGGAGAATCCGCCGGTGCAGCGGATCTGCTGATCGTCGATCTGCTTGCATTCGCACATCGGGTTGTGCGCCAGGGCCACGCCGCTGCAGGCGGCAGCGAGCAGCCCGAGTGCCAGGGCGGGCCAGCGGATGAATGAAACGCGGGTCATGGTCAGGTTCCTTGACGGTTCAGCCAGGCCACCGTAGCGGGTGAGGCCTGGCTCAATGGAATGGAGGTCTGGTGCATCGAGCCGTCCCAGCCTTCCATGGTGATCCACAGCTGAGCATCGGCTTCGGTTTTGGCCGGCACCGGCAACCCGGCGAACATGCGGTAGCCACTGCCGAAGAAGATCACCCCCGCAGCCCTCAGGCTGCGGGGCTTGCCGATGCGCAGGTAGGTAGCCTTGACCTGATCGACGCAGGCCTTGCACAGGGCGGCGGTGAAGTATTTGATGTCCTGGCCGCTTTCGGCGGTCGGGCCTTCGATGCGACGTTCGGCCAGGGTCAGGCTCCAGGGCCCGACGGCGATGTCGCCTACCGTGCGCTCGCCCAGGCCGCTGTCGCCGCGATCCATGGCGTTCTCGGCGAAATAGTGCGGCATGAAGCTCAGCGGGATGAACACCAGCAGCACGTTGATGTGGAACCGCCACTTGCGCCAGAAACGCGACAGGGGCGAAGGCGAGGGGGCACTGAGGACTCGGCTCACAGGCTGCGCTCCGCGGTCTTGTGGGCAATCGGGTGCAGGCTGCCGGTGGGCGTCTGCGCGGTTTCGTGGCGGGCGCCGCGCTTGAACGCTTGGGCAGTGGCCAGGGCGGTGCGCTTGCTCCAGATCATCAGGCCGCTGAGCACCATCATGCTCAGCAGCAGACCGAAGAAGGCCCATATCAGCTTGATCCACAGCCCGCCGAAGTCACCGGTGTGCAGAGGGCGCATGGACTCAGTGACGAATTCCAGTGCATTGCGGTCGCCCAGCAGGTGCGAGCTGATCAACTGCCCGGTGTAGGGGTTGATACTGGCGGTCTGGAACATCAGCGGGTACCAGCTGCGGCCACCCACCTCCATCGGGCTGTAGGCGTTGAGCGGCAGCGACACGTAGCTGGCATCGAGGCCCGGCACCTGTTGCTTGACCACGGCGATCGCCTGTTCTACCGGGATCATCGGTGCCGGCGTGCCGTCGGCCACCAGTGGTACGTCGGCCCGGGCGATCACCGAGGTGACCGGCGAATAGCTGGAGATACTGATCTGGTTGTCGTAGAGGATGGCGCGAATCAGGAACCACACGCCGGTGATGGCGATGACGGCGATGAACCAGATCGACCAGACACCGCTGAGGCGGTGGAAGTCGCCCCAGAACACCCGTGCACCCTGGTTCAGGCGCAAGGTCGGCTTGAGAAAGCCTTTCCAGAACTTCTTGTAGACCACCAGGCCGGTGATCAAGGACACCAGCAGCGGCAGGCCGAGGAACGATACCAGGTACCAGCCCCACGAGAAGCCGTTGGTGAACGGCACCAGCCACCAGCCGTGCAGGGCGCGGGTGAAGGCCGGGAAGTCGAACGCCGGGCTGACCCCTTGCAGCACGCCGGTATAGGGGTTCACATAGACCGTGGGCGAGCGGCCGTCCGGGTAGGTGACACTGGCATTGACGGCGAAGTAGTCGCCATCGGGGTGAATGAGGTTGCTGACCCGCAATTCGGGATGATCGCGTTCGATGGCGGTCACCAACTGGTCGTAGTTCAACGGCTGGGCGTCGTCGGACGGTTTGTTGGCGCGCATTTCCGGGTTGATCAGCCACATGATCTCGGTGCTCACCACGGCCAGGGTGCCGGTCACACACACGATCAGCACGAAAAACCAGATCGGCAGGGCCAACCAGCTGTGCACCAGGAACCAGATTTTCGAGCGGGATTTCTTGGACATGGGAAAACGTTCTCGATTCACGAAGCCGGTCGCCTGACGAGCAGGTTCCGGATCCAGTGAACAGGTGGCCACGGATTTGGATGGCGGCTATTGCACTGGATAAACAAGAATGAGAACAAGAACCAAATGAGTTTCAGACGCAGTTATTTGAAACCGAATGTTTCGAAAAGCGCTGCAGGCCGCGAAGTGATTGATACCCGTCCATCAATGGTGACCGCGGACCATACACCGCGACATATCAGATCCTCCGCGGTGACTCTTTCGCGGCCGCTGACCGCTCCTACAGACATGCAGTCCCTCCGTAGGAGCGGTCCGCGGCCGCGAACCAGACGTCGCGGCTTGTCAGATCCTTCGCAGTGACTCTTTCGCGGCCGCTGACCGCTCCCACAGGTATGCAGTCCCTCCGTAGGAGCGGTCCGCGGCCGCGAACCAGACGCCGCGGCTTGTCAGATCCTTCGCGGTGACTCTTTCGCGGCCGCTGACCGCTCCTACAGATGGCTTATACCACCGGGTTGCCGATCAACTGACGCAATACATAGTGGAGGATACCGCCGGAACGGAAATACTCCACTTCGTTGAGGGTGTCGATCCGGCACAGCAGTTCGACGGTTTCCTGCTGGCCGTCCTCACGGCGGATGTGCAGGTCCAGGCGCATGTGCGGCTGCAAGCGGGTACCACTCAAACCGACGATGTCCAGCGTCTCGCGCCCGGTCAGGGCAAGGCTCTTGCGGCTCTGGCCGTTGGTGAACTGCAATGGCAGTACGCCCATGCCGACCAGATTGGAGCGGTGAATGCGTTCGAAGCTCTCGGCCACCACGGCTTTGACGCCCAGTAGATTGGTACCCTTGGCAGCCCAGTCGCGGCTCGAGCCGGTGCCGTACTCCTGGCCGGCGATCACCACCAACGGCGTTCCGGCCTGCTGGTAGCGCATGGCCGCATCGTAGATCGGCAGTTTCTCGCCCGTAGGAATGAACAGAGTGTTGCCGCCTTCTTCACCCCCAAGCATTTCGTTGCGGATACGGATGTTGGCGAAGGTCCCGCGCATCATCACTTCATGGTTGCCCCGGCGCGATCCATAGGAGTTGAAATCACGCGGTTCCACGCCCTTGTCGCGCAGGTAACGCCCCGCGGGACTGTCGGCCTTGATGTTGCCCGCAGGGGAGATGTGGTCGGTGGTGACCGAATCACCCAGCAAGGCCAGAATGCTTGCGCCCTGCACGTCGGCGATGACTGGCGCGGGGCCGGCGATGTCCTCGAAGAAGGGTGGGTGCTGGATGTAGGTCGAATCGGCCTGCCATACATAGGTAGGCGCCTGCGGCACTTCGATTGCCTGCCATTGCGCATCGCCGGCGAACACCTCGGCGTACTCCTTGTGGAACATGGCCGTGTCGACCTTGGCCACCGCGTCGGCGATCTCCTGCTGAGTCGGCCAGATGTCGCGAAGATAGACCGGCTGGCCATCACTGCCGGTGCCCAGGGGTTCACTGCTGATGTCGGTACGCACACTGCCGGCCAGGGCGTAGGCGACCACCAGCGGCGGTGAGGCCAACCAGTTGGTCTTCACCAGCGGGTGTACCCGGCCCTCGAAGTTGCGATTGCCCGAGAGCACCGAAGCCACGGTCAGGTCCGCGCTCTGGATGGCCTGCTCGATAGGCTCGTCCAGCGGCCCCGAGTTGCCGATGCAGGTGGTGCAGCCATAACCGACCAGGGCGAAGCCCAGCGTGTCCAGGTACTGGGTCAGGCCCGCGGCCCGATAGTAGTCGGTGACGACCTTGGAACCGGGGGCCAGCGAAGTCTTGACCCATGGCTTGGTGGTCAGGCCTTTCTCGACCGCCTTCTTCGCCACGAGTCCGGCGGCCATCATCACGCTGGGGTTGGAGGTATTGGTGCACGAGGTGATGGCCGCAATGACCACCGCGCCATGCTGCAGATTATGCGTCTTGCCGCGCCAGGTATACGGCGTACCTTCGGTCTGGTCGGCGTTGCCCACCGCCACGCCACCGCCGCCCTCGCTTTCCAGGCGGCCTTCTTCCTTGCTGGTCGGCTTGAGCTGCAGGCCGATGAAATCGTCGAACGCCGCGCTGACCTTGGGCAGTGCCACGCGATCCTGCGGGCGCTTCGGCCCGGCCAGGCTGGCCTCGACCTCACCCATGTCCAGCCCGAGGGTATCGCTGAAGACCGGCTCCTGACCGGGCAGACGCCACATGCCCTGCGCCTTGCAATAGGCCTCCACCAGTTGCACGGTGGCTTCCGGCCGTCCGGACAGGCGCAGGTAACCCAGGGTCACGTCGTCCACCGGGAAGAAACCACAGGTGGCGCCGTATTCTGGCGCCATGTTGGCAATGGTCGCGCGGTCGGCCAGGGGCAGATCGGCCAGGCCATCACCGTAGAATTCGACGAACTTGCCCACGACGCCTTTCTTGCGCAGCATCTGCGTCACGGTCAGCACCAGGTCGGTGGCCGTGATGCCTTCCTTTAGCTTGCCGGTGAGCTTGAAGCCGATCACCTCGGGAATCAGCATCGACACCGGCTGGCCAAGCATGGCGGCTTCCGCTTCGATACCACCGACGCCCCAGCCCAATACCCCCAGGCCGTTGATCATGGTGGTGTGGGAGTCGGTACCGACCAGGGTGTCAGGGAAGGCGTAGGTGCGGCCGTCCTCTTCCTTGGTCCACACGGTGCGGCCCAGGTATTCGAGATTGACCTGGTGGCAGATGCCGGTGCCTGGCGGGACTACGCTGAAGTTGTCGAACGCGCTCTGACCCCAGCGCAGGAACGCATAGCGCTCGCCATTGCGCTCCATTTCGATGTCGACGTTTTCCTCGAACGCCTGCCCGGTGGCATAGCGGTCGACCATCACCGAATGGTCGATCACCAGGTCGACCGGCGACAGCGGATTGATTCGCTGCGGGTCACCGCCGGCCTTGGCCACGGCGGCGCGCATGGCGGCCAGATCGACCACCGCGGGTACCCCGGTGAAATCCTGCATCAGTACCCGTGCAGGGCGGTATTGAATTTCGCGATCGGAACGGCGCTCCTGCAGCCAATCGGCCAGGGCCTGCAGATCGGCGCCGGTCACGGTCTTGCCGTCTTCCCAGCGCAGCAGGTTTTCCAGCAGGACCTTGAGCGACATCGGCAGTTTCTGCAGATCGCCCAGACTGTTGGCGGCATCGGGCAGGCTGAAGTAGTGATAGGACGTGCCACCGACGTCGAGCGTCTTGAGGCTTTTCAGGCTATCGAGGGAGGACATGGATCAGCTCCTTTTCAGGCCCGCACGGCACGGGCTGGATAAACAGGTTCTTTCAGTCAGGGACTTCCAGTGCATGCTCAGGGTTCCGATTTCCTTTATCATGCGCCGATTTGAGCCCCCGGCGGTGAAAGTCCCTTTATGAATACGCTGTTTATGCATTGCCGCCCCGGCTTCGAAGGCGAGGTCTGCTCGGAGATCGCCGAACACGCCGCACGGCTGGGGGTTGCCGGGTATGCCAAGGCGAAGCCGCTGACCGCCTGTGCCGAATTCATCTGCCATGAACCGGGCGGTCCGGCGCGGCTGATGCGCGAGTTGCGCTTTAGTGACTTGATATTTCCGCGGCAGTGGGCAAGGGGCGATTTCGTGCAGTTGCCAGAAACCGACCGCATCAGCGTGCTGCTCGACCACCTGGCAGCCTACCCAGTGTGCGGCAGCCTGTGGCTGGAAGTGCTCGACACCAACGATGGCAAGGAGCTGTCGAATTTCTGCAAGAAGTTCGAGGCGCCGCTGCGCAAGGCTTTGCTCGGTGCTGGCAGATTGGTGGAAGACCCCAACCTGCCGCGCCTGTTGCTGACGTTCAAGAGTGGTCGCGAAGTCTTCCTGGGTGTGGCCGACGCGGGTAATTTCGCCATGTGGCCCATGGGCATTCCGCGGCTCAAGTTCCCCCGCGAAGCGCCCAGCCGCTCGACCCTGAAACTCGAAGAGGCATGGCATCACTTCATTCCCCGCGAGCAATGGGACGAACGCCTGCACGGCGACATGACCGGTGTCGACCTGGGCGCCGCACCCGGTGGCTGGACCTACCAACTGGTACGCCGCGGTATGTTGGTCACTGCCATCGACAATGGGCCGATGGCGCAGAGCCTGATGGACACCGGACTGGTCACCCATCTGATGGCCGACGGTTTCACCTATCGGCCCAAGCAGACGGTGGACTGGATGGTCTGCGACATCGTCGAGAAGCCGGCGCGCAACGCCGCCTTGCTGGAAACCTGGCTGGGCGAGAACCTCTGCCGCGAAGCGGTGGTCAATCTGAAGCTGCCGATGAAGCAGCGTTATGCCGAAGTGCGGCGTTTGCTCGAACGCATCGAGGACGGTTTCAAGACGCGCGGCATCAAGGTGCAGATTGGCTGCAAGCAGCTCTACCATGACCGCGAGGAAGTCACCTGCCACCTGCGTCGACTAGACGGTGGCCGGCGCTGACCGATCCGAGCGCTGCGGCCTGAGGTCGCACGCTGCGCTTGAACCGCGTGCCGGCGCTACACTATTGGTTTCGAACGTGCGCCTGAATGCCCGCTTGACCTGGAGCTTTTCATGACCCAAACCTTGCCTGCCGACCGTACTCTGGATGCCACTGGCCTGAGCTGTCCGGAACCGGTAATGATGCTGCACCAGCATGTGCGCGACCTGCCTGCAGGCGGCCTGCTGAAAGTCATTGCCACCGACCCCTCGACCCGTCGCGACATCCCCAAGTTCTGCGTATTCCTGGGCCATGAGCTGGTTCAGCAGGACGAGGAGGGCGGTACGTACCGCTACTGGATCCGCAAGAAAAGCGACTGATCGCCTCGCACCGCCTGTCGTTCGGCGCACATACCCAGTTGCAGGCGAGCTGGGTATAATCGCCCCCTTTTTTCCAGGTGCCTGGCCATGTTGTCTGAAATTCATGCCTTTCTCGGCTGCCCCACGCCCGATGCCTGGGTCCAGGCCGCGCTGGCCGACCAGCAGACCTTGCTGATCGACCACAAGAACTGCGAATTCAAGGCAGCCTCCACGGCCCTGAGCCTGATCGCCAAGTACTGCACCCATGCCGACCTGATCAACATGATGTCGCGCCTGGCGCGCGAAGAGCTGGTGCATCACGAGCAGGTCCTGCGTCTGATGAAGCGCCGCGGAGTCGAGTTGCAGCCGCTGTCGGCGAGCCGTTATGCCTCGTCGCTGCGCAAGCAGGTGCGCAACCACGAGCCTGTCAAGCTGGTCGACACCCTGGTGGTTGGCGCCTTCATCGAAGCACGCAGCTGCGAGCGTTTCGCGGCGCTGGTGCCGCATCTGGACGAAGAGCTGGGCACCTTCTACAACGGCCTGCTCATGAGCGAAGCGCGGCATTATCAGGGCTACCTGAAACTGGCCCATCAATACGGCGATGCCGCCGATATCGCCCGTACCGTCGACAAGGTCCGTGTAGCTGAAGCCGAACTGATCGAAAGTCCCGATCCCGAATTTCGCTTCCACAGCGGTGTGCCTGCCTTCGCCTGACCGCTGCCGATGACGCGTTCGCTGGAGCGCGTCTTGAGACTTCCCACCCCTCGATAGCCCAGCCGCGTGTATTGACAGGCCTCTCGCTGACGTTTACGTTAACGTAAAGCATGAGGAAGTCGATTGACGTGAGCCCAACCTATAGCATCTCCGATATAGCGCAGTTGTTGGACGTAACGCCCAGGACCCTGCGCTTCTATGAAGAACAGGGCATGGTGACGCCCACGCGCCGTGGCCAGGAACGGATCTATGCGCCCCGCGATCTGGTGGCGATGAAGCTGATCCTGCGCGGCAAGCGCATCGGTTTCTCGCTGGCCGAATGCAAAGAGCTCATCGACATGTACGACCCGTCGGGTAACCGCAAGCAACTCGACCGGTTTCTGGAGAAGATCACCGAGCGCCGGGCGCAACTACAGCAGCAGATGCTGGACATCGAACAGATGCAGGTCGAGCTAGACACCGCTGAAGAGCGCTGCCGCGCCGCACTGCAGAGTTGACCGGAGCACGCGCTTGCGGCGCACCGTGCACTCTGTAACGCTTCCTGCAAGATCATTGTGCTCAACAGCTTTCTCCCCAAAAAAAATAACAAGTGGGTGGCGAACATGATTTCAGTACCGGGACTGGATTTCTTCCTTGGCGAAGACATCGACATGCTGCGCGATTCGGTCGCGGCTTTCGTGGCGCGTGAAATCACACCGCGTGCCGCCGAGGCCGATCGCAGCGACCAGTTTCCCGCCGACCTGTGGCGCAAGTTCGGCAACATGGGCCTGCTGGGTCTGACCGTGGCCGAAGAGTGGGGCGGAACGGGCATGGGCTACCTGGCGCACATGGTCGCCATGGAGGAGATCTCGCGCGGCTCGGGGGCCATCGGCTTGTCCTACGCCGCCCATTCCAATCTGTGCGTCAACCAGATCAACCGCAACGGCAACGCCGAACAGAAGGCCCGCTACCTGCCGAAGCTGATCAGCGGCGAACACATCGGTGCGCTCGCCATGAGCGAGCCGAACGCAGGTTCAGACGTCGTCTCCATGCGCCTGCGCGCCGACCTCAAAGGCGACCGCTACGTGCTCAATGGCACCAAGATGTGGATCACCAACGGCCCGGATTGCGACGTGCTGGTGGTCTACGCCAAGACCGACATGGCGGCTGGCGCCAAGGGCATCACTGCGTTCATCCTCGAAAAAGGCGCGCCCGGCTTCAGCGTCGCACAGAAACTCGACAAGCTGGGCATGCGCGGCTCGCACACCGGCGAGCTGGTGTTCCAGGACGTCGAAGTGCCGGTGGACAACGTGCTGGGCCAGCCGGGGCAGGGGGTCGGTGTGCTGATGAGCGGCCTGGACTACGAGCGCGCCGTGCTCAGCGGCGGCCCGCTGGGGCTGATGCAGGCGGCCATGGACCTGGTGCTGCCGTACATCCACGACCGTCAGCAGTTCGGCCAGAGCATCGGCGAGTTCCAGCTCATCCAGGGCAAGCTGGCCGACATGTACACCACTCAGCAGGCCTGTCGCGCGTACCTCTACGCCGTGGGCCGGCACCTCGATGCACTGGGCCAGGCACCCGTGCGCCAGGTGCGCAAGGACTGCGCCGGGGTCATTCTGTATGCCGCCGAGAAAGCCACTTGGCTGGCCGGTGAAGCGATCCAGATCCTCGGCGGCAATGGCTACATCAACGAATTTCCCGCCGGGCGGCTGTGGCGTGACGCCAAGCTGTACGAGATCGGCGCAGGCACCAGCGAGATCCGTCGCATGTTGATCGGCCGCGAGTTGTTCGAGCAGACCCGCTGAGCCCGCAACCGCTGACGCCTCCCTCTGGTGTCGTATTCGCACAGGAAATGCCCATGGCCATTCTGCACACCCAGATCAACACCCGCTCCGCCGAGTTCACCGCCAATCGTGAAGCGATGCTGCGGCAGCTCGACACGCTGCAGCAATGCGCGGCGCAGATTCACCAGGGCGGCGGTGAAGCGGCGCAGGCGCGGCATGTCGCGCGCGGCAAGCTGCTGCCGCGGCAGCGTATCGACGTGCTGCTCGATCCGGGCTCGGCCTTCCTCGAAGTGGGCCTGCTGGCCGCCCACGAGGTGTACCCCGAACAGGTCGCCGCTGCCGGTTTGATCACCGGTATCGGACGGGTGTCCGGCGTGGAATGCATGATCATCGCCAACGATGCCACGGTCAAAGGCGGTAGCTATTACCCGCTGACCGTGAAGAAGCATCTGCGCGCCCAGGAAATTGCCCAGCACAACCACCTGCCCTGCTTGTATCTGGTCGACTCCGGGGGCGCCAACCTGCCACGTCAGGACGAAGTGTTTCCAGACCGCGAGCACTTCGGGCGGATCTTCTTCAACCAGGCCAACATGAGCGCCCAGGGCATTGCCCAGATCGCTGTGGTGCTGGGCTCGTGCACGGCCGGCGGCGCCTATGTGCCGGCCATGAGTGACGAGACCATCATGGTTCGCGATCAGGCGACCATCTTTCTGGCCGGCCCGCCCCTGGTCAAGGCCGCCACCGGCGAGGTGGTCAGCGCGCAGGCCCTCGGTGGTGCCGACCTGCATTGCCGGCAGTCGGGGGTAGCGGACCACTACGCCGAAAACGACCAGCACGCACTGGCGATAGCCCGGCGCTGCGTCGCCCATCTGAACGGACGCAAGCAGGACTGGCTGGCCTGTATCGAACCACGGCCGCCCCGCCATGCCGCAGACGAGATCTACGGCCTGGTCCCCACTGACCCCAAGCAGCCCCTGCCGATCCACGAGATCATCGCGCGCATCGTCGACGACTCGGCCTTCGACGAGTTCAAGGCACTGTTCGGGTCGACCCTGATCTGTGGTTTCGCCCATATCCATGGCTACCCGGTGGCGATCCTGGCGAACAACGGCGTGCTGTTCGCCGAAGCCGCGCAGAAGGGCGCGCACTTCATCGAGCTGGCGTGCCAGCGGGGAATCCCCCTGGTGTTCCTGCAGAACATCACCGGCTTCATGGTCGGCCAGAAATACGAGGCCGGCGGTATCGCCAAGCACGGCGCCAAGCTGGTCACGGCGGTGGCCTGCGCCAAGGTGCCCAAGTTCACCGTGATCATCGGCGCCAGCTACGGCGCGGGCAATTACGGGATGTGCGGGCGCGCCTACGATCCGCGCTTCCTGTGGATGTGGCCGAACGCCAAGATCGGCGTGATGGGCGCCCAGCAAGCGGCTGGCGTGCTGGTCCAGGTCAAGCAGGAGCAGGCCCAGCGCCAGGGACAGGCGTTCAGCGACGAACAGGCCCGGCAACTGGCCGAGCCATTGGTAGCGCAGTACGAACAGCAGGCCCAGGCGTTCTATTCCTCGGCACGCCTGTGGGACGACGGCGTGATCGATCCGGCGCAAACCCGAACCGTGCTGGCGCTGGGTTTGTCGGCGGCGCTGAACGCACCGCTGGCCGAAACCCGCTTCGGCGTCTTCCGCATGTAGCCCATGCACTCATCAGGAATCGGGGATCAGGGTATGCACGAATTCTCCACGATACAGCTGCACATCAGCGCCGAACACGTGGCCAGCGTCTGGCTCGATCGACCGGACAAGAACAACGCATTCAATGCGCTCATGCTGGAGGAGCTGCGCCAGGCCTTCGACCACATCAGTCAGCGGCCAGGGTTGCGCTTCATGTTCCTGCGTGGCCATGGGCGACATTTCAGCGCCGGTGCCGATCTGGCCTGGATGCAGGCGAGCGCCCGTTTGAGCTACGCCGAAAATCTCGCTGAAGCCGAGCAATTGGGCCGCCTCATGGAGCAACTGCAGCAGTTGCCGCTGCCCACCGTGGCAGTGGTTCAAGGGGCTGCCTTCGCCGGGGCCATGGGCCTGATCAGTTGCTGCGACATGGCCATCGCCGCCGACGATGCGCTGTTCAGTCTCAGCGAGGTGCGCCTGGGCCTGGCCCCGGCGGTGATCAGTCCCTACGTGGTCCAGGCCATAGGCACGCGCGCCGCGCGTCGCTATGCGCTCAGCGCCGAGCGTTTCGATGCCGTGCGAGCCCGCGAACTGGGACTGCTTGACGAAGTGTATCCGCGCGCCGAACTCGAACACGCGGTGCAGGCGTGGCAACGGCGTCTGCTGGGCAACGGTCCCGACGCGATGCGCGCCTGCAAGGCGCTGCTGCTGGCCATCGGCGACGGCAAGGCGACGGCGCCACGCCAGGCCCAAGCGCAGGCCCTGATCGCTCGGCTGCGCACCAGCGCCGAGGGCCAGGAAGGCATGCAGGCGTTCTTCGACAAACGCGCGCCCGCCTGGGCGGAGGTGACCCCATGAAGCCCATTGCGCACACCGTGGCGACCCTGCTGATCGCCAACCGCGGCGAGATCGCTTGCCGCATCATCCGCACCGCCAGGGCCATGGGCATCCGCAGCGTGGCCATCTACAGCGACGCCGACGCCGATGCTCGCCACGTGCATGAGGCCGATCTGGCCATCCCCTTGGGTGGCAGCAAGCCCGCCGACAGCTACCTGCAGATCGACAAAGTGATTGCCGCAGCCTTGGCCTGTGGCGCCGATGCGGTCCATCCCGGCTACGGCTTCCTGTCGGAAAACGCCGCCTTCGCCCGCCGCCTGGCGCTCGAGGGCATCCTGTTCATCGGCCCGCCCGCCGAGGCGATCGAAGCCATGGGCAGCAAGTCGGCGGCCAAGGCCCTGATGGAACGGGCCGGAGTGCCGCTGGTGCCGGGCTACCACGGCCAGGCCCAGGACCTGTCGACCTTCGCTGATGCGGCGCAGCGCATCGGTTACCCGGTGCTGCTCAAGGCCGCTGCCGGCGGTGGCGGCAAGGGCATGAAGGTGGCCGAGTCCGCCGCCGAGCTTGCGCCTGCCCTGGACTCGGCGCGGCGAGAAGCCGTGGCAGCCTTTGGTGACGGACATATGTTGGTCGAGAAATACCTGGTGGCGCCCCGGCACGTCGAGATTCAGGTGTTTGCCGACGCACAGGGGCACTGTCTCTATCTGCACGAGCGGGACTGTTCCATCCAGCGACGGCATCAGAAAGTGCTGGAGGAAGCACCGGCACCGGGGCTCGATGCCGCCCTGCGCCAGGCCATGGGCGAAGCTGCCGTACGCGCAGCCCAGGCGATCGGCTATGTGGGCGCAGGTACGGTCGAGTTCCTGCTCGACGAGCAAGGCCGCTTCTATTTCATGGAGATGAATACCCGCCTGCAGGTCGAGCATCCGGTGACCGAAGCGATCACCGGGCTGGACCTGGTGGCCTGGCAGATTCGCGTCGCCCGCGGTGAAGCTCTGCCGCTGACTCAGGCGCAGGTTCCGCTGATCGGGCACGCCATCGAGGTGCGCCTGTATGCCGAGGACCCGGCAGGCGGTTTTCTGCCCGCCAGTGGGCAGTTGGCACTGTATCGGGAACCGCCAGCCGGCCTCGGTCGGCGGGTGGACAGCGCGGTGCGTGAAGGCGACGTGATTTCGGCCTTCTATGATCCGATGATCGCCAAGCTCATCGCCTGGGGCGAAACCCGTGAAGAGGCTCGGCTGCGCCTGCTGGCGATGCTCGCCGAAACGGCGGTCGGCGGGATCAAGAGCAACCTGGCCTTGCTGCAGCGCATTCTCGCCACGCCGGCTTTCGCCCAGGCTCGAATCGACACCGGTTTCATCGAGCGCCATGCCGAGGCGTTGCTGCCCACGCCCCCGGTGCTGACCGAAGCGTTCTGGCACAGCGCCGCGCGTGCCTATCTGCGCTCGGCCCCGCGTATGGCCTGTGAACAAGACCCGCATTCACCCTGGAGCGCTGCCACCGGATGGCGTCAACTGACGCCTGCGCAAGCCACGCTCGACCTGCGCTGTGGCGCCCACACGCAGTTGTGCACGGTGGCTTTGAGCAGCGCTGGCGCCGGCCCGGATGGAACGCGGCTGCTCGGCCGGCGCGGCGACGTCGTCTACCTGCAGTGGCAGGGCGACCCCTACGAGGTCGCGCTGGTCGACGCCCTGGCAACGGGCGCGACCGCCCATTCGCCCAATGACTCGCTCGCCGCGCCCATGAACGGCAGCATCGTCCGGCTGTTGGTCAGTACGGGCCAGCAGGTGGCGTTGGGCGATGGCTTGGTCGTACTGGAGGCGATGAAGATGGAGCACACCGTGCGTGCCAACCGGGCCGGGGTGATTCAGGCGCTGTGCTGCGAAGAGGGCGAGATGGTCACCGAAGGCACCGTGCTGATCGAGTTGGAGGAGGCCGAACATGCTGCCTGAATCGGTGCGAATCGTCGAGGTTGGCCCCCGTGACGGGTTGCAGAACGAGCCCGGCCGTGTGCCCGTCGAAGACAAGGTTGCGCTGGTCAACGCCCTGGTTGCAGCGGGCCTGCAGCATGTCGAGGTCGGCAGTTTCGTGTCGCCGCGCTGGGTGCCGCAGATGGCCGACAGCGCAGCGGTCTTTCGCGCCATCGAACGTTCGCCGGGGGTGACCTACGCGGCACTGACGCCGAACCTGCGAGGCTTCGAGGCTGCCATCGAAGCCGGGGCGTCGGAAGTTGCGGTGTTTGCCGCGGCGTCTGAATCCTTCTCCCAACGCAACATCAATTGCTCCATCGCGCAGAGCCTGCAGCGCTTCGAACCGGTGCTTGCGGCCGCTGCCCAGCGCGGCATCAAGGTGCGCGGTTACGTGTCATGCGTGCTGGGGTGTCCCTATGAAGGCGAGATCACTCCGGCGCAGGTACGCGACGTTGCCAGCGTCATGCTGCAGATGGGCTGCTACGAGATTTCCCTGGGCGATACCCTCGGCGTCGGTACGCCTGGGGCAGCGCGACGACTGATCGAGGTGGTTGCACAGCGCGTGCCCCGAGCGCACCTGGCCGGACACTTTCACGATACCCATGGCCAGGCCGTAGCGAACATCTACGCCTGCCTGTTGGAAGGCTTGCAGGTGTTCGACAGTTCCGTGGCGGGGCTGGGCGGTTGCCCCTACGCGCCGGGCGCCAGCGGCAACGTCGCTACCGAGGACGTCCTCTACCTGCTGCACGGGCTGGGCATCGCTACCGGCGTTGATCTGGCGCAAGTCGTGCGGGCAGGGCAGTCGATCATGTTTGCACTGGGCAGGCAGAGCGCATCGCGCGTAGCGCGGGCCCACGCCGGCGCAGCGGGACCCCGTTAGCGAATCGCGCCCACAAAAAAGGCCATCCGAGGGATGGCCTTTTTCAGCGGTACATCAAGCTGCCGAGTTGATCGGCTTCTCTGGGTACCAGGCGTCCAGCAACGGGCTGACTTCGACGCGGGTCAGTTCGCTGCGACCCTTGAGCCAGGCTTCGACGATAGCGCGCTGTTCTTCGGTGACCGAGCCACGGTTGGCCAGGCAAACCAGACCGAAGTCGTCGCCGCCAACGTAGTCGAGGCCATTGGCGTCCATTGCTTCGGTCAGGAACGAATCGAGGAATGCGTCGATCTGCTCGTCAGCCAAATCCTCCTTGAAGTCCAGGTTCAATTCGAAACCCAATTCCTGGAATTCGTCGACGCACAGTTTTTTGCGCAGACGACGGGAGCGGTTAGTGGCCATGAAACAATCCTCTTAGGTAATATCGCGGCGCAGTTTACCAGTTAAGCCAGGCGCCTGCCTGATTCAGTGACAAATGACTCGCCCCGCACCTACTCGTCCAGCCCTGCGAGGGTCTGCCGCAGCTGTGCCTGCAACCCCAGCAACGCCAGGTGCAGCGCCTCGCGTCCTGGCCGCAGATCGTCCAGCGGGTCGCTCGTTTCCAGTGCCAGGCACGCTTCATAGACGGCATGCGCCTGGACGATGCGAGCGGCGCCATTTATCTTGTGCGCCATCTCCACCACCCCCTGATGGTCGTCGTCGGGTATGGCGAGCAGTCGTTGGCCATCGTCCGTGCAGCTGTTCAGGACTTCCTCGAGCAGTCGCCGCGTGAGCACGCTGTTGCCGCCGGTCAAGGCGTCGAGTTGGTCGATCATGTTCATGCAGGCAGTCACACCAGCGCGTTGCGCTTGGCCATTTCGATAAGTTCCACCAACGAGTTCGCCTGAAGTTTCTGCATCAGGCGCTTCTTGTAGGTACTGACTGTCTTGTTGCTGAGAAACATGCCTGTGGCAATTTCCTTGTTGCTGCGGCCCTGGGCAAATAACTGCAAGACCATCAACTCTCGGTCGTTGATGGTCTTGAACAGTTCGAGTTCCTGAAGTTGGCCTTCATCCTCTCGTGAGGGGATCAACGCTTGGCTGGGAAAGTAGTTGTAACCGGAGAACACCGCGCGTACGGCACTGATCAACTCGCTCAGGGCTTCCTGCTTGCAGACGAAACCGGCGGCGCCCGACTGCATGCAGCGTATGGCGAACAGGGCCGGGGCCTGGGCGGTCAGTACCAGGATCTTGTAGGGGACATTCATGCCGTGGAAGCGGGCCAGTACTTCCAGCCCGTCGAGCTTGGGAATGCTGATATCGAGAATGAGCAGGTCAGGCTGACACTCGCGCACCATTTGCATGGCATCCACCCCGTTGTCGCTTTCGCCTACGACGCAATAGCCTTCGTTTTCCAGAAGCATTCTGACGGCGAGCCGAATGACAGGGTGATCATCGATGATGAATACATTACGCATGCAGCCTCTCCTGAACGATCCAGTAAAAGCGCGCACCTTAGCCCAGTTGCTTCGAAGGGCATACGAATGGACTCGGCAAAGAGTGAATCTAGGAAACTTCCTACAGATATAAACGTAACGGAATACAAAGATAGTTTGATTCCAAAGAGTCAACTATCGTTTGTATTCGTTTATTTCCGCGCTACCGACTAGAACGAGTTCGAGCGCCCGGTCATTTCGCCGGCCATTTCTGCGGCATAACTGTCGGTCATGCCTGCGATGAAATCGATCATGCGCAGGAACGACTTGTGCAACGGCCAGTCCGGCTGTGGCGCGTTATGCCCCAGCAAGTCGAGAATGCGCTGGTGCTTGAACGACAACCTGCCAGTGGTGTGCTGCTCCAGCGCCGCGCCACAGAACGCATTGAGCAGCACTTCAAGGGTGGTGTAGGCGCCGATCTCGTGCAGGGTCTTGCGCTTGTCCTGGAAAATCTTCTTGCGTGCCATGTCCTTGGCGTCGAGCACGCAGCGCTTGGCCGGACCGTGCATGTGCTCGACCAGATCACCACTGAGCTGGCCGGCCAGCAACGCCTGCTGTTGCTCGACGAACGCGCGCGCGGCGGCGTTGGTCAGGTGCTCGATGGCCTTGCCGCGCAGGATCGCCAGCTTGCGCCGCCGCGAGTCCATTGGACCGAGCTGGCGATAGGTGTCGGGGATGTCATCGCCTACCAGGTCGAGCAACAGTGCCTCGACTTCGGCGTAGTCGAGCAACTCCATTTCCAGGCCGTCTTCCAGATCGATCAGGCCATAGCAGATGTCGTCCGCTGCCTCCATCAGGTACACCAGTGGATGCCGGGCCCAACGCTGCTCTTCGAGCAGTGGCAGACCCAGCTTGCCGGCAATCTGTTCGAGCAGCGGCAGTTCGCTCTGGTAGCAACCGAACTTGTGCTTCTTGTAGCCCAATGCGTCGGCGTGACGCGCCGTCCACGGGTACTTGAGGTAGGTGCCCAGGGTGGCGTAGGTCAGCCGGGTCCCCCCGTCGAACTGGTGGTATTCGAGCTGGGTCAGCACCCTGAAGCCTTGGGCGTTGCCTTCGAAATTGAGGAAGTCGTCGCGCTCCACTTCGCTCATTGCGTCGAGCCAGCCACGCCCGGCTGCCTGGCGGAACCAGTGGCGAATGGCGTCTTCACCGGAATGTCCGAAAGGCGGATTACCGATGTCGTGGGCCAGACAGGCCGATTGCACGACCATGCCCAAATCGCTGGGCTCGCACCATTGCGGCAGCTGATCACGCAGTGTTTCGCCAACACGCATGCCTAAAGAGCGGCCCACGCAACTGACTTCCAGAGAATGGGTCAGGCGGGTATGGATGTGATCGTTGCTCGACACTGGGTGGACCTGGGTCTTGCGCCCCAGCCGGCGGAAGGCGCCGGAAAAGATGATGCGGTCGTGATCCTTGTGGAACGGGCTGCGGCCCAGTTCTTCCGGGCTGTGCAGGGGCTTGCCCAAGCGTTCGCGTGTAAGCAGTGTGTGCCAATCCAAGGCGATTCCTCCGGGACCCGATCGAGCCTGCAGTGTCGGCCTGCATGCGCTGGCTGGCAAGGCTGGCATCGGGCCTTGAACGTATGAGCAGGTAGGTGCAGCCAGGAAAGTCAGGCAAAAAAAAACAACCCGGATACGTTTACGACCGCACCCGGGTTGCTTTTTCAGCCAGGCCTAGCGTCTGCGCGAAGAGCCCTGCATGGCCAGTTTGATCACTGGCAACAGCAGCGTACCGACCTTGGCCAGTCGCGAGAGACGGCCCGGACCACGCACGGGCGCGACGACCGGAGCACGAGCGCTGTTACCAGCCCCGCGGCCGGTCAGGAAGCCCATCAGGGTGACACCGGCAATACCCCATAGCGAGGCATGCTTGATACCCATGCTGGTCTGCACCGATTGGCCCAATCCGCGCAGGCGGTTGAGTGGATTGACCAGTTGTCGCGACTCATGTCGCAGCTCCTGGCGATGCATTTCCATGCGCAGGCGAATCAACGACTTGCGCATGTCGCGCCGCGACTGCGCGCTGGTAGGTTCGTTTCGGCTCATGGCAGCAGGCGCTCCCGGTCATTGGCCAGTTCTTCCAGTGTTCCACTGAACGGCGAAGATTCATCGAACACAGCCGCCTTGAGACGGAATGCGCAGAAGATACCTGCCAGTACGTAGAACACCGCCAGGCCGACCATGCCGGCCATGCGGTAGTTGTCCCACAGCAGAATCAGAATGAGCCCGGACAACGCCACCAGTGCCAGCAGGGCGAAGACCAGGGCCAGGCCTGCGAACAGCAACAGGCTGACGGTTCGAGATTTCTGCTCCTGCAACTCGATGCCGAACAGTTCGACATGACTGCGAAGCAGGCCGAGCATGGCAGCACCCAGGCGCCGAGACGTGGAGCCGGTGCTGTTATCTGTGGTATCCGAGTCGAGGAGAGACATATCAGTGCCTTGTGGCCAGCAGGCCCAGAAGGAAGCCGACACCGGCAGCTATGCCGACTGACTGCCATGGGTTTTCCTGCACGTAGCCTTCGGCGGCCACTACGGCCTCCTGGCTACGCTCGGCAGCGGTTTCCTTGGTTTGCTGCAGCGACTCACGAGCCTTGAGCAGGCTTTCGTTGATCTGCGCACGCAATTCTTCGGCCTGGGTGCCGGCGATGCTGGCGGTGTGCTCGAGTAGTTTCTCGGTGTCACGGACCAGGGTCTGAAAATCGGCTTTGAGAACTTCTTGGGCTGCTTTGGTGCTCGGGGTGGCCATGTTGATCTCCATATGGGTGGCGTCTGGATATTTCGAGTGAGGGTGATCCCGAAGGTTCAGTGCCATTGCGCGGGATAATCCCTTGTATAGCCCATAATCGACATGTCGGGGCAATTGACGGGTCTCGGGCGGCTGCCTTATGCTGTATAAAGATACAGTATATGGATAATCGCTCGCCCATGCTCAACGTCGAACAACTCAAGTACAGCGTCAACCGCATGGCCCCGGACGTGGTTCGCGAAGCCGTGCTGGAACTGCGTCTCGACGGCCTGGTTACCGAAGGCAAGACCCCGTTCAGCAAGCTGCACTTCAACACCTGTTTCGCCGAAGTCGAGGCGCTCTTCCAGCGCGCCGGCTATCACCGACCGCTGGATGTGGTCGGCTACAAGGGCCTGCTGTACGCCTTGTACGACCCCACGCGCTGGGAAGCGGTCGAGGTGCTGCGTTGGCTCAAGGAATTCACCGAGGCCGCCGAGGCTGTCCACGCGCGATGACAGCCGTGGCGCCGTGGGCGATAATCGCGGCCTGAAACCATCGTGGATCAAGGCATGTCTGCACCCAAATTCGACCCTGCTGCGCATCAGGCCAGCACCCTGTGCCTGCCACCCGGCAAATGGGCGACCGTGCTGGATTGCCTGTGCGAACATTTTCCGGCCATCGACCGCGCTCAATGGTTGAGCCGCATGGCCAGGGACCGGGTGCTGGACGCCGACGGCGTACCCATCGGACCCGCCCATGGCTACCGCCAGGGCCTGCGCATCCATTACTTTCGCGAAGTGCCGAACGAGCGGCCGATTGCCGCGCAGGAGCAGGTGCTGCACGTCGACGAACATCTGGTGGTGGCCGACAAGCCCCACTTCCTGCCAGTGACCCCGACTGGCGAGTACGTCGAGCACACCTTGTTGCGGCGCCTCATTCGCCGCCTCGACAACCCCCACCTGGTGCCGCTGCACCGCATTGACCGGCACACGGCGGGTCTGGTGCTGTTCTCGGCCAATCCGCAGACACGCAGTGCCTATCAGCAGTTGTTCCCCACCCGACAGATCGAAAAGCGCTACGAGGCCATCGCGCCCGCATTGCCTGAACTGGCCTTTCCATTGGTACATCGCAGCCGCCTGGAGCATGGCGAACCGTTTTTCCGCATGCGTGAAGTGCCGGGGACGAGCAACAGTGAAACCCGCCTGGAAGTCGCCGAGAAAGGCGAGCACTTCTGGCGCTACGTGCTCAACCCGGTCACCGGCAAGACTCACCAGTTGCGCGTCCACATGACCGCGCTGGGCGCCAGCATCTGCAACGATCCGTTCTACCCGCAGCTCAGCCATACCGAGGTGGACGACTATGCCCGGCCATTGAAACTGCTGGCCCGCTCGCTGCAGTTCCACGACCCGATCGACGGCCGCCTGCGCAATTTCGAGACACAACTGAAGCTGACGTTCTGAAACGACAAAGCCCGCCAGAGGGCGGGCTTTGTCTTGCAACACTGGAACTCTGTTTAATCAGAGTTCCTTGACGGTACGGACCTGGTCTTTATTGACACGGGTAGTCTTGCCGTCCAGTTGCTCGAATTCGTAGAAACCAGCGTCTTCGTCATAGGAGGGCGTGTCCACTGCCTGGATTTCACGACCGTCGTTCAAGGTGATCACGGTAGGCGATGCGCAACCGGCAAGCGATGCCAGGCCCAGCGCGAGCATGAAGGCGGGAAGGATCCGGTGAGTCATTGTGTTTCTCCACAAAACAAAAAAGGGTGCTGGCGTATACGGGGATGAGACGCGGTTTGTGCCAGCAAAGTTCCATTGGCCCGACCGCCGCAGTCTAGCGCTTGCCGACCCGCTCAGCGACCCAGCAGTTGTGGCGTATTGAGGTTGGCCAGGCGCGGATCGTTCTCGGCACATTGCAGCGGCTGGGCGCCGAGTGCCAGCAAGACATTGCGAGGGCTCCGTTCGCCGGCATCCCAGGCTTGCTGCACGACCGGCAGATGCGCCTTCTGAACGATGCACAGCAACGGCTCCCAGAACGTACCCTGGCGCACCATCAACGGCAGGGTCGGCTGAGCGTGCTGCGCATGGCGCATGGCTTCGAGCAAGGCCTCGTCCACGCCCGGCACGTCACAGGGCAATACCAGCAGCAGCGGGTGTCGAGCGGCGCTCAGGCCGGCCAGAATGCCCGCCAGCGGTCCGGGAAAGTCGCCGCTGTCGTCGTGCACTAACCGGTCGGCGAAGGCCGCGTAGCGCGGATAATTGCGGTTGCAGGAGATGATCAGGTCATCGGTCAGAGGGCGCACGTGCTGTTGCAGATGCTCGATCAAGGGCCGGCCATGCCAGTCGATCAGGCCCTTGTCGCGGCCGCCCATGCGTTGTCCGCGGCCACCTGCCAGCAGCAGGACGGAGCAGGGGGGCAAGGTGTCGACAGGGTTCATTCGGGGCCTCGGACAGTGGCTGTGGGGCTGTGATATAACACCGTCCATCCCGCCAAACAACCGGACCCAGCCAATGAAAGCCAAGGCAGATGTACCCTTTGTGCCGCTCAATATCGCGGTGTTGACTGTCAGCGACACCCGCACCGTGGAAACCGATACCTCCGGCCAGTTGTTCGTCGACCGCCTGAGCGCGGCAGGCCACGGGCTTTACGCTCGCGTACTGCTCAAGGACGACCTGTACAAAATCCGCGCCCAGGTGGCGCAGTGGATTGCCGATGACCAATGCCAGGTGGTGCTGATCACCGGTGGCACCGGTTTCACCGGCCGCGACAGCACTCCGGAAGCCGTGGCCTGCCTGCTGGACAAGCAGGTCGACGGGTTCGGCGAACTGTTCCGGCAGATCTCCGTCGCCGACATCGGCACCTCGACCGTGCAGTCGCGTGCGCTCGCCGGGCTCGCCAACGGTACCCTGGTGTGCTGCCTGCCCGGTTCGACCAATGCGTGCCGTACCGGCTGGGACGGCATTCTTGCCGAGCAGTTGGACGTGCGTCACCGGCCGTGCAACTTCGTCGTACACCTCAAGCAGGCCGAGCCCTGCGTCAGCCGTGGTTGAGTTGCCGGCGGCGCAGCCGTTGCTTCCGGTAGAACAGGCGCTGGCGCAACTGCTGGCCATGGCCGACGCCACGCCTGTCCGCGAGCGTGAACGAATCGCCCTGGCCCAGGGCAGTGGCCGCGTGCTGGCCGCTGACCTGATCGCCACCCTCGACCTGCCGCCCTGGCCCAACAGCGCCATGGACGGCTACGCGCTGCGCCGTGAAGACTGGCAAGGCGAGCCGTTGCGGGTCAGCCAGCGCGTGTTCGCGGGCGCCGTGCCCGCGCCCCTGGAACCCGGCACGTGCGCACGCATCTTTACCGGTGCGCCGATGCCCGAAGGCGCCGACTGCGTGGAAATGCAGGAGAACGCGCAGATCGTGGACGACGAGCGGGTGAGCTTCGACCAGCCCTTGAGGGTCGGCCAGAACATACGTCCCCAGGGCCAGGAAACCCGCATCGGCGAACGCCTGCTCGAAGCCGGCAGCCGCTTGGGTGCGATTGAACTGGGCCTGTTGGCGTCCATGGGGCATGCGCACATCGACGTGGTCCGTCGGCCACAGGTGGCGGTGCTGTCCACGGGAGATGAGTTGGTCGAGCCAGGTCAGCCGCTGGGGCCCGGACAGATCTACAACAGCAATCGTCAGGTGCTGTGCAGTGCCTTGAGCGGTTTGGGCTGTGAGGTGGTGGATGCCGGGATTCTGCCCGACGATCTGCAACAGACACGCCAGCGCCTGTCGGCCCTGGGGGATGTGGACCTGATTCTGTCCACGGGAGGCGTCTCGGTGGGTGAAGCCGACTTTCTCGGCATCGCCTTGCGCGAGGAAGGGCAGCTGGCTCTCTGGAAACTGGCGATCAAACCCGGCAAGCCGCTGACGTTCGGCCACTTTCGTGGCGTACCGGTCATCGGCCTGCCGGGCAATCCCGCGTCGACACTGGTCACGTTCACCCTGCTGGCACGGCCTTACCTGCTGCGTCGGCTGGGTGTGCGCGACGTTGCGCCACTGAGCTTTCAGGTGCCAGCCGGATTCGCCTGGCCACGCGCCGGTACTCGTCGCGAATACCTGCGCGGGCGTATCGAGCAGGGCCGGGCGGTGATCTATCCCAACCAGAGCTCCGGCGTGCTGCTCAGCGCCGCCTGGGCCCATGGGTTGGTGGAAATACGCGAAGGCTGCACATTGAATGAAGGCGATCTGGTCGCCTTCATCCCGTTCAGCGAGCTGTTTTAAGCGTTGCTCTTGGTCGCTTCGACGGCCGCCGGTGCGCGGCCGTAGATGTCGGTGAAGCGCACGATATCGTCTTCGCCCAGGTATTCACCGCTTTGCACCTCGATCATGACCAGGTCGATCACCCCGGAGTTGACCAGGCGGTGCACGTGGCCCTGCTTGATGAAGGTCGACTCGTTGGTGTCGAGCAGGAACTCGTTGTCACCGTTGGTGACTCGGGCCATGCCGCTGACCACGATCCAGTGTTCACTGCGGTGGTGGTGCATCTGCAGCGACAGGGTGCCGCCGGGCCTGACCACGATGCGCTTGATCTTGAAGCGCTTGCCTTCCTCGAGGATGGTGTACGTGCCCCATGGCCGGGTGACCGTGCGGTGCAGGCGGAAGGCATCGTGGCCCTGGCGCTTGAGCTGCTGGGCAAGGAACTTGACGTCCTGGGTACGGCTGCCGTCGGCGATCAGCAGTGCGTCCGGCGTATCGATCACCACCAGGTTGTCGAGGCCGACGGCACCGACCAGGCGGCGTGGCGAGTCGATGTAGCAATTGCTCACGTCATGCAGCACGGTTTCGCCGTTGCACTGGTTGCCCTGTGCGTCGGCCGGAGTCAGCTCGCGCACCGCCTGCCACGAACCGATGTCGCTCCAACCCATCTGACACGGAATGACCGCCACCTTGTCGGAGCGCTCGAGCAGTGCGTAGTCGATGGAAATGTCCGGTGCCAGGGCGAAGGTGCTGCTGTCCAGCTCGACCTGCAGCTCGCGGTTGCCCTGCTTGCTGTGGCTGACCTGCAGGCAGGTGGTGGCGGCCAGCAGCACGTCCGGCGCGTGCTTTTCCAGTTCGCGCAGCAGCACGTCCACACGCATGCAGAACATGCCGGCGTTCCACAGGTAGTCGCCGCTGTCCAGGTAGGCCTGGGCGGTGGCCTGGTCCGGCTTTTCACGGAAGTGCGCGACTTGATAGCTGCCATCGCCCAGGTCGGCGCCGCGCTCGATGTAGCCAAAACCGGTTTCCGGCGTTTGCGGCACCAGGCCGAACGTCACCAGCCAACCCTCGTCGGCTTTCTTGCGTGCTGCGCTGACCGCAGCCTGGAAGGCGTCGATGTCGCGGATCAGGTGGTCGGCCGGCAGTACCAGCAACTGCGCCGACGCGCCGTAGTGCTTGGCGGCATGCAGGGCGGCGCTGGCAATGGCTGGCGCGGTGTTGCGGCCCGCAGGTTCGAGAATGAAGTCGAGCAGGGCATCGCGGTCGTTCAATTGGCGGTAGTCGTCCAGCGTGCGGAAGAACACCTCGCGGTTGGTCACGGTCAGCACACGGTCCACGCCCGGCAGATGGGCGGCACGAACGAAGGTTTTCTGCAGCAGGCTCTCGCCGTCCGGCAGGCGCATGAATGGCTTGGGCATGGCTTCACGCGATACGGGCCACAGGCGGGTGCCGGAGCCTCCGGCGATGATGCAGGGAATCAGAGTCGTCATAGGTCGAGCCTCGAGTTGAAGGTGGCGGACGGCACCTGCGAAGGCAAGCGCACACGTCCAGCCGGGCTGGATGCATGAAAAGGTCAATGAAGAAGGGTAAAGCGCAGGATTCAGCGATTCGACAATGCTACCGCCAGCCTGGAGACGGGCTGAACGTGCAGGAATCGGGGGGTAACGGCGACTTCGATAGTGGCCAGTTGCTTCGCAGTAAAGCCTAAACGAGAACCGTTGGCGAGTGGTAAATGCACGAATGGTTAAAAAGTTTTCGGTCGGGCTTTTTTTCCTGCGGCTGTGGTCACATCAGGCACAGTTCCACTTACTGGCCACCGGAGACATGCAGCATGAGCGAGCGCAAGGCAATCCTGATATTGCACGGCAAACAAGCTTCCAACGAAGACGTCCGCACTGCGGTGGAGCATTACCGGGAGCAGGGCAACGCACTGGACGTGCGTCTGACCTGGGAAGGCGGCGACGCCCAGCGTCTGGTCGATGAGGCGCTGCAAGCCGGCTACACCCAGATCATCGCCGGCGGTGGCGACGGCACCCTGCGCGATGTCGCCGAAGCGATGGCGCTGGCCAAGACCGACGCCAGCCTGGCGTTGATGCCCCTGGGCACAGCCAACGATTTCGCACGTGCCGCCGGCGTTCCGCTGGAACCCGAACACGCATTGGCGCTGCTTGCCCGCGAGCCTCAGGCCATCGATCTTGGTGAAGTGGGCGGGCAGGTGTTTCTCAACATGGCAACCGGCGGTTTCGGCAGCCAGGTCACGGCCAACACTTCCGAAGACTTGAAGAAGGTGCTCGGTGGCGCCGCTTACCTGTTCACCGGGCTGTCGCGATTCAGTGAATTACGTGCCGCCTCCGCCTCGCTCAGCGGCCCGGACTTCCATTGGGAAGGCGATCTGCTGGCGCTGGGCATCGGCAATGGACGCCAGGCCGGTGGTGGCCACGAATTGTGCCCCGAAGCCGTGGTCGACGACGGACTGCTGGAGATCAGCATTTTGCCGGCACCGACCGAAGTGGTCGGCACCTTGAAAAGCCTGCTCGGTGGCGGCGGACTGGAAACACTGTTCGTGCGCGCGCGGCTGCCGTGGGTCGAAATCAACAGCAAGGAGAACCTCGACATCAACCTCGATGGCGAGCCATTGCGCGGCGAGAATCTGCGCTTCAGCGCCATGCCCAAGGCATTGAAAGTTCATCTGCCCGCCGGGTCGCCTCTGCTGAGCCATGGACAACTGACTTAACGGCGCCGACGGCAGTCAAGATATTCGCGCCAGCGCCGATAGCCCGGTACATCTTCTTTCACTTGGGCTTTGGAGTTTTACATGGCCGGCATTCTTGACTCGGTTGACCAACGTACGCAGCTGGTGGGTGAAAACCGTCTGGAGCTGCTCATGTTTCGCCTGGCCGGCAGGCAACTGTTCGCGATCAACGTGTTCAAGGTCCAGGAAGTCCTGCAGTTGCCCAAGCTGACGCTGATGCCGCAGCGCCATCCCTATGTCTGCGGCGTGATCAATCTGCGCGGGCAGACCCTGCCGGTGATCGACCTGTCCCAGGCCATCGGCATGCGCCCGCTGGTGCCGGGGCCGAGCAGCACCATCATCGTCACCGAATACAATCGCTCGATCCAGGCCTTCCTGGTTGGCGGTGTCGATCGCATCGTCAACATGAACTGGGAAGCGATCCTGCCGCCTCCCGCCAGTGCCGGGCGCCAGCATTATCTGACCGCGATCAGCCGGGTCGACGAGCAACTGGTCGAGATCATCGACGTGGAAAAGGTGCTCGCCGAAATCGTCCCCTACAACGCTCGCGTTTCCCGCGACAAGCTCGACGACCCCTTGCTGGCGCGTGCCCGTGGCCGAGAAGTGCTGCTGGTGGATGACTCGACCGTGGCACTTGCGCAGTTGCGCGATACCTTGTCCCAGCTGGACATCAAGATGCACGTGGCCAGCGATGGCCTGAAGGCGTTGAACAAGCTCAAGGCCTGGGCCGATACCGGCGAGCGCATGACCGACAAGCTGCTCATGGTCTTCACCGACGCCGAAATGCCGGAAATGGACGGCTACCGCCTCACCACCGAAATCCGCAACGACCCGCGACTGCGCGAACTCTACGTGGTGCTGCACACCTCGCTGTCGGGCAGCTTCAACGAGTCGATGGTGAAAAAGGTCGGCTGTGACAACTTTCTGTCCAAGTTCCAGCCCGACAAACTGGTCGACGTAGTGCGCCAGCGCCTGGAGCTGGATCAACGCTGACAGGCCCTCGTTATTGTCCCGTCGGTTCCGCTAGACTGGGCTTTTCTCAGTCCTGAGGAGCCGGGCCATGTCGAGCCTCGCCGCGCTGTACCGTTACCCGCTCAAATCGGCCATTGGCCAATCGCTGCAGCAATCCCCAGTCGATGGCTTGGGGCTGCTCGGTGACCGCCGCTGGATGCTGGTCGATGCCCACAGCGGTCGGTTCCTCAGCCAGCGCGCCGACCCCCGCCTGGGGCAGTTGGGTACACAGGTCGTTGAAAACGCAGGCCTGCGTCTGAGCGCAGCCGGACACCCCGACCTCAACGTGCCAATCCCCGAGGCAGGCGAGCTGCGCGGGGTCACCTTGTGGAACGACAGCTTCCGCGTCCCCGACGCTGGCGATGAAGCAGCGCGCTGGGTCAGTGATTTCGTCGGCAAGCCGACTCGGCTGGTGTATGTGCCCGTCGAGCGTGCCCGCACCGTCAGCGCCGGTTACGGCGAAGGCGGCGACAAGGTGGCTTTTGCCGATGGCTTTCCACTGTTGTTGATCGGCCAGGGCTCGCTGGACGACCTCTGCGCACGAGTCGGACGGACGCTGGAGATGGCGCGCTTTCGGCCCAACCTGGTCGTTCGGGACAGCGCCGCCTTTGCCGAGGACGGCTGGAAGCGCATTCGCATCGGCAGCCTGGACTTTCGTGTGCTCAAGCCCTGCGCGCGCTGCATTCTGACTACGCTGGACCCACAGACCGGCGAGCGCAGCGCCGATCGCGAACCCCTGGCGACCCTCAAGCGCTACCGCCAGCAGGACGGTCATGCGATGTTCGGCCAGAATCTGGTGTGCGATGGCGCCGGCGTGCTGGAAGTGGGGATGCCGATCACTGTGCTCGAGTGACAGGCCGGCAGCCGGCAGGCTGCCAGGCTTGGCTCACTGGTCGTCGAAGAAGCGTTCGTGCCAGTCCACCACCGGCTGCGGCGCGTTGAGCTTCTCGCCATAGATGACGGCGTAGGACAACACGTTCTGCACGTACTGGCGGGTTTCATCGAATGGAATGGACTCCACCCAGACATCGAAGCTCAGGTGGTTTGCGCCTCTGAGCCACTGCCGTACGCGCCCGGGGCCCGCGTTGTAGGCGGCCGAGGCCAGTACCCGATTGCCGTTGAACTGGCTGTGCACCTGGCTCAGGTACGCCGCACCCAGCTGGATGTTGGTGTCGGGGTCGAGTACCTGCTGCGGCGACGACAGTGGGATGCTGAACTTGCGCGAGGTCTCTTTGGCGGTACCCGGCATCAACTGCATCAGCCCCATGGCGCCGGCACCGGAGCGGGCGTCGTCCATGAAGGCGCTTTCCTGACGGGTGATGGCAAACACCCAACTGGTGTGCAGGCCTCGCACATTCGCTTCGCGAATAAGGGTGTCGCGGTGAGCCATCGGGAAGCGGATGTCCAGGTCGTCCCAGTACTGCGCCTGGCTGATCGTGCGAATGGCCGGGAAGTACCAGCGCATGTCGTAGGCCAGCTTGGCCTGGGCAACCATCTCGTCACGGTCGAAATGGCGGCTGACGTGATACCACTCGCGTCGCGCATCGACGATCTGGCCACGCGCGTACAGCTCAAGCGAACGGCGCACACCGGCGGTGTTGCGCACCTTGTTGACCAGCGCCTGGCTCATCACCAGCGGCTTGTTGTTGAGCGAGTAGGGCGCCTGGATGCGGTCGGCCGCCAGGAAACCGTAGAAGTCGCGCTCCTTGGCCACCGCCTTGTACAGCGACGGCACCTTGGCACTCTGCGGCTGGGCCAGCTCCAGGCTGCGCGCCTGCCAGTACTGCCAGCGGTTGGTCTTGGCCAGGTCCTTGGGCAGGCGGGTGGTGAGGTCGTAGGCTTCCTGCCAGCGGCCCAGGCGCAGCAGCAGGCGCAGGCGCCATTCGGTCACGGTGTCGTCGCGCAGCTCCGGATCGTAGCGGGTCATCAGTTCCAGCGCTCGCGGGTCGTAGCGCCGCGCCAGGGTCAGGCCGATCTCACGGGCGATGGCAACCTTCTCCTCGGCCGAGAAACGCATGCTGCTGGCATAGCTGTCGAGCATGCGCATGGCTTTTTCCGGGTCCTGACGGGCCAGACGGCGCAGGCCCAGCCCGACCACGTCGGACATGGCTTCGTCGACCGGCATGAAGCGCGCCGGTTGATCGAGCAGTTCGGGTTTCTGCGCGACGTCGAGCAGCAGTCGACCCTGACTCGACAGGCTGGTCAGGCTCTGTACCAGGCTGGTGGCCAACGGGTAGTTGCGTTCCTGGGCCGCCAGCTTGGCGCGCTGCCAGCGCTTGTTCTCGGTCAGCTGGCCTTCGCTGGCCCAGCGCTGGAACAGCCCGTCGCAGGCCGTAGGCAGCGATTTGCCGGTGAGCCACAGTTTGTCGGCATTGGCATAGCCTTCGGCGCGCAGCTGGCTGTTGCTCAGTTGGTACTGGCCGTACAGGCAGTCGAGCTCCTTGAAGTTGAGCTTGGGGTCGTAGTATTTGACGAACGGCGCCCATTCGCCGCGCTCGGCCAGCTGCCGCAGCCAGCGCAGCTTCATCCAGTTGGCCTGGGGCAGGTCGCCGTGCTTGGCGAAAAAGCCTTCGATCTCGGCGTTGCTGGCGCTGCGCAGGCGCGGGGTGAGCTCGTCGTAGGCCAGGTAGGCCTCCAACGGGTAGTCCTGAAGCTCGGCGGCGTAGCGCATGTACGGCCCGCTGTCGCCCTTGGCCAGGGCGCGCTTGGCCTCGTCGTAGTACTGACGCTGCGTGGCCAGGTCGGCGGCCTGGACGTTGGCGACGCTGGATGCAGAAAGGATAAGGCAGGACAACAGGCTGAACAGGCGACTGCGCATGAGACTTCCAGGCAGAAAAGACGTGACAAGTGTCGGCAGTGCCAGCACTAAAGAAGTGAGCCTAGCTTAGCCTCTAGGGCAGGCGCGATGAAAGCGTTGAGGATCATTCATTTTATTGTTGCCTTCGGTCTGCCGGGGTAAAAGTCGGTTAGAATGCGCGCCCGGTTTTTGGAGAAGCTCATGACCCTGCTCAAATTCAGCGATGTGTCCCTTGCATTCGGCGCGATGCCGTTGTTGGACAAGGTGTCCTGGCAGATCGCCCGTGGTGAGCGGGTGTGCATCATCGGCCGCAACGGCACTGGCAAATCCAGCATGCTGAAGCTGGTCAAGGGCGTGCAGAAACCCGACGACGGCGCCGTCTGGCGCGCGCCGGGGCTGAAGATCGGCGAGCTGCCGCAGGAACTGCCGGTGGCCGACGACCGGACCGTGTTCGACGTGGTTGCCGAAGGCCTGGACGGGGTCGGCGCTTTGCTGGCCGAATACCACCACCTGAGCCAGAACATCGTCACCGACGAAGACCTGAACAAGCTCATGCACGTCCAGCAGGATCTCGAAGCCCGTGACGGCTGGCGCCTGCAGCAATTGGTCGACAGTACCCTGAGCCGCCTGCAACTGCCGGCCGACAAGACCTTGAAGCAGTTGTCCGGCGGCTGGCGCCGCCGCGTCCTGCTGGCCCAGGCGCTGGTGTCCGAACCTGATCTGCTGCTGCTCGACGAACCGACCAACCACCTGGACATCGGCGCGATCGCCTGGCTCGAAGAAGCCCTCAAGGATTTCCAGGGTGCGGTGCTGTTCATCACCCACGACCGTTCCTTCCTGCAGAATCTGGCCACGCGCATTCTCGAACTCGACCGCGGCGGCCTGATCGACTGGAACGGCGACTACGCCAGCTTCCTGGTGCACAAGGAAGCCATGCTGTCGGCCGAGGAAACCGCCAACGCGCTGTTCGACAAGCGTCTGGCCCAGGAAGAAGTGTGGATCCGCCAGGGCATCAAGGCCCGACGCACCCGCAACGAAGGCCGCGTGCGTGCGCTCAAGGCACTGCGTGTGGAGCGCGGCGAACGTCGCGAGCGTACCGGCAAGGCCAACATCCAGCTCGATACCGCCGACAAGTCCGGCAAGCAGGTCATGGTCCTCGACAACGTCAGCTTCGCCCATCCGGGTGGGCCGATGCTGATCAAGGATTTCTCCATGGTGCTGCAGCGCGAGGACCGTATCGGCCTGCTGGGGGCGAACGGTACCGGCAAGACCACGCTGCTCAAACTGATGCTCGACAACCTGCAGCCCACCAGTGGTTCGGTCGACGTCGGCACGCGCCTGGACGTCGCCTACTTCGACCAGTTGCGCCACCAGCTCGATCTGGAAAAAACCGTCATCGACAACGTTGCCGAGGGCCGCGACTTCATCGACATCGACGGTCAGAGCCGCCACGTGCTGAGCTACCTGGGCGACTTCCTGTTCAGCCCGCAGCGTGCACGCACGCCGGTCAAGGCCCTGTCGGGCGGTGAGCGTGCGCGCCTGTTGCTGGCCAAGCTGTTCAGCAAGCCGGCCAACCTGCTGGTACTGGACGAACCGACCAACGACCTCGACGTCGAGACCCTCGAACTGCTCGAAGAAGTGCTGTCCGCTTTCAAGGGCACCGTGTTGATGGTCAGCCACGACCGGGCCTTCCTCGACAACGTGGTCACCAGCACGCTGGTGTTCGAAGGCGACGGCAAGGTTCGCGAATACGTCGGTGGCTATCAGGACTGGATTCGTCAGGGCGGCTCGCCCAAGCTGCTTGGCGTGACCGAGAACAAGTCAGGCAAGGCCGAGCTCAACAGCGCCGTGGTCAAGGCCGCAGAGCCTGCGCCAGTGGAAGCACCGGCGCCCGCCAAGAAGAAGCTCAGCTACAAGCTGCAGCGCGAGCTGGAAGCCCTGCCGGGCCAGATCGAAGCCAAGGAGCAGGAAATCGCCGCGCTGGAAGCCGAGATGGCCGATGCCGGGTTCTATCAGCGGCCTGCCGCGCAGACGGCGGAAGTGATGGCCAAGCTGGAAGCTTCGCAGGCCGAGCTGGAAGTCATGGTCGAGCGCTGGGCCGAACTCGACGCCTGAACCTCGAGCTGACCACTCACCCCGAACCGGCATGGATGCCTGGTCCGGGGTGATGCACGTCACTCGGCGCGCTTGACCAGGCGCACCGCCAAAACGTCGCACGGCGCGCCGTGCAACACGTCGTTGGCCGTCGAACCGAGCAGCAATGCCAGGCCATGACGGCCATGACTGCCGACCACCACCAGGTCGCATTCCGATTTCTTCGCCAGGTTGTGAATTTCCTGACGCGGCTGGCCGTAGGTCAGGTGGCAATCGCCGACGACCAGGTCCGGGTACTTGACCTTCAGCGTTTCCAGGCGCTCCTTGGCCTGGTCGAACTGCTGCTGCTGCAACTGCGAGAGGTCCATCGGCACGTCCCCGCCGAAAGCCATGGCCATGGGTTCGACGATGTGCACCAGCGAGAGCTTGGCGCCGTTGCTGACCGCCAGCTCCCGGGCCCGCTTGATGACCGGGTCACACTCCTCGGTGAGGTCGACGGCGACCAGAATGTGTTGGTAGGGCATGAGAAGCACTCCTGACGATTGCGATAGCTTGAGTATGGACTGTTTGGGCGGGGCGCGACATGAACAACCCTCGCCGATCTATTTGAAACGCTTAGCGGGTGTACTCTTTATGACGGTGTGGATAGTCGTGTCAATCCTTGCGCTGATTCTCAGCCCCATGGTATGGCTGAGGCCGTCGCGCAGCCAGAGCGGCCGCATGGCCGTGCGCCTGCAGGCGCGGCGGATGGGCCTGGCCATGCAACTGGCCCCCCAGCAGTGGCCGCACTGGCTCAGCGTCGAGCCGCCCGACCCCTGTGCGCAATACCATCGGCCACGCCGCAAGGGCCGGGTCGACAGCTGGAGCTACTGGCAGACCGAACCGGGGGTCTGGTGCAATCAGTGGCGCGAAGCCTGCGTCGATCCACTGCTGCTGCCTCACCTGGCTACCTTGCCCGCCGACGTCTACAAGCTCGAAGCCGGGCCGCAGATGCTCGCGTTGTACTGGGGCGAGAAGGGTGACGAAAAGGTACTTCAGGATATTGCAAAGGTCCTTCAAGCGCTGGCTTGATCGCTGTCTCGAGCTATCGTCATATGCCTGCGGCAGGCTGTCGCAGGTACGCTTTTCCGCGCATTCCAGAAATGACCGCAAAGTCGCGTTTTCTCGCGGCTGGCGCGGCATTTGACAATCGTCCGCAATTCCGTGAATGTACACGCAGCCCAATCAAACGGGCGTATGAATCGAGCGTTTTTCAGTCACGCTCCAGCATTATCCCGACTACCGCGCTGACGGGTATGCCTGGCTACAGAGAGCGGCGGCCATGTACCGCCCCCTTTTACCCAGCGTCAGGCGTGTACTGTTCAGCTTCCATATCGTGGAGATCAGTGGATGATTTACGAAGGTAAAGCCATCACGGTGAAGGCTCTTGAAAGTGGCATCGTCGAACTGCGTTTCGACCTCAAGGGCGAGTCCGTCAACAAATTCAATCGCCTCACGCTCGAAGAGCTGCGCGCAGCGATCGCGGCGATCAAGGCCGACGCTTCGGTCAAGGGCGTGATCGTCGCCAGTGGCAAGGACGTCTTCATCGTCGGTGCGGACATCACCGAATTCGTCGAGAATTTCAAGTTGCCCGAAGCCGAGCTGGTCGCGGGCAACCTGCAGGCCAATCGCATCTTCAGCGACTTCGAGGACCTCGAGGTGCCGACGGTTGCCGCCATCAACGGCATCGCCCTGGGCGGCGGCCTGGAAATGTGCCTGGCTGCCGACTACCGGGTCATGTCCAGTGAAGCGAAGATCGGCCTGCCCGAGGTCAAGCTGGGCATCTACCCAGGTTTCGGCGGCACGGTGCGCCTGCCGCGCATCATCGGCGCCGACAATGCCATCGAGTGGATTGCGTCGGGCAAGGAAAACGCCGCCGACGATGCGCTCAAGGTGGGTGTGGTCGATGCGGTCGTGGCGCCGGACAAGCTGGAGGCTGCTGCTTTAGACCTGGTCAAGCGCGCAATCAGCGGCGAATTCGACTACAAGGCCAAGCGCCAGCCCAAGCTGGCCAAGCTCAAGCTCAATGCCATCGAACAGATGATGGCCTTCGAAACCGCCAAGGGCTTCGTCGCCGGCCAGGCCGGGCCCAACTACCCCGCGCCGGTAGAGGCCATCAAGACCATCCAGAAAGCCGCCAGTTTCGGTCGCGAGAAAGCCCTGGAGATCGAGGCCGCCGGCTTCGCCAAGATGGCCAAGACCTCGGCTGCGCAAAGCCTCATCGGCCTGTTCCTCAACGATCAGGAGCTCAAGCGCAAGGCCCGTGGCTACGACAAGGTGGCCCGCAACGTGAGTCAGGCGGCCGTGCTGGGCGCTGGCATCATGGGCGGTGGCATCGCCTATCAGTCGGCGCTCAAGGGCACGCCGATCCTGATGAAGGACATCAACGAGAAGGGCATCGAACAGGGCCTGGCCGAGGCGTCCAAACTGCTCGGTGCACGCGTCGAAAAAGGTCGCCTGACCCCGGCGAAGATGGCCGAAGCGCTCAACGACATTCGTCCGACGCTGTCCTACGGCGATTTCGGCCATGTCGACATCGTCGTCGAAGCGGTGGTGGAAAACCCCAAGGTCAAGCAGGCAGTGCTGGCCGAGGTCGAGGCGCAGGTCAAGGACGACACCATCCTGGCGTCCAACACCTCGACCATTTCCATCAACCTGCTGGCCCAGGCACTCAAGCGTCCGGAAAACTTCGTCGGCATGCACTTCTTCAACCCGGTGCACATGATGCCGCTGGTCGAAGTGATCCGTGGCGAGAAGTCCAGTGAGGTTGCCGTGGCGACCACCGTGGCCTATGCCCGCAAGATGGGCAAGAACCCCATCGTCGTCAACGATTGCCCCGGCTTCCTGGTGAACCGCGTGCTGTTCCCGTACTTCGGTGGGTTCGCCCGGCTGGTCAGTGCCGGTGTCGATTTCGTGCGCATCGACAAGGTCATGGAGAAATTCGGCTGGCCCATGGGCCCGGCCTACCTGATGGACGTGGTCGGCATCGACACCGGCCATCATGGCCGTGACGTGATGGCCGAAGGCTTCCCGGATCGCATGAAAGACGAGCGCCGCTCTGCCATCGACGCGCTGTACGAGGCCAACCGCCTGGGTCAGAAGAACGGCAAGGGCTTCTATGCCTACGAAACCGACAAGCGTGGCAAGCCGAAAAAGGTCGCCGATCCTGCGGCGCTGGACGTGCTCAAGCCGGTGATCTACGAACAGCGTGAGGTCTCCGACGAAGACATCGTCAACTGGATGATGATCCCGCTGTGCCTGGAAACCGTACGCTGCCTGGAAGACGGCATCGTCGAAACCGCAGCCGAGGCCGACATGGGCCTGGTCTATGGCATCGGTTTCCCCCCGTTCCGCGGCGGTGCGCTGCGCTACATCGATTCGCTGGGCGTTGCCGAATTCGTCGAACTGGCCGACCGCTACGCCGAACTGGGTCCGCTGTACCAGCCTACGCAGAAGCTTCGTGAAATGGCGCGTGCTGGCCAGACCTTCTTCGGGCAAGCGGCCAACGTACAGAACAAGGGTGAATGACTGATGAGCTTGAATCCTAGAGACGTGGTGATCGTCGACTTCGGTCGCACCCCCATGGGCCGCTCCAAAGGCGGCATGCACCGCAACACCCGCGCCGAGGACATGTCGGCGCACCTGATCAGCAAGCTGCTGGAACGCAACGCCAAGGTGGACCCGGCCGAAGTCGAGGACGTGATCTGGGGCTGCGTCAACCAGACCTTGGAGCAGGGTTGGAACATCGCCCGGATGGCGTCCCTGATGACGCAGATCCCGCACACTGCAGCCGGCCAGACCGTCAGCCGCCTGTGCGGCTCGTCCATGAGCGCGCTGCACACTGCCGCCCAGGCGATCATGACCGGCAACGGCGATGTGTTCGTGGTCGGCGGCGTCGAGCACATGGGCCACGTCGGCATGATGCACGGCGTCGATCCGAACCCGCACATGTCGCTGTACGCCGCGAAAGCGTCGGGCATGATGGGTCTTACCGCCGAGATGCTCGGTAAAATGCACGGCATCACCCGCGAACAGCAGGATGCCTTCGGCGTGCGCTCGCACCAGCTGGCGCACCAGGCTACGGTCCAGGGCAAGTTCAAGGACGAGATCATCCCGATGCAGGGGTGCGACGAGAACGGCTTCATCAAGGTCTTCGACTACGATGAAACGATTCGCCCCGACACCACCCTGGAAAGCCTTGCGGCGCTCAAGCCTGCCTTCAACCCGAAGGGCGGTACGGTCACGGCCGGTACTTCGTCGCAGATCACCGACGGTGCCTCGTGCATGATCGTGATGTCGGCGCAGCGCGCCCAGGACCTGGGCATCACGCCATTGGCGGTGATCCGCTCCATGGCAGTGGCCGGCGTCGACCCCGCGATCATGGGCTACGGGCCAGTGCCGGCCACCCAGAAAGCGCTCAAGCGCGCAGGTCTGGGCATTGCCGACATCGACTTCATCGAACTCAACGAAGCCTTCGCCGCACAGGCCCTGCCTGTGCTCAAGGATCTGAAAGTGCTCGACAAGATGAACGAGAAGGTTAACCTGCATGGCGGCGCGATCGCCCTGGGGCATCCTTTCGGTTGTTCAGGTGCACGAATTTCCGGCACGCTGCTCAATGTCATGAAGCAGAATGGCGGCACATTCGGCCTGGCTACCATGTGCGTAGGCCTGGGGCAGGGCATCACCACGGTCTTCGAGCGCGTCTAGTCCTGACGAGCCAGTCGAACCAACCGGGGCCCAGTGTCCCGGTTTTGCTTTTTCCGGGTTTATTTAGAAAAGTATTTCAATCGAGTATTTCAAGCGAGGCGCAACATGCATATACAACCAGGGCTCTATCGTCATTACAAAGGCCCCGAGTATCGTGTCTATGGCGTCGCGCGCAGTTCCGAGGATGAACAGGAAGTCGTGTTCTATCAGGCGCTGTACGGTGAGTTCGGCCTCTGGGTGCGACCGCTGAGCATGTTCCTGGAGTCGGTCGAGGTTGACGGCGAGAGCGTCCCGCGCTTTGCTTTGGTGAAGGCCGAACCCAGCCTGTTTTCCGTTCCGCAGGCGCCGACCGCTTGAACCTCGGCGCTTGACCTCACGTTCTCACCACTATATATAGCGGGGCCTCGCAAGGCGCCGCATGCCTTTCATTTCAAGTATTCAGGAATTTTCCGATCCATGGGCAAATCGCTGGTCATTGTGGAATCCCCGGCTAAGGCCAAGACCATCAACAAGTATCTGGGTGACCAGTACGTGGTGAAGTCGAGTATCGGCCATATCCGAGACTTGCCCACCAGCGGTTCGGCGAGCGCCAGCAAGGAGCCGGCCGCCAAGCGCGGCAAGGCGGCGGCTGCCGACGCGCCGGCCCTGTCGCCCAAGGAAAAGGCCCGCAAGCAGTTGGTGGCACGCATGGGCGTGGATCCGGACCAGGGCTGGAAGGCCAAGTACGAGATCCTCCCCGGCAAGGAAAAGGTCATCGAGGAACTGCGCCGGCTGGCCAAGGATGCCGACACCATCTATCTGGCGACGGACTTGGACCGCGAGGGGGAAGCCATTGCCTGGCACCTGCGCGAAGCCATCGGTGGCGATGACAGCCGCTACAAGCGCGTGGTGTTCAACGAGATCACCAAGAAAGCCATCCAGGAAGCCTTCTCTCGCCCCGGCGAGCTGGACATCGATCGGGTCAATGCGCAGCAGGCGCGGCGCTTCCTCGATCGCGTGGTCGGCTACATGGTGTCGCCGCTGCTCTGGCAGAAGATCGCCCGCGGGCTGTCCGCTGGTCGCGTGCAGTCTGTGGCAGTGAAACTGGTGGTCGAGCGTGAACGCGAGATCCGCGCGTTCAATCCCGAGGAATACTGGGAAGTGCATGCCGACCTGGCGTCGGCCAAGGCCGCCAAGGTGCGTTTTGAAGTGGCTCGCGAGAACGGCGAAGCCTTCAAACCCCTCAACGAAGCCCAGGCCATGGCCGCGCTGGCCAAGCTCAAGGATGCCAGCTACAGCATCGTCAAGCGCGAAGACAAACCCACCAGCAGCAAGCCGTCGGCGCCGTTCATTACTTCCACGCTGCAGCAGGCCGCGAGCAACCGCCTGGGCTACGGCGTGAAGAAGACCATGATGATGGCGCAGCGCTTGTACGAAGCTGGCTATATCACCTACATGCGTACCGACTCCACCAACCTGTCGGTCGACGCCGTGGAGATGGCTCGGGCCTACATCGAGAGCGAGTTCGGCAAGAAGTACCTGCCGGAATCGCCGATGGTCTACGGCAGCAAGCAGGGCGCCCAGGAAGCGCACGAGGCCATTCGCCCATCGGACGTGAACACTCATCCGAGCAAGCTGAACGGCATGGAACGCGATGCCGAGCGCCTCTACGAATTGATCTGGCGCCAGTTCCTCGCCTGCCAGATGCCGCCTGCCCAGTACCTGTCGACCACCGTTACCGTGGCTGCCGCTGATTTCGAGCTGCGCGCCAAGGGCCGTATCCTCAAGTTCGACGGCTACACCCGTGTGCTGCCACAGATGAGCAAGCCGGGCGACGACGACGTGCTGCCGGAAATGAACCAGGGTGAGCAACTCAAGCTGCTCCAGCTGGACCCTACTCAGCACTTCACCAAGCCGCCTGCGCGCTATTCCGAAGCCAGCCTGGTCAAGGAAATGGAAAAACGCGGCATCGGTCGTCCGTCCACCTACGCGGCGATCATCTCGACCATCCAGGACCGTGGCTACGTGGCGCTGCACAACCGTCGCTTCTACTCGGAAAAGATGGGCGACATCGTCACCGAGCGGCTGTCCGAAAGCTTCTCCAACCTCATGGACTACGGCTTTACCGCCGGCATGGAAGAGAACCTCGATGATGTGGCACACGGCGAGCGCGACTGGAAGAACGTTCTCGACGAGTTCTACGGAGACTTCAAGGGCAAACTGGACGTTGCCGGTGCGGCTGACAGCGGCATGCGCGCCAACCTGCCGACCCTGACCAACATCGCCTGTCGCGAATGCGGCCGGCCGATGATGATCCGTACCGCGTCCACCGGGGTGTTCCTGGGCTGTTCGGGCTATGCGCTGCCACCCAAGGAACGCTGCAAGGTCACCATCAACCTGATTCCAGGCGACGAGATCGCGGCCGACGACGAAGGCGAGTCCGAATCGCAGATTCTGCGCGGCAAGCATCGCTGCCCGGTCTGCGCGACCGCCATGGATGCGTACCTGCTGGATGAAAAGCGCAAGCTGCACATCTGCGGGAACAACCCCGACTGCCCTGGCTACGAGATCGAAGAGGGCAACTACCGCATCAAGGGCTATGAAGGCCCCAGCCTGGAATGCGACAAGTGCGGCAGCGAGATGCAGTTGAAAACCGGCCGTTTCGGCAAGTTCTTCGGCTGCACCAACCCGGAGTGCAAGAACACCCGCAAGCTGCTCAAGAGTGGCGAAGCGGCACCGCCCAAGATGGACGCGGTGAAGATGCCCGAGCTCAAGTGCGAGAAGGTCAACGACACCTACGTGCTGCGCGATGGCGCATCGGGTCTGTTCCTGGCCGCCAGCCAGTTTCCGAAGAACCGCGAAACCCGTGCCCCGCTGGTGCTGGAGATCATCCCGCACAAGGATGAGATCGATCCCAAGTACAGCTTCCTGTTCGACGCGCCGATCAAGGACCCGGACGGCCGTCCGACCGTGATCCGCTACAGCCGCAAGACCAAGGAGCAGTACGTGCAGAGCGAGGTCGAGGGCAAGCCGACCGGTTGGAAGGCTTTCTACGACGGCAAGACGTGGAAGGTCGAAGACAAGCGCTGAAGCGCCAGCAGCACCAAGGCCGCACCGTCCCCAGGACAGTGCGGCCTTTTCATTTGTGGCTTGCACTGGCTGGGCAGGTTCCCGACACTGTTGCAGTCGAGTGTTCACTGCGGAGATCGCCAGCATGGCCTATGAGCTCTATACCCGTACCAACCAGAAAATCTATTTCACCGGGCTGGCGCTGGAAGCCATGGGCAAGGCCGAACTGGGCCAGGCCATCAATGCGCAGGCTCAGTCGCAGGCTCAGCGCGAATCCGCGCTGTTCCACCTGTACGGTGCATTGTTGGGGCTGTGCCACGAGATCGCCGGCTATTACCGCCTGCCTCAGGCCGGTACTGCCCGTGCGGAAAACCTGCTGACGGCGCAGGCGCTCGACGGCACGTCCATTCCCGAGCTGGCGGAATTAGTGGAGCTGGCCCAGCATTCGCACACCTGGCTGGCGCAATTGCTTGCTGCGCACAGCGCGCTGTTCGTACCGCCCAGGGCCCCCAAGAAGCCCAAGGGCGATGTGACCCAGCCGCTGATCCAGGCGGTCAATCTGGATGAGGTCGAAGAGCCGGAACTCAGCCGCGAGGTGCTCGAAAGCTGGCGTCAGCAGCTCAAGGGCTTGACCGTTCGTTTCCGCGAAGGGCTCAGTGAGTGCTGATTTGCCTTGACACTGCTACAATGCCCGCCTTTCGTGGAGAACATGTCCTTATGCCAACGTCCTTTCTTGAGATTGTCGAGCTGCCTGACGGCCGCATCGAGTTGCGTCGTGCCGAGGACGAAGGTTCGCTGGTGACGCTGAATTTTTCCGAAGATGCCAAGGCATTCCTGCAGGGCCAGCACGTGGAAGTGGCCAAGGCCATGCTCAGTGTCGGCGTGCAGATGGCCGGCAAGCTGGTGGAAGGGGAGATCGACAAGGACGACGGCCCGCACGTCCTGCACTGATCCTGCCGCGCGGCGAGCGCCTTGCGCTGGCCCGAGCGGGCAGTATTCCGTTATCGCAGGTTTATCCCAAACGAATGTTCAGGCTCTGCGCGCTGCCCTGGCGCGCGGCCGTGATCAATTGTTGTCTCGCCGCGGAAGGTAGCGGGTTGAGCCAGCTGACCACGGTATGGCTGCGACCCAGGCGTAACGCCTCGCATGCCAATTGCTGGGCGCTTTGCGTACCCCAAGGCTGAAGTAGCAATATGCGCTCGCGATTGAGCCCTGCATCGCGCAGCCAGGCTTGCGTCAGGCTTGCCGGCGGAGCGATCAGCGTCAGCCAGCGCGCGTCCTGCTCTTCGCTCAATTCCCGCAGCATGGGCGCCAGCAGGCTCAGGCAGTTCCCCGCGGCACCACGTAGAGACATCTCGCTGAATACATCCGGGTCGGCGACGGTCCACGGCGACTCGACGGTCTCCTTGAACAGCGGCGTTGCCGGTGCAGCCATGAATGCTTCGAACAGCGACATTTGTGCTTGTTGGGGTGACAGGGGAAACTGCATGATGCCTCCTTATCGACGAATGACGCCGACGCTCAGACCTTCAATGACCAGATCCTGATCTTTGAGGTCGACTTCAATGGGTGCGAAGTCGGGATTTTCCGCGACCAGGAAAACCTTGTTGCCTTCACGCTGGAACCGTTTCACGGTGACTTCGTCGCCGATGCGCGCGACCACGATCTGCCCGTTGCGTACCTCGCGGCAGGTGTGCACGGCAAGCAGATCACCGTCGAGAATGCCGACGTCGCGCATGCTCATGCCCTGTACGCGCAGGAGGTAGTCGGCGCGCGGATGGAAGAAGCCCGGGTTGATCTTGCAGGACTCTTCGATGTGTTCCTGCGCCAGTATCGGTGCACCTGCAGCAACGCGCCCGACGACCGGCAGGCTGGCGTCGTCGTTGCGGGCTTCGGAGCCGGGGATGCGGATGCCGCGCGAGGCGCCTGGAGTCATCTCGATGGCGCCTTTTCGCGCCAGGGCCTTGAGGTGTTCCTCGGCCGCGTTTGGTGACTTGAACCCCAGTTCCTGAGCAATTTCCGCACGGGTAGGTGGAAAGCCATTGTCGTCAAGGCAGCGCTTGATGAAGGCCAGAATTTCAGCTTGGCGTGGCGTCAATTTCAACATGTCGATGGCTCTGTCTTTTTGTACAGTGACTGGGATTATATACAGTAGATGGCCCTTGGCAATACCGTTTTCCGGGCGCGTCGCCTGCCGAAGTTCGCATGCTGCGCTAAGGCGATGAATTTGTATGCTTTAATACGTGACCCACGGCCACAAAAAGGCCGTATGGACTTGACAGTTACGCACTTTGAAACGTATGTTTCAAACAAGTGTTTGTCAGGCGGAGTTGCCATGGCCCAGTCGGAAACCGTTGAACGCATCCTCGATGCCGCAGAACAGCTTTTTGCGGAAAAAGGCTTCGCGGAAACCTCGCTGCGCCTGATCACTAGCAAAGCCGGGGTCAACCTGGCGGCAGTGAACTACCACTTCGGTTCGAAGAAAGCGCTCATCCAGGCGGTATTCTCCAGATTTCTCGGGCCCTTCTGCGCCAGCCTCGACCGTGAGCTGGAGCGGCGGCAAGCCAGCGCGATGCCCAAGGCCAGCCTGGAAGAGCTGCTGGAAATTCTGGTAGAGCAGGCACTCGTCGTTCAACCGCGCAGCGGTAACGACCTTTCCATCTTCATGCGCCTGCTCGGCCTGGCCTTCAGCCAGAGCCAGGGCCACTTGCGTCGTTACCTCGAAGACATGTACGGCAAGGTCTTTCGCCGGTACATGCTGCTGGTCAACGAAGCCGCACCACGCATTCCCCCTCTGGAGCTGTTCTGGCGCGTGCATTTCATGCTGGGCGCCGCGGCGTTCAGCATGTCCGGGATCAAGGCCCTGCGTGCCATTGCGGAAACCGACTTCGGCGTCGACACCTCGATCGAGCAGGTGATGCGCTTGATGGTGCCGTTCCTCGCCGCAGGCATGCGCGCGCAGAGTGCGGTAACCGATCAGGCCATGGCCGCCGCTCAACTGCGGCCACGCAGCAAGAGCACCCCGGCTGCTGCCAAGGCCTGACGTGTGCCGGGTCGCCCTCCAGCTCCCTCTCTACAAGGAAAATCCATGAGCGCTCGTCTGCAAGGCTCCCTGATGGTCGACGTTGCCGGTACCTGGCTCAGCGCCGAGGACCGCCATCTGCTGCGCCAGCCCGAAGTTGCCGGGCTGATCATTTTCGCGCGCAACATCGAGCATCCGCGCCAGGTACGCGAGTTGACCGCCGCGATTCGCGCTGTTCGGCCCGACCTGATTCTGGCTGTGGACCAGGAGGGCGGGCGTGTGCAACGGCTGCGCCAGGGCTTTGTGCGTCTGCCGGCCATGCGCGAGCTGGCGCACCACGCGGATGCGGCCGGCCTGGCCGAGCATTGCGGCTGGCTGATGGCCGCCGAGGTGCTGGCGGTGGGGCTGGACCTGAGTTTTGCGCCGGTGCTGGATCTGGATCACGGGCGCAGCGCCGTGGTCGGCACCCGCGCGTTCGAGGGCGACCCCGAGCGGGCCACGCTGCTGGCGGGCGCGTTCATCCGCGGCATGAACGCGGCCGGCATGGCGGCGTGCGGCAAGCATTTTCCCGGTCACGGCTGGGCGGAAGCCGATTCTCATGTGGCGATTCCTACCGACGAGCGCAGCCTCGAGCAGATTCGTGCCTGCGATCTGGTGCCATTCGCGCGGCTGGCGGGCAAGCTGGCGGCGGTCATGCCGGCACATGTCATTTACCCGCAGGTGGACAGCAACCCCGCAGGCTTCTCGCGCCGTTGGTTGCAGGACATATTGCGCGGCGAGTTGGGCTTCGATGGAGTGATTTTCAGCGACGACCTGTCGATGGCCGGCGCCCATGTGGTCGGCGACGCCGCCAGCCGTATCGAGGCAGCCCTGAGTGCTGGTTGTGACATGGGCCTGGTGTGCAACGACCGCGCGGCGGCCGAGCTGGCCTTGAGCGCCGCGCAGCGCATGGGCGTGCAGCCCTCGCCACGCATCGCCGCCATGCGCGGCCGCACCCACGCCGACGTCGAGTACCGTCGGCATCCACGTTGGCAGCAGGCGACAGCGGCACTGCGCGGCGCCGGGCTGATCGACTGATCGTTTCGGCCAGCGGGTCAGCGGGTCAGCAGGCGCACCGGCTGGCCCGAATGCCAGGCCAGTATGTCTTCGATCATCTGGCTGAAGAACAGCCGATAGTTGTTGCCGCTGACGTAGCCGATGTGCGGCGTTGCCAGCACGTTGGGCAGGGTCCGGAACGGATGGTCCGGCGCCAGTGGTTCTTCGTCGAACACGTCCAGCGCCGCGCCGCCCAGGTGGCCGTCACGCAGGGACTGAATCAACGCCGTTTCGTCAATGATGGGGCCGCGCGACGTGTTCACCAGCCGCGCGCCCGGCTTCATCCATGCCAACGCCTGGGCATCGACCAGTCCCCGGCTGCGGTCGCTCAGCACCAGGTGCACGCTCAGCACGTCGGCCTGCTCGAACAGTTGCTGCTTGCTCACGCATTCGACCCCCACCTGCGCCGCCCGCTCGGGCGTCAGGTTCTGGCTCCAGGCAATCACCCGCATGCCGAACGCCTGACCGAAGCGGGCCACCTTTTCACCGATACTGCCCAGGCCCAGCAGGCCCAATGTGCTGCCGTGCAGATCGCCACCCAGGCCGATCTGCCAACCGCCAGCGCGCAGCGAGTTGGCTTCGCCGAGCAGATCACGGGTCAGCGCCATCAGCAGCGCCCACGTCAGTTCCGGCGCAGCATGCTTGTAGCTGTCCGTGCCGGCCACCTGAATGCCCAGGCGGTCTGCGGCCTGCAGGTCGATGGCTGCGTTGCGCATGCCCCCGGTCACCAGTAGCTTGAGCTGCGGCAGTCGTTCGAGCAGGCCGGCGTCGAATAGCGTGCGTTCACGCATCACGCAGATGATGGCGTAGGGCGCAAGGCGCTCGGCCTGCACTGCGCTTTCGCCGGGGTAATCGTGAATGAAATCGAGCTCGCCTACGGCTTGCAGCGGGGTCCAGTCGACCACGCTTTCAGCCACCGATTGCCAGTCGTCGATGACGGCTATTCGCATGGGGGTTGCCTCTTGTCACAGCGGTTTCTGGGGAGTGTCCAGCCAATCGAGCAGGGCCTTGTGGAAGCGCGCCGGCTCCTCCATTTGCGGTGCATGGCCAAGCCCGGCAAATTCCACCAGGGTGCTGTGAGGAATCAGCTGGCTGGCCTGTTTGCCCAGCACGGTGTATTTGCCCAGCGTGGCCTTGACCTGGGGTGGCGCGATGTCGCTGCCGATCGCCGTGGTGTCGGCGTCACCGATCAGCAGCAGGGTCGGCACCTGCAGGTCCTTGAACTCGTAGACCACCGGCTGGGTGAAGATCATGTCGTAGATCAATGCCGAATTCCATGCCACCAAGGTATGCCCCGGGCCCTTGTTCAACCCCGCCAGCATGTCTACCCAACGGTCGTACTCAGGCTTCCAGCGACCACCGTAATAGGTGCTGCGCTCGTAGTTGCGGATGCCTTCGGCGGTGACCTTGGTCTCGCGTTCGAACCACTGGTCGACGCTGCGATAGGGCACGCCCATGGCTTTCCAGTCTTCCAGGCCGATGGGATTGACCATGGCCAGGCGCTCGGTGTCTTCGGGGAACATCAAGGCGTAGCGAGTCGCGAGCATGCCGCCGGTGGAATGACCCATGATCACCGCTTCCTTGACCCCGATGCGGGTCAGCAGGTCATGGGTATTGTTCGCCAACTGCTGGAAGCTGTATTGATAGTGCTCAGGCTTGCTGGAGGTGCAGAAGCCGATCTGGTCGGGCGCCACCACGCGGTACCCGGCATCGCTGAGCGCCTTGATCGAGCTTTCCCAGGTAGCACCGCAGAAATTCTTGCCATGCATCAGTACCACGGTGCGGCCGTTGGCCTTGCCGTTGGCGGCGACGTCCATATAACCCATCTGCAGGCTTTTGCCCTGGGACTCGAAGGCGTAATGTTGCAGCGTGTACGGATAGTCGAAGCCTTGCAGTTCGGGGCCGTAGCTGGGCGACGAATCGGCGGCCAGCAGTGGTTGGGCAAAAATGCTGGCGAGCGCCAGCGTGGACAGGCGAAGCATGGGGGACCTCCTGGAGTGGACTGTGATGCAGCGTGGATGCTTGGACGCAGGGTGTCGCAGGTCCGCACCATAGCATCCATTGGAGGCTGGCATGGGCCGGTGGTGCCCGGCTGCGGCCGAAGAATGTCCGGTATCAGGTTTCAGAATGCTACAAACACGACACGCGATCATGGGCAGTACGCCGCCCAGGGGTCGATACAACAATAATCAGCGGGGCAGAAAATGCCTCTACCTGGAGACAATGCCATGGCTTTTGAAACCATCCTCTTGGAAACACGCGGCCGCGTAGGCTTGATCACGCTCAATCGACCGCAGGCGTTGAATGCCCTCAACGCGCAGTTGATCGACGAATTGAACCAGGCCCTCGATCGCCTGGAAAGCGATCGCGAGATCGGCTGCATCGTCCTTACCGGATCTGCCAAGGCGTTTGCCGCCGGCGCCGACATCAAGGAAATGGCGGAGCTGCGCTACCCGCAGATCTACCTCGACGATCTGTTCCACGAGAGCGACCGGGTCGCCAATCGGCGCAAGCCGATGATCGCTGCCGTGGCCGGCTTTGCCCTGGGCGGGGGTTGCGAGCTGGCGTTGATGTGCGATTTCATCCTTGCCGCCGACAATGCCAAGTTCGGCCAGCCGGAGATCAAGCTCGGCGTGCTGCCGGGCATGGGCGGCACCCAGCGTCTGACCCATGCAGTGGGCAAGGCCAAGGCCATGGAGCTGTGCCTGACCGGCCGCTTGATGGGCGCCGAGGAAGCGGAGCGGGCGGGGCTGGTTGCCCGTATCGTGGCCGCCGACCGACTGCTTGACGAGGCGCTGGAGGTTGCGCAGCAAATCGCGGCGAAGTCGCTGCCGATCGCCATGATGGTCAAGGAGAGCGTCAACCGCGCTTTCGAAGTGAGCTTGTCCGAAGGCGTGCGTTTCGAGCGGCGGGTGTTCCACGCGGCGTTTGCCAGCGAAGATCAGAAAGAGGGCATGGCTGCGTTCATCGCCAAGCGCGAGCCGCAGTTCAAGGGTTATTGAGCAAAAAGGGGGACTGGTCGTTGACCAGCCCCCCCTCACTGGCACTTGTTCCATGCGGTGCTACAGCAGATAGTTGCGCAGCTCGCGGGCTATCAACATGCGCTGGATCTCGCTCGAGCCTTCGTAGATCTGGGTGATGCGCGCGTCGCGGTAATACTTTTCCACGGGGTAATCTTCGAGATAACCGTAGCCTCCGTGCACCTGCACGGCGCTGGAGCAGACCCGTTCGGCCATTTCCGAGGCGAACAGCTTTGCCTGCGAGGCTTCGGACAGGCACGGTAGACCGGCACTGCGCAGGCGTGCGGCGTGCAGCACCAGCAGGCGTGCAGCGTTGACCTGCACCTGCATGTCGGCCAGCAGGTTGGCCACGCTCTGGTGTTCGATGATCGGCTTGCCGAACTGCACGCGTTCGCGGGCGTAGCCCAGTGCCGCTTCGAAGGCGGCGCGCGCGATGCCCAGCGCCTGGGCGGCGATGCCGATACGGCCGCCTTCGAGGTTGGACAGGGCGATATTAAGGCCCTTGCCGCGTTCGCCGAGCAGATTGGCGGCAGGTACTCGGCACTGACTCAAGGTGATTGCACAGGTGTCGGAGGCACGGATGCCGAGCTTGTGCTCGCTGCGGTCGACGGTGAAACCTGGGGTGTCGGTGGGCACCAGGAAGGCCGACAGGCCTTTCTTGCCCAGCTCTGGGTCGGTGACTGCAAAGACGATGGCCAACTTGGCACGTCGTCCATTGGTGACGAACTGCTTGGCGCCGTCGATCACCCAATGTTCGCCGTCGAGCACGGCGCGGGTGCGCAGATTGTTGGCTTCGGAACCGGCCTGGGGTTCGGTGAGGCAGAAACAGCCGATCACCTCGCCACTGGCCAGGGCGGCCAGCCAAGTGTCCTGCTGGGCCGGGCTGCCGTAGTTGAGCAGGGGCCCGCAGCCTACCGAGTTGTGAACACTCATCAATGCCCCCAACGCGCCGTCGGCAGCGGAGATCTCTTCCACCGCCAGGGCATAGGCGACGTAATCGGTATAGCTGCCGCCCCACTGTTCGGGCACCACCATGCCCAGCAGGCCGAGGGCGCCCATCTGTGCCACCAGGGCATCGTCGATCCAGCCCGCCTGTTCCCAGGCACGGGCGTGGGGCGCCACTTCGGCGCGGGCGAAGTCGCGCGCCATGTCGCGAATCATGATCTGTTCTTCGCTCAGTTCCAGGTCTTGCATGGCAGACTCCGGCCTCAGAGGCCTTGGAAGAATGGCTCGACGCGTGCGCGTGTGAGCCGGTCTAGCGTCGGTGGGTTCCAACGCGGGTTCTTGTCTTTGTCGATCAGTAAAGCACGCACGCCCTCGATCAGGTCACCCTGTTCGAACCACTGGCGGTTGAGATGCAGTTCCAAGGCAAAGCAGGCTTCCAGGCTGCAGTGGCGACCGCGGCGCAGCAGCTCCAGGGTCACTGCCATGGCCAGCGGTGAACGGGTGCGCATCAGCTGCGCGGTGCTCTGTGCCCACGCCTGGCTGTCGGCTACGTTCACTTGCTCCAGCTGTTCGACCAGGCTGGTCAGGTCGTCCTGGCCGAAAAAATGATCGATCGCCGGCCGCAAGCGGTGCAGCGGGGCGTCGGCAAGCGTTTGCACACCGAGGCGGGCAAGCACACCCTGCAGGTCCTTGAGGGCATTGTCGCTCCACTGCAGTTTGTCCAGGCGCTCATCCAGCAGGCCGAGGCGGTCGCTTTCCACGTACCAGTCGGCCAAGCCGCAGTAGAGCGCATCGGCTGCCTCGATCTGGACGCCGGTGACGCCCAGGTAGGTGCCGATTTCGCCGGGGATGCGGCTGAGGAAATAGCTGGCGCCGACATCGGGAAAATAGCCGATGGCCACTTCGGGCATGCCCAGCTTGCTGCGCTCGGTGACCACGCGCAGTTCGGCTGCCTGTGCCAGGCCCATGCCGCCGCCCAGGGTATAGCCGTCGAGCAGCGCCATGACTGGCTTGCGGTACTGATGCAGGCATTGGTCCAGGGCATATTCTTCGTTGAAGAACACTTCGCGCAGGGCGTCCTGGTTGAGATGGCTGTGGTAGAGGCTGCGGATGTCGCCACCGGCGCAGAAGCCACGGTCGCCGGCGCCGCGCAGGACGACGGCATGGATGTGCGGGTCCAGGGCCCAGGCATCCAGGTAGCCGCGCAGGGCTCGGATCATGTCCAGCGTGAGCGCATTCAGACCGGCGGGACGGTTGAGGGTCACGTGACCGATGTGGTTGCGGACCTCGCCGAGCACTTGAGTGTCGAGGTCCAGCGGGGACCGCTGGAGCGGGGGGAATACCTGAGCTGTCATCGCTGAATCCCTGCTTGTTATTGATTTCCTGAGATAAATGAGCGGACCAGGCGATCGTGACAGGCAAGTTTGCAGCTTTCAATGCAGATTAATGCAGGTGTTGCCTGCAAATTTGCACGGGTTGCACGCGCTGGTCGGCATTCAGTAGACCGACCCCAATCAGCGTTCGTTCGCCGCGCCTCGTGGCAGCCACCCCGTGGGAGCGGTCATCGGCCGCGAAAGGAGCACCGCGGATCGACAGATGCACCGCGCCGCCCGTTTCGCGGCCACGGACCGCTCCCACAGGGGATTGCATTCACCGTAGGAGCGGTCATCGGCCGCGAAAGGAGCACCGGGGATTGCCAGATGCACCGCGCTGCCCGTTTCGCGGCCACGGACCGCTCCTACAGGGGATTGCATTCACCGTAGGAGCGGTCATCGGCCGCGAAAGGAGCACCGCGGATTGCCAGATGCACCGCGCTGCTCGTTTCGCGGCCACGGACCGCTCCCACAGAGGGGGCGGTCACCGTAGGAGCGGTCATCGGCCGCGAAAGGGGCACCGCGGATTGCCAGACGCACCGCGGCGCCCGTTTCGCGGCCACAGACCGCTCCTACAGGGGGGGTGCATTCCTCTGTAGCAGCGGCGCGAGCCGCGTCGGCGATCACTGAGGTAGATCAGGCAACCGCTTCGATGACTTTGCCCTGCTTCTCGTAGAGGAAGCTGAGCACCGCCAGGCGGTACTGGTTGTAGCGCGGGTCGTCGGCCAGGGCCAGTCGGCTGCGCGGACGCGGCAGGTCGATGGTGAGGATTTCGCCGATGGTCGCGGCCGGACCGTTGGTCATCATCACAATGCGATCTGACAGCAGCACCGCCTCGTCGACATCGTGGGTAATCATCATCACCGTGTTGTGCAGCTCGCTCTGAATGCGCATCACCTCATCCTGAAGGTGCGCCCGAGTCAGAGCATCGAGGGCGCCAAACGGCTCGTCGAGCAACAGCACCTTGGGCTGCATCGCCAGCGCCCGGGCGATGCCGACGCGCTGCTTCATGCCGCCGGATATCTCGCTCGGACGCTTGTGCAGGGCGTGGGTCATGTTGACCATTTCCAGGTTGTGCAAGGTCCAGGCGTGGCGTTCGCTTTTGCTCTTGCTGCGCTTGAAGACCTTGTCCACCCCCAGCGCGACGTTTTCATAGACGGTCAGCCAGGGCAGCAGCGAATGGTTCTGGAACACCAGGCTGCGGTCGGGCCCCGGCTGGCGCACTTCCTTGCCGTCGAGGATCACCGCGCCGTTGCTCGACTCGATGAGCCCGGCGACGATGTTCAGCACCGTCGACTTGCCGCATCCCGAATGGCCGATGATGGAAATGTACTCGCCACGCGCGACGTTGAGGTTGATGCCGCGCAGCACCTGGCTGGTGACGCCGTCGCGCTCGAAGTGCTTGTCGACGTTTTCGATACTCAAGTAATGGCTCATGTTGCCTCCTCAGCTTTGCGAAGTGCCGCGGGTGACCAGGCGTCCGACCATCGCCACCAGGCGGTCGAGGCAGAAGCCGACCACCCCCACGTAGGCCAGGGCGAGGATGATGTCGCTGATGCGCGAAGCGTTCCAGGCGTCCCAGATAAAGAAGCCGATGCCGACGCCGCCGATCAGCATCTCGGCGGCGATGATCGCCAGCCACGACAGGCCGACGCCGATGCGCAGGCCGGAAAAGATGTAGGGCGCGGCAGCGGGCAGCATGATCTTGCTGAAGTATTCCGCGCCATTGAGGCGTAGCACCTTGGCCACGTTGCGGTAGTCCTCGGGGATGTTGCGCACGCCGACCGAGGTGTTGATGATGATCGGCCAGATGGCGGTGATGAAGATCACGAAGATCGCCGAAGGATAGCTGTCCTTGAAGCCAGCCAGCGAAAGCGGCAGCCAGGCCAGGGGGGGCACGGTGCGCAGGATCTGGAACAGTGGATCGAGCCCGCGCATCGCCCAGGTCGACTGCCCCACCAACACGCCCAGGCTGATCCCCACCACCACGGCCAGGGCGTAGCCATAGGCGACCCGCGACAGGCTCGCCAGCAACTGCCAGGCCATGCCCTTGTCATTGCCGCCGTTGTCGTAGAACGGATCGACGATCAGCTCCCAGGTGTCGGTGATCACTTGCGTAGGCGGCGGCAGCGCTGCGCCCTTGCCACTGCAGACCAATTGCCAGACCAGCAACAGCAGCGCGCCGATCACCACCGGCGGCAGACACTGCTGAAGCACGAAGCGCCGGGTGTTCTTCAGCAAGCCCGCCAGTACCGGCGGCTTGACCTGAGCCTTGGCGACCGCTTGCGCGGCGCTGTGCAGCTTCTTCACTTCAGCATTCATGATGACCTCCGGTGCGTGCGGGAAACATCAGGCCAGGGCCTTGATGGACAGGCTGTCGAGATAGGCCTGAGGGTTCTGTGGATCGAAGGTCTTGCCGTCGAAGAAGGTTTCGATGCCGCGCGAGTCGGAATCGGGAATCTGCGCCGCTGGCACGTTCAGTTCCGCAGCAGCCAGGCGCCACAGGTCGGAGCGATTGACCTTGGCAATCAGCGCCTGGCTGTCGAAGTCCTTGGGCAGGTAGCCCCAGCGCTTGTTCTCGGTAAGGAACCACAGGTCGTGGCTCTTGAACGGGTAGGAGGCGAAGTCATCCCAGTAGCGCATGATGTGCGGACTGTCGTCGACCACCTTGCCGTTGCCGTAATCGAAGTTGCCTTTCATGCGCTCGGTGATGTCGGCGACAGGCGCGTTGATCCAGCGCCGCTTGGCGCAGATCTGCGCGACTTCTTCCTTGTTCTGCGGCTGCTCGCAGAACATCTGCGCTTCCATCACCGCCTTGAGCAGCGCCTTGGTCGCGTTGGGGTTCTTGTCGACGTAGTCGGCGCGCAGGGCCAGGGCTTTCTCCGGATGCTTGTTCCAGATCTCGCCGGTGGTGTTGGCGGTGTAGCCGATCTTCTGGTTGATGAGCTGGGCGTTCCACGGCTCGCAGACGCAGAAGCTGTCCATGCTGCCGACCTTCATGTTGGCAACCATCTGCGGCGGCGGCACGACGATGGTCGACAGGTCCTTGTTCGGGTCGATGCCGCCTGCGGCCAGCCAGTAGCGCAACCACAGGTCATGGGTGCCGCCGGGGAAGGTCATCGCCGCGTTGACGGTCTTGCCGCTGGCACGCTTGCTGGCCAGCGCCGCTTTGAACGGTGCGGAATCCAGGCCCAGCTTGAGGTCGGCGTGTTCGTTGCCCACCGAGATGCACTGGCCGGCCAGGTTCAGGCGCGCGACGATGTACATGGGCACCGGCTGGTTGTTGGGAGTGACCTTGCCGGCCGCGATCAGGTAGGGCATGGGGGTGAGAATGTGTGCGCCGTCGATGCCATTGGCGGCCGAGCCGAGCACCAGGTTGTCCCGCGTGGTACCCCAGGACGACTGCTTGAGCACTTCCACCCCGGTCATGCCGTGCTTGGCGAAAAAGCCTTTCTCGTCGGCGACGAACAGCGGCGCGGCATCGGTGAGGGCGATGAAGCCCAGCTTGGCCGTGGTGGTTTCCAGGCCGTCGCTCCCCGCCGCCCACACCGCCGAAGACAGCCCCGGTGGCAGCAGGCCGAGGGCGGCGCCGGCACCGGCGACGGTCAACGACTGCTTGAGAAAGTGCCGACGCTTGGCGTCGTGTGCGCTTTCCGGGTGTCCTTTGAAAGGCTTGTCATCCATCGCTGATTCCCCTGCTGGTGGCGGCCAAAAAAAATGCAAAAAAAAACGATGTTCACGCGTTCCCGGCAGTGCTGCCGGGAACGCGTGGACACCGTTGTCCAGGATTCGAAATGTCGACCGCAGGTGGCTGCGGTCCTGCAGGTCTCAAAGCAGATTGCGTGCCAAGGCGGCGGCAGCCACGCCCCGTGGCTGTTTGTCAGCGCCCGCTTGCGCCGCCGTGCACGGATGCGGAGCATGCCGCGTGCCGGGTGCGCAAATAGGGCGCAATGTCGGCATCAACCCTTGCCGGCCACGGCCAGTACGTTCTGCGCCATGTCGACCATACGCAGCCCGCGCGACATCGCCGATTGCCGCAGTCGGGTATAGGCTTCGCTCTCGCTCAACGCGTATTCATTCATCAGCAGTTGCTTGGCACGTTCCACCAGCTTGCGTTCGTTGAGCGCCTGGCGCGCCTCGTCCAGTTGCAGATTGGCGTCCTGCAGACGATGGGTCTGGGCCTGCAGCAGGTCCAGCAACGAGCGGCCCATCTGTGGGCCGTGGCCGTCGGGCGCCGGGCTGCCGAGATCGCTGGCATGCACGCTGAACAAGCGGGCATCGCCGCAGCCCATGGTTTCCAGGCTGGCCAGGCGCTGCAGCAGCACGCGGTGGTTGTCCAGGTCGGCGTGGGCCAGCTTGATGCTGCTCTGGCAGCTGGCGAGCAGTTGTTCGGCCAGGTGTTTCTCTACTTCGTGCATCTGGTCGATGCGCTGGCTGTGCAGTTCGAACCACAGCTGCGACAGGCCCGGGTCGACGGGGTATTGCGCCGAGGTGCGCATACCCACCTCGCGCAGGCGTACCAACTGTGCGGTGATCTCGCTGCGCTGCAGGTCGGCCCAGCGCTGCCCGGCCACAGGGTCGGCGAACTCGTCGAAGGTCTGGAAGCAGCGCTGCTGGCTTTGCGTCAGGTGAAGGATGCGCTCCTGCACACCGGCATCGAAGAAGCCTGCCGAGAAGCCTGCCACGCCGGTGGCGCGTTCCTGGCCGGCCAGCTCCTTGCCCTGCATGAAGTTGAACAGCGCCACCAGCACTCGGGTGATACTGGGATCGATGGCAGTGTCGGCCGCTTCGAACACCACCGCCATGAGCCCACCCACCAGGCGGGTCAGGGCCGCCGTGGCGACGCCGGGGCCCAGCAGACGTTCGCGGATGCGCCGACGCAGCCCGGGCAGTTCGTCGAAGCCATGCAGAACGTAGGCCACACGGTTGAACAAGCGGGCACGGTCGGCAGCGCTGGCCGCGTTCAGGTCCGTGGCCTGCAACCGCTGCAGCACATCCTGTTCCAGTGCCCGTGCCTGTTCGGTGTGCACGTCCAGTTGGCTGCGGTAGGTTTCGACCTGGCTGCCCAGGTAGAGATTGGTGTAGCCCCGCTCGCGCTGCAACGCATGCACCAGACGGCTGATCAAGGTCACCAGCTCGCAGGTGTCGGCGAGTCCGCGCAGACCTTCCAGCTCGCTGCGGCGGGCGGCCAGCATGAAGCGCAGGGCAGGGGGCATGGGGCGTTCAGGCAGGGCGCGATCGGGCATGGCGGGCTCGCAACTTCGGTGATGGACAGCCCGACTGCATGCAAGTCCCGGTCCGATCCCCGTTGGCCGCTTGTACGCCGCTGCGTATGCCGGCAGCCGCGTAACTGCTATAACGCCCCAGCCAAACAATAAAAAAGGAGTGAACGATGTCCCCCATTCGTCTCGGCGTGGTCGGCTACGGCAAGATCGCCCAGGATCAGCATGTGCCCGCCCTGCGCGACAACCCCGCCTTCGAACTGGCTGCAGTGGCCACGCTGGGCGCACCTTGCCCTGGTGTGGCGTCTTTCGGCAGCCTGCGCGAGCTGCTCGACCAACGTCCGGATATCCAGGCGCTGGCCTTCTGCACGCCGCCCCAGGGCCGTTATGCACAAGTGCGTGAAGCCTTGCAGGCCGGCAAGCATGTGCTGGTGGAAAAACCACCCTGCGCAAGCCTCGGTGAGGCCATGGCATTGGTCGAACTGGCCGCCGAGAAGGGCGTGACGTGCCTGTTCGCCTGGCACTCACGCTTCGCCGCAGGCGTCGAGGCCGCGCGGGCCTGGCTGGTGGGCAAACGGCTGCAGGCGGTCACGGTCCAGTGGAAGGAAGACGTGCGCAAGTGGCACCCGGGCCAGCAGTGGATCTGGCAGGCCGGGGGCCTGGGTGTGTTCGATCCGGGTATCAACGCCCTGTCGATCATCAGCCACGTCTTGCCCGAACCGCTGTTCGTCACCCACGCCAGCCTGCGCTTTCCCGACAACCGGCAGGCGCCGATTGCGGCCGACCTGACCATGAGTGACGCCACCGGCCTGGCGGTCAGCGCCGCGTTCGACTGGGACCATGGCCACGACGAACTGTGGCAGATCGAGGTGCGCTGCGCCGAAGGCTGCCTGCGCCTGACCCATGGCGGTGCACACCTGCTGATCGACGACGTACCGCAGACGCTCGCAACGACAGGCGAATACCCGTTGCTCTACCGGCACTTCGCGCAGCTGATCGAGGCCGGTCGAAGCGATACCGACCTGCAGCCTCTGCGTCTGGTGGCTGATGCGTTCCTGCTGGGAGAGCGCGAAACGGTAGCCGACTTCGTCGACTGAACCCGCGTTCAGCGGCGCTGGGCAGGCGGGCTTGGCAGGGGCGCGAGCAGGGCGTCGATATCGTCGCCCTGCAGGCGCCAGTCACTGCCTTCGCGGGCATCGAGAACGCCCGCTGCCAGGGCCGACTTCTCCTGCTGCAGGCGCTGGATCTTTTCTTCCACGGTGCCACGGGTGATCAGCTTGTAGACGAACACCGGTTTCTCCTGGCCGATCCGATAGGCGCGATCGGTGGCCTGGTGCTCGGCTGCCGGGTTCCACCACGGATCGTAATGGATGACCGTGTCCGCCGCCGTCAGATTCAAGCCCACCCCGCCGGCCTTGAGGCTGATCAAAAAGATCTGCAGCTTGCCGTCCTGGAAGTCCTTGACCGGCGCCCGCCGGTCGCGGGTGGTGCCGGTGAGCAGCGCATAGGGCACGCCGCGCTTGTGCAGCTCCTGTTCGATCAGGCCCAGCATCGAGGTGAACTGGGAAAACAGCAGAATGCGCCGACCGTTGCCCAGCAGTTCGTCGAGCAATTGCAGCAGACTGGTCAGCTTGCCCGAACTGTGCCCTGGTGCAGGTGGCGCAACGCTGTTGACCAGACGCAGGTCGCAGCAGACCTGACGCAGCTTGAGCAACGCTTCGAGAATGATGATCTGGCTGCGCGCCAGGCCCTTGCGGTCGATCTCGGCCCGGACCTTCTTGTCCATGGCCAGGCGTACCGTCTCGTACACGTCGCGCTGCGCCTCATTGAGTTCGACCCAGTGGACGATCTCGCTCTTGGCCGGCAACTCGGTGGCCACCTGTTCCTTGGTCCGACGCAACAGGAACGGCTTGATGCGCGCGTTCAGATGTTGCAGGCGTGCCTCGTCGCCTTGCCTTTCGATCGGCACGCGGTAGTTGCGGCTGAACTGTTTGCTGTCACCCAGCCAGCCGGGCATGAGGAAATGGAACAGCGACCACAGTTCGCCCAGGTGGTTTTCCAGCGGCGTGCCGCTCAGGCACAGGCGTTGTCGTGCGTTCAGCTGGCGCGCCGTCTGCGCGGCCTTGCTGCCAGGGGTCTTTATGTACTGGGCTTCGTCGAGTACCAATACGTGCAGCGGCACCTGCTCGAGCACCTCGATGTCCTTGGGCAGCAGGGCATAGGTGGTCAGCAATACGTCGTAATCGGCCAGATGGTCGAAATGTTTCTTGCGCGTGGCACCATGCAGCGCGAGAACCTTGAGGGTCGGCGCGAAGCGGGCGGCCTCGTCCTGCCAGTTGGGCACCAGGCTGGTGGGCATCACCACCATGGCCGGGCGATCCAGGCGCCCCGCCTGTTTTTCGATCAACAGGTGGGCAAGGGTCTGCAGGGTCTTGCCCAGGCCCATGTCGTCGGCCAGGATGCCGCCCACTTCCAGCTGCCGCAGGGCCTGCATCCAACTCACGCCCTCGAGCTGGTAGGGGCGCAAGGTTGCATTCAGGCCTTCGGGTGCTGCCACCGGACAGTGGCGAATGTCGCGCAGCCGTTCGGCGAAATGGCGTACCTGCTCGCCGCCTTGCCAATCCAGGGACAATGCCTGCAGCCCCTCCAGGCGCGTGGCATCGGCTGTGGCCAGGCGGATCGAGGTTTCCCCAGGCTCGCGCAGGTAGAAGTCACCCAGGGTCGCCAGCACCGGCTTAAGGCGACAATAGGGCAGGGCGACCTGCAGGGTTCGCTGGCCGCCGAGGTGGGAGGTGTGGATGGGCACCAGAATCTGCTCGTCGTCGCGCCGTCGCGCCAGGTGCGCCGGGTTGAGCAACTCAGGGTGGCTGCGCAACAGGTTGAGCAGGATCGGCAGCAGGCTCAGCGGCTCGCCGTCGACCACGATGCCCAGCTCCAGATCGAACCAGTCGCGTTCCGGCCCTTCTTCGATTGCGGCGTACCAGCGCTCGACCGGCGTCAGGTCAAAGGCGAAATCTTCGGCGTACTCGATTTCCCAGCCTTGCTCGCGCAACCCCGGCAGTTCGTTGAGGATGAAACGCAGCCAGGCGGCATCGCTGGGCAGCTCGAAGATTTCCCCGGCGCTTTCGGGCAGAGCCTTGCTTTGACGGGTGGCGAGTTTGAACCCGATGCCCTGCAACTGCTCGCGCAGGGCCCGCTCGGCGGCCGGCTGGCGCTGGATCCGGGCGCTCTGGTTGTTCCACTGGCGAGCCACGGCAGTAGGCCGCGGGCCGCTGACATACTCCCCCGCGTAGCCGTAGGCGAGCGCCGCGCGGTGCTGCACGTAGCGCTGCATCTTGCCGTTGCGCGGTTCGAAAGCGCTGAACTCGACACTGCCCAGCCACAACCGAGGGCGCGGTTGCAGGGTATCGATCAAGCGCTCCTCGGGCATATCAACCGGCTTTCGGCGTGAGACGTTCGAACAGCGCCTCGATGACGTTGAAACGCTCCTCGGCGCGCTCCATCGGCACCATGAACTTGAACAGCGTGGCGCCTTCGAACTTGTAGCGCTTGGGCTGGCTCTGGATCAGCTTGATCAGGGTCAGCGGATCGACCGGCGTGCTGGCGCCGAACTCGATGCGTCCACCCTGCGGGCCGCCATCAACCTTGGTGATGCCCAGTTGCTCGGCCTGCAGCTTGAGCAAGGTCAGGCGCACCAGGTTCTTGGTCGGCTCCGGCAGCAGGCCGAAGCGGTCGATCATCTCCACCTGCAGGTCCTTGAGACCGTCCTCGTCCACCGCCGAGGCGATGCGCTTGTAGAGAATCAGCCGGGCGTGCACATCGGGCAGGTAATCCGCGGGAATCAGTGCCGGCAGACGCAGGTTGATTTCCGGGCCGCCACCCAGCGGCTGGTCGAGGTTGGGTTGCTCGCCCTTGCGGATCGATTTCACCGCGCGTTCGAGCATTTCCATGTACAGGGTAAAACCGACTGCCTGAATCTGCCCGCTCTGGCCTTCGCCGAGCAGCTCGCCCGCACCGCGGATCTCCAGGTCGTTGGTAGCCAGAACGAAACCCGCCCCTAGGTCCTGGGTATTGGCGATGGCTTCGAGGCGCTTTTCCGCGTCCGGGGTGATCTGCTGGCGCGGCGGAGTCAGCAGGTAGGCGTAGGCCTGGTGGTGACTGCGCCCCACACGGCCGCGCAGCTGGTGCAGCTGGGCCAGGCCGAATTTGTCGGCACGCTCGATGATGATGGTGTTGGCGCTGGGCACGTCGATGCCGGTCTCGATGATGGTCGAGGCAATCAGTACGTTGAAGCGCTTGTGGTAGAAGTCGCTCATCACCTGTTCGAGCTCGCGCTCGCGCATCTGCCCGTGGCCGATGCCGATGCGTGCCTCGGGCACCAGTTCGGCGAGGTCGGCGGCGCATTTCTCGATGGTCTTCACATCGTTGTGCAGGTAGTACACCTGGCCACCGCGCAACAGTTCGCGCAGCAGTGCCTCCTTCACGGTGCTCTTGTTCTGCTCCATGACGAACGTGCGCACCGACAGCCGCCGCGCCGGCGGCGTGGCGATGATCGAGAGGTCACGCATGCCGGCCACGGCCATGTTCAGGGTGCGCGGGATCGGCGTGGCCGTCAGGGTCAGGATGTCGACCTCGCTGCGCAGGGCCTTGAGCGCTTCTTTCTGGCGGACCCCGAAGCGGTGTTCCTCGTCGATGATCACCAGGCCCAGGTTCTTGATCTTGACGTCGTCCTGCAGCAGCTTGTGGGTACCGATGACGATGTCGATCTTGCCTTCGGCCAACTGCTCGACGGCGGCGCCGACTTCCTTGGCCGACTTGAAGCGACTCATTACCTCGACACTGACCGGCCAATCGGCGAAGCGGTCGCGAAAGCTGTTGTAGTGCTGCTGGGCGAGCAGGGTGGTCGGCACCAGAATGGCCACCTGGCGACCACCGTGCACGGCGATGAACGCGGCGCGCATGGCCACTTCGGTCTTGCCGAAGCCGACGTCGCCGCACACCAGGCGGTCCATCGGCTTGGGCGCCAGCATGTCGTGGCGCACCGCGTCGATGGCCGACTGCTGGTCCGGGGTTTCCTCGAAGGCGAAGCCGGCACTGAACGTGGCGTAGTCCAGCGCCGGATCGGCGAAGGCATAGCCTTTGCGGGCAGCACGGCGGGCATAGATGTCGAGCAGCTCGGCGGCCACGTCGCGGACCTGCTCGGCCGCCTTGCGCTTGGCCTTCTGCCAGGTTTCCGAGCCGAGCCGGTGCAGCGGCGCCAGCGCGTCGTCGCTGCCGGTATAGCGGGCGATCAGGTGCAGGTTGGCCACCGGCACGTACAGCTTGGCGTTCTCGGCGTAGGCCAGGGTCAGGAACTCGGCAACCTGATTGTCGATCTCCAGCGTCGCCAGACCCAGGTAGCGGCCCACGCCGTGGTCGATGTGCACCACCGGCGCGCCTTCACGCAACTCGGTGAGGTTCTTGATGACATTGTCGTTGGCGGCGTCGGCACGCTTGTCGCGACGCCGCCGCTGCATGACGCGCTGGCCGAACAGCGGGCTTTCGGCGATCAGGGCCAGGGCCGGGTCGAGAATCTGCAGGCCCTCGTCCAGTGGCGCGATGGTGATCGCCAGGCGCTCCTTGCCCTGGGCAAACTCCTCCCAACCGTCCACGGTCCTCGGGCGGACCTTGAGCCGCTCGAGCAACTCCAGCAGCACTTCGCGGCGGCCAGCCGATTCGGCGGTGAACAACACCCGTCCGGGGAACTGGTCGAGGAATCCGGCCAGTGCAGCGAGGGGCTGGCTGGCCTTGGCCTCGATGGCCAGGTCGGGCAGTTGCGCCGCGGCGAAGCGTTCGCGGCCCGCTCCCGGCTCCAGATCGTCCTGGCTGACGATGACGCGCGGCCAGGTCTTCAGTTGCGCAAAGCAGTCTTCCACCGGCATGAACAGTTCGGCTGGCGGCAGCAAGGGCCGCGCGGGATCGACCCGGCGCTCTTCATAGCGGTTGCGCACATCGCTCCAGAAATGCTCGGCGGCCTGTTCAATGCCGGGCAGGGAAAACACTTGGGTGTCCTGGGGCAGGTAGTCGAACAGGGTCGAGGTTTCTTCGAAGAACAGCGGCAGGTAGTACTCGATGCCGGCCGGCGTGATGCCGCTGCTCAGGTCCTGGAAGATCGGGCAGCGCCGGAAGTCGACGTCGAAGCGTTCGCGAAAGCGCGCCTTGAAGCGGGTCACCGCCTCTTTCTGCAGGGGGAACTCGCGCGCCGGCAGCAGGCGGATCGATTCGACCTTGTCGATGGAGCGCTGGGTCTCCGGATCGAAGGTGCGCAGGGTCTCGATCTCGTCGTCGAACAGGTCGATCCGGTAGGGCAGTTTGCTGCCCATGGGGAACAGGTCGATCAGCGCGCCGCGCACGGCGAACTCGCCGTGTTCATAGACCGTGTCGACATAGCGATAACCGCTGGCTTCCAGGCGCGTGCGCATCTGCTCCACATCCAGGCGCTGGCCAACATCCAGCACCAGGCTGCTGCCGAGCAGAAACTGGGTCGGTGCCAGCCTGTGTAGGGCAGTGGTGATGGGCACTACCAAAACCCCGTGCGCCAGCTCGGGCAGGCGGTAGAGGGCGGCGATGCGCTGGGAGATGATGTCCTGATGCGGCGAGAACAGGTCGTAGGGCAGGGTTTCCCAGTCGGGGAAATGCAGCACCGGCAACTGCGGGGCGAAAAAGCGCAGTTCCTGTTCCAGCCGATCGGCGCTCTGGCTGTCGGCGGTCAGCAGCAGGGTGAAGCGCTTGGCGGCATTGGCCGCTTCGGCGATCGCCAGGCTCAGGGCGGCCCCGGGCAGGTTGCCCCAGGCATGTTTGCCTGCCGAGGCAGGGAGTTGCGGAAGGCGCAGAACAGGCACGGGAGGTTGAGCTCCAAGCGTTGCGGCGGAAAACGGGGATTGTACCGGGGCGGCCGTGGGCTGTCAGGTGCTGTTATGGCGTTGTACCCATGCGGCGGCCTTTGCGGGCGGATCGCGTAGGTTCTGGGATGATGGGCATTGCCTTTTCTGGCAGCGGACAGTGCCAGCGAGGGGCACGCGACGTTTCTCGCCATAAAACCGCCGGGTACGTTCTACACCATTGGCACCTATGGGTTTTTTTGACGGCCCCATTCGCCAAACTTCACGACGCCGATAAGCGCGGATTGCTCCAGCCGCGCGGCGAAGTCATAATGTAGCCCGTTTTCTCAGCCCCTACATGTGGAAGGTTACCGTGACTCAGAAGCCCGACCAGTGTCTTGGTGAATGGATCGATCGTGAAGCACTCGCCGAAGCGATGATTCCGTTGATCGGCCAGCTCTACCGCAATAACAACGTAGTCACCTCCATCTACGGCCGCAGTCTGATCAACCGTTCGGTGATCGAACTGCTCAAGGCGCATCGCTTCGCTCGCCACCGCCAGTCCGATTCCTCGGAGCTGTCGGTGCACGAGACGTTCCCGCTGATCAAGGCGATGAGCGAACTCAAGCTGGGCGCCGCCTCCGTCGATCTGGGCAAACTCGCGGTCAAGTTCAAGGAAAGCGGCAACGGGCGCAGTGCCGAACAGTTCGTGCGTGAAGAACTGGCAGACGTGGTCGGCAAGCAGAACGAAGGCGAGCGTACCGGTACCGACGTGGTGCTGTACGGTTTCGGCCGCATCGGCCGCCTGCTGGCGCGGATTCTGGTCGAGAAGGCCGGGGCTGGCGATGGTCTGCGTCTGCGCGCCATCGTCGTGCGCAAGGGCGCCGACAACGACCTGGTCAAGCGCGCCAGCCTGCTGCGTCGCGACTCGGTGCACGGTTCGTTCGACGGCATCATTCATGTCGACGAAGCCAACAGCACCCTGACGGTGAACGGCAACCTGATCCAGGTCATCTACGCCAAGAACCCGAGCGAAGTCGACTACACCCAGTACGGCATCAAGAATGCCCTGCTGGTCGACAACACTGGCGTGTGGCGCGATGCCGACGGCCTCGGCCAGCACCTGGCCTGCCCCGGCATCGACCGCGTGGTGCTGACCGCACCGGGCAAGGGCAAGCTGAAGAACATCGTGCACGGCATCAACCACGGCCAGATCACCGCTGACGACAAGATCGTTTCGGCGGCGTCCTGCACCACCAATGCCATCGTGCCCGTGCTCAAGGCGGTCAACGACAAGTTCGGCATCGTCAACGGCCACGTCGAAACCGTTCACTCGTACACCAACGACCAGAACCTGATCGACAACTTCCACAAGGGCGACCGTCGCGGCCGTTCCGCGGCGTTGAACATGGTCATCACCGAAACCGGTGCTGCCACTGCCGCTGCCAAAGCCTTGCCTGAACTGGCCGGCAAGCTGACCGGCAACGCGATCCGCGTACCGACGCCGAACGTCTCCATGGCCATCCTCAACCTGAACCTGGAGAAGGCCAGCACTCGCGAAGAAATGAACGAGTACCTGCGCTACATGGCGCTGCATTCGGACCTTTCCCGGCAGATCGACTTCGTCAACTCGCAGGAAGTGGTATCGACCGACTTCGTCGGCTCGCGCTACGCCGGTGTGGTCGATGCCGAAGCCACCATCTGCAATGACAACCGTGTCGTGTTGTACGTCTGGTACGACAACGAGTTCGGCTACAGCTGCCAGGTAGTGCGCGTGATGGAAGACATGGCGGGCGTCAACCCTCCAGCTTTCCCTCACTGAGCCTGACCGCTGAATGAAAACGCCCCGACTGGTTCGGGGCGTTTTTTTTTGCGGGGTATCAGGCCTGCGCCGCCAACGCAGTACGCTGCGCATGGCGGTCGCCACGAAACAGCACCAAAGTCGCCACCAGGCCCAACACCGCCGCGCCACTGAGCCAGATGCCCGGTGCCGCCTTGTTGTCCAGGGCATGAATCAGATAGGTGCACGCGACCGGGGTGAACCCGCCAAACGTCGCCGTGGCCAGGCTGTAGGCCAGGGAAAACCCGGTGGTGCGCACGTCCAGCGGCATGATCTCGGTCAGCGCCACGACCATGGCACCGTTATACGATCCATACAGGAACGACAACCACAGCTCGACCGTCAGCAGACGCGCGAAGCTGGGGTCAGCCACCAGCCATGACAAGGTCGGATAGGCCGTCAGAATCGCCAGCAGCGTGGCCGCCAGCAGCAACGGTTTGCGCCCGATGCGGTCCGACAGCGCGCCCATGATCGGCAACCAGATGAAGTTGGAAATGCCCACCGCCATGGTTACCAGCAACGCATCCATGTCGGACAGGTGCAGCTCGTTCTTGCCGAATGTCGGCGTGTAGGCAGTAATCAGGTAGAACGACACGGTGGTCATCACCACCAACGCCATGCCCGCCAGCACCAGACGGAAATTCTGCGCCACCGAATGCACGACCTGCTTGAGCGTAGGCCGGTGAGTACGGGCCTCGAACTCGGGCGTCTCTTCCAGCGAACGGCGAATGAAAAAGATCACCGGCACGATCATGCAGCCCACCAGGAACGGCACCCGCCAGCCCCATTCGCCCATCTGTCGTGCATCCAGGAAGTGGTTGAGCAATACCCCCAGCAGGCCGGCGAAAACCACGGCGACCTGCTGACTGGCGGACTGCCAACTGACGAAGAAGCCCTTGCGCCCCGGTGTGGCGATTTCGGCCAGGTACACCGATACGCCGCCAAGCTCGACGCCTGCCGAAAACCCCTGCAGCAGCCGGCCGAGCAGCACCAGCAGCGGCGCCGCCACGCCCAGGGTCGCGTAGCCCGGTACGCAGGCAATTAACACCGTGCCCATGGCCATCAACGCCAGGGTCACGATCAACCCTTTGCGGCGCCCGTGCCGATCGATGTAGGCACCGAGAAAGATCGCCCCGAGCGGGCGCATCAGAAAGCCGGCACCGAAGGTGGCCAGCGATAGCATCAGCGATGCGAAGGCGCTGTCGGCCGGGAAGAAGGTCTTGGCGATTGCCGTGGCGTAGAAGCCGTAGACCATGAAATCGAACATTTCCAGGAAATTGCCGCTGACAACGCGAAAGATCGCCTTGCCTTTACCCACCTCAGACGTCATGGCCGTGCTCACTCTACTTGATCTTGTTGGTGATCCCTGGACTCGAATACCTGGCCCAGCAGGCACGGGTATCCAGCACCGGGAACATATCTTGTAACGATATGTTGCAGATCGACCTCAGGTAAAGTGAATTCGTTCGCTAGCTAAGTAACAGAATGGACAAGTAACTGCCGACTTCGCTCAGGCAGGACGCCAGCTCACTGCGTGAATGCCGAATTTCTCTGCCGAGGGCTGGCTGGTCTTGGCTACGTGTTCACGACCGAATCGACCGATGCGGCCCACCCCGGCGTCGCAGCTCGCCCAGTGCCAGGCTTCGCTGGCGTCCATTTTTTCAGCTCTGATGACGAATGACTTGGGATCGCCGTGAAGGGTGTAGTCGATGACGAACAGTTTCGCGTTGTTCATGGGGCCGGGGTTCTTCCTTGTGATGTGCGGCGTGATGTGCGTCGGAGTATGGCCCGCCAGAAAAATTCCGTCGGATCGGCGCGCCCGCGCCAATCCGCGGATTGCACGGCAGCTCGTTCAGCCCAGGCCGGCCTGGCGGGCCAGCGCGGTTGCCAGGCTCGGGGCCAGCGGCAAGGTCGGCAATAACGTCGCCTGGTAGGCATGGTAGAGATCGGGCTTGCCCGGCCAGATGGTCCCTGCCGGTCGATTGTGCGCGTCGAGTTCGTGGTGCCAGCTGCCGTGCTCGCGGTCGATCAGGTAAAGGTCGATGTAGTCCCAGAACTCGCGATACCAGTGCTCGTAACGGCTATCCCCGGTGCGCTGGTACAACGCTGCGGCGGCAGCCACCGCCTCGGCCAGCGTCCAGTGCAGGCGTTGAGCGACCACTGGCCGGTGCTGCCAGTCGATGGTGTAGACAATGCCCGGCTGGCCGTCCACGGCCCAGCCCAGGTCGCAGGCTGCGGCGAACAGGCGCTGGGCGTCGTCGGCCAGCCAGCCTGGGTTAGCCAGGCCGATGCGGTGCCGGGAGGCTTCCAGGTGCAGCAGCAATCGGGCCCACTCGAATGCGTGCCCTGGAGTTTGCCCGTATGGGCGAAATTCGTCCGCTCGGCGCTCGTGGTTATAGTCCTCCAGGGGTTGCCAGCAGGCGTCGAAATGTTCGACCGGCAGGTAACTGGCAGCGGCCGCGTGGTGGTGAATCAGCCGCTCACTGATCGCCAGTGCACGAGCCAGCCATTTATCCTCGTTGCAGACGTCGGCCAGCGCCAGGCAGGCTTCCACGCCGTGCATGTTGCTGTTGCCACCGCGGTAGCTTTCCCGGTCGGTCCAGTCCTGGGCGAAGGACTCCAGCAATGCCTGCTCCTCCTCGCACCAGAAGCGTCGTTCCAGCACATCGACCGCATCCGTCAGCAACGCTGTCGCGCCGGGCCGTCCGGCGGCAACCGCCGAGCTCGCCGCCAAGGCAACGAAGGCATGCAGGTAGGCTTGCTTGCGCTCTGCAGCCACGGGTTTCTCGCTGGCATGCCAGCCGCCGTGACGTGCGTCACGCAGCGGGCCCTGCAGCGCACGGATACCGTGGTCGACCATGGCCGCGCTGCCTGGGAGTCCCTGCAGGCAGGCGAGGGCGAAGCTGTGGGTCATGCGCGCGGTCTGAATGGTCAGTGCGCCGCTGGACAGCAGCGGTTGGCCGCGGTGGTCGAGGTCGGCGAAACCGTTCTCGATCCGCGCGGCCTTGGCAAACTCCAGCAATCGCTCCCCCTGCAGGGCCAGCCACTGCCGGTGGGCGGGAAGGGTCAACCAACTGTTCGCGGCGGGAGTAAGGGGCTCCATCTGTACCAATGCCTCGCTAGGGAATGCAGGAAGCATCCAGCATAGCGGGGCGCATTGGCGCTTGGGCGGCACCGACCCTCAGAGTCAGGCTTGTGGCAGATTCGGCCTATTGATAGGACTCTTCATCCTCGTCATCTTCTTCTTGAAGCGGCACGGTGGCATCTTTGGTGGTCACTGAGCCAGGATCCTCGCTGCCTGGATCGTTGATGAAGGGCACACCGGTGGGGCCTTTCTCTTCTTTGCCTTCTGTTTCAGGTGTCATGGTCATTCTCCTGTTGGCGACCTGCAGGCGGTCGCCTCAGACGTTGGACGCCCGGGCACGCACGACGTTCATGCTGACCATGGCCACCACCGCAACCAGGGCAACCAGCACGCTGAAAAACTCGGCTGAATGATGCAGGCCGAACTGTGGAATGCTCACGCCGACCGCAATCACCGGCACCGACATGGACAGGTAGTAAACGATGAATAGCGCCGAGGTCACGCCGGCTTTCTGGCCGGCAGGCGCGGCATTGGCCACTGCGCCCATGCCGGCGCGGAAGGTCACGCCCTGGCCGATGCCGCTCAAGGCGCCGCCCAGTACCAATAGCCATAGCTGGGCGCTGGCGATACTCATGCCCAGGCAGGCCACGCCCACGATCAGCACGCTGCAACCGATGCTCATTTGCGCAGTGTCGCGGATCCGCCGGACCCAGGCCTGGCCGACGACCGAGCCGGCAAACAGCACGAAGATCACGGCGCCGATCACAACCCCACCGTCGTGACCCATGACCTGACGCATGATCGACGGCACCAGCGAGGTGAACAGTCCCGTCACGCTGAAACCGGCGAGGCCGGCAATGGCCGCAGGAATGAACGGCCCGCGCACCGCCGCTGGCAGGCTCGGACGCTGGAAAGCGAGCCGCGGCTTGGCCGGGCGTTGTGCGGTCTCTCTGACAGCCAGGATGGCTGCGGTAGCTGCCAACAGCAGCAGCAGGTGGACGATGAACGCCAGGTGTACGGGCCAGGGCAGGAATTGCGAAGTCACCCCGGCCAGCAATGGCCCCAGGCCCAGGCCGAGCATGTTGGCTGCGGTGGCGACCAGGGTTGCATTGCCTTGCCAGCGCTTGGGCGCCGCTTCGATCACCGCCACCGTGCCAGTACCGGTCATGATACCGGCCGAGAAGCCCGAGATCAGCCGACCGACCAGCAGTCCGCCGATGGAGTCGGTGCAAAGGAAGATCAGCGCACTGAGCGCGCCCATGGCCAGGCCGGCCAGCAGCATCGGTCGCCGGCCCAGTTGGTCGGACCAACTGCCGACTGCCAGCAGGGCGAAGATCACGCCGGCGGCGTAGATGGCGAAGATCAAGGTCACCCAGGTCGGACCGAAACCCAGATGCTGTTGATACAAGGCATACAGCGGCGTTGGCAGGGTGGTGCCGATCATGGTGATCAGAAAGGCCAGGGCGATCAGCCAGAAGCCAGCCCGGTCAGTGCAGGTGCCGTCTGTGACGTCAGGGTCTTGCGCAGGTGTTCGAGTCATCGGTTTCGGCCAGATCGGAGAGGGCGGTCGGAGTAACTGCGTGTGGCAATCAGCCGTACGCCCGTAAACAGCGGCGTCCGGCTTTGCCTCACGGGTGCTTGAAATGCGCGCCGCGACGCAACCGGATCGGCCCTTCGGGTTCGCTGTCCGGGTCGAGCCGCACGTCGCCTTGAGTCACGTCGATGATTCGAGCCGCGGCCAGCGCCCTGGCCACCCGGCGAACCTCGGGCATCAGCGCGCGCCACTGTGGCTCATCCGCCTCCAGCGAGCGAGCCACCTCGGAGGGGCAGATCGAAGCGCCGGGAGCGCGCTGTTCCAGCAGTTGCAGGACGCGGCTGGCGATGACGTCGTCGGGATGGCTCATGGAGGGCGTTCGTCCTTGCAGGCGACATGGCGAATATGAAAACAACTTCAGCCATGTTACCTGCAACGTCCCGCAGTGGACATCTCGACCCGTTCGCGATTCAGGCGCTGGCGGCCTCGTCCGGGGTGAACTCTTTCTCCATGTGCCGTTCGATCTGCTCCAGCGACTTGCCTCGGGTTTCCGGCACGCACGTCATCACGAAGATCAGCGACATGACGTTGATCACCGCGAACAACATGAAGGTGTAAGGCCCAAAGCCGGCCAGTGCGATCGGGAACATGAACGCCACCGACGCATTGCACAGCCACTGGAAGCACACTGCCGTGCCGGTCATCAGGCCACGCAGGTGCGAAGGAAACAGCTCGGACATCAGCAGCCAGTAGACCGGGGCGATGAAGGTCTGCATGAACAGCAGGAACATCAGGATACAGGCCAGCGCCAGATAGCTCTGCAACAGCGAAGCGGGCAGCATGGTCAGCACACAGCAGAGCAGCACCTGCGCGAGGATCACGAAGCACAGGCCAGTCATCAGCATCGGCCGCCGGCCATGACGGCCGACCAGCCAGATGCCGATCAACGTGGCGATCACCGAAGCCACGCCGTTGCCGATGGTGGCAGTGAGTGCCGCGTTGGTACCCAACCCGGTGGACTTGAGGATGACCGGAGTGAAGTACATGAATGCGTTCACCCCGGTAAGCTGAGCGACGAAGCCCAGCCCCATGCCCACCAGCAACAGGCGACGCAGCCAGGGCTCTGCCCAGATCGAGGACCAGCTGACATCGGCGCGTTGTTCTTCGTTCTGGGCAATGATCTCCTTCATTTCCTTGTCGACCTGCTTCTTGCTCGATCGCAGTCTTTCCAGCACTTCGCGCGCCTCGTCCATGCGCCCCTTGCTGGCCAGCCAGCGCGGTGAGGTGGGCACGAAGTGCATGCCGATCCACAGCAGGGCAGCCGGGATCACTGCGATGGCGAGCATCCAGCGCCAAACATCGGGGGTGTGGGCGAAATGCGCGAGCAGGGCGTTGGAGACGTAGGCCACCAGCTGCCCGGTAACGATCATCAACTCATTCTGGCTGACCAGGCGGGCACGCTTGTTGGGCCCGGCGATCTCGGCAATGAACATCGGCACGATCGCCGATGCCCCACCGACTGCCAGTCCCAGCACGAAGCGTGTGGCGATCATGATCGCGACCGTCGGCGCGAGGGCGGAACCCAGGGCGCCGATCATGAACAGGATGGCCAGGCCCTTGAGCGCCGTCAGGCGCCCGTATTTGTCGGCCAGATGCCCGGCGAACAATGAGCCGAAGGCGGCGCCCAGAATCAGCGAGGAAGCCACCAGGCCCTCGGTGAACGGAGTGAGGCCCAGGCCACCCTGGTCCGGGCCCTGGGTCATGAAGGGCAGGGCGCCGGAAATCACCCCCGTGTCGTAGCCGAAGGCCAGGGCGCCCATGGTGGCGATGATCGCCACGCGCACGACGATCTGGCCGGGAGAGGTGCGTGTGGCGTCGTTTTCCTCGCCCGCAGGTGGAGTGTCAGGTGCTGTGGTGTTGGAACTGGACAAGGCTCATTCCTTTCATTGCGCGCAGGCAATGCGTCGTGATGCGCCACGCAGGATCGCGCACGAAAGGAGCAGGGCAGGTATCAGCGTTCGGTGTTGCGATGCCGGCCTGGGAAGGGGTCACTCCCAGAGGTCGGCGGCTCCAGCGGATATTATGATTATGTCGAACTGCTTGAATGTTGAAGTCTTCGAACCGCATTCGAAAACACTGCCTGTGCGCTTTTCGCGACCATCTGCCGGTATGGCGCTGGGCTGTGAGTCTTATGAACCAAGTGGTTACAAAAAGTTTTGTATCGTTTGAAATTAAATGATGTCAGTGCGCGCTGTGCAGGCACGGCAGCGGCGCTCTGCTAGCATAGAGGCTCGAATCGCAGGAGAAACCCGTGAGCCGCAAGAATCTGAACCGCACCCCCGAGCAAGTCGCCATGGCCCGCCGCTCCGGGGCGCTTGCCGCTGACGTACTGCGCATGATTGCACCGCACGTGCAGGCCGGCGTGACCACACAACACCTGGACGAGCTGTGCAATGCCTACATCGTCAACGAATTGAAAGTAATCCCGGCCAACGTTGGCTATCACGGGTTTACCAAGACGGTGTGCATTTCGGTGAACCAGGTGGTTTGCCACGGTGTGCCCAGCAACGATGTGGTGCTGGCCGACGGCGACATCGTCAATATCGATGTGGGCGTCATCAAGGACGGCTGGTTCGGCGACACCAGCCGTATGTACTACGTCGGTGAGCCAAGCGCGCTGGCAAAGCGGCTGGTGGACACCACTTACGAGGCAATGCTGGCCGGTATCGAAGTGGTCAAGCCGGGTGCGACCTTGGGCGACATCGGCCACGCCATCCAGAGCGTGGCGCACCGTGAGGGGTTCAGCGTTGTACGCGAGTACTGCGGGCATGGCATCGGACAGATCTACCACGACGATCCGCAAGTGCTGCACTACGGCCGCAAGGGCGAGGGGATGCGCTTGACGCAAGGCATGATTTTCACTATCGAGCCGATGATCAACGCCGGGAAGGCTGGAACCCGCCAGTTGGCGGATGGCTGGACCGTGGTGACTCGCGATCAGTCGTTGTCCGCGCAATGGGAACACATGGTGGCCGTCACTGCCGATGGCCACGAAATTCTCACGCTGTAGCGCGCGAGCGGCGGCTTTTGCGCCTAGACCGGATCCAGCGGGACCAATTCGCGCACGCGTGCCACCACTTCGTTGATGTCGAAGGGTTTGTCGTATACGGCGTTGAAAAGTTCGGGCGTTGCCCGACCGACGTTGCCTTGGGCACCACTCATCAAAAGAATGGGCACAGACTCGAACGAGGCGTGACTACGGATCTTCTGCGCCAGTTCGAGGCCGTTCATGCCAGGCATCATGAAGTCGGTAATGACCAAGGCCGGACGCTCGCGATCGAGGATCTCCAGCGCACGCTTGCCATTACCGGCCTTGACGGCCATATAGCCTTCGTCTTCCAACGCGTAACCAAGAATGTCGGCGATGAGATACTCATCGTCGACGATCAGGATAGTGGCCATGTCAGTTCGACCCCGGCAGCATCACGGATTCGAAATCGTGGAGGCACTACCTGATAACACTGCCTCTGCATTTGTGAACGCCTTTCTCAGGTCGATTCCGTGACCATGAATGACCAGCTCCAATAACGACGGATCGTAGTAGCTGTCTCTCACTTTAAGAATGGACAGCAGGCGCTTTAGTTCAGACTCATGTTCGACGAATCGCGTCAGCAGGATGTTGTCGACAATGCTGGAGAGGTCGGGCGCCGGCGAGGTGATCTCAGGGCCGAACAGGCCGCGAACCTCCCAGGTGGCGAATACCGTCACGCCGCGGGCGCGCAGCTCGCTCATCAGGGTACTGAAGAACTCGGTCAGGCGTACCGTGCTGGTCGCCGTGCGGGCCATGCCGCCCAGGCTGTCGATGAGCAGGCGCTTGATGCCATGGACCTCGACGTGGCGCAACAGCCGTAATCCCAGACCGTCGAGCAGCCCTTCTGTGGTGGGCTGCCAGCACACATGCAGAGCACCGCTGGCTTGCAGCGCTTCGAAGTCATGACCCAGCGATCGTGCCTTGACCTGCAAACGGCGCTCGGATTCGTACATGCCAAACAGCATGCCCGGCTGTTCAGGCGTGGACGCGGCGAGGAAGTTGATCCCCAGGCTGGTCTTGCCGATGCCCGACGGCCCCATCACCAGCGTCACCGAAGAGCGCGGCAGGCCACCGCCAATCAGGTTGTCCAGCGCGGGAATGCCGCTGGGTATGCGGCTGAGATCGGTGGGGTCGGGGCAGGAGGGGCGGCTGTAGAGGCTTTCCAGGCGTGGATAGACCACCAGCCCATCGTCGGTGATCTCGCATTCATGCAACCCTGACAGCGCGCCGCTGCCACGGGTCTTGCGCAGTTGGATGCGGCGAACCGAACGGGTGTTGAACAGCTCCTCGCCCAGTTCGATCACGCCATCGACCATGGTGTGCTCGGGGCTGCCGTCGTCCAGTCGCGAGCTGGTCAGGAACAGCACCGTGCACCCGGCGAACGCCGCGTGACCCTGCAGTTCGGAGATGAACTTCTTGGTGTCGATCTGCGAGTCAGCCTTGGAGCGGGCGTTGAGTACCCCGTCGACGATCAATACCGTCGCTTTCTGTCGACTGATCTCGCGGCGCAGCAGTTTGACCACTTCGTCCAGGCCCTCGTTTTCCAGGGTGTCGAACGCACTGACGAACTGGATTTCGTTGCCTATCCTGGAGGCATCGAAAAAACTTAAAGTGGACAAATATTGGAACAGCCGCTCGTGGGATTCCGCGAGCAGCGTGGCGACCAGAACCCGGCCGCCCTGGCTCACGTGATTGAAGCCCAATTGGTTGGCCAGGATGGTCTTGCCCGAACCCGGACGACCCTGCACGATGTATGACGCACCGGCCACCAGCCCACCCTTGAGCAACAAATCGAGCCCTTCAATCCCGCTCGCGAGGCGCTTTAGCTGTTCCAATATCCGATCTGCCTGTATGGGTTGTGCGTGATCGACCGCGTCTGGACGACGGTAACCGATCCTTCAAATGCTGGGCATTCTATACCTTTTTGACCAAGCCGGTGCATCCGAACCCATGCCCCTGTAGCAGCGGCGCGAGCCGCGTCCGGCAGCACCGCGCAGCCACTGATCTACCTCAACCACCGCTAAACGGACTTGCGCCGACGTTCGTAATGTTCCAGCAACGGCTGGGTGCTGATGCCATGCACCAGAATGCTCAAGGCCACCACCGACAACGTCAGGCTGATGCACACCTGTTCGACCGACTCCGGCAGTTCGTGAGCCAGCGCGTAGCACAGGTAGTAGATCGAGCCGATCCCGCGGATGCCGAACCAGCCCAGCAACGCCCGCTGATGACCATCGAGCAGGCGGCGACTGACCAGCAACCACACGCTCAGCGGGCGGATCACGCAGAACAGTGCCGCCGCCAGGCCGACCGCACGCCAGTCCCAGTAGGCAGACAGGGTCGCTCCCAGAATGGTGATGAGCAGCACTTCCATGGACCGCTCCACCAGATTGCCGAACACCAGAATGTCGCCCATCATCACCCCGGCGGCCAGTTGCCCGTCCTCAAGATCTTTGGGATGGGTGACGGTACCTTCTTCGGGCGCCAGATCCCGGTGACCCACCACCGGCTTGGCCAGATGCTCCGAGGGAACCTCGGATCCCGAGGTACGCACCTCCGCCTGACGCAGCCCCAGGCCGGCCGCGAACACCGCGAGAAATCCGAAGGCGCCCAGGGACGCTGCGCCGAAGTACGACAGCGCGATCAGCGCCAGAGCCAGAAAATCGTTGGGCGAGTCGGTGCTGTCGGCATTGCGCACGCGCAGGTAGATCATCAGGTGACCGATGGCCCGGCCCATCCCGTAACCGACCAAAAGCCCGACCGGCACGCCCCACAGCAGGTTTTCCAAGGCCCACTGGCCCAGCCAGTGGCTGTCCAGACTGCCATGGTGCAGCATCAGCAGGCTCAGGATCACGAAGGGAAAGGCCGTACCGTCGTTGAGCCCGGCTTCACCCGACAGCCCGAAGCGCACGCGGTCGAAGTCCTGCGCGCTGTTCACCTGAACCATGGAGGCCAGCACCGGATCGGTCGGCGCCAGCATGGCCCCAAGCAGGGTACTCACGCCCCAGGACAAGCCCAGGCCGTAGTGCGCCACCAGGCAGACGCCCAGAATCGACACCAGCATGACCGGACCCGACAGCATATAGGCCGCTCGCCACGCGCTGCGCCCCAGGCCAAGTCGTAACTTGATCCCGGTGCTGAACAGCGAGAACAGCACGGCAGCCTCCGCCAGGCGCTCGAGCCACGAGGCGGTGTCCTTGAAATCGGTGGTGAACAGGCCAAGCCCCATGGGACCGATGGCCACGCCGAATGCCAGGCACACCGCAGAGGTCGTCACCGGCAGCCAGCGCAGGTAAGACGCCGTCAGCGCCAGCATCAACAGCAGGACGCCCAGAACGGCCATCCACAAGATAAAGCTCATCAGGCCTCGCCGGGCTTGCGCCCATGAAATGGCTACAAAATGTAACCGCTTCTGCTGTGACTGCCAGAGAGAGCGTTAGTTGAGTGGCAAAACGTCGCGGCCAGAGGCTATTGGCACAGGCGGCGAGCTGACGTTATGGATTACCCGAGAGACCATAGCTCTGCTTGACACGGTCCATGATCCCCGTGCGATTCGACGCATTGACCGTCTTCATCTGCCCCATGAGGTTTTCACCGGTCTTGCTCGCAAGCAGATCCTCATGAGTCTTGGCAATCTCTCCGAGCTCCTCCGCGCCATGCACCACACCGGTCACGGTCCATGCCGTCGACAATACCTTGAGTCCGAACTTCGCTACTGGATGCGGCACCACCGCAGCAGCGCCGTCCAGGCCTGCCTTTACCGTGGCGCCGAACGACAGGCCGGTGATCAGCTTGTCTTGCGTCAGCTCCTGCAGGTCGTGCAGTGACGCTTGCAGTTCCTCGGCCTTGGTATCGGAAAGCGTTGCCAGCTCGGCAGTGCCTTGCACGGCTTTCTGGGTGTTTTTGATAGTGGCCTTGATGCTGTGGGCAACGCCGTTCACCGCATCCGTGGCAATAGCCCCCGCCAGAGGCGCTTTGCTGATTTGCGAAAGGTCGCCGGTCTGGCTGAATTCGACGACGGTGCCGACACCTTCAGCGCCCTTGAGCACTGCATTGACGCCTGGCAGCTGCCCGTGCGCGAGGTGATCCGCCGTCTCCGCACGGCCCTTGGCACTGTTCAGAATCTGTTGCCCAGGGCTGAATTGTTCCTTCATCCGCTGGACCTTGCCAATGGCATTGTCCGCTCGCCGGTCGCCCATGGAGGCGTTTATCGGAGTGGCGGCTGGCTGTGCTGGCGCTTGCGACTGACGTTCGTGGTACTTGTACGCCTCGTAGCTGATCCCGGCTGCGCCGACTCCGCCCTTGAACACGGCGCGCAACATTCGGCCATCGTCATCCACTGCAGACGACGGCGAGTTGCGCACCATGGCATACAGATTGAGCCCATCCACCGTCCCCGCCGGATCGGCGCTCAGCCAGCGTCCGGCCCAGGGCTGATAGTAGCGGTAGCCATAGTAGTAGAGACCGGTGTCGTCGCGTTCCTTGCCCGAGTAACGGAGGGTCTTGTAGCTCGCCTCGACCTGGTTGCGGCAGGCCCAGACCGCCGTGGCGCCGAACGGGAAGAATTCCTCGCGGCTGATTACCTGGCCGTCGCCATCGAGTTCCAGGCCATGACTGCCCAGCAGGTCGGTGTAGCTGTAGCGCAACTGGTCGTTGGCCAGGCCCTCGGGGCTGCCGTCAGGCCAGTGCAGCAAGCGAATATGTTCGCCCACCTTGAGGCAATGCAGGGTCTGGCCGTCCTGCTGGCGCAACTCCAACCCCGGCAGGTAGCACGTACTTCCCTGCGCATGGGTCTTGCGCAGTCGTTGGTGCTGCTGGCCGTAGAGGTAGTGCTCGGTGCCTGCCCCGGCGCGTGTCACGCTGGCCAGCTGCATACGATTGTTCCAGGCTGTAGATTGGGCGCCGTCCAGTGCGCGTTGCTGCCCGGCGGCATCGAACTGGCGATCGATCAGTGCCGGGTCATCGCACACGCTGCTCAACACGGCCCGGTTGCTGCACGCCGAAGTCGTAAGCCTGACGGTGTAGCCGGCATTGGTTGTTGGCACGGTGTGCCGAATGCTCAGCAGGTTGCCGGCCTCGTCGTACGCATAGCGACGCTGGTATGAGGCGTAGGCGCGGGTGTCGACGGGCAGCGCAGAGGGCAGGTTGCTCTGCATCTGGCCGAGTGCGGCCATCTGCCGACCGCTGGCCAGGATCAACTGCGACAGCGAGTCGTAACGGTAGTCCTGCTGCGGATCGATTCTCTGATTGCGCCAGAAGCGTGTCTGCTCCGCTTCGTTGCGCACCTGAGTCACCCGGCCGGTCGGGTCATACCGGTAGCGCAGCTCCTGCAAGGTCTGGTGGTCGCTGGCGCGGTGGGTACGCATGCCGGCCAGGCGTTGGGTGTCGGCTGCATAGGTATGGGTGATGACGACACCGTTGGCATGCCGCTCGACTTCTTTCTGCCCCCCAGCGGCGTAACTCACGTCCAGCACCACCGGCGTCTCCAAGCCGCCATTGCGAGTGACCCAACTGGCCCGGTACTGCCCGCAACGGTCATGGCCATGGCGTTGCCGATGGCCCCTGGCATCCTCGCTGGCGATGATTGCGCCGCAGGCATCGAAGCTCACCGTACTGGTCAGACTTTGCGGTTCCAGGCACCGCGCCTCGCCTTGGGTATCGTCCTGCGCCCAGTCACATTCGGTGTGACCTGCGAGCAGTTGCAGGGTCTCGCCGGCGATTGCACCGAGCAGGCTGCGCGCTTGCACGACGTGTCTGCCGGCGCTGTCGAAACGTGTCTGGCAATGGCCGGCCAGGTTGAACGCTTTGGCCTCTGCGTCAACGCCCGCCCATTGCCAGCGCTCGGCGGTGCGAAAGGCTTGTTGGGCAGAGCGTTCACGGATTGATAGCAGCCGGCCGGGGAGAGGCGCCGTTTCGTAGCAGCGCGTCTGCTCGACACCGTTGGCCTGCCAAGTCATCGCCTCGCGGCCACAGGCGTCGTACAGCGTTCGCGTGTTGCCGGCATCGACACTGCGGATGTACAGGCATCGACCGGTCAAGCTGCGCACCTGTACCAGGTTGGCGGCCATTTCGGGACGCTCGGCCTGGGCTGCGTGAAGGCGCGGATCGATACTGCTGATCATTTGTCCGCCGGCGTCATGGCTGTAACGGGTGATGCGGGCTTGTGCGGGACCCGCTTGGTCGCGGTGGTAGGAGATGTCGCGCAGCACTCGCGCCCGGCCGTCGAAGCAGCGCAGGGCAGGGGTTGCAGCATGGATGGTATGAGCAGCAGAGTCAGTCATGGCAGTACCGATAAACAGGAATCAGGGGTGGGTTTCCTGCAGTTGTAACCTGCCGTGTTTCTGCCCGCCCCGAGTGGGCGCTGTGATGACCCGCGCTACAGCGCTCGGCACCGATTGACAATTCCCCGATCCCTGACCATAGTTCCTCTCACGCAAACGTTTGCGGGTTTCCGCAGGCTGCGCTCGAAAACAATCATAAGATCGGAGTAACCCCATGAAGCTGCCCTTCGCCGGACGCCTGCTCGCTGTCTCCCTGATGGCTGCCATCGGCGCCATCGCCCCGTTGCAATCCTCTTTTGCCGATACCCAGAAGCCCAAGGTCGCGCTGGTCATGAAGTCCCTGGCCAACGAATTCTTCCTGACCATGGAAGACGGCGCCAAAAGCTACCAGAAAGAGCATGCTGCCGATTTCGATCTGGTCTCCAACGGCATCAAGGACGAGTCCGACACCGCCAACCAGATCCGTATCGTCGAGCAGATGATCGTCGCCAAGGTCGACGCACTGGTCATTGCGCCGGCAGACTCCAAGGCGCTGGTACCCATCATCAAGAAAGCCATGGATGCTGGCATCAAGGTCGTCAACATCGACAACCAGCTAGATGCCGGGGTGCTGAAAAGCAAAGGTATCACCGTACCGTTCGTGGGCCCCGACAACCGCAAGGGCGCCAAGTTGGTGGGTGATTATCTGGCCACCCGCCTGAGCGCCGGCGACCAGGTCGGCATCATCGAAGGCGTACCGACCACCACCAACGCGCAGATGCGCACCGCCGGTTTCAAGGACGCCATGCAAGCGGCGCAGATGAACATCGTCTCGGTGCAGTCGGGTAACTGGGAAATCGACAAGGGCAATGCTGTCGCTTCGGCCATGCTCAACGAGTACCCGGACCTCAAGGCCCTGCTGGCCGGCAACGACAGCATGGCGCTGGGCGCGGTGTCTGCAGTGCGCGCCGCCGGCAAGGCGGGTAAGGTCCAGGTGGTCGGCTACGACAACATCAATGCCATCAAGCCGATGCTGAAAGACGGCCGCATCCTGGCCACGGCCGACCAGTTCGCCGCTCGCCAGGCGGTGTTCGGCATCCAGAATGCCCTGGCGCTGGTCAAGGGCGACAAGCTCGACGTCGACGCCAACGGTGTCATCCAGACCCCGGTCGAGCTCGTCACCAAGCCTTGATGCAGTGCACCTCGCGGCAGGTCCGGCCAGTGCCGGCCTGTCGCCCGCAGGTGTGCCTGGAGAAACCTATGACATCCAACGTAGTGCTGTCGGTCAGCGGCATCGGCAAGACCTATGCCCAGCCGGTGCTGTGGGACATCGATCTTGAGTTGCACCGCGGCGAAGTGCTGGCCTTGACCGGCGAGAACGGCGCGGGCAAAAGCACGCTGTCGAAGATAATCGGTGGTCTGGAAGCACCCACCACCGGTCAGATGCAGTTCCAGGGCCAGCCATGGCTGCCGGGCAGTCGCACCGCAGCCGAGCGCGGCGGGGTGCGCATGGTCATGCAGGAACTCAACCTGCTGCCTACCCTGACCGTCGCGGAAAACCTGTTCCTCCATGACCTGCCCAGTCGCGCTGGATGGATCGACCGTCGACGCCTGCGTGAACAGGCCCGCCAGGCCATGGCACAGGTGGGCCTGGATGCCATCGACCCGGACACCCTGGTCAGCGATCTGGGCATCGGCCATCAGCAAATGGTCGAAATCGCCCGCAACCTGATCGGCGACTGCCAGGTGCTGGTGCTCGACGAACCCACCGCCATGCTCACCGCGCGCGAGGTCGACATGCTGTTTGCGCAGATCCTGCGGCTGCGCGAACGCGGGGTGTCGATCATCTACATTTCCCACCGTCTGGAAGAACTGGCGCAGGTCGCCCAACGCATCGCCGTGCTGCGCGATGGACGGCTGGTGTGTGTCGAACCGATGGCGCGCTACGACAGCGAGCAACTGGTGAACCTCATGGTCGGGCGCGAGCTGGGCGAGCGTATCGACCTGGGCGAGCGACGCATCGGCGCGCCGATGTTCAAGGTGCAGGGCATGACCCGTGGCGACAAGGTCAAGGACGTATCCTTCGAGGTGCGCCAGGGCGAGATCTTCGGTATTTCCGGATTGATCGGGGCAGGGCGTACCGAACTGCTCAGGCTGATCTTCGGCGCCGATGCCAGCGATGCCGGTACCGTTGCGATCGGCCAGCCGCCCGTGCCAGTGAGCATTCGCAGCCCTGCCGATGCCGTTGCCCACGGTATCGCACTGATCACCGAAGACCGCAAGGGCGAAGGCCTGCTGCTGTCGCAGTCGATCAGCGCCAATATTGCCCTGGGCAACATGCCGGCGATTTCTGCGGCCGGCATCGTCGATAGCAAGGCCGAACGAGCCTTGGCCCAACGCCAGATCGAGGCCATGCGCATCCGCAGCTCCAGCCCGGCGCAGACGGTCGCCGAGCTTTCCGGCGGCAATCAGCAGAAGGTGGTGATCGGCCGCTGGCTGGAGCGTGACTGCAATGTGCTGCTGTTCGACGAGCCGACCCGCGGCATCGACGTAGGTGCCAAGTTCGACATCTACGCCCTGCTGGGCGAGCTCACCCGCCAAGGCAAGGCACTGGTCGTGGTGTCCAGCGACCTGCGCGAGCTGATGCTGATCTGCGATCGCATCGCAGTCCTCTCGGCGGGCCGCCTGATCGACACCTTCGAGCGCGAACACTGGAGCCAGGATGAATTGCTGGCCGCCGCGTTCGCCGGTTATCAAAAACGCGATGCGCTGCTGGCCGAGCCTGCAGCAAGGACCCCTGCATGAAAACTTCGACACTGCTCAAAGACACGCCCGGCGCAAAAACCGGCGGCACTTATCTGGGCCTTGGCACCTACCTGGGCCTGGCTGGCGCATTGCTGGCCATGATCGTGCTGTTCTCCCTGCTCAGCAGCCATTTCCTCTCGTACAGCACCTTCAGCACCATCGCCAACCAGATCCCCGACCTCATGGTGCTGGCGGTGGGCATGACCTTCGTGCTGATCATCGGCGGCATCGACCTGTCGGTGGGGTCGGTGCTGGCGCTGGCGGCCTCGGCGGTGAGTGTGGCGATTCTCGGCTGGGGCTGGAGCGTATTGCCCGCAGCCCTGCTCGGCATGGGTTGCGCAGCACTCGCCGGCACCATCACCGGCTCGATCACCGTGGCCTGGCGCATTCCGTCGTTCATCGTCTCCCTGGGCGTGCTGGAAATGGCCCGCGGGGTCGCTTACCAGATGACCGATTCGCGCACCGCCTATATCGGCGATGCCTTCGCCTGGCTGTCGGACCCGGTAGCGTTCGGCATCGCACCCTCGTTCCTGATCGCCCTGGGTGTGATCGCCATCGCGCACCTGACTCTGACCCGTACCGTCTTTGGCCGCTACCTGATCGGCATCGGTACCAACGAAGAAGCCGTGCGCCTGGCCGGCATCAACCCCAAGCCCTACAAGGTGCTGGTGTTCTCCCTCATGGGCCTGCTGGCGGGCGTGGCCGCGCTGTTCCAGATATCCCGGCTGGAGGCGGCCGACCCGAATGCCGGCGCTGGCCTGGAACTGCAGGTGATCGCCGCCGTGGTGATCGGCGGAACAAGCTTGATGGGCGGGCGCGGCTCGGTCATCAGCACCTTTTTCGGCGTGCTGATCATTTCCGTGCTGGCGGCCGGCCTGGCGCAGATCGGCGCAACCGAGCCGACCAAGCGCATCATTACCGGCGCGGTGATCGTCATCGCCGTGGTGCTCGACACTTACCGCAGCCAACGCGCGCGCAAGCGGGGCTAGCATGGCGACCATCAAGGACGTGGCGGCGCGCGCCGGTATCTCCTACACCACTGTTTCGCACGTCGTGAACAACAGCCGGCCGGTCAGCGCACACGTGCGGCGCAAGGTCGAGTCGGCGATCGCCGAGCTCAACTACGTTCCCAGTGCGGTGGCGCGTTCCTTGAAAGCGCGCAGCACAGCGACCATCGGCTTGTTGGTGCCCAACAGCGTCAACCCGTATTTCGCCGAACTTGCGCGCGGTATCGAGGACTGCTGCGAACGCAACGGCTACTGCGTGATCCTCTGCAACTGCGACGACGATCCGCAGAAACAGCGCAACTACCTGCGCGTGCTGTTGGAGAAGCGCGTCGATGGTATCGTCTTCGCCTCGGTGGGCGGCGATGCCGCGCTGACCGATATGCTCGCGGCGGTCAGAACGCCCATGGTCATCGTCGACCGTGGCCTGCAGCAGGTGGCAGCGGACCTTGTGTGCATCGATCATGAGCAGGGTGGCTACCTGGCCACCCGGCATCTGCTCGAGTTGGGCCATCGCGCCATTGCCTGCATCAGCGGGCCGCAACATACCCACGTGGCGCAGCTGCGCCTGGACGGCTACCGTCGTGCGCTCGCCGAGTACGCCGTGCAACCCGCGCCCAAGCATGTCCTGCACAGCGATTTCACCAGTCCGGGTGGCTACCGTGCGGCGGTCAAGCTGCTGGCGGGATCGGCGCCCACGGCGATCTTTGCCGCCAACGACATGATCGGCCTGGGCGTGCTGCGCGCGGCCGCCGAGCGTGGTATCCGGGTGCCCGAACAGCTGTCGGTCATCGGTTTCGACGATATCCAGCTCAGTCGCTATGTTTATCCGGCCCTGACCACCGTCGGCCAGCGTATCGGCGAATTGGGCGAGGTCGCTGCCGAGCGGCTTCTGGCCCGCATCGCCGGAGCGGCCGGTGCAGCTGCGACGCAACAGGTCATCGCGCCACAGATCGTGGTGCGCGAGTCCACGGCGCGATACGCCGGTCTTTCCCATGAATTGCGCTGAGAGTGGTAGATGATGCAAGCAAACGTATTGGTAATAGGCAGTCTGAACATGGACCTGGTGGCACAGGCCGAGCGTTTGCCGCAGGCGGGAGAAACCCTGCTGGGCCAGTCCTTCGCGACGGTGCCGGGCGGCAAGGGCGCCAACCAGGCAGTCGCGGCCGCGCGGTTGGGCGGGCAAGTGGCGATGATCGGCTGCGTCGGCGCCGACGCCTATGGCCAGGCGCTGCGCCAGGCGCTGGCCGATGAAGGCATCGACTGCCAGGGCGTGCGGGTGGCTGAGGCCGTGGCGACCGGGATCGCGATGATCGTGGTCGATGCCAACAGCCAGAATGCGATCGTCATTGTCGCGGGCGGCAACGGCCAGCTCGACTGCGCCGACATCGAGCGTTTCGATCGCCTGCTGCTGGGCGCCGATGTGGTGGTGTGCCAGCTGGAAATCCCCTATGACGTGGTGGCTTTCGCCTTGCAGCGCGCTCACGAAGCAGGCAAGACGGTCATTCTCAATCCGGCGCCGGTCAGCGGGCCGTTACCGCAGCAATGGCTGGGCTGGGTCGATTATTTGATCCCCAACGAAACCGAAACTCAGGCGCTCACCGGCCTGAGCGTCAGCTCGGTGGCCGAGGCCGAGCAGGCGGCCAGTCTTCTGCGCCAGGCCGGCGCCGGCAAGGTGCTCATCACCCTGGGTGAGCAGGGCCTGCTGTTTGCCGACGGCGCGCAGCCCCGGCATTATCCTGGACGCAAGGTGCAGGCGGTGGATACCACGGCGGCTGGCGATACGTTCGTCGGTGGCTTTGCCGCGGCGCTGGCCAGAGGCCTGGACGAGTCACAGGCCATTGCGTTCGGCCAGGCCGCCGCTGCACTGTCGGTCACCCGCGCCGGCGCCCAGCCTTCCATCCCGACCCTGGCGCAAGTGGAGCAGGTTGCATCGTGAAAAAGACCGCCTTGTTGAACATATCGCTTTCGCAACTGGTTGCGTCCCTTGGCCATGGCGATATCGTCGTGATCGGCGATGCCGGTTTGCCGGTACCACCGGGCGTGCCCTTGATCGATCTGGCCTTGACGCCAGGCATTCCCAGCTTCATCAGCACGCTGGACGTGCTGCTCAGCGAAATGCAGGTGGAAAGCCACGTGATCGCCGAGGAGATGCTGCAGGTGCTGCCGCCGGCGTCGGCGCGAATCCAGCAGTTGCACGAGCAGGGCGCCCTCGGTGTGCGCCAGTCGGTCAGCCATGCGCGGTTCAAGGAGCTGTCGCGGAACGCTCGCGCCATCGTGCGCACTGGCGAATGCCAGCCCTACAGCAATATCGCCCTGTTGGCGGGCGTCACTTTCTAGACTTACCACTGAGCACAAGGAGTGCAACATGCAACGTTCCCTGCTGACCCTGCTTCGAGGATTTTCATTGATGGCCCTGCTGACCAGCGCTGCCGCCACGGCGGCCGACAAGATCGATCTGATCATCGACACCGACCCCGGCGCCGACGATGTCGTCGCCTTGCTGCTGGCCCTGGCTTCGCCCGAGGAGATCAACGTCCGCGCCCTCACGACCGTGGCCGGCAACGTGCGCCTCGACAAGACCTCGCGAAACGCACGCCTGGCCCGTGAGTGGGCGGGTCGCGAAGATGTGCCGGTCTATGCCGGTGCACCCAAGCCGCTGGTCCGCGAGCCGATCTATGCCGCCAACGTGCATGGTGAGGAGGGCGTGCCTGGTATCGCCGTGCATGAGCCGAGCAAAGGGCTGGCCGAGGGCAACGCGGTGCAGTATTTGATCGATACCTTGAGCAATGCCGAACCCCACAGCATCACCCTGGCGATGTTGGGGCCACAGACCAACCTGGCGCTGGCTTTGATCCAGGCGCCCGGCATCACCCAGGGCATAAAGGAAGTGATCGTCATGGGGGGCGCGCACTTCAATGGCGGCAATATCACCCCGGTGGCCGAGTTCAACCTGTTCGCAGACCCTCACGCCGCCCAGGTGGTACTGGCCAGCGGCGTCAAGCTCACCTACGTGCCACTGGATGTCACTCACAAGGTTCTGACCAGCCCGGCGCGCCTGCAGCAGTTGGCTGCCTTGCAGAACAAGGCCGGGCCGCGGGTGGTGGATATCCTGCAGGCGTACGTGAAGGCCGACATGGAGCACTACGGACTGCCCGGCGGCCCGGTTCACGATGCCAGCGTGATTGCCTATCTGCTGGCGCCAGAGCTGTTCAGCAGGCGCAAGGTCAACCTGACCATCGACAGCCGGGAGGGCCCGAGCTTCGGCCAGACCGTGGCCGACTGGTACGGTACGCTCGAGCAGCCGGCCAACGTGTTCTGGGTGAACGAGGGGAATGCACAGGGCTTTTTCGATCTGCTGACCCAACGCCTGCAGCGTCTGCCCTGACCGGCCGAAGCGCCGGTGCGTCACGGGCTATGGAGTGGGCACGTTCTTCAAGGGATGCGCCACGGTATTGCCCGTCGCTGCCACGTGTTCGTGGGCGTAACGCTCGAACACCTGCATGACGAAGCTGCGCGCCGCATCGGTGCCCAATGCCTTGACCAGCACGTCGACGCCGATGATCGCCAGCTCCTCGGGCGTACCGGGGCTGAAGGAGCTCTGGCCCTGAGGCCACTGGACCTTGATGTCCGCCTTGATTGATACGTTTGCCATGTTGCTCTCGCCAACGGTCACGAGCGAACGACGTTCGCTCCACGTGGCCAAGTAAAGCATTTTCGCCAACGCATTACACCGGCCCTTGGGCAGATGGCAGGGTGCGTGTCAAACTTCGGTCAATTCTTCGGCATGGAGGCTCATGTGCAAATCGACCTCAAACAAAGCGACTCACTCACCCTGTACGCGGTCCGTGCCCTGATCGCCTCGGGCAATCCGGCCATCCACAACCAGCTGCGCGTGACCCGTGACGGCATTGCCTTCCTCTCCACCGAGGCGGTGGGGGGCACGGATATAGAGGGCCTATGCTTCCGCCTGGAAACCTGGGCCGCCGGATCCGGTTACGTAGGCGCTGCTGCGGCATCCGACGCCACCTGGGTGAAGCAGATCCACACCGCTCTGCAGACCCACTGGCCGGTGCCCCGGTCCGACTACATCGACCTGTACTGACCGGCGAACACACATCCGGTGACGATTTCTCTGACACCGCGTGACGTTATGCTCGGGCAGACTAGGCCAAGGTGCAACCAAATTGGCTACAGGCGGTCGCACAACCTTACTTACTGAAAAACCACTGAAAAGAGGAGGCTGCATGCCTTTCCCGCGCAAGACCTTGTTGATCCTGATGGCAACCCTGGCTGTAACGGGCTGTTCTACATCCGGAACCTCGACCGGACAGTCTGCCGCTGCCGCCCCTTCATTCGACGGGCGCTGCAACGCTGATGGCGCACGCTATACCGTTGGCAAGCCGGTTTCCGCAGACCTGCTCGAACAGGCCAGGGTCAAGGCTGGCGCACAGGTGGCCCGTGTCCTGCGCCCGCACGACATGGTAACCCTGGAATACCGTTCCGACCGCCTCAACCTCAACGCCGATGACAGCGGCCAGATCACTCGCGTCAACTGCGGCTGAGCAGACGCTTCACTCGACACGAATCGCAGGCGAAAAAAAACCCGTCACATGGACGGGTTTTTTCAGTTGCCGAGATTACTCTGGGCGAACTTGAGCAGCTTGCATGCCCTTTTGGCCTTTCTCAGCCACGAACGAAACGGTCTGGCCTTCTTTCAGGCTTTTGAAACCGTCGGATTCGATAGCTTTGAAGTGTACGAACAGGTCGTCACCGCCACCTGAAGGAGTGATGAAGCCGAAGCCTTTCTCATCGTTGAACCATTTTACGGTGCCGGTCTGGCGATTAGACATGGTGAATCTCCAAGAAACATAATATTCAGTAGTGCTGTGCTGCTCAGGCCAACTGGGCACACGGGGCCTATCATAGTCCAAAACCTGGACTGTGAACCCCTTTTGATTGGGTCAAGAACCAAAGTTGTCGCAAATTGACCTGTCTGAAACTGCTAAGCCCCTTATTTCATTGAGGTTTGCAGCTGAAAAATGTTTTAAAAAAAAACCGCATTCCGTCGTGCATGATTCGCTTGACCGAAGCGGTCGACCCCAAGAACGCCGTTGACGTCCCTTGGGGCAGTCCTGCATCGCCTCTGCCAGGACTACTGGTTATTGCAAACCAGCACTTCCTTCATCAGCTTCTGGCGCAGAGCCATTGGCGGCTCTACCTGTTTGTTGGTGAGCTGGTCGATCTCGGCCTTGCTGAATTTCTCCTCGATCACTTTCGCGCCGCAGCTGCAGTGTGCCTGCGCCTTGGCGGCATCCACGCCTTGCTTCACGGCCGCAGCCTGGCACTGGGCGGTGTACTCGGCCTTGGCATCGGCGGACAGCGCGGCAGCCTGGGCCGCGAATGGAAGCACCAGGGCCAGGCAGGCACTCAGGGGAAGAAGTCGTTTGAGACCCATAATGAATAGCTCCTTGTTCTCAGGCGGTTTTGACTCATCTCATCTGAGGGGTGAAGAGGGCAGCAAGTTCAGCCAATGGCCCAGTTGCCGTATCGTGCACATGACGCACCAAGTCGACGCATCTTCTGTGCTAGGATGTTCGGCCCTGCGTTCGGCGCTGCCTTGAGTAGGCACCGAGGCGCGGGATTCACCTTTTTCGATTGCTCCAGTCACTCTGGTTCGTATTCCGGTCGGCCGCAAGGCTCCTGCCAACGTAAGGCGGGCATACCGGGCGAATCGCGTACTGGCTCATCCCAACCCATGTGACCTTTGGTAGGGGTCACCACTAGGAGAGGAGGCGCCATGCCCACCATTACTCTTCCCGACGGCAGTCAGCGTTCGTTCGATCACCCGGTTTCGGTCGCCGAGGTCGCCGCGTCCATCGGCGCCGGCCTGGCCAAGGCCACCGTTGCCGGCAAGGTCAACGGCCAACTGGTCGATGCCTGTGACCTGATCAGCGCCGACGCCACCTTGCAGATCATCACGCCAAAGGACGAAGAGGGGCTGGAGATCATTCGCCACTCCTGCGCCCACCTGGTCGGCCACGCGGTCAAGCAGCTGTACCCGACTGCGCGCATGGTGATCGGTCCGGTCATCGAAGAAGGCTTCTACTACGATATCGCCTACGAGCGGCCTTTCACGCCGGACGACATGGCGGCGATCGAGCAGCGTATGCAGCAGCTGATCGACACCGAATACGACGTGGTCAAGAAAGTCACCCCGCGTGCCGAAGTCATCGACGTGTTCACCGCTCGTGGCGAGGACTACAAGCTGCGCCTGGTCGAAGACATGCCGGATGAGCAGGCCATGGGCTTGTACTATCACGAAGAATACGTCGACATGTGCCGCGGTCCACACGTGCCGAACACGCGTTTTCTGAAATCCTTCAAGCTTACCAAGCTGTCGGGTGCCTACTGGCGCGGCGATGCAAAGAACGAGCAGCTGCAGCGTGTCTATGGCACCGCGTGGGCCGACAAGAAGCAGCTGGCGGCCTACGTCAAGCGCATCGAGGAAGCCGAGAAGCGCGATCACCGCAAGATCGGCAAGCGCCTGGGCCTGTTCCACCTCCAGGAAGAAGCGCCAGGCATGGTCTTCTGGCACCCCAACGGCTGGACCGTGTACCAGGTGCTCGAGCAGTACATGCGCAAGATCCAGCAGCAGAACGGCTACCTGGAAATCAAGACGCCCCAGGTGGTGGACCGCAGCCTCTGGGAGAAATCAGGGCACTGGGCCAACTACGCCGAGAACATGTTCACCACGGAGTCGGAAAACCGCGACTACGCCATCAAGCCGATGAACTGCCCGTGCCATGTGCAGGTGTTCAACCAGGGCTTGAAAAGCTACCGCGAGTTGCCGCTGCGCCTGGCCGAGTTCGGTGCCTGCCACCGCAACGAGCCTTCGGGCGCGCTGCACGGCATCATGCGCGTGCGTGGCTTCGTGCAGGACGATGCGCACATCTTCTGCACCGAAGAGCAGATGCAGTCCGAATCCGCTGCCTTCATCAAGCTGACCATGGACGTCTACGCCGACTTCGGCTTCAAGGACATCCAGCTCAAGCTGTCGACGCGTCCTGAAAAGCGTGTCGGTTCCGACGAGTTGTGGGATCGCGCCGAGTCAGCCTTGGCCGCCGCCCTCGACGCAGCCGGGCTTCCCTACGACCTGCAGCCAGGCGAGGGTGCCTTCTACGGCCCCAAGATCGAATTCTCGTTGAAGGATTGTCTGGGTCGCGTCTGGCAATGCGGTACACTGCAGCTCGATTTCAACCTGCCGATCCGCCTGGGCGCCGAATACGTCACCGAAGACAACGGTCGCAAGCATCCCGTGATGCTGCACCGGGCAATCCTGGGTTCGTTCGAGCGATTCGTCGGGATCCTGATCGAGCACTACGAGGGCGCATTCCCGGCCTGGCTGGCGCCGACACAGGCAGTGGTGATGAATATCACTGATAAACAAGCCGATTTTGTACAGCTTGTCGAAAAAAATCTGACGGAAAGCGGGTTTCGTGCCAAGTCCGACTTGAGAAATGAAAAGATCGGCTTTAAAATCCGTGAGCATACTTTGCTCAAGGTTCCTTATCTCCTGGTCATCGGGGACAAGGAAGTTGAAACGCAAACTGTCGCTGTGCGTACCCGTGAAGGCGCTGACCTGGGCTCCATGCCCATCGCGCAGTTCACCGAGTACCTTGCACAAGCGGTTTCCCGGCGTGGTCGCCCAGATTCGGAGTAATTATTATTAAGCGTGAAATGAGACAAGATAAACGAGCTGCACCGAAAGCCCCGATCAACGAGAATATCTCGGCACGCGAGGTTCGGTTAATTGGCGCTGACGGCGAGCAGATTGGCATCGTCTCTATCGATGAAGCGCTTCGTATCGCTGAAGAATCGAAGCTGGATCTGGTGGAAATCTCCGCTGACGCCATCCCGCCCGTATGTCGGGTGATGGACTACGGCAAATCGATCTTCGAGAAGAAGAAGCAGGTTGCCGCGGCGAAGAAGAACCAGAAACAGATTCAGGTCAAAGAAATCAAGTTTCGTCCAGGGACGGAAGAAGGGGATTACCAGGTAAAACTCCGCAACCTGGTACGTTTCCTGAGTGATGGGGACAGGGCCAAGGTATCCTTGCGATTCCGCGGCCGTGAGATGGCGCATCAGGAGCTGGGTATGGAGCTGTTGAAGCGGGTCGAAGGTGACCTGCTCGAATACGGTTCCGTCGAACAGCATCCGAAGATGGAAGGACGCCAGCTGATCATGGTCATCGCCCCCAAGAAAAAGAAGTAACCACCAGGGCACGGCAGGCCTTGCGGTTATGTTTATCAATTGAATGTGGAGTACCCGAACATGCCAAAGATGAAAACCAAAAGTGGTGCAGCTAAGCGGTTCTTGAAAACCGCTAACGGCATCAAGCACAAGCACGCTTTCAAGAGCCACATCCTGACCAAAATGTCGACCAAGCGTAAGCGTCAACTGCGCGGTAGCAGCTTGCTGCATCCGTCTGACGTGGCAAAAGTCGAGCGCATGCTGCGCCTTCGTTAATTTCGGTCAAAGATAGAGGACTAACTCATGGCTCGTGTTAAGCGTGGCGTCATTGCCCGTAAGCGTCACAAGAAAATTCTGAAACTGGCTAAAGGCTACTACGGCGCTCGTTCGCGCGTATTCCGTGTTGCCAAGCAAGCGGTAATCAAGGCAGGCCAATACGCCTACCGTGACCGTCGTCAGAAAAAACGTCAGTTCCGCGCCCTGTGGATCGCTCGTATCAACGCCGGTGCTCGTGTTAACGGTCTGTCCTACAGCCGTTTCATCGCTGGCCTGAAGAAAGCGTCCATCGAGATCGACCGCAAGGTTCTGGCTGATCTGGCAGTGAACGAAAAAGCGGCGTTTGCTGCGATTGTCGAGAAAGCTAAAGCCTCGCTGGCCTAAGTACCCCGACAATCACCTCAGCCTGCCGTCGGCGGGCTTGGGTGTTAAACGTCATGAATAGGGGAAGAGCCTTCAAGCTCTTCCCCTATTTCGTATCTGGAGTCTGTACATGGAAAACCTGGATGCGCTGGTCTCTCAAGCTTTGGAGGCCGTGCAACACGCTGAAGACATCAATGCCCTGGAGCAGATCCGGGTTCAATTCCTTGGCAAGAAAGGCGAACTGACCCAGGTGATGAAGACCTTGGGCAACATGCCTGCCGATGAGCGGCCCAAAGTGGGCGCGCTGATCAACGAAGCCAAGGAACGTGTCACAGATGTCCTCAATGCGCGCAAGACGGCTTTCGAAGAAGCCGAACTGAGTGCCAAGCTCGCCGCCGAGCAGATCGACGTCACCTTGCCTGGCCGTGGCCAGACCACTGGCGGCCTGCATCCGGTCACCCGGACGCTGGAGCGTATCGAGCAGTTTTTCACCCATATCGGCTACGGCATCGCCGAAGGCCCTGAGGTGGAAGACGATTACCACAACTTCGAAGCGCTCAACATCCCAGGCCATCACCCGGCCCGTGCGATGCATGACACCTTCTATTTCAATGCAAACATGTTGCTGCGCACCCACACCTCACCGGTGCAGGCGCGGACCATGGAGTCGCAACAGCCGCCGATCCGGGTCGTCTGCCCAGGCCGGGTCTATCGCTGCGACTCGGATATCACCCACTCGCCGATGTTTCATCAGGTCGAGGGGTTGCTGATCGACCGCGACATCAACTTCGCGGACTTGAAAGGCACCATCGAGGAATTCCTGCGGGTGTTCTTCGAAAAAGAGCTGGCGGTACGCTTCCGCCCCTCGTTCTTCCCCTTCACCGAGCCTTCGGCTGAAGTCGATATCCAATGCGTGATGTGCAGCGGTAAGGGCTGCCGAGTCTGCAAGCAGACCGGCTGGCTGGAAGTGCTGGGCTGCGGCATGGTGCACCCGAACGTGCTGCGCATGTCGGGTATCGACCCCGAAGAGTTCCAGGGTTTTGCTTTCGGCATGGGCGCAGAACGTCTGGCCATGCTGCGTTACGGCGTCAACGACTTGCGCCTGTTCTTCGACAACGACTTGCGGTTCCTCGCGCAATTTCGCTAGCCGTAACGAATCTTTCAGGAGAGCAGGATGAAATTCAGTGAACAATGGCTGCGCGGCTGGGTAAGCCCGCAGGCCTCGCGAGACGAGCTGGTTGCACGTCTGTCGATGGCAGGTCTGGAAGTGGACAGTGTGACCCTGGCCGCAGGTGAGTTCAGCGGCGTGGTGGTGGGTGAAGTGCTTGCCACCGAGCAGCACCCGGACGCCGACAAACTGCGCGTGTGTCAGGTCAGCGATGGCAGCGAAACCTTTCAGGTGGTTTGCGGTGCGCCGAACGTGCGCCCCGGCCTGAAGATTCCGTTCGCCAAGCTCGGCGCCCAGTTGCCGGGCGATTTCAAGATCAAGAAAGCCAAGCTGCGCGGCGTCGAGTCCAACGGCATGCTCTGCTCGCAGTCCGAGCTGCAGGTTGGCGAAGGCAATGACGGCCTGATGGAGCTGCCGGCAGATGCTCCAGCGGGTGAGGATTTCCGGGTGTACCTGGGCTTGGACGATGCCAGCATCGAGGTCGACCTGACGCCCAACCGCGGCGATTGCCTGTCGCTGGCAGGCCTGGCGCGGGAAGTGGGCGCGCTCTATGCCGCGCCTGTGACCCGTCCGGAAATCGCCGCAGTAGCCCCGGTCAGCGCCGACGTGCTGGCAGTGGACGTGTCGGCGCCTGCCGCCTGCCCGCGCTTCCTCGGCCGTGTGGTGCGCAACGTCGACCTGTCCAGGGCCACCCCGCTGTGGATGGTCGAACGTCTGCGCCGCAGCGAAGTGCGCAGCATCGATGCCGCGGTAGACATCACCAACTACGTGATGATCGAGCTGGGCCAGCCGATGCATGCCTACGACCTTGCCGAAATCGACGGCGGCATCCGTGTGCGCATGGCCGAGGAGGGCGAGAAGATCACCCTGCTCGACGGTCAGGAAGTTGCACTGCGCGGCGACACGCTGGTCATTGCCGACCACGCGCGCCTGCTGGGCATCGCTGGCGTCATGGGCGGCGAGAACAGCGGCGTGACCGCCAAGACCCGCGACGTGTTCCTCGAGGCGGCGTTTTTCGAACCGATCTCGGTGGCCGGCAAGGCCCGCTCGTACGGGCTGCACACCGACGCGTCCCATCGTTTCGAGCGTGGTGTCGATTCGAACCTGGCCCGTGAAGCGATGGAGCGTGCGACCGCGCTATTGCTGGAAATCGCCGGCGGCGAACCGGGTCCGATCGTCGAACACGTCAGCCAGGAACATCTCCCGCAGATTGCGCCGATCACCTTGCGTGCCGAGCGGGTCAGCCAGATGCTGGGCCTGGAGATGGGCAGCCGCGAAATCGAAGGGCTGCTGACCGGCCTGGGCCTGGGTGTCACGGCCAGCGGGGAAGGGCAGTGGTCCGTGGAAGTGCCGAGCCATCGCTTCGATATCAGCCTGGAAGTCGATCTGATCGAGGAACTGGCGCGTCTCTATGGCTACAACCGCCTGCCCGTGCGCTACCCGCAAGCGCGGCTGGCGCCTCAGGCCGCCCCCGAGGCACGTTCCGACCTGCCGGCCTTGCGCCGCCTGCTGGTTGCCCGTGGTTACCAGGAAGCTATCACCTACAGCTTCATCGATCCCAAGCTGTTCGAACTGTTCAGCCCTGGCGTCGAGCCGCTGCTGCTGGCCAACCCGATCTCGGCCGACATGGCAGCCATGCGCTCGTCGCTGTGGCCAGGCCTGGTCAAGGCCCTGCAGCACAACCTCAATCGCCAACAGGATCGCGTGCGCCTGTTCGAGAGCGGCCTGCGTTTCGTAGGTCAGCTCGAGGGCTTGAAGCAGGAGCCCATGCTGGCTGGCGTGGTCTGCGGCAGTCGCTTGCCCGAAGGCTGGGCGCAGGGTCGCGAGACTGTGGACTTCTTCGACGTCAAGGCCGACGTGGAAGCTGTGCTCGGCTTCGCCGGTGCGCTGGATGCCTTCACCTTCGTTCCGGGGCAGCATCCCGCCTTGCATCCTGGCCAGACCGCGCGGATCGAGCGCGATGGTCAGTTGGTCGGTTATCTGGGCGCATTGCACCCGGAACTGGTGAAGTCGCTGGGTCTGGATCGCGCTGTCTTCGTCTTCGAGCTGGTGCTTGCCGAAGTGTCCGAAGGTCGTCTGCCGAAATTCCAGGAGCTGTCGCGCTTCCCCGAAGTGCGCCGCGACCTGGCGCTGCTGGCGGACCGGGACGTTGCCGCCAGCGCAGTGCTCGCGGTCATTCGCGAGAACGCAGGGGAATGGCTTACGGACCTCAGGCTGTTTGACGTCTACCAGGGTAAAGGCATTGATCCTCATAGAAAAAGCCTGGCTGTTGGCTTGACCTGGCAGCATCCATCGCGCACTCTTAATGACGATGAGGTGAATGCCACGACTCAAACAATCCTCACCTCGCTCGAACAAAGGTTGAACGCCACGTTAAGGAAGTAGCGCATGGGGGCTTTGACGAAAGCTGAAATGGCGGAACGTCTTTATGAAGAGTTGGGCCTGAACAAACGAGAGGCCAAGGAATTGGTCGAGCTTTTCTTCGAAGAAATCAGGCACGCTCTTGAAGACAACGAGCAGGTCAAATTGTCCGGTTTTGGCAATTTTGACCTTCGGGACAAACGCCAGCGGCCTGGCCGCAATCCGAAAACCGGTGAAGAAATCCCGATCACGGCTCGCCGCGTGGTCACCTTTCGTCCAGGGCAGAAGTTGAAAGCCCGAGTTGAGGCCTATGCTGGAACCAAGTCATAACGACGAGCTCCCGCCCATTCCCGGCAAGCGCTACTTCACCATCGGTGAAGTGAGCGACTTGTGCGCCGTCAAGCCACATGTGCTGCGGTACTGGGAGCAGGAGTTTCCTCAACTCAACCCCGTGAAGCGTCGCGGAAACCGTCGGTATTACCAGCGCCAGGACGTGCTGATGATCCGCCAGATCCGCGCGCTGCTGTACGACCAGGGCTTCACCATCGGCGGCGCGCGTCTGCGCCTGTCCGGCGACGAGGCCAAGGATGACACTACGCAGTACAAGCAACTGATCCGCCAGACGATCTCCGAGCTCGAAGATGTGCTGAGTGTCCTCAAGAAGTGAATTTCTGGAAAAGAATACTTCCATAATTCAAATGCTTAAGGTATATTTCTCGACGTTCTCAGAGGTTCTGGAACAGCTTTACGCTCGGTCGGGGCGTAGCGCAGCCCGGTAGCGCACTTGCATGGGGTGCAAGGGGTCGAGTGTTCGAATCACTCCGTCCCGACCATTTATTTCAATGACTTAGCCACCTTCGGGTGGCTTTGTTGTTTATGCCATAGTGACTTTTCAAGTGACCTTGGCTTTTTGCTCAACCCTGCCTCCTTTTCAGAATCGTCAGCGCTGGTGCGCGCGAGTCGGTTACTGATACCTTGTTTGCCGCGGTAATGAGCTGATCCAACTCTGCTGCCGAGTAGTGGCTGGTAATGCTTCCGTTCTTGTGTCCCAGCAAAGCCTTGCGATCCTCTTCGGTCACGCCTGCTGCACGTAGCCTTCTGCCAAAGGTGTGCTTCAGGTCGTGAACTCGAATCCTGGTGAACCCGTCATGGGCTTTGCGTATATGGGTTTCAAGCCACTTCTTCGTTGCCCTGATGCGGGCGCGCTTCCATGCTGAGTCGTTCATGCGGTTGATGGTGGTGCCCACGCCATGCTCGTCTGGTTTGCCAAACGGGAAGACGTGCTTGGCGTGCTGACCGCGCTGTTTTTCAATGATCGACTTGGCCACATCGTTGAGCACCACCAGGCGCTCGTCGCGATTCTTAACTCCCGCCTTCTCACTCCTCCCGCCAAACCCCGCCGGTATCAGGAACACGCTCGTTTCCAGCTCAGGTACCGCAATCTCCCAATCCCACTGAAGCTTGCACACCTCTTGCTCACGACAGCCGGTGTTGACCTTGAACATTCCCATAATCTGCAGGTGCTCGGGCAACTGCGAAAACAGGATCGTTTGCTCCTCCCAGGACAGTGGGTAGGGCTTGCGTGCCGACGTCCGCTCATCCAGCAGAGAGATCATCGGTACGGTATCAAGCCAGGGTCGCTTTTGTTCGTCGCGCCACTTCCGCGCACACAGGTTCAGAACGCGGATGACGCGCTGAAGGGCAATGTTCACTGTCCTGTTCGTAACCGGGCGCCCCTTGAGCGGATTCAGCTTCGACTTTATGTAGGGCGCCAGCGCATCGTCATCAATGTGCGTGATCGGCATATCGCCTATGAACGGGTCGAGCTGCGCCATGTACGTTGCCGAGATGTGAATGGACGGTTGATCCTTCACCTCCATCAAGAACTTGATAGACGCCTCCCGCCAGGTGCGCACATCCCGAACCCCGTATATCTTCCGCTCCCGGCGCTTTTCCAGCAGGTGAATCAGGTACTGCTCAGCTTCTGCCCGGTCACGAGTGCCAGTACTCTCTTGAATTCGCTCTCCTCGGTATTTCTTGTCGATTTTCCAGATGCCGCTCGGCATTTGCTGGAGGCCAGAGATTGCTTTTTGGGCCATGCCGTTGCTCCTTTACCCCGGCCATGACGCTCGCTGCGGGGCTGATTGTTGTCCTGAACTGGGGTTTTATCAATGGCCTTGGCCTGGATGTAGGCATCGGCCCACTCATCCAACTCATGCCGGTCAAAGGCGATGCCCTGCTTGCCAATCGGGAATTCCCGAACATGGGGCCGGACGGTCTTGTCGAACTCGGCCCGACACATGCCTAGGTAACCGGCGGCGTCGCGGGCACGGATAAACCGGGGTGAGATAGCCGCCTGTGCAGCTGTGGCGTTCGCCATAGGTACTGCTCCGTGCCGCGCTTGGCGGCAGAAGAGGTTAAAGGTTTCGAAGTTCTTTTCGCTGCTCCGGTGATTGAGCGGGATAACCGAAGTGAAAACGCCGCTTGCCCGTGTAACCGCACTCGCTGCATCCTGACGACGGGCCGCAACTGCAGCCACCCTCACATCCGCAACTGCATCCGCTACAAGCCAGCGTCACAACGCCTTCCTCTTCGACCTCGCCTTCATCTGTGATCCAGTACTTACGCCGGCGATCAAGCCTGAAGCCTGCTAACGCTTCAGCCTGCTCATATGTTGCAGGCTCTACTCGAAATCCGTGTTCCGCGCCTGGATCTGCGACTGATCGCATTACTTTTGGCATGCAGAAATCTCCGCCCGCCGATCACCGGCAGGCTGCATAGATGGGAGGGGTTAGCGTTTTTCGAGGGTGGTGCTCACGGCCTCGACGATGATCGGGCCGATGATCCTTGTGTTCGCGATGTGGTCTTTGAAAACCTTGTTCAGGCGACCAATCGCGGCTTCGCGTGCCTGGTCGTGAACTTGACCCGTAGTGCAGTCGGGGCCCCAAGATCCCAGGCTTGATAATTCCAGGGTGACCGTCACCTTTGCGCCGGTGCTTGTTCTCGCGCGTTGTTTGCTCATGGCGTCACCCGCTTGAACTCGACCGCCCACACCCACGGGTTGGCATCCCAGGCAGTCGGACCGTTGATTGACGACCACAACAGCTCGAAAGATTTGCGGGGATCAGCGCTGTAGGTCTCCTTTCCTTCGACGTGGTACCAGTCGCCGAGCGCTGCATGATCGGCGTAGAGCCTCACACCTTCGGCCATGGCCTGCTTATCGCTGATGGCCTGCAGTCGCTCGACCCGCACATCGGTTATCTCGAGCAAGATGCGGCACGCCGCGCGCGGCATGTGAATGCTGGGCTTCCACTTGATGCCGTAATCTTTGCGCGCCTCTTCCGCATAAGATCCTGGGGGGCAATCAGCGGCATATGCGTATCGCTGCAATGGCCCTTCGGGATCTGGCCGGTGCTCAATGCCAGTTCCGCGAAGGTCGGTGAACGTCTCGCGCACCCAAAGCCGGTCGCCTGGCTGGCCGAAGGGGCAGAAGTCCGTGTAGTACCCGATGCTGTTCGGATGCAGCGGGCCTTCGCTTGGCAATTCATGACACTCGCCAAGCTGAACTCCGTAGCCGATGTTCTTCAACGCTTGCGCATTCAGCGCCCGGCGCGTGACTGTCTTCCGGCCATCCAGGATGGCGCGCACCATCGTGGCCGAGAACAGGATCGGGCGTTCCTTGATTTGATTTTCCATGGACATAGCTCCGCCACACCGCTACAGCGGCTGACTTTGAATTGAGGGGGTAGGGGTTACTTGGCGATGACGTCGGCGCTTGCGATGAAGCGGCCGAGGATCATGCCTGCAGGAAGTTGCAGGCAGAGCCACACGATGACGCATTGGGCAATGATGATGGTCATGCTGCTACTGCCTCCCGCGCCGCGGCGCGCCATGGATCGTTTGCTCGGGCAAGTGCGGCCATTGGCGGTGGGCTGACGCTGTTGCCGCACATGTGCACCTGCTCTGTCTTCGTGAACTTCCGGCCGTCGGCGCCCTTGTCGATGATGTAGTCAGCGGGGAAGCCCTGGGCGCGGTACAGCTCGTGCGGCTGCAGCATGCGCAGGCAGATGTCGACGATCACATAGGGGGTGCCTTTGACCATGACGGTTACCAGGGCGAGCCGATCCTTGGTCGTGATCGTCGGCGCCGGGCTGCTGCAGCCGCTGACGTTCTCCGTGCCGTAGTAGCTGATCAGGAACGCCGCAACGCGCAGCGCGCCTTCTTCATGCTCGGGCGACAGCTTCAGCTCCACCAGCGAGCTCTTGCCGCCACCGCCGGCTGTGATCGTCGGTGCCGGTCCGTCGATAGCCTGGCCGACGCTGGCGCCGAACTGGCGCTCCATGAAAGCGGTGACCAGTCCGTGGTGAGTGCCGCCGGCGCTGATAGTGTGAAGTGGGTCGGCGGTGTCACGCGCATCGCAGTTGCCGCGCAGGTGCACCAGGTTGGCGGTTACCAGCTGCTGCTGGCTTCCGGTATTGGTGACTGTGGTCATGGGCTCGTCCATGGGCTTGGCATCGGTGGTGTTGAATCCGCCGTTCATTTGGGCCATGACTGCCGTGCACACGCCCATGGCGTGCGCGGAGCCGGCCGGGCGCTGGTAGTTGCCGCCGCTGGTGATGGTTGGCAGAGGCTCATCGAGCGCTTTGCCGGCATCGTCAAATCGAAACTTCACAAGGTGAGCCGCGGCGATTGCATGGCCGCCGGATGCAGTGACGGTACCGAGAGGTTCCGCAGCTTCCTTGGTGCCCTGGCCCCATCGCTGGACGCCGCCCGGCTTGCCTTCACCATGTGCTACGGTGACCATCACAGGGCTGATCAATGTCAGCTCGCCCCGGTTGGCGCACGTCACAGTTGGCAGCGGCTGGCCTGGATCGTTTATCCGGTCGCTACCCTGATGCGTTGCTGGCGCGATGATAGGGCTGGCCATGGCGAATGATCCCCCGCGTGGCCACGACGTCACCGTGCGCAGCGGCTCATGAGCAGACTGGGCGAGCTCGCCGGACCAGTTCGCGATCGGCACGATGAAAGGGCTGGGGCTGTCTATCACGAACTTCTTCATGCCCTTGGCTACGCGTCGCAGGGTGGCCGGGGCCAGGTCCTTCTTGCGGCCGAAGATGCTTTTGCTCGGCACCGACCAATCGATGCAGTCTGCGGCGGTACGCCACTTCAGCTGGCCCTTGGCGGGCTTGCGAGCGTGCGTTGGCTCTGGCCACACGATGGGCTGGCCATCGCACCGGGCGATCATGAACAACCGCTCTCGGCTGGTGGGCGCCCCGAAGTCGCAGGCCTTGATGACCCGCCACTCGACGGCGTAGCCCATGCCTTCCAGCAGTGCGACGAATCGGCGCCAGGTCGTGCCGCGGCGTTTTGGGTCGGGCACCAGGAACTGCAGGTGCACAGGTACTACTTCGCCCGGCGCGGCGACCTGGCCGCCCAGCTTCATCACCCGCCCGGTGACTTTGTCACGCTTTGCGATCAGCGGGCCCCACTGCAGGATCTGCTTCACGTTCTCCAGGCTGATGACGCGTGGGCGCTTCTTGCCGGCCCACTTCAAACCGATCCACGAAAGGTTACGGATCTCGCGCTTGCGCGGCTGGCCACCGGCCGCCTGGCTGTGATGGGTGCAGTCGGGGCTCATGTGGAACCAGCCCACGGCGCGGCCGCCGGATTCCTCGTCAGGATCACCCTCGAACACGTCGGTGGTGTAGTGGCGAGCAGCCGGGTGGTTGACGGTGTGCATGCTGATCGCTGCGGGGTTGTGGTTCTTGGCCACGGTCACCGCGCGACCCAGACCCATCTCCAGCCCGGTACCGGCGCCGCCACCCCCACAGAAGAAGTCCACCACGATCTCGTCGTCTATCGGGCAAAAGCCGAGGCTGTATTGGGTATTGAAGTCGAACTGGTGTTTCTTTTGGTGTGCGGACATACGAAGCCTATCTGGATAGCGTGATTGGTTGAATTGAGATAGATTGGCGTGATTATTTTGGATGGAACCGATATGAGGCGATTTAGATTCTGGTGCGAAGAAACAACTGATTGGTGGGCCGCTCAGAAAGTCGAATGGTATGCCGCTCATGGGACAGTTATTTATATAGGCATTATCATTTTGGTTGTGGCTGCGAAACTTGACGAATTGCTCCAGCTTAAGTTGAACGAATTGGGGGATTTCTTAGCCGGTGCTTTTGGGCCAGTAGCATTTCTATGGCTTGTCTTGGGGTTTCTACAGCAAGGCCGAGAGCTTAAGCTAAGCTCTGACGCGCTGCGTCTTCAAGCCGAGGAAGTTGCCAAATCAGTAAAGCAACAAGCCTCTTTGGCTGAGGCTCAGCAGCGAAGTCTCGAAAACTATGAGAGATCATTAGAGCCTCTTCTGCAACTTGAATATTTGGGGCCGACTAATTACCTCGAGGTGGGTGATGTCTTAGTGGCAGAAAGATTCTTGCTTGAGAATAAAGGGAGCTACTGCGAACATGTCTTCGCCCAGGCGTTGATCAAAGATGAGGAGGTTGTTAGCGTCAGGCTCAGTCCGTTGTCAAAAGGTGAGTCCAAAGAATTTATGTTAAAAGATGTTTTTCCTATTCATGAAGATTGTGAGATACAAATCCACTATACTAAGTCTAGCGGTTTGTCAGGCAGGCAAAGTTTTTTTGTTTATAGATATCCAGTTGAGAATAAAACACGAATCCAAATAATCAAGAGAACCTTTGAAAATAGCATGCCGGGTGTTCCACCGGTTTTCTTTCCTTCTTGATCCCAGTCTGATCGCTAGTTTGGCCGCAGTAAAAATTTCTTAGTCAGGGAGCATGGTTCGATAAGCTAAGTCAATGAGGCAATGCAGTGATCCTAGATGCCAGCAGTAATCAAGCATGGGCATTTCTCGCCTCTTGGCGCATCTGGCGATTTCTATAGAAGGCGCCGTCTAATGCTTTTCTTGGCAGCGGGAAAAGAAAAGATAGCTGTCAAGCTTTCAAAAAGTTGGCCGATAAGTACCTTATCATAAAGGAGGCTTGACCAATGCGACGAAAAGCAACCAGTGAAAGAGAACTTGCTGACGCTATTAACAGTGGCGCAGACGAAATCGAAATTGAAGGCGATTTGTGCGCGAAGGTTGTCAAGATAAAAGCCAAAGGGAAAGTCGCCTGGCTGATTGCATTCGGCGCGTTGTCCATAGCAGCTGGATCCGCGATAGCAGCCTTCAAGATTCATAACGCCAAAGCTAAAGCTGCTGCTGCAAGTGGAACGCTTTTACTTGGATCAATCCCGGCGGTCTCCCTAGGACCGGTAGTGGCTACAAGTGCAATAAAAATAGCAACCTTTGCTGGCCGTACCTCTGCACTTAACGAACTACGCGAATACAAGATTAAAGAGAGAAACGCGGAATTTTTGATTTTGGCTCGGAAGTAATCGGATCAACCACCCCATTCGCGTGATGTTGCTGAAATATAAGCGCGCTCTTCCGTTGGAAATCCAGGGCCACAGAACGCGTGCGTACATATTTATGGCGCAATACTTTCTGTCTGCCGAGGCGTTCAGAGTGATAGGTCAAGATAGGGGGAAGGGCAACCGAATCAGACGCCGGGGCGGCCTTTGAACGCGAGCCAGATGTAGTGACGGCCTTTGGCGGTGACCTTGATCTTGCTGGTCTGCTTGTTCCAACTGATCAGGCGCAGCTCGTCGAGGATGGTGGTTAGCGTGTGGCCCTGGTGCCAGCCGGCCAGAGCCTTGATGCAGCCTTGGGCGAGCAGACCGCGAAAGTCGGTATGGCCGAAATTAGTGCCGTCGAAAACGGCTTGCATCTGGTTGTCAGACACAAGGTCGATAACAGCCCTCACGTCTGGGTCGCGCCGGTAGCACTTGTGGGTCATGGCAATCTCCATTGCAGGCGCCGCCCTCCGATATCTCGGTGAGTGGCAAATAGGGGTGGGTTTGGGGTATAGATGATGGCCGGCATGAGGCCAAATCAAGGAGCTATGTATGACCCGAATATCGTTCGAAGGGCGGCCAAACAAATTTGTCTACCGCGACGTCAAGTACCGAATCACAAGCATCATCGCCGCCGACGGAAAAGTAGTTCGCGTCAATGTCGATGCTCAGTTCAATGAAGAGCAAGGCGAAGTCCGAATCAAATCCCTTCAGAGCGGCTGGGATAACGAGGAGAGCGCGATAGCTGCAGGGCATGAAACCGCCGAGAGAATAATTGACGATCACCTCGCTCAGCCCTGAGGGGCTAGGACCTCGTCGCCTGGCTCCCTCAGCAGCTCCCGCCGAGTTTCGCTATCGAACCGCTTGCGCCACGATTCCTTAATCTTCAAATCGTGGCGCGGCATGAGTGCTTCCCGGGCCGCTTCAGGCCCCAGAGAGTGGATATACCGGATTGCCAGGGTCATCACTGACGCTTGCTGGCTGTCTTCGGTCCACTCCATCAGCTTTTTCAGCTGATCCCGCGTTCCTTTCATGCACCAGAGCCGCAGTTCCTCCTCTCTGCGCGCCGCCCGGTTATTCGCAGTCACTTCCGATCGCTCTTTTGTATCCATCGCCATCACGCCGCCTCCTGCGCTTGTTCCTCTGGCAGGTAGTTGTCCAGCGCCTGCCACACGATCTGATGCGGCGCCTTGGACATTGCGGCCATGGCCACGATCTTCTTCACGCCTGCGTCCTTGGCGCGGTTACCGGAACTGGCCAGCAACTCGCGCAAAACGCCGGCGGAAGGGTGAAGGTGCGCGGCCAGCGCCATGTGCACCAGCACGTCCAGGCCATCCAGCGGCCGACTTCCAGCGCGCCACCACATGTGCGGCTTGCCCACGGCGCCGCGCTCGCGGCAGGCCTTGCCCTGGGCCTCAAGTTCGGCCAGGTCTGCGCGGGCCTGTTGAATCGTCATGCCGGCCGCATCCGCCAGCTTCTGCGCCGTCATTCCTGCGGCCTGGGTGAGGTAACGCCATAGTGGGGTCATGTTGAATGCCACTCGGTGGGAGGTTGTAGTTGTGGGCGCGGCGCCGGGCGTTGGCCAGCGTGCTGATGCGCCTCATGCTGCGCGGGCTCGCTGCCAGACGCCCATGGCCGTGAACACAGCGTTCGCCTGGGCCTCGGTGAGGCTTACCTGGTCGGGAACAGCTATCCAGCCAGAACCGATCACATGCTTTTGGTTGGCTGACGCGCAGACCTCTGCGTGCTTCTCGATCATCAGCGGCTCAAGGTTCGCCACCAGGTGCATGCCTGCCGTGGTGAACTCCGTTGCCTTGCTGTACTGGGCGCCGGTGGGGTCCTGGCAGAACACCGCGATGTAAACCGTCCAGCGGTGGGCAATATCGCAAAGGGCATTGGCCACCGGCAGGCTGCAGATCTGCTTGCAGGTCTTCCAGTTGACCATGATCTGGATATCGCCAGGCTCGACGTTGGCCACTGCGGCATGATTGGTACGCACCAGGGCCCGGCGGGCGCGGTCGATCTGGACGCGCCGGTTGCAGGCTTTGCGGACCTTGCTCATAGCTGGGCCGCCAGTTGGCGCAGCGCGATGCGATCGCTGCGGGAGAGCGGTGGCTTGCGGCGCTTGAGGACCGTTTCAGGGTCTACCCAGGCCTTGCGGGGTGGCTCGGGCTTGAACTCGTAGGAAGCCAGAACTTGAACCCGGCCGCCCCGGGCGAGGAATGCCGCGCGCGCCGCGTCGATGCGGGCTTGCTCTTCGGCAAGGGCCGCGATTTTCTCGTTGCTGATCATGCTGACTGCTCCAATGGTGTGAGCTCGATTTTTCGCTTGTCCTTCGCTGCAACCACTTGCAAGACCAGGTCGTCGAACCCAATCGCAATTGCCTTGGCAGCATTGAAGGCCGACTGGAGCCCAGCCATGTCGGTAGCGGTGGCAATATCCGCAAGGGCATCAATCAGCAGTTCCTTGGCGCGCGCTTCCGGACTGACACCCGAGTTGAGCCAAGCCAGCAGCTTCTGGCCGGTTGCCTCGGTGATCAGCTCGGGCTTGTCGAACAGCTTCGTTCGATCTTTGCTGGCCATCGCGGTGTGCACGTCGTGTGTCAGATCCAGCACCACGGTGAACTCGTAGTCGGTGCCGTCGCGCTGTTCCGACTTCATGCCCAGCTTCACGATCTTTTTGCCCTCACCCTGGACTGTTTCCGTCTTACTGCGCATGGTGCAGATGACGTGAAGGGTGCTGGTCAGGATCTTGTTGGTCAGCTGACGGTGCCGGGGCGTGGTTTCGTTCCAAGCGGCCCAGGTGTTGCCCCGAAACTTCTGATGGGCGAGCGCCTCATTCGATTCCAGGCAGCCACCTGGCCCGGTCCACTCATGTGAGTAGCTGTCGATGATCAGCACGCTGTAGCCAGCCGCCTCGGCTGCGGTGATGGCTTCAACGTATCGTTCAGGCGAGAAGGGCGCCTGCAGCTCCAGAACATCGAAGTCGGCGATGTCGGAGTAAAGTGAGGCACTGCCCTGCTCGGTGTCGATAACCGCGATCCGTCCTCCCAGACCTTTGGCCATGAGCAGGGCGGAGTAGGTTTTTCCTGAGCCCGACGGCCCGGCAAGTGCCAGCCGTAGCTTGGCCTGCTTGCGTTCAGCTTTCTTGAACATGAGTGGTTGCCTCAGTTGGCGTTGTTTTCCCATTCCCGCTCGATCAAGCGGGCTTCGTCTTCGTATGCGGCGCGGTCGTCGCCAGTGAATTGCTCAGGTGCGAACTCGCCGACCTGGGCCCAATCGAGATGGGCGGCCATGCGTGGTGTGCTCATGGGGTGCTCAGTAAGCGATGGTGATTGCCGGGATCTGCTTGCTGGCAATCAGTGTGATGGCCTGCTTTGCGCAAGCTTCGGTCATGCCGTGGTTCAGGAAAGCTGCGATGGCGGCACGGTTAATGGCGCGTCGATGCTCCACATCCGCCTCGCGCAGCCTTTCCTGACGGATGATCTCTTCGGCAGCTGCCTTCTGGCGCGCAAGCTCGTCGAGTCGGGCCTGTTCCACAGCTTCAGTGTGTCGACGTTCAGCGGCGATTCTGTTTTGCTCTGCGCGCTGCTCAGCGGCCAGGCGATCCGCTTTTTCCTGTGCCGCTGCGCGCTCGGCTTGCTCGGCCTGGAGCTTCAACTGCAGCTCGCGCTGTGCTGCGGCTTCGCGCTCAGCTTGTGCGCGCTGGTCGGCTTCGCGTTGGGCTCGCGCCGCTGCTTCACGGGCAATGGCGGCTTCATGCTCGGCGCGTTCCCACTCAGCTTTTTCAGCATTGAAGCGAGCGATCTCGGCCAGTTCGGCTTCATGCTTTTGCCGCACTGCCAGGGTGTCACGAAGCGTCTTCAGCGAGTCGTCTTTGGCGCGCGCTGCCTCGGTTTCGAACTCTTGCCACCGATCACCCAGTTCAACCGCCTCGACCATTTCGATGCGGCCCAGCAGGTCGTCAACGATGATCCCTTCGAGGTCGGAGGCCAGCACAGTGATGCGCAGGATCGCGTCACGGTGACGATCGATCCGAGCATCCTCTGCGGCCTGCCATTCATCCAGCGGCTTGCGCACTTCCTTTTGCCAAAGCTCCAGGGTGTCCCATACGCGCTTCCGCTCTGCGTCGATCTTCTTCGGGAGCTCCTTCTGCTTGGCAGACAGCGCTTTGCCAACAGCTTCGAGAGCGGTCTTGGACTTGGCAATCTGATGCGCCATCGACGCGTACCGATCACGACCCTTTTGAGTGGTCAGCTCGGGTAGCGTTTTGTTGAACTCGTCCACCTTCAGCCGGACCTGCTGCAACCAAGGCTCCAGGCCTTTTTCAGTGGTGAATACCTGGAGCGCGGTTTCTGCCGGCGGCACTTCTGCCAGCTCTTTGGATTGGGTCATGCTGACTCCTTGCGCTCCATTTTGAGCGTCGTCGTGGGTGAGAGGCCTAGTACCGCAAGCACTCTGCATTTGTTGGATGGCGCGATTTATACGGCCCGGCAGTCCGGCCAATCGCCTACTCTCGGCGGCCTGTCGCCGCGCAGCGATAAGTGCGTTGCTCTCGTCGTCGAACCAGTCGTCAACGGAAGCAGTTGACGACTCGGAGGACATTCGGCGATCGCTTTCGAGAGCTTGGAAGCTGTCCGCATAGCTCTCGTTGACGCTCATTGCCGGCCACCGCCGATTCGATACCTCAGAACGTGAAGGCGCCGGCCGTTCGGTGCAGGATCTTCATACTGCTCGACTGGGGCGCCGTAGAAGCCGCGACGCTCAGCCAGTCGATATGCCTCGCGCATGTCGAACGCGCTGACGTCCTCCAGCTGTTCGTCTCGGATGCTTTTAACCATTGGGGTAGTCATGCAACCTCCCGACGACTTGAGCGGCACAGGAGCGCTACGCGGCGGCTACGCACGGCTTGAATTCGCTGATGCATCAGCGTCGACTCGCTGTGCGTGATATCGCCAGCGTAAAGGGCGTACGAAACGAGTCCGGCTGCCCAGCCCAGCTCATATTCGAACCCGAGCGAATGTTCCAGCGCCATGTTGCTTGCGGTTTCGATGTGACCATCGAAGGCCGACCTGGCTGTTCTGTTGATCATGCTCGAATCCCCCTGATCAGCTGCCGCGCCAAGTCATGAGCGTGCGCAGCATCTGCCAGGCACTGCTGGGCATACTTGAAGTCGCAAGCGACCAAGAAACCGCGCGCTCGGGCGGTGTGGCTGAATGCAACGTCAAAGCACTGCTTGATCGCCGACCGTGGCCAAGCTTGGCTTGAGCGGCGGCGCGGAAGTTTCTCCAATCGTTTGGCCATGGTGGTGTCCTCGGTGGGTTATGCCGCTGAAGCCATCAGCGCCGCGTAGGCATACAAAGCTTCTTGTTTGGTGTCTCCGAATGCGTAGTTGCTGGAAGCCTGGAGATCTTCAAAGCCTTCGCCGACCACGCACCACGCGGTTCCGTCCTTCATCACGCGGACCTTCCACCATGGCTTCTGGAAGCCGTCGCTGTTGCATTCGTTGCAGGCCCAAGTGCCGCCGTAGACGAAACCGGGGGTTCTACACTTGCCGTGCGGGAAGGGATGAACGAAGTAGGCTTTTCCTGCTGCGATCTTTTGATCGGCGGCCCACCATCCCTGCTCGCGCTCCCAGCGGTACGCTCCACGGATAGCGCTGTAGAGCTCTTCGCCCTGAATCCGGGAGTTAAAGCCGCCAGCAACGTGCGGCCCGCAAGCTGCGATGTTTGGAAAGTCTTGAGCGAACTGAATGGCTTTCGGTTGCTTGTTCATTATTCGATCCTCTGACCGCATTGGTCGGATGCCAGGCAACAGGGACCAAGCTGGGCGTGAATAGCCAGCCTGGCACCCGCCGATGCGGTCGTATGGGTTTAAGGGGTAATGCAGGGGGCCGCGTTGCGCGGTGCAGAATCGTCCGCATCCCGCTGCGCACTCTTTGAATGCGCAGGAGGATGGTTCACTTGTGAGCTTCTGGATCTTTCAGGTGCTTATCGAAAAGCTTCCGATGTCGCCGGGCAAAGCGAGCGACGTAGGCGATCACCGCAAGGGTCAACACTGTGAGCAGCAGCGGGTAGAACTTGAGGCTCAGGAAAGCAACCAGTGGACCCAAGATCGCTATGGGGAAAAAGAACAGCAGAACGTCTGGCTGGCTTTCCCCTTTCTTGTCCTTCCACCAAAGGTATTGGCCGCTGCCCTCAGTGGTGTAGGGCGTCCATCCTCGGAGTCGGGCCATCAGCTCCAGCACCGGGTTGCGGCCTGGCTTACCGTCATCAATCCATGCCCAGGTATGGGCCCAAACCTTTCCGGCCAGCACCGACAGCATCATCAGCACGAAGCAGATCCCGCCAGCCACCATGCACACTGCAACCTGTCCCCCAAACTCTTCAGGTAAAGCCATAGCCATATCCTCGTTCGTTGATTTCCCGTCTGGCCCTGTCTCCAAGGCCAGCCAGTGAAATTGTCAGGCCGCGAACAACTCTTGTTGCTTCGGCGCGGGAAGTACGAATGACAGGAGCCTCGCCTCAGGCCAGTCAGTCACATCGGTCCAGCCTGCATAAAGCGCCAGTCGTTCTGCAGGGTGAAGCCAGCGACCAGTGCTTTTGTCAGGACTTATGCAGAATTTGAAACCTTGATCTTTCAGGCTCATCGTCTTGCTCTCCGTCGTATTTCCAAAACGCCCGGTCGCCCAGGCGCTTCAGTAAATCGTTCGGCTCTCCACCACGCGCATCGCCCGAGTCCTCTCTTTGGCCAGGTCACACATTTCGTGTCCGGTGTTCTTCCTGGATGGCTTGCGTGGTTTCGCGTGCTCTCATGAGGGAGCACGGCCAGTTCCAGAGCTGGCATGGGATCGACTGTTTGTTGCTCGCACTTACCTGTGAAGGGGTAGTCGGTCGCGAGGATCTTGGCGGTGGTAAAGAGCGGACCGATCCGCTGAGGGCCTTGTGAGGGGCTGTTGCGTCTCGATGGAGCAAATATGCACCAGTGCAATTCTTATGTCAATGCACCAGTGCATAAATTTGTTCATGCGTGCATGAGAGAGAAATCCGACAGATCAGGGTTCACATTTCGGAAAGGCGTCGCTATGCTTTGCGGATTACTGGATATACATACAGCTTTGGAGGTGCGGTATGGCAAGGCAGGTAGAGGCGGCGCAACAGGAGCGCCAGGGAATGTCAGGGATGGAGCGCCTGAGCTTGCGCGTATCCGAAATGATCAATCACCCGGTAGCGCAGCTTCAGCGGTGGGTGCTGATTCACCGGATCGATAGCGATGGAGATCAGGAGTGGGAAGAGGCGCTGAGCCAGATGGCCGCGACTGACGAGTTGGAACTGGAGCACCGCGAAGATGGGAGCGTGCTGGTGCGATGGGAAGAGCTTGAGAAGACAGGCACGCCAGGTGTGGACGAGTGGGAGCAGGATAGCGGAGTGAAAGCTGATCCATGGGCGGCAAATCCCGACACGTCGCCTTTCTAACAGACACAAAAAAGCCCGCTCATATAGCGGGCCTGCCAAGAATGAAAATCACGTCTCTGTGATAAATAGCCTGTGCAGCTCGCCATCCTTGAACACTGGGCGCGCACGAACCTTGAGGCTGGCGTGACTGCCCATAGCTTGAGTGTATGCATTGTTCGGAAAGGAAAGAGCGATGTCGGTGATTTTCCCATGTACCGAGCCAGAATATCCCTCAATCTGCACCCGACACACGCCTGTATCCACGCTGAGGGCGTAGATCCGGGATATAACGTAGCTTCCGGGCTCGCCAACTGACACCTCGCCGTTAGAGCGAATGGCCAACGCCTCTGGTTCCGTAATCTCGACGGGATGATCAGAGTCTGCGAACTGTGTGATTTGATCACACGACTTGCCAACTGGGGCCAAGGTATTCCGCATGGGAGTTCTCGCGGCCTCAACCAAAATAGGGAGCGTGGCCAGAAGTTTATCTGTCAATCTTTCCATGGATTGATGGGCGTTGTCATTGGCTCTGATCAATCCGTTCGCCATCACGTGTTTGAGATCCGATGAGTTCTTGAGCTCTTCCCTGAGCACCTCTATGAAATCTTTCACGTCCGATTTTCCCGAGAGCGCTTTCTTGACGTAGGCCAGAACCTGGGAGGTCATCCAGTCAAATGTCTTTTTGTAGACATCCGCAAAGGCAGGCATCTGGTGTGTGATACCTGTAAGTATAACCAGTGTTTGCTCGAAAGACCCCTCTTTAGGCGGCGCTGAGAAGCACCTTATGTCGGAGTGTTGGCGCGATGCTAAAACCTCGCCATATATGCAGTAGTGGCTGATTAACCTGTAGAGTCGTGAAGCGCCCTCCACCGATTTGGCGTACTGGCCGGCATCCAGCAAATGGCGGTTGGCGTCCAGTCCCTCGTACTTCATGTTCATGTGACCGGTAACGCCAGTCATCTCATTCCAACCGACCATGGCACATCCTTGATTGCGTCGTTGTAAAGCTCCGGCTGAAGTCTAAGTCCAGTCTCAAATCAAACCGGCGCGCCATTCCATACGTACAGCACCCGCGCCAGTATGTGAGTGTCGTCCACTCTGATCTCTTCAGGATCATGGCGCTCGTTGTCCGAGATCATCTTGAAGCGCTCCTTCCCCTTTTTCTGCAGGCGTTTCACGTACAGCATCTCGTCGTGCGAGAAGAGGTAGATCCCGTCGCCGGTGAACTCCCGGATCGTCACGTCCACCAGCAGTGGGTCTCGATCCTTGATCGTCGGCGCCATCGACTGGCCCCAGCCGGTGATCATCTTGAGGTGGAAGTGCTCCTTAAACCGGACGCCCATTTCCCGCAGGTGGCGCGGGCTAACGCGCACGTCCTGGAGCATTTCAGGGTATTCATGCGGGATCTGCCCGCCACCCATCGCGGCGCGGACGTCGTAGTGAGCAATCCAAACTTCATCGCCGACCTGACCTGGGCGGGAGAAGTCGACGGTGATGACGTTGTCGCCTTGTTCCGCCGTGGCAAGGATTCTCTGCTTCAGTCCGTCGGGCAGCTTCGACGCACGCGCAAGCATTTCCTTCACTGCATCCATAGTGGATGAGGTGCTGGGCTGCGCGACTGACTCTCCCTCAGCTGCCAGGTCCAGAGGCGCATACCCTCTCAGCTGATCAGTGCTGATCTGGAAATGATCGGCGATCGGCCGTACTTGGGTATCGGTAGGGTTTTTGATTCCCTTGGGCCCGTTCGGCTTCAATATTCGCGAGATTGTCGGCTGCCCAACCTTCGTCAGTGCTGAAAGCCTGGCTTGGTTAAGGCCTTCGCGAGCCATCAGCTCAGCCAGAATTTTATCGATAGTTTTATGCATGAGTGCAATCGTCGCCTTGAGCGGTGCATACATCAATAGATCAGGCCGTTGACAGTTATGCACCAGTGCATGATCATGTGCATATCTACAAAAGGAGGCAGCCATGAGCGCTACCGATCTTCCGAAAAAACTGGATGCATTGCTGGGCTCTGGGCTGACCTACAAGGCCATTGCGGAGCGAGCTAAATGCGACATCTCGACCATTTTCCGCATCCGCAACGGCCAGATCAGCAACCCCAGCTACATCGCGGGCATTGCGATCGACCAGATGCACGGTGAACTGGGCAAGTCCGCTAAGCCATCACCCAAGAAATCCGCCGCTTAAACCAATTCATCAGCCACAAGGAGCAACACATGTACGACGAGCCACGCCACCTGAAAGACCGGGAGATCAAGTCCCGCTACGACGACGAAACCTACGAGGCCCTCAAGGCCGTAGCGCGCCTGCACAAGCTGCAGCTCGCCGTGTTCGTCCGCATGTGCGTCGAGGAGAAGCTGGAAAGCATCGTTGAGCGCGATGTTACCGCCAACCAACAAATGGGCTGAAGTCCCTGAAGGAGGCCACGTGCCTGAAACAACCATCAGCCATGGGATCGACGCCCGTCTCTACGAAAAGCTTGAACGGCTGGCCAAAGCCGAGGGGATGACCCCCGACGATCTGGCCGCAAAGCTTGGCGCAGAACGGTTCTTCGAGAAGACCAGGCCAAAGGGGGCAGGGAAGATCCGAAACCTGCCAGTAGCGAAGCGAGCGCCCGCAAGGGACTCGACAGGCCCTGATAAGGGTGAGGGAGGGACTGATGAAGGCCCTGAATAGCTGGACTACCAAATCGCAGGCACAAAAAAGCCCGGCGGCAACCGGGCTTCTTCAACTGCAATTCGTAACGCATCTCTGGAGCGAATAATGACCGAATCCAACGTAACAGGCAAGGGCCTCTCCAGTCCCGCGCCACAAAATGATGGCGATGAAAACGTGGCGCGCACTATGTCGTCGCGTGAGATTGCCGAATTGACCGGTAAGCGTCATCCCGACGTGAAGCGCGACATCGTTTCTATGCTCTCCGACCTGAAAGCAGATGCGCGCAGTTTTGCTCACATCTACCTGGACAGCCGTCGGCGCGAACAGACGGAGTATCTGCTCGACCGTGAGCACACTGACTGCCTGCTCACCGGTTATTCGGCAATGTTGCGGATGCGCGTGATTCGCCGCTGGAAGGAACTGGAAGCCCAGGTTTTCTCCCCACTGAAGAAAATCAACGGCGCCAAGGTAAACGGCGAGATAGCGATCTTCGAATGCTATACGCGCCTGCTCAAACCGTCTCCATCAAGCCAGATGCTCATGCTCTCCAAGATCGCAGCCAATAACGGCTTGGAGTCCACCTTCCTCCCGGGCTACGCCATCGACGCCGCTCCCGATGCCACTGGTGGCGGCTCCATGCCTACCAGAGCGGTCACGGCGCTGATTAAGGATCACGGGCTGCCCACCACGGCTGCCGCCTTCAATCGCGGCTTGGCCGCCGCTGGCTTCCTCAGGAACATGCAGCGCAAGAACTCCCGTCAGGAGATGGTCGACTTCTGGTCGATCACTGAAAAGGGCCTGCGCTACGGCAAGAACCTCACCAGCCCCCAATCACCCCGCGAGACGCAACCTCACTGGTACGTCGACCGCTTCCTCGAGCTTGCCGATCTGATCGGCAAAGGACGTCCGTAATGGCCGGAGACTGGATCAAAATGCGCATCGATCTTCAGACGCATCCGAAAGTTTTCCGCATTGTGTCCGCATTGAAAGCGGACAGGTTGCGGGTCATTGGTGGACTGCATGTCGCCTGGAGCATCTTCGACACCCATTGTGATGACGGTGTGTTGGTCGGATACACCGCTGAAGCGATGGACGCTGTCATCGGCTGGCAAGGCTTTACGCAGGCCATGATCGACGTCCAGTGGGCATCTATCAATGATGCTGGAAGCCTTGTAATGCCCCGCTTTGACGAGCACAACGGCGCCAGCGCCAAGCGCCGTGCAAACGACAATGAGCGGAAACGTGCAGCCCGAAAGTCGGGAAATGTCCGCAATGTGTCCGCTAGCGATGCGGACAGTTTGCGGACCAGAGAAGAGAAGAGAAGAGAAGATCAAAACCCTCTCTCTGCGCGCGAATCTGTCGACCCTCGCATGCCCAGCGAAATGACGCTCGACTGGGCGCCTGACCAAAAGCTGCTCAAGACCTACGCCGTGCACTCGGGTGTGGCTCTGAACCTATTCACCGAGGACGCGCGCCGTGCGTTCACCGCTCACTATGAGCCGCGCGGGCAGGTGAACACCCAGGCCGAATGGGTACAGATGCTGGTCAAGTGGGTGCTGAACGACCGCAACCGTGCCGTAGCCTCGAATGTCCGGCCGTTCCCGGCGCGCCAGAGCAACGAGCCCGACTTCGACGACACCTCATGGGCCGATGGCCTTGTGGTGAAGACATGAAGTCCGTGAACCAGCTGATGGCAGCAGCCACCAATCTGCCGGCGGTCGAGCCTACCCAGGCCATCCCCGTCTCCCCGGAAACCACCGAGGTGGTCAACGCGCTGTTCCGCAAGCTGCGCGGGATCTTCCCGGCCTGGCGCCAGGCATGGCCATCCACCGAAGCGCTGAATGCTGCCAAGGAGGAATGGATCAAGGGTTTCGCCGCGGAGGGTATCCGCTCGCTCGAGCAGATCGAGTTCGGTATCCAGAACTGCCGCAAGGCCAAGAAGCCATTCGCTCCGAGCGTCGGCGAGTTCATCGCCCTGTGTCAGCCCAGCCCCGAAGACTTCGGCATGCCACCGGTGGCGGACGCATGGATCGAAGCGCTGATGGGCACGTACAGCCATGAAGCCGTCCACCTGGCGGCCAAGGCCACCGGTGTGTTCGATCTGCGCGCCGCCAAGCAAGACGACAAAGGCCTGCGTCAGCGTTTCGACCGCAACTACGAAGTGATCCTGCGCCGCGCCCAGGAAGGGCAGCCACTGGACGGCAACATCCTGACCGGCATCGGGCACGACAGCCAGAAGACCGAGCTGGAGCTGGCGAACGAGCGAGCAGATCGGCAGGCGCAGGCGCGGATCATCCAGCAGGGCATACCAGCAGACGGCGCCTCGGCGCGCGCGTTGCTGATGGCGAAATTTGGCAAGCGGAGGGCTTCGTAATGAGCAACGACAAGACACGTCAGGAGTTTGAAGCCTGGGCTGCAACCAAAGGCATGGCCATGCACCTGGCTCGTGCTGAATCCGGGCTGTACGTGAGCCGGGTGACTCAGAACTACATGGACTGCTGGATGGCTTCGCGGGCCGCGGTGGTGGTTGATCTGCCTAAGCCATGGCAAACCAATGTCGGCGCAATGCTGACGCCTAACGGCGTTCGATTCGCCATCGAAGCTGCCGGCCTGAAGGTGAAGCCATGACCGAGATCATCATGCGTAACGCCCAGGACACCAGCCGCCTGATGGGCTTCCTGCGCGGTACCGACTTCACCAAGCCCAAGAAGATCGTCATCAAAGATCTGGACCGTAGCGGCGAGCAGAACAAGCTGCTCCACGCGCGCCTCACCGATATCGCCAGCCAAGTGGAACACGCCGGCAAGAAGTGGGACGTGCTGATCTGGAAGCGCCTGCTGACTGCAGCCTGGCTGCGCGAGTCCGGCGACAAGCCGCAGATGATCCCGGCCATCGACGGACACGGGTTCGACGTAATTTATGAGCGCACTTCGAAACTCACCGTGAAGCAATGCGCCGAGCTTCTGGACTGGGTGGAAGCGTTCGGCGGCGAGCACCGGGTGCGGTGGACGGCCAAAGACAATTGGGGAGGGCGGTACTGATGGGCCATCAATTCAAGCCGGGCGATCTGGCTCTAATCGTCAAGGCTCACCATCCCGAGAACATAGGGAAAGTAGTGGAGCTGATCCGCTTTGATGATAGCGAGCTGATCGACCATCTTCCCTTTGCGGATACATACACCGAAAACCCAGGTCGACAGCCGTGCTGGCTCGTTCTTGGCGAGATTACCATCACGCGCGTGGCTGGCGAGGGCCTAGGGCTCCGTACCAATACCACAGCAGCGTTTCTCCAGTCACACCTGATGCCTTTAAGCAAGGATTCAGAACCAGAGCAGCAGAAGACCAAGGAGGCCGAGCAATGCTGAGCCAGAAGCAGCCACGCCCGAAGAAGTGCAAGGTCGCCACCTGCAGGGCCTCATTCGTGCCCACGAAGAGCTTTCAGACCTGGTGCAGCCCTGACTGCGCCGTGGTGATCGTTCGTGCCAAGCAGGCATCCGAGCGGAAGTCGTTCGAGCAGCGCGAACGCCGGGAGATCAAGGTCCGCAAGGAGAAGCTGAAGAGCAGGGCGGACCACACCAAGGAAGCGCAGGCGGTGTTCAACGAGTGGGTGCGACTGCGCGATGCCGACCTACCATGCATCAGCTGCGGCCGCCACCACCAGGGCAAGTATGACGCTGGCCACTATCGTACCGTCGGTAGCAACCCCGCGCTGCGCTTCGAGCCGCTGAACTGCCATAAGCAATGCGTGCCCTGCAATCAGCACAAGTCGGGCGACATCGTGAACTACCGGATCAACCTGGTGCACCGCATAGGCGCTGTGAAGGTGGATTGGATCGAAGGGCCTCATGAGCCCCAGCGCTACACCATCGAACAGTTGAAAGAGATCAAGGCGCACTACCGGGCGCTGATTCGAGAATTGAAGGGGAGGGAGTCAGCATGACCTATCGAAACGTAGTGGCAGCAGTAGTCCGCGCCCTGGCGGTCGAAACGATCAACAGCGCCGGCGGGTGCGATTTTGAACCCAAGGTGCAGTGCGCGAAGCAGAAGGGCGAGATCGTGGGCAAGGAGGCTGCCTTCCTCGTCGACTGCATGGTATTCAGCCGACTGCACAAGAACCTGAGCGCCAACCACTGGCGTGCGCTGGTGGCCAAGTACTCGACCCACGCCGAGCGCAAGCATGCAGCGATCAGCGAAATCACGAAGGGTTACCGATCACCGGCCCCCGAACGGTTCCGTCATTGCGCGATCGTCACCTGGGCTATGCCGCGGCTCGCCGGGGTGGAGGGTAAGCGCAGCACGAACGTATTGCCGGCTGCCTGGTACGAGATGGACAACTGGAGCGATGAGCCCCATCCAATCAAGACGCAGGAGCGGTGGCGCCGGGACATTCGCAAGGGGCTGGAGGCGATGGTTGACTTGGCCCTGACCGAGGCTCAGCACATCCTGGAAGATGAAGAGCTATTGGTTGCAGATGTCGCTTGACGGATACTGATCCAATGAGCCATTATCTACCCATCCTGTCATTCCTTCGTGTGTAGGGGATTGACCATAATAAGCCCGGTCATAAGCCGGGTTTTTTTGGCTTTGGAGTCATTGATTTTGATCGGTCCCGTCGGACGAGCGCTTTTGTCAATTGTCGCACTCTTCACTCTTTTCATCGCCTGGGGCGGAGTTTGTGTAGAAGTCTGGCTGATATTAGTAGTTGACTCTCTTGTAGTGAAAATACTTTTCACGGTTCTGTCAGCTTTTTCCATATGGTTAGCCTGGAAGTCCACGCCTGAGCTCTTATGGGCGGCAGGCTTAAAGGGAAAGGCCACATAGACGCAAAATTTACTAAGCCTAAGACCCGCCCTTGCGGGTTTTTTTGTGCCTGCGGTTTGCCCAACCCCTCGGAACCTCTGATCGTCATGTTCAGCGAGGGCCTCATTCGTACCTGTGTGCTCCCCTTGGCCGAACCCATCCGGCCCTTTTATTCAACTCTCCCCAAGAGGGAGGAACGTCGGACTACCACCATGCCCGAGAAAAACCCTGACTTCTGGGCTCAGGTCTGGTTAGTCCTTTCGACACCGCTCTGGCAGGGCGCAATCATGGCCACAACCATCTCACTACTGCGTGTGCTCTACGAGGGCAAAGAAGCCAACAAGGGGCGAGTCATCCTTGAGGCCCTGATCTGCGGCGCCCTGAGTTTGTCCGCCAGTAGCGTGATCGAGTGGATGGAGTGGCCTTCGAGCCTGTCCGTCGGTGCCGGCGGTGCGATCGGGTTCCTCGGGGTGACAGCCATACGTGAACTGGTGACCCGCTTCCTGGGCCGCAAGGTGGATTCGATATGACCGTACTCAAGGCTCTAGCCGCAGCGGTGATCATCACGCTCGTGGGGGTACTGCTGATAGGCATCCAGCAATACCGGGTCGTAGCGCTGCAGGGCATGGTCAGCGTAGAGACCAAGGGCAAGAACGACGCCATTGCCGCCAACCTCGAAAGCCAGAAGACCATCACCACTCTCCAGGGCGAGGCCAAGCGCAACGCCGACTACCTGTCTGACCTCACCAAACGGTTGAAGGCCAGCGAGCAAAAAGCCCAGCAGGCGAGGAAAGACTTTGAACAACTCAAGCGCACCAGCAAGCCTGTTCGTGATTGGGCTGCTCAGCCTCTGCCTGACGGCCTGCGCGGGAAGCCCGCAACCGGTAGCGGTAAAGACAACGGCGGTAAGAATTGAGGCGCCCGAGATGGTGCCGTGTGAGCGGGTGAGCGCTACCGACGATGACCTGGCGCTGAATGGCGACCTCTGGGCATTGAAGGATCGAGCCATCAACCTGCTCGACACGTGTGCAGACCAGGTGGACGCGCAGATCCTCCGCAGCCAGACCAAATAACTCGCGCCACAAATTCACCACCGCCATTTCGTGGCGCGGGATAGATCATTTTATGACCACATCAAAACCGCGAATCAAGATTCAGGACGGTAAGGTCGTAACTGCCGACAGCCTTTCGAACATGGTCGCCAACATTGGCACCAACCGTGACAAGCGCACGCACAGCCAATTCGGCTTCGAGTTCGTCAATCAGGTGGAGCTGGAAGCGGCGTATCAGTCCAACTGGCTGGCTCGGCGCATCGTCGACAAGCCGAACGAAGATGCCCTGCGCGAGTGGCGCGCATTCAACGGCAAGCAGGCCAAGCAGATCGCTACCGAAGAGCGGCGCCTGGGTGTGCAGCAAGCCTACCTCGACACCTGCTGCTGGGCTGACCTGTACGGCGGCGCGGCACTGCTGATGGTGACAGGTCAGGATCTGGGCAAGCCGCTCGACCTGGACAAGATCAAGAAGGGTGGGCTGAGGAACCTGGTGGTGTTCGACCGCTGGGACATCCAGCCCATGGACTTCAACTACTCCGACCCGCTGGCCAGCAACTGGATGCTCCCCGAGTTCTACATGATGGTGAATGGGACGCAGCGCATCCATCACAGCCACATCATCCGCCGCACTGGGGCGCGCCTGCCACGTCGTATGCGCATGTTCGAGCAAGGCTGGGGTGACAGCCGCCTGCGTCGCTGCATGGCTGACCTGCGCGATGTGGTGGCGACCAAGGGCGGTATTGCCTCTCTGGTACTGGAAGCCAACGTCGACACGATCAAGGCGAAGGGTTTGAAGGCAGCTTTGGCCGGCCCCCAGTGCGACCAGATCACCGAGCGCTACCGGATGTTCGGCATGATGAAGTCGATCGTGAACCTCGGCCTGCTGGATGCTGACAACGAAGAGTTCGAGCGCAACAGCATCTCGTTCTCTGGCCTGAGTTCGATCATGGAGCAGTTCATGGTGTGGACGGCAGGCGCTGCCGAGATGCCAGTGACTGAGCTATGGGGCCAATCAGCCTCCGGGCTTGGCGCTACGGGTGACGGTGACCTGAAGACCTACCACGGCACCATCAAGGGCAAGCAGGACGGCCAGATGCGACTGGACCTCGAAGCACTTGACCAAGTGCTGATCCGCTCGGCGCTGGGTGCCTATCCCGACGAAATCGAGTTCGAGTGGAATCCTCTGGCGCAGACCTCCGGTGTCGAGCAGGCGCAGGAAGACCTCGCTGAGGCTCAGGCCGACTCGCTCTACCTGGAGAACGGCGTGATCCGCCCAAGCCATGCCATGCGCAAGGCCCAGGCGAAAGGCACCTACGCCATCACCGACGAGCAGATCGCCGCGCAAGAGAAGCTGGAGAAGGATCAAGCCGATGGCAATTTCGACGACGGTGAAGGCCTCCCGGGTTTCTCCCTTGGCAAGTCTGATGGCGATGAACAAGGCGGCACGGGAAAAGCGGAAAAAGAAGCCCCAAGCGCCTAAGCCGATCTACCCCAGCAAAGAGGCAGAGCAGTACTACCGCGGCCAACTGCGCGGGTTGGTGCGGCTGATGGCCTCCGAGCTGGTTGCCGCGGTCGAGCCAGAACTGAAACGCTTGAGGCCCGACTACATCGCCGATAGCCGCATCACCCTGGACGGCAGCTGGACTGACGAGATTCTTAAGGCCATTCGCAGCGTGTCTCAGCGATTCATCTCGCCCCTGTTCGAGGCACAGATACAGCGGGTGGCGGCCAGTACGGTCAGCCGGGCCGAAGCCGACAATGCAGAGGCCTTCCGTGACTCGGTCAACAAGGCCGTTGGCGTCGACTTCCAGATGATTGCCAGACCGCAGGGGATGCAGAACTACCTTGAGGCCTCGACGGCTGAGAACGTCAACCTGATCAAGTCCATCCCGGCCGACTACTTCCGCAAGGTCGAGTCGCTGGTGCTGGGCGGGATGAAGGAAGGCCTGGCCCCCGCGGTCATTGCCAAGCAGATCCAGCAGGAAACCGGTGTCACTGCCCGGCGAGCCAAGCTCATCGCACGTGACCAGATATCACAGCTCAATTCGGACCTGACCCGACAGCGCCAAGTGGCCGCCGGCATCACCTTCTACAAGTCGGTCGATGCTGATGATCAGCGTGTATCGGGCAACCCGGCCGGCAAGTACCCGAACGCGAAGATCAGCTGCTACGGCATCGCCCGGCAGGAAATCGGTCACGGCCCCGGCGTGTACCCCATCGCCGATGGCGCCTCATGGGGTGGCAAGACAGGCCTGCACCCAGGCAAGCACCACCCGCTATGCCGCTGTGTCGCCATCGCCATGATCCCCGGCGTGAATTACTTCCCCGACAAGAACGGGTAACACATGAAACGAATGACATTCGACGAGACGTTCGCGCCTACGTCTCGCTTCCTCACGCCTGAAGGTTTCCTCTGCGTGAAAGGGATTGCAGCACGCACCGGGGTCTATCAGTACCTCTCCAGCGAGCTCGACCTGGACGGGCCTGAGCGCATCGTCAACGTCTACCGATCTCCCGAAGAGGTGTTCTCGCCTGAGTCGATGGCGACCTACCTGCACAAGGACGTCACCAACGACCATCCCGCCGACCTCGTCGACTCGAAAACCTTCAAGGATGTGTCGGTCGGCCACGTGCGCGGCGTTGAGCGCGACGGCGACAACCTGGTCGTCGACATGATCATCAAAGACCAGTCTGCCATCGACGACATCCAGTCGGGCAAGGCCGAGCTGTCCCCTGGCTACCTGGCCGAGTACGTGGAAGCCCCCGGCATCGACCCGGTGTCCGGTACCGCCTACGAGTACGTGCAGCGGGACATACAGATCAACCACAACGCGGTTGTAGAAGCAGCGCGGGCCGGAAAGGTCGCCCGCATTTTTGACCACAAACCGAAAGGTATCCCCAATATGGCGACCCGGAAAGTCTTCCTAGACTCCAAGAAAAGCCGCTCCATCATTCTGGACGAAGAGGCCGCACAGGTAGTCGAAGACGCCGTGTCTGCCCTGCAACGCTTCGCCGACGAGCAATCCGAACGCGCCGACAAGGCCGAAGCCACTAAGGACTCGGCCGAGGAAGAGCTGGAAGAGGCCAAAAAGGCCACCTCCGACGCATCGATCGGCCTGCGCGTCAAAGCCACCCTCGACACCATAGCCCTGGCCGCCAGGGTCGTGAAGTCCTTCGACGCCAAGGGCCTCGTCTCTCCGATCGAGATCAAGCGCGCCGCCATGGCGCAGCTCAAGCCGACACGCGACTGGGCAACCAAGTCCGAGGCCTACGTGGTCGCCGCCTTCGATGCTGCCGTTGACGAAGCGGCCGAGAAGGATGACGACGAAGACGAAGACGGCACCAAAACCAACGACAGTCTGCGCCAGTTCGCCAAGGACGCCTTCAACGCGCCGAAGCTGACCACCGACGGTTCCACTGTCTACGACAAGTTCCTGCGAGGTGAAAAGTAATGGCGACCGCATTCGATACGTTCGGCCAATACGCCGGCAAGGCCTTCGAGGGTCAAATCAATGACCTGGCGATGGCAGACGTCACCAGCGTCGTAGCTGAAGTCGCCATCCCGTTCGCTCGCGCGGTCGTGGTGGGCTCCGCTGCCAAGCGCGGCAAGCTGCCCGTTGCGGCTGCTGGCTTTTTCCTGGGCATCTCCGTCCGCAAGCCGGTGGGCGTGAGCGGCACCTACATGACCGGTCAGGCCGTCGACAACGGCAACACCGTCGGCGCCTACCGCGTCAACGAGGAAGTCAGCCTGGTCAGCCACGGTCGTGTCTGGGTCAAGACCCTGGGCGGCGCGGTAGTCGGCGGCAAGGTCTACGCGCTGCCCACCACCGGTGAGCTGACCAACGCCGCGACCGCTGGCAACCATGAACTGGTGGGGTGCTCGTTCCTGACCGCTGCCGCCGCCGGCGAGCTGGCCCTGGTGCAAGTGAAAGCCATCGCCAACACCACTCTCGCCGCTTAAGGATCGAACGAATGAAGACTTTCGACGCTTCCCCCCAGGCGCAACTGGGCTTCCTGATTGGTCAGCTGACCTACGTTGAACAGGAAGTGCTGCGCCAGCCGTACGCCGACATCAAGTACCCCACGATCCTGAGCGTGGACACCTCCGCCCCGGACTACGTCGAGTCCATCGCCTTCAAGGTCCTCGACTACAAGGGTGAGCCTGCTCCGATCGGTGACGTTTCCCACGACTTCCCCCTGGCTGAAATCGCGGCCAAGGTCGGCGGTGTGGATGTTGTCCAGGCCGGCCTGGGCTACACCTACACTCAGATCGAAGTTGGCAAGGCCATGCAGATGGCCAGCGCCCAAGGCTTCGGCGGTGCGATCAACTACCTGGCCGAGAAGCCAATCGCAACCCGCACCCTGACCGAGCAGTGGCTGGACCGCGTTGCCTTCGTTGGTGATGCGCGCTGGCCTTCGCTGGCCACCGGTGGCCTGGTCAAGTATCCCGGCGTGCCGATCCTGGCAACCGGCACCCTGCTGGGTGGTGCGAACAAGACCATCGCCCAGATCCTGGCCCAAACGCCTGACGCCGCGGCCCAAGAGCTGCTGAGCCTGCTGAACAACCTGATCCTTCAGGTATACGCGACGCAGACCAACAGCATCTTCCGTCCGACGCACATCCTGCTGCCGCTCAAGCAGTACGGCCTGCTGACCACCTTCCGCATCCCGAACACTGCGGAAACGTTGATCAGCTACCTGGAGCGTGTGCTGAACGTGACGTTCGAGCCGATTCTGCAGCTCGCCGGCGCTGGCGTGGGCGGCACTGACCGGATGATGGCGTACACCAAGAATCCTCAGTTCGCCAAGTTCCACCTGCCCATGCCGTTCACCTTGAACGCGCCGATCCCGTCTCACGGCGGCCTGCGCTTCGAAGCTGCCGGTGTCGTGCGCACTGCCGGTACCGAGCTGCGGGTTCCGCTGTCCCACGCCTACGTCGACGGCATCTAAGGGGGTCCCATGACTTCGAAGAAGGTTTACACCAACGTCACCGCCAGCCCTGTGGTGCTTTCCAATGGCACCAGTGTTGGCGCCGGCGAGCAAACCACCGCAGAGCAATACGAACTGGCCAAGGGCTCGTTCTGGGAGGAGCACGGCGTGCTCGTCTCGGGCGAACCGAAGCTGAGCGATGACGGCTCCCGCCAGATCGACGAGCTGCGCGCCGAGAACGACAAGCTGCGTGAGGACCTGTTCAACGAGCAGGCAAAATCGCAGAAGTTGGAAGCGGACGCCAAGGACATGCCCGCCGAGCTGGAGAAGGTTCGCAAGAGCCTGATCGAGGAGCAAGTGCGGTCGCAGAAGCTGGAAGCGGACCTGAAGGCCGCCCTGGCCAAGAAGTAAGCGGCACCTGCGGAGAATCGTATGGTCTCCATCACCAACACCAGTTCGCACCGGATCGATATCGCTGATTTGTCCTTGGCGCCTGGCGAGGCCATCGAGCACTTCGACGATGCCGATGCGGAGCGGCTGAAAAGCTCCATGTTCTTCAAGGCGGGCTGGCTCAGGATCGAGCCGACGCCTGAACCCGTAGCACCCGAATAGCCCCGCCCAGTGCGGGGCTTTCACTTTCTGGAGTTTGCACATGGCCGAGCTGACCATCGAAGTAACGCCCGAGATCATTGCCGACTTCCGAGCGTTCTACCCTGAATTTACTGACAGCGCCGTCTGGTCTGATGCCCAGATCACCCGTGCGCTGTACATCTCGCGAGGCGAATTCGGCGGCTGTGGCTGTGCCGGATGGGGCGACTACAAACCCTATTCGTTCCTGCAGCGCGGCTGGTTCGCCCTCGCGGCGCATTACCTCACCTGGCTAAAGATGCAGACCGCTGCCACTTCGGCAGACGGCAGCGCATCGACGCCATACGCCCAGGCCAGCAAGAGCGTACGAGACGAATCCGTGTCCTACGCCATCCCGGCCGCAAACGCATCGCTCACGACGTGGGAGGCGGCTCTGGCGCTGACCCCTTACGGCGTCGAATACCTACACCTGCGCTCGCGGGCTGGGATGGGAGCCATCTGCGTATGATCCGGCCGACTGTCAGCCTCATCAATACCCAGCAGGTCGAGCAGGCGCTCAAGGATCTTGCCAAGCGCATGACTGGGCCTACTAAGGTGCTGGTCGGCGTTCCCAAGGGCGCAGGCACTTATGAAGACGGTTTAACGCTTGCCACGGTCGCAGCCGTGAACAACTTCGGATCTGCGGACGGCCTTATACCGCCGCGGCCTGTGCTTCAGCCTGCTGTCGAGAAAGGCGCCCCGCAGTACCAGCGTCTGGCTGAAGTGATGATCCCCAAGGTCCTCAGCGGCCAAATGGAAATGCGCATGCTGCTCGAGCAGATGGGCACCCTGGCTGAGGGTCACGTAAAGCAAGAAATCACTGACCTGCGAACCCCCCCGAATGCTGCATCAACGATCGCGGCGAAGGGTTCGGACAATCCATTGATCGATACCGGCGCTTTCCGCCAGTCCATCCGCTATGTCGTCGACGACGGCAGAGAAGCTATCGAAGAGGGTCTGTGATGGGCCTGAACATGCGCGGCCACGTCAGCGGCCCATTCATCACCCACAAGGGCGTCCAGCTCAATCGCTACGACAGCCGCGTTGTGGACTTCGAGCAGAAGCTGACCCTGGTCTACTTCGACACATTCGATGCCAACGTCCAGCCGGTGAGCGACAAGGAAATCGAGTTCTTCCAGATCGGCGCCGAGCGAATCAACGACGTCCGCGTCATCCACCGCAACGACGGCAAGGGCATCGAGGTATCCACCGAGGGCAAACTGGCCGACATCCTCGTCTTCGCGGAGACGCCAGACAAGCCGGCCACATGGTGGAAGTCCATCGCCACTGATTACCGCCCCTGGCACAACTTCTGCCGCGCGGTGATCGCCAAGCTCGACCCGAGCGAGATCGCCAAGCTGCAGGGGCAGACCAATGCTTGATACCAAGGCGCTGTGCAAGACGGTGTGCCGCATCGTCGTCGCGGCCACCGGACTGCCAGCCGATCACGTCATCGTCGGTGATCCGGGCGGGCCAGCGCCGGCTGGCTCCTACTGCGCTGTCCGCCTGCAGAACCCTGAGCAGTTCGGCCAGGCCCACGCCACACAGCGTGATGTGCCGGCCCTCGACGATCCCCAGTACGAGGACATCATCGTCAGGGTGGCGACCCAGTTCACCCTGGGCTTCAGCGTAAACTTTTACCGGGACGGCGCCGTGGCGAACGCAGCGGCGCTATGCGAGGCCAACAAGCGAGAGCCGGTCAAGTCTCTGCTCCGCTCGGCAAAGCTCGGATGGTCCCGTGTATCCGGCATCAACAACCTCACCGGCCTGTACCAAGGCGGCATGGAAGAACGAGCCCAGCTCACCCTCTACCTCTACGGCGAATCCATCGCAGAAGACCGCGTGCAGCGGATCTATCGCGTCGGCTTCGAAGTGCAAACCGAACAATCTGGCGCGATAGCGCAAGGGGAAGTAAATGGCTTATCCGGCTGAAAGCATCATCAACATCAACGCGCTGATCAGTTCGGCCGGACTCGGCACTGCCAACTTCGGCGCGGGCATGTTCTTCGCTGACTTCGACTCGTCCAGCGACGCCACCTTCACCGCTGGCACCTATCGCGACTACGGCTCGGCCTCTGCTGTCGCGGTCGACTTCGATATCGCGTCTGATCCATACCGAGCCGCGCTGGCCTGGTTCTCGGCGCTGCCCAAGCCCAAGACCCTGCGCGTCTATCTGCGCATCGAGGAAGACACCCCTGTCGAGTCGCTGAATGACGCGATCAACAAGGGCATCTGGTTCTACTGGTACGAGTTCGAAACCAACATCCGGGCCAACATTGCTGATGTGCTCGCGCTGCAGGTTGCCGGTGATGCTGCCGGGAAGTTCTGGTCGTTCACCACCAATGACGCCGCAGTGCGCGACCCATCCCTGACAACTGACGTCGTCAGCCAGGCCAGGGCCAAGGGATCGCGCCGCATGTTCCTGCTGAGCCACGCCACCGCGCCTTACGCGGGCTTCGAGCTGGCGGCAGTGTTCAGTCGCGTCAACTTCAACGCCGCGAACACCACCATCACGGGTGAGTTCAAGAAGCTGCCCGGCATCACCGCCGAGAACCTGGCGCTGACCGCCTACAGCGCCATGAAGCAGAAAGGCGCTGTGTTCTACACCGTTGTCGAAACCGGTGGCGAGCAGGACAGCGGCCGAGTGATCAACTCGAAGACGACCTCCACCTACGGTGAGTTCATCGACGACGTGTTCAACCTGGATGCGTTCGTCAACTTCCTGACCGTGGGCCTGTACAACGCCCTGGCGAAGGTGCCGACCAAGATCAAGCAGACGCCCGAGGGCCAGCAGATCCTGATCGACGCCGCCGCGCAGATCGGTGAGAAGTTCATCGACAACGGCTACCTCGGCGCTCGCAACTACACCAGCGAGGCCACCGGCGAGGAAGTTCTGAGTCGTGGCTACGAAGTGCTCACCGTCGCCAGCGACATCCTCAACATCTCCGACGCTGAGCGCTCCGCGCGCGGCGCGGCCCCTATCACCATGCGCATCTTTCGAGCTGGCGCTATTCATGCGGTCGACGTCACCGTCAACGTTGATTAAGGAGCGCTAGACCATGGCACTGAATGACCTGTCTGTAGAAAACACGATCGTCGTGATCACCGGCGTCGGGGTGATTGACGACTGGGGCCGCACTGATCCCCCGTTCATCGTTGAGCCTATCGACGACCAAGCGAATCTCAGTCGCGGCCTTGGCGGGAACGCTGTTCGCTTCCACCGCAAGAATCCCGGCCTTCGCCTTACCCTGAACCTGATGCCCGGCAGCCCGCAAGCGCTGGCGCTTCAGGCGCAGGTAGCAGCAAGGTCGGAGGTGTCCGGCTCGTACGCATCCATCGCCGGGCTGGAAGGCGCAGTCTTCTCCGAGGGTGTTGTGACTCGCGGTAAATCGATGGCTCGCGGCGGCCCAGGCATGAACGACGCCACCTTCATCATGGAATTCAACAAGGGCGTGATCGTATGAACCAGGCCGAGTTGATGGTTCGCACTATCGAGCACGAGGGTGTGACCTACCGCTTCGCCATGCCGAGCGCCGAGAAGCAGCGCGCCATCCTGTTCCGGCTCGGCAAGTACGGCGTCGAGCCCATGATTCGCGGTTTGGCGCTCGCCGAGGTCGGCGCCAGCTCGTCGATCGCGGTCGCTGGCGGCATCGTCGGCACCATGCTGGCGCGGATTCCCGAAGACGACTTCAACCTCATCTGCGACTCGCTGCTGGGCAAGCTCTTCGTCGAAGGCAGCACGACGCCGGTGACGCTGAATGACTTCTCGGGTCGGCTGAAGACGTACTTCACCGTGGTGGTTCTCGCCTTGGGCACCACATTCGAGGATTTTACCGGACTCCTGACCCTCTTCCAGAAATCTACCGATTCAACCGAGTCGGTGGTTCCGGGCCAGGAGAGCGAGTCAACCCAGCCATCGACTGGGAACTCTGGCGACCCTGCATAGGCATTCCGGGCCTATGCCCGCCGCTGTGTCAGTACAAGGATCTGCAGGACGGAACCTACTCGCTCGGGTGGGTGAAGCGGGCCAATCTGGCCATGGATGAAATGCTCTACGCGCGCCACCTCTCAGATCTCAGTCGAGACAGCTGAGCCAGCCGGTGCCGGGCATTTCCCCCACGCAGATGCGCCGTCGCGCGGGTTGGTCTTTTGTGGGCACCAGCCCGCCTGCTTCAGTTCGTCAATGATGCTGTCGCGTTCGCTGCAGTACTCATGCGTCAACGCCTGATCCCCCGAGCCGCCTCTGCACTTGCCATTCAACTCCTCGGCAAGATTTATCAGGGGCTGGGCGCGCTGCAGCTTGCTGTCGGCGCTGACCATCGGCGCGAACAGAACGAGCGCGCATAGAGCTGATACCGCTGGGTAGTTGGTTCTCATGGGTGCGCCCTGCCATTTTCGGAAAGATCCATTTTAGCCCAGGCACGGTCGCACTTGGGGCCTTCAATCATGACTACAAGGTGACTCTGTGAAGGTCTTGGAGCAGTTTTTAATATCGCTCGGCATGAAGGTCGACGAGAAGTCCTTCCAGACCGCCGATAACGCATTCGGCGGCCTGACCCGTTCGGCTCTTCAGCTCGGCGCTGTACTCGCGGGGAAGCTCGCCATCGACAAGGTGGTCGGCGATTTCAAGCAGGCTGGCACCGAGCTGAACAACTTCAACAAGCTCACCGGTCTCGGCGCTCAGAACGTTCAGATGCTGGGCCAGGCCATTGCCGCTCAGGGCGGCAGCGCTGCCGACGCTTTTGCGGACATGAAGAAGATCCAGGACCTGATGGCATCGCCCATCACCGGTGACACCGGATGGTTCGGTGATGTCGCAAAGCTCGGCCTCAACCCTGACGCAATCATCGGCGCGCAGGACACCGCCGAGGCCCTGGCCAATATCGCTGGTGAGTTTGAGCACATGTCGGCGCTGAACCAGCGTCTCGCTGGTAATGCGCTTGGCCTGGACGACTCAACGGTCCGTCTACTGATGCGTGGCCGTGCGGAGGTCGAGAAGCAACTCGACGTGCGCGGCAAGCTTGGCTTGATGACTGAGCAACAGATCGAAGACTCCGCCCGGCTCACGAAGGCATCCAGCGAACTGGACATCGCGTTCACCGACATTGGCAACACCATTGCCGGCGAGCTTGCTCCCGCCTTTGCGGAGATGGCCGAAGACTTCGTGTCGTTCTATCGCAACAACAAGGACCTCGTAGATTCAGGCCTCAAGGAGTTCTTCGGCGGCCTGGCCGACAACATTCAGCTGGTGGCGGTCGCCATGACGCTGATGGGTGGCTCTGCTGCCTTGAAGGGGCTCGCTACGTTGAGGAACCTGGTCGGCTTGGGCGGAGCAGCAGCTGCGGCCCGCACTGCTGCCACCGCTGGTGCTGCCGGTGCCGGTAGCGCTGCTGCTGGTGCAACGGCCGGCGCCTCAATGCTGGCTGTCGGTGCCGGCGGTGTCGCCGCAACGCTGTACTCGAGCAAGCTCAACGAGAACGAAGACACAGAGCTCCTGAACAACAAGCTGAAGAAGGGTGGCACGTTGGCTGCCGGGGCGACGGTCGACTTCTTCAAGGCCAAGGGCTGGACCGAAGAGCAAGCGATGGGCATCGCGGCCAATCTCCAGCAAGAGAGCGCTTTCAAGGCAGACGCCGAGGGCGACAACGGTGCGGCGTACGGGCTCGCGCAATGGCACAAGGATCGCCAGGCCAGCTTCGCGAAATTCGCCGGCAAGGACATCCGGCAATCGACCGGCGCCGAACAGCTCGAATTCGTCAACCACGAACTCACCAGGGGCAACGAGCGGACTGCCGGTAACAAGCTCCGCATGGCCGCGACGCCCTACGAGGCTGCAAGTGTTGTCTCCACCCAGTACGAGCGGCCGAAGGATAGAGATGGTGAGGCTGCTAGGCGTGGCGAAATAGCCGAGTCCTACGCCGGGTCCCGCGCAAGCGAAGCGGTATCGCGCGCGCCAGAGCTGACTGCCGAGCAAGTCGCACAGCTCATTCGTGGGGTCGAAAGGCCGGACAAGCCGGAAACCGGATTGCTTGATGGCGTCGAGTCCTGGATCGAATCCCACCGCAAGCCCCAGCAAGACTATTCGGTGAATACGGTTGTTCAGCACTCTCCAGAGCAAGTGCGCGCGGCATCCCCGGAGCAGGCCTCGAAAGCCCCACCCGCGGCGATGAACGACAACCGGCAATACCACATCCATGGCGCGGACACCGAGAAGGTTCGTCAGCTGCTCAATGAACAGATGGGCCAACTCGCCGAGCAGACCGCGCAAGACTTCAGGAGTCCAGAGCAATGAGCTTGATGAGCATCTTCACCAAGACCCTGCCCAAGATCGGGCCGCTGGAGTTCGACGCCAAGCTCGAAGGCATTGCCAGCAAGGCCGTGGTGCTCACGCAGTACCCGGTCGAGTTTGGCGCGAATGCCAATGACCACGCGATCCTGATGCCGAACCGGTACCTGCTCACCGGTGCCGTTTCCAATACCCCGCTGGGGCTGGGCTTGAGCGATATCGGGATGATGGGTGCCGGCGCCGTTGCCACCGCCGTCGGGGGTGTCGCAGGGGCTGCCATCTCGGCAGTGTCGGCATACCTGCTATCAGGATCAGAGGACACTCGGGCGGCCACCGCCTGGGCGTCGCTTACCGCAATCCTGGAGGCGCGCGCCAAGTTCGACCTCGACACCGGCAAGGAGATCATGCGCGACATGATGCTCATTCGGCTTGATGAGCGGACTCGGCCCGAGAACGAAGACGGCCTGGTCTTCATTGCCGAACTCCAGCAGCTCAGGACGCGCACTTCAAAGGTCGGGCGCGGCGTTACCTCTGCCGACCAGCTTCTCCAGAACGATACGGTGGCCACCCAGGGCGCCCCTATGGTCGACAACGGTTCCGCTTCCGTCGAGGTTATCCAATGAGCCGATTCAAGGTTGAGCTGCAGGCTCTGCCGGCTCAGAAATTCACAGCCAGGCTTGGCAGCAGCACGCTGACGATCGAGCTTCAGTGGATGGCTCGTGCCGAGGTGTTCCGCGTGAACATTTTCACCGCCCAGGGCGCGACCCTGACAGCCGGCCGCTACCTACTGCCCGGCGCAGATCTGCTCGCCGGCCTGTATCCACCGCCGGGCGCGAACTATGGATCGCTGATGCTGGAAGGCGACATGGCCACCCCGGCCAATCTGGGGATCAACAACATGCTGGTATGGGCCGATGAGTGACGAAATATTCCTGCGCCGATATCGCCTGAAGGTGGGCCGGGATACCGGAACTCTCACCTACGAGATGAACCCCTTCGATACTACTGAGGGTGACCGTGACGGTCTCCGTATCGCCTTCCAAGTGACGCATTTCGCCGGCGGCGCCTTCAGTATCGCCGAGATCACTATCTACAACGTCAACCGCTACTCCACCCGGCAAATGCTGGGCGACGGTATCGCCAAGAAGTACGAGTTCATTTCGCTCGAGGCGGGATACGAAAGCCAATTCGGCGCCATATTCAGCGGCCAGATCACAAACGCCCAGCGCGTGCTGGAGGAAGGCGGCTCAACCCGGGGTGTTCGATTCTTCTGCAGGTCGACCGCCAAGGAACGTGATCAAAACCTGATCAACGTCACCCTGGCGCCCGAGACAGATCCGGTCCAGATCATTGAGGAATGCGCCCGTCCATTCGGCGCTGAAGTCCAGTTCTACGGTGACTTCGCCAACCTGAAGAGGCGCTCGCGCGGCACCGTGCTGCAGGGGAATCCAATCGCCTGCATGAACGAACTGGCTGAGGCATACACCTTCGACTGGATGGTAGAGAACGGCGCGATGAAGATCATCAAGCGCGACTTCGCCATGCGCGACCAGGTCTATGTCATCAGCTCCGATACAGGAATGATCGGCTCTCCCATTGTGAGTGATACGGAGGTGGGTATTCGTTGCTCCCTCAATCCGAAGCTACGGCTCGGCGACACCATAAAGCTGGAGTCTATGGCGCCGCGGTTCGAGTTCTCAGGTGCTTTCTACTACGACATCCCCCGCACCATTGGTGAGGGTTACTACAAGATTTATTCGCTGGTGTTTGCTGGCGACTCCCATGGCGATCTGTGGGAGAACCAACTCAGCTGCTTGCGCCTCGGCGCTGCGGCGCAGGCCGGCATATCTGCGAGGGCTACTCGATGAGCGAATCAATGAACGATCCGCTCCCATCCCGCACGCAGTCCAGGTTCAGCCAGATGCTGCGCGACTCGTTCGGCGAATACCTGAAAGACAACATGCGCACCAGCGTCCCAGGGCACGTGCTGACCTTCAACCCAGTAAACCAGATGGCCGAGGTCCAGATCGGCCTGATGCTCGAGGACAGGCTGGGCAACCAGCACGCGCGCCGGCCGATCATATGCGTCCCGGTCCAGTTCTGGGGCGCCGCTGGCGGAACGCTGGAATGTCGGGTGGGCAACGGCACCGAAGGCGCCCTGTTCTTCTCGCAGGAGTGCATCGACTCATGGGTTGACCAGGGCGGCGTGGCGGTCAAATCCGAGCCTCGCCGATTCTCGATGAACGACGCCTACTTCATCCCAGGCATCCGCTCGCTGCCGGGCGCTATCACGGACTTCGCCAATGACGGTATTCGCCTGCGCAGCAACGACGGCAGTGCGTACTTCTGGATCCATGACGATAAGACGCTTGAACTGGATGGCATCTCGCTCAACGTGAAATGCACATCCAACTTCGAGAAGCCGGTCAACTTCGAGCAGGCCGTGACCACCGAAACCACTATCACGAACCAGGGCATCAGCATCGGGTTCGAGCACGGTCACATCGGTGTGCAGGCAGGTAATGGCGTAACAGGGGTGGTGAATCCATGACCGTTCGAAGGCTCGACGAAGACGGCGACCTGGCTATGGGTCAGGTCAAACTGCTGACCGGCTACGCCGCGGCTGAAGTCGCGCAGAACGTGGTCACTCGACTCAAGTTCTTCTTGGGCGAGTGGTTCCTTGACACCTCGGACGGCACCGACTGGTTCGGTAGCGTCCTGGGCAAAGGTTCAGCCATGGCTTCACGCGAGTCCGTCATACGGCGCCGCATCCTGCTGACACCCGGGTGCGCCGGCATGACCGCCTTCGCGGTCACCGCAGACATCGCAACGCGCGAGCTTACGGTGAGCGCCACGATCGTCAGTCAATCCGGCGAAAGCGCCGACATCAACTATGTACAGGCGATTGTCTAATGGCTCAAATCACCGACCAGGGTATCGCTGGGCAATCCCTCAACGACTATCTGGGCGACATCAAAGACGGCACCCTTGCCATCGACCCGGACTGGAACATCGATCCTGACTCGCCAGACGGCCAACGGATCGGGATCGAGGCCGAGCTACTGGCCAACCTCGACGAGAATGTCGTTGACGCCTACCGAAGCAAGGACCCCGACAGCGCCCAGGGCGAGGCCTTACGCAACATCGGGAAGATATCCGGTGTGCAGATCCGAGCCGCGACCTTCTCCGTCGCCAGCATCTCGGTCACTGGCCAGGCCGGTGCGGTCATTCAGGCCGGCTCACAGGTGCGCAGCCGCATCGACAACACGCAGTGGCTGACAACCTCGGCCATCGTGATCGGCGTGAGCCAGACCGGTACCGGATTCGTCACCTGCGCGGTGCCCGGTCGGGTGCTCGCTGCCACTGGCGACCTGACGATCATCGGTACGCCTCAGGCCGGCTGGTCGTCGGTCACGAGCATGGAGGCTACGCCCGGTACCGCTGCCGAGTCCGATTCCGAATTCCGGATCAGGCGAAACCGGTCTGTATCTCTGGCCGGCAGCAACATGAAGGACAACATGCTGGCGAACATTGCCAACGTACCCGGCGTCACTGACGTGAAGATCCTGGAGAACAACAGCGATTCGCCCACTGATCCGGACGGTATCCCATACACAGCTATCGCGGTCATCGTGAACGGCGGCACGGATGCTGACATTGGCCAGGCCATGTACGAGAAGTACAACCCCGGCACGCCGATGTATCCGCGCTACAGCACCAAGACCGATAGCTGGGTCGACGCCCCAGGCGCAACCGGCGTCAAGGTTGAGGTGATCTCCGCTCGCACTGGCAACGTGGAGACGATGACCTTCCAGCGAGCGATAGGGCTTCCAGTCCACGTGGCACTGAACGTCAAAAAGGTCGGGAACCTGCCGAGCGATATCGAAGACAGACTGCGCAAGGCGATCATCGAAGACTCAACACGCACGCTGTTCTCGGGTGAGACGGTCACTGGCTTCAACCAGGGCGGCTATGACATCGGCGAGTTGGTCCCAGTGGGCCGCCTGTACACCCCGGTGAACAAGATCCTCGGCCAGTACGGTGACAGCTACATCCAGACGCTCACCATCGGCCTCTCGGCCGGCAGCCAGGGCCTAACCCCGATTCAGCCTGGAATCGCCCAGATGGCAACCTTCGACGCCGAAAATATTGTGGTAACGGTGACCTCATGAAAATGGATCACGTCGCGCGCGCCAAGCTGCGCATCATCAATCAGTACCGCGGCAAGCCGCGCATGACCAAGTGGCTGACGCTGCTGCCGGACATTGCCAACCGCCGGCTTGAGGCGCCGCTCGACCAGATCACCCAGAGCTACGACGTAGATACAGTCACCGGTGAAATGCTCGACGTCATCGGTCGTATCGTGGGCATTCCGCGGCCCATCCTCAGGGGGGCTGCCTACGACGTCTTCGGGTACGCAGGCAACGACAACTACACCAACTACAACGTCGCGCCGTACATCGGCACCGGTGCGGACGTAGACGCGCCGCTGAACAACGACCTCTACCGCAAGCTGATCAAGGCCAAGATTGCCCGCAACGTCAGCGACGGTACGAGTGACAGCATCATCGAGCTGCTGGAGATCGTGATCGGCGTCAAGGTCACTGCGCTGTCCAGCAACGGCGACAAGTCCTTCGACATCGGGATCGCGTCGGAACTCGACAACACCACCCAGTACCTGCTCGACAACTTCGACCTGATCCCGCGCCCTCAGGGCACTCGCATCGGTCAGATATTCATCCTCCCTACGAACATTGCCGCTATCGAGCAGGCCTCGAATCGCATCTATTCGTTCGCCAATTTCACGCTTCCAGGAGATGTAGCCTAATGGCCAGACAGCCTTTCAATACGCGCTGGGCCCAGGGTGTGGAAACGCAAGACAACGAGAACGTCTACCAAGCCCCTGGCGATGTTCGGTTGGACAAAGGCTGGGAGGGCGGGCAAGACAAGGACGCGCCACGGGCTGGGCAGGAAAACTGGTGGCACAACCGCGTAGATACGGCGCTGCAGGACCTGGAGCGCCGTGGGGCGATGACCTGGCATGCACAAGCGGTATACGCCGCCGGCGCGCCGTGCTTCGCGAGTGACGGCAACTACTACGAGTCGCTTGCCGAAAACAACGTGGGGAACATCCCACAGAGCAGCACATCCTACTGGCGCCTGATCGGCCTGAGCCTCTACTCGAGCTTCAGCGTTGGTGAGTACAAGGACGTGTCGCACAACGGATCGCCTGATTCCGGCTGGCTGAAGTGCACGGGAGCGGTATTGCTGCGCGCTGCTTACCCAAAACTATTTGCGGTTATCGGTACCACCTACAACATCGGGCAGGAATTGAGCACTCAGTTCAGGCTCCCGGATTGGCGCGGGCTTTTTCCTCGCGTTCTAGATGACGGCCGCGGCATCGACAATGGACGCGTGCTAGGCAATGCGCTGCAGGCGAGCCAGAACTTGGCGCACTCGCACAACGCAACCACAGCCAGCGCCGGCCAGCATACCCATACCACCACAATCCCCAGGGAAAGGATTGGTGACAGCCAAATCAACAACAACACCGTACTCGGGGACCAGTCAACAGAAGGCTTCAATAACCTCCAATCAAGCGCCGCCGGCGCGCATACGCACACGGTCAGTATCACTAGTAATGGCGGCTCAGAGGCGCGATCGGTGAACTTGGCCCAGGTCCGATGGATACGATACCTATGAGCCAGAAGACTGTTTACCAGTACGACGCGCAGGGCTGGTACCTGGGCGAAACGACCGCTGACCCTGACCCGCAGGTAGCGGGCAACTGGCTGCTACCCGCCAGCACCACCGAAACCAAACCCCCAACATTCACGGCCGGCAAGATCCCCAAGTGGGTCGGCTACAAGTGGAAATTGATCAACCCTTAGGTGGCATATGGAACGCAAGGTTAAGAGACGCTTCACCGACAAGATGGAGCTCTTCTGCCTCGCCTATGTCGAGACCGGTAACGCCTCCGAGGCGTACCGCCGGGCCTACAACACCACGAACATGGCCGAAAAGACTGCCCAGCGCGAAGGCTACAACACCCTCCAAAAGCCGCAGGTGCAGGCGCGAATCGAAGAGCTAAGGACAAAAGTCATGGAGCGGCATGAAATCACGGTCGACACGCTCCTGCGTGAGCTGGAGGAGGCGCGCAAGGCTGCTCTAGGGGCAGAGACGCCCCAAGCAGCGGCTGCGGTAGGTGCCACCATGGGCAAGGCGAAGCTGCTCGGCCTGGACAAGAAGATCGTGGAATTGAGCGGCAAGAACGGCGCACCTATCGAGACGAAGTCCAGCGTCACAGTTGACCAGCAGGCGCTGAACTCGGTCCTGGGCTGCTTATGAATGATCTGCTCGACTGGGAGGCAATGAGCAGCGCAGAACGGCAGGCAGCAAGACTTATCAGCGAGCATTCACCCCTGTCGTTCATGCGCGTTTGGTTTCAACTCAACCAGGGCATGAAGTTCCTCTGCAACTGGCACCACCGCTACATGGACTACACCGCCCTGCAGGTGCTGGAGGGCAAGCTCAAGAACGTCGTCTTCAACATGCCGCCAGGAGGGACAAAGACCGAGTATTGGTCCATCCACCTCCCGGCCTACGTCATGACGAAGTACGACCGGACGCGCAACCTCAGCGTCTCGTACTCGAAGGCCCTGGTGGAGGAGAACTCCAACCGCATCAAGTCGATCGTCGAGAGCAGCGAGTATCAGGACCTCTGGCCCTGCTCGCTGGGCAAGTCAGACGTGGCCAACTGGATCATCTGTGACGAGGACGGTCGCAACAAACACCAGATGTTCAGTCGCTCAACGGGCGGGCAGATCACTGGCGTGCGTGGCGGCTACATCTCCGGAGGGTTCACCGGCTTTATCAATCTGGACGATCCAGAGAAGGCTGATAGCGCGTTCTCGGCCACAATGCGGGCCAAGGCCCAGCGGATCGTTACGAACACCCTACGTAGCCGGCGTGCGTCACCTGACACGCCTGTGATCTGCACGCAGCAGCGCCTGCATACCGACGACGTGTCTGGCTTCCTGCTCAAGGGCGGCATGGGCCTGGACTTTACGCACATCAAGGTCCCGGCTCTGGTGACGCGCGACTACATCGAAAGCCTGCCTCCAGAGATCCAGGAGCACGCCGAGCGCGACGTTTTCAGCGGGCCTTCGGTAGTGCGGGGCGGCATCGAATACTGGTCCTATTGGCCGGCCAAGGAATCGGTCGCCGATTTGATGGCTCTGTGGGACCGGGATTCCTACACCATGGTGAGCCAATACCAGCAGGAGCCGGTGGCGCTCACTGGCGGCATGATCGATGCGGACTGGTTCAAGACCTACGACCAACTGCCTTTTCTGGTCTGGCGCGGCGTATACGTTGACACAGCCCAGAAGACGGGAGAGCAGCACGACTACTCGGTGTTCAGCCATTGTGGCCTGGGCATCGACGGCAATCTGTACATCATCGAGATCGTGCGCGGCAAGTGGGATGCGGGCGACCTCGAGGCCGAAGCGTTGCGAGTTTGGCAGCGCTGGCAGCCCTGGGACCAGTTCCGGCCGGCAGCGCTTAGATACATGCGCGTCGAAGACAAGTCGTCCGGTACCGGCCTGATCCAAACGATCAGCAAAAAGGGTGCTATCCCGATCGAGCCACAGCCCCGCGGGCCGGCGGCCAACAAGGTCACCCGGTGCATGGATGCGGTGCCATGGTTCAAGTCCGGGCGCGTGTTCGTTCCAGCGCTTTATGACGAGCAGGGCAGAAAGATCGAGCACGTCCGTGATCACCGCGGAGGGTCCGTGGCGATCACTGACTGGGTGGTTCCTTTCCTAACCGAGGCTGCCGCCTTCACCGCAGACGACAGCCACGCATTCGATGATCAGGTAGACACGATCTTCGATGCCGTGGCGGACATGCTTATCAGCAACAGTGGCGACTTCTTCTCCAGCGGCTGGCTTTAACCAAATCTGAAATTCCACGCTGACCAGCCTGGTCGCGCTCATTAAATTCGCCTTAAGGAAATGACATGGCTGACCAGACTCAGCGGCTAGAAATCGCCACCGTAAAAGCGGAGGTCGGTAGCAACATCCTCTACCTGTTCTCGAACGCTGCGGAAAATGCGCAGCCCATCGTGACCGAGTCCGGAGAAATCAGGAACTTGAAGCAGGTGATTGCCGCCATCCAGGAGGATGGAGCTGAGAAGATCAGTGTCGCAACCACGATTTATCAAACCGCTGCCGCCGGCCTCGCTGCTACTGCAGATGGCGGGATCTATCTTGTGCAGTCAGGTGATGCCGATAAGATTTACACCGTGTGGCGAAATCAAGCAGGTGCTGCAGTAAATACCGGCAAAACTGCTATGTCTTCGCAGGCCATTCAGGACGCTCTTGCGGCTTCAAATGATGCTGCTCAGGCGGCCGAGGACGCTGCGGATGTGGCCACCAATCGCACGGCAGGCCTGCTTCAGCCTTCGGCACTTGCTCCAGCAGCGCGAGATAATGGTCTGCCGCTACAAGTTGGCGATCGTTACTTCAATACAGCGTCTCAGGCCGAGTACATATATTCAGCAAATGGCTGGGCGGCAAATGATAGCATTGAGGCTTTAGAAGAGCTCAAAGATGGTCTTGGTGACAAGGCGGACACCAGTAAGGGTATAGCTCTGGTCTCGCTATATCAATTTGGCGCCGCTGCGCCAGGACAAGAAAGGCCTATTAAGAAAGGTTTTTGGACTGATACCCCCAGCGGAGCTAACCTTTGGCGGTTTCGTGACCGAATTCTGGTCGGTGCGGCAGCCCAGGCGAATGGTGCCGATGATCCTGGATCCGACAAGACCTGGGTCGGGTACACCTCTGGCGGCCTAATGACCTATTTTGAAACAAGGTCTACCGCAGCAATATTTTCAGATAACGGGGTCATCGCAGGAGCATTTGCTAGCAGGAGCTCAGATCAGGATGTGGTGAAGGGAGGGCCATGTATTGCGGTTGCAGGCCTGGCCTATAATAATAGGGCCAACAAAACCGCATGGGGTGGATACTTTACAGCTGTAAAAGATAATGACACCGTAATGTATACTCATGGTGCTGAGGTAGATATTGCGAACCGTGGGTCGGTGGTTGATATAAACCCGTACAACATGACCGTACCGGGTCAAACGGTTGCAGCTTGGTTAAGAACAGGCGGTGAAACTGCTGAAAGTGGGCAAGCTGTTAATCCTGCATCCGCGTGTATGGGGGTTGTCGGGAGTGTTAGCAGTAATCCAAATGCAGTATTCAGAAAAGGCATAGTATTTGCCGCGAATGCTATTCAGGTTGACGCGACAGGAAAGGCCCCTGCGATAGTATTGGCCCGCAATCAAAAGATAGAGTGGGTTCTGGATGGTAGCGGCTCTAAAGCGGGCGAGCTAAGGTCTGATGCAACCTCGTCAACTAATAGGCTGAATGCTTCATTCAACAATAATGGATTTAGCTTATTCAGCGTATCATCAGGTGGTTCTGAAGTTGAGTCCTTCAGATTTATCGGGAGCCCCACTGCAGCAAACTTTCTTGAATTTAGGCCCGCTAACTCTGGCGGACGTCCTACTATAACGGTTCAGGGGAATGATGCTAACATAGACGCTGCTATTGCGGGCAAAGGTAGTGGAGGTGTAAGGCTTAGGGATGGCGCGGGCTCCGAGAGAATTCAGGTAAATACCAATGGTGTTGGGTTCTTCGGTAGTGTCCCTATCTCAAAGCCCACGGTTTCTGGTTCAAAGTCTGGAAACGTTGCACTTGACAATCTTCTAAAGGCATTAGCCGATTACGGGCTAATAAGCAACTCTACTAGTTAAAATTCAGGTATCCAAATGCAGGTAGATAGAATCGAACACAAGGAAGCTTTGCTCGAGCTGCTTATGCAAGCTTCATTTCCTGGAAAAATGATAGATTTCGTTCATGAACTGCAGGAGTCCATAAGAAGCGCAGACGTCGTTGCTCCTGAGGGGGTGAGCGAAGGAGGTGACGGATCATGATTTCCTAAGTCCTGTGGTGGCCTAGGATGCCATTAGGGGCCGCGATTATCGGTGACGGCTGTTTTCAAAAAGATAGCACTAGCCTGTATCCAAGCAATCTCCTATGATTGGCGGAAATTCGCCAGATGGAGCAGGCACAGTGGAAGAACCAAACGTGAAGAAATGGAGCGCTAGCGACATATCTAATTCTCCTCACATGGAGCCCGAAGGGGTGGAACTTCTGGCGGCGAGGCTTTCGGGTGCCAAGGTCTTCTTAGAGTATGGCGCGGGCGGGAGTACGGTATTTGCAGCATCCCATGGGGTGGAGTCCATATATTCGGTAGAGTCTGATCGTGGCTTCCTATCAGCAGTATCTGATAAATTATCAACCTTGACCTCGTTCAATCCAAGTTTTACACCTGTTTTTGTAGATCTGGGGCCTACAGGTGATTGGGGGGTTCCTACTGATAAGTCGACAGCCGAAAGATGGCCGTACTACTGTTCAAAAGTATGGGATGGTTTTCTAGCAAACGACGTCTATCCGGACGTGGTTCTAGTGGATGGGCGTTTCAGAGTTGCGTGTTTCTTAGCTTCACTTATATTTGCTAAGGAAGGTTGCACAATACTTTTTGATGATTACACAAACCGCCCCCACTATCATATTGTTGAGAAATTCATTAAGCCAAAGTCTATATCTGGGAGAATGGCCGAATTCGTCGTGACTAAGCGTTTGCCCACTAAAAAGATAGTTCTCGAGCTAATCAAGCATTCTACATCTATGTCTTAATTCAGGGGTGGAGTATTCCGAGTTGCTGTTCGCTATCTCAATTTATCTATAAGCAGCTATATGCTGAATAGCCCGCCTGGTGCGGGCTTTTTTTCGCCTGGAGAAAAGCATGCCCATAACCGAGATGCAGTTTCTGCAGATCATCCCCAACGCCGGCCAGAAAGCCGGCGTTTTTGTTCCTGTACTGAACGCAGCGATGTTCGCCTTCAACATCAGCACGCCGGCGCGCGCCTCGGCCTTCGTTGCTCAGGCAGGCCATGAGTCTGCCAACTTCACCCGACTGGTGGAAAACCTGAACTACTCAGTGGAGGCGCTCCTGTCGAAATTCAGCCGGGCGCGGATCAGCGAGGCCCAAGCCCGGCAGTACGGCCGGACCGCTGCCCGCAAGGCCGACCAGGTGTCTATTGCCAACTGCATCTATGGCGGGGATTGGGGCAGGCTCAAGCTGGGCAACACTGAGCCAGGCGATGGGTGGAAATTTCGCGGGCGGTCACTGATCCAGGTAACCGGCCGCGCGAACTACAAGGCGTGCGGGCGATCGCTCGGGCTGGATCTGCTTACAAGTCCCGAGCTACTCGAGCAGCCCAGGCACGCAGCAATGGCCGCCGGTTGGTTCTGGTCGTCGCAGGAGCTGAATGCGCTGGCGGACGCCGGCAACCTTGGCGATATCGGCAGCATCATCAACACCGGCAAGCCCGGGCGTGTTCCGCTGGGCGCCGAGGAACGCCGAGCCATTTACCAGCGTGCTTTGAAAGCGCTGGCGTAACACCGCGCGACACCCTCTGTAGGTCGTCCGAAATGGGGTTCCAAACACCCTGCAAACAACCAAGCACGCCATTGGGGGCGGCTTTTTCGAGGTAGTCACGATGGCTTCATACACCGCTCAAAATACGTTCGCCTGGCGTCTCTCCAACTCACCGGTCGTGCTGACCGCTGCAATCACGTCCGGCACAGTCGTTGTAGAGAAACAGGCCGGGGAAACGTGGGTACCCGCCTTCACATTCACAGAAACCGGCTGCCAGGCCTTGTGGTTGGGGCGAGGGAAATTCCGTGTCACCCCGACCGGAACTGCAGTCTACGAGGTCGATGAGCTATGACAGTCACCGCAGGCAATGGGATCGCCACCGGGTCGGGCACCAAAGCCTCGATTCAAGGTGTTATTGCCGGCGGCGGTGATCGGCGCGGGCTGCAGTTGATTCCGAACTACAAGTTCGCGGTCGACCTTGCCGGTTGGTCGGCTGATCCCAGCTACGTGCGAAAGACAGAAGCGGGGTTCAATGGCGGCAACCCGTTCGTCGAGTACAACGGGGTATCTGGCGACTTCAGCAACTTCACCACGTCAAACGACGCCGCCTCAGGCCTGCCTGTAGAACCGTCCACGACCTACGTGGTCAGCGGGACCAGAACCGCGAGCTTCACCGGGAACTACCCTCAGGTGCAGATCAACACCGGGGCAGATGATGGCGCAGGTCATGCTTTCCCTGGTACCAACCTTGCGTCTATGCGATTCGCGGCTGCTGCAACCGAAACCCGCTGGTCGCTTCAGTTCACTACGGCCGCCGACACCAAACGAGTCTGGATCAGATTCCAGGGCTTGGGCGGGGTCGGCAGGTTGAGGCTGATGAATTTCAACCTGACCAAGGGCGCCACCGTTCAGCCGTACTGGGACTACTTCAATAATGCTAAGTGAAGTCAGCTCAACGTGTGTTTGGATGTGGCCTAAAGCCAGTACAATGGTAAAACTACTCGCAGTACCCGAGCCTGGATCATTCCATAACAAGCAGCGCTTGTGACGCTCCATGATTACTTGAGGAGCGTCTGTCAGAAAAATTTGACGCTAACCTGGAATCAACCAACGAACCGGCTTCAGCCGTCGTATTAACCAGGTGATCGCACCGGATACCACCGATACACCAGCTAGCAGCGCCGGTACTGCAAACCAAGGGTTAATGAAGTGCCAGTCATACCCCCGGCGCTCAAACTCCCAAATTACTGCCGGATGAATTAGGTAAACACCGAAGCTTAGGCTCCCAAAGAATACCAGCCACCGATCGATCATAGGCCATCGATTGCTGAGTGAATTACTTATCCAGCGCAGTGAGCAGAATAATGCAAAGGCAGCAATTACGACTAAGGGGGCGAAATATTCATAGTACAGCTCCGTATTCACCGCGACGTCCTTGGAGTAATACCACGTGCAGAAGGCAGTAGCGCCAGTTGCCGCTGCCCAAATGAGCATGCCAAGTGCTGCGCGTATTGAATTCATGTGCATGTGCTTGTACAGAAGCGCTCCCGCAAGCATGTATGCGGGGTAAATGTAAAAAAACTGGGTGTCGAACCCTAGCCATCCAGAGTTCAGGAAACGGTTGATGAAGGGGATGACACTGGCTGCAAATAACCAAATCAACAGCACCATGATCTGCATGCGAAGTGCAGTGTTGCGGTAAAAGGCTGCCAAGATGGGAATAACAAAATAAGCAGCCAACAGACTGTACAGATACCAGAAGTGTCCGATTACTGGGCCCCGCGCTATGGTACCCAGCCACGTGGACGGAGGTGCGACAGCCTGTCTTATGGATAAATAGATGAAAAATATTAACGACCAGGCAACCAAGACGTAGAGAATACGCCATGCTCGCTTTAGAACACTGGACACGTTGTGATCGCGTGGCAACAATAGCGCACCAGTGATCATGAAGAACAACGGTACGCAGACCCTAGAAACGCTTTCCCAAATATTGATTGCCCACCAGTGCGACTCATGGATACCGGCAAAACCTTTGCCTGAAATATGAATGAGCAAAACCATGAGAGTGGCTACGATCCGCAGTGCATCGAGAGAAATATCATGCGCAAAGCGAGTAGGGGCAGCCGGGGAAGGCTGGTGATAGCCAGCTGGAGAGGGGGCAGGGCTAGTCATAAAGGGCCATCATCGAAAAAAGCGGAATATATCAGCTAATCATCAAACGGTGTAACTGATGAATTTTCATTGCGTAGGGGACAACATAGGTCATACCGCGATTCCCGAAAATAGTGCAACGAGAGCGTCGCTCGCAGAGCGCTAAGGGCGCTGGATAATTATGTGACCGGTGTGGGATGCTCAGCACAGCCCCATGATGCAGGCCACTATGGCTATCCACGCCAGTCCGGCCAATGCCAAACAGACGGCGAACGGGAAAAGCGGACCGCTTGGACCTTTGCCATTCATGCAGAAGCTGGGTCCACGTTGCCGACGATCCACAGCAGATCGCGCCACGGGAACCTGCTCTGACCGCCCATCAGCTTGCAAGTCGGACTGTGCACGAACGGCTTGCTTGAGTCGCAAAGCTGCTGGTACCCATCGCAGGTTCTGCAGCGAATGTGAGGGAAGGGGTCATCGTGCACGGACCAGAGCTTGGCCCAGGTGTCGATGTCACTCAGCTTGGGTGTGAGGTTCAGCCATTCCAGCGTGTCCATGTGCGCCTCCGTTGTCCTGGTCCAAGCATAGTGAGCGCTGGTGCTCTGCGCTAGTAGGCTCGGCTGGAGACGGATCTGGCGCTGCAGACGTTTCGGGTAAGGGGTAGGGAATCTCAGCTGCTTGCCGGGCGGCCATCTGCATTCCGCGCATCTTGTTGCCGATGGCTGACAGCTCGACGTGAGCAGCGGAGAGGTCGCGCTTGTAGGAAGCCAACAGGTGCAGAGCCTGATCGCGCTCGCGCGCGGTGACGGCATGAATGTCCACCAGCTTCAGGATGTTCGCCCGCGCCTGGCGCAGGTCGGCGGCAACCTGCTCGTACTCTGCCTGGACCAGGGCAGCCTGCTGCTTCCATATCTGGGCTTCGGTGGGTATGCCAAGGCATCCGAACTCTTCGTCTTCGATTTCCATACTGCTGCTCGCCAATACTGTATGCGTGTACAGTAGTCGAGGTCGGTCGGATTGCTCAAGGGTCGGTCGATGGGTGGTGCAGGGGTGAGGGATGTTCGGTCGGCAGAACGCCGGGGGAGGGAAATGCTAGTACGCAGGCGTTTTCGAGTATTTCTGTGAGGTCCGGTAAAACACAGTAGAGCATCGTTGCAGCGAGCGCCCGGCGCGAGGCCTTGTGTTTACTGGGTTTCATCCCCATCCGCTAGCATGGGGTGCAAGGGGTCGAGTGTTCGAATCACTCCGTCCCGACCATTTATTCCTGAGTAAAATCAGACAAGAAAGCCACTTCTCGAAAGTGGCTTTTTTTTGTCTTCATTTTCACACGAGCCCTTATATCGAGGGCAGGCCCAGCGCTAGGGCTGCTTGTTGTGCTCCTGATTCGATACAGCCGCAGGTGGTTGGTGAACTTCGCCACTATCACCAGACGAGTGAGTTTTCAGCGGCGCAACAGGAGCGCCATGGAAGGTCAGAATAAAGCGTCTGAGTCTGCGCGTGTCTGAAGCCCGCCCTTGGCGGGCATCTGGATTTATTTCAAGCAACCAGGCGCTGTACCGCTGCAATCGCATCTCCATGCTCCAGCTCTGCCTTACGTAACTCGTACGCTGTTTGCAGGTTGAGCCAGAACTCTGCAGTGGTATCCAGGCAGACGGCCAAGCGCAAGGCCATGTCAGCCGATACGCCACCACGCTCAAGCAGAATGTTATTCACGGTCGGCGTAGATACGCCTAAAGCTCGGGCCAGAGCAGCGGCACTGAAGCCCATTTCGTGCTGAAAATCCTCGCGAAGAATCTCGCCGGGATGTATGGGACGCATGCCATTCTTGAACATGATGCACCTCAGTGATAGTCGACAATCTCAACGTTTTCAGGGCCGTTCTGGGTCCATATGAAGCATACCCGCCACTGCATGTTGATGCTGATGCTATGCTGGCCGGCTCTGTCACCTTCCAAGGCGTGAAGCCGGTTTCCGGGCGGTGAGCGCAAGTCTCGAAGCTCCTTCGCAGCATGCAGCGCGGCCAGTTTACGCTCCGCGACTGACTTGATGTCTGCCCAGCGCCTTGTCCTGCCGGTGGTGAAAAGAACTTCCGTATCGGCGCATGCAAAGCTTCGAATCATGGATTAAACGCTTAACGTTATTCGTTAAGAGCGAGCATACGCCTTTCAACGCCGTAATCAACTCATTGTTGAACAGGGTGTCCGGCAATCCTTCGAACAACTATTTCGAGGTGGGTTTCGGCGATACTTTCTAGCGGGGTGGCGATGAAACAGCTCCGCTCATGCTCACTGAAGCCATTACCTAACCAAGTCAAACGCTCTCAAAACCTGTTCAAAGGAATCTTCAGGCTGCACAACCCACTTTCATCAGCAGGGGGCAGATTCCCGGCGCGGATATTCACCTGGATCGCCGGCAGCAACAGCGCCGGGACCGACAGGCTGACATCGCGGGCCGTGCGCATGCGTACGAACGACTCGAGATCGGACGCGTCACCGACGTGAATGTTCTTGGCGCGTTGCTCGGCAACGGTGGTGATCCATGACGCTTTCCGGTTGGCAGGAGGATAGTCGTGGCACATGAACAGTGTGGTCTGGGGGGGCAGGCTCAGCAGCCGTTTAATCGAGTCATACATCTGTACGGCGTCTCCGCCGGGGAAATCACATCGGGCAGTGCCCACATCAGGCATGAACAGCGTATCGCCGACAAAGACCTGTGTGTCTGCGACTCGATAGGCGACATCTGCAGGTGTGTGGCCAGGCACGTGCAGAACCTGCACCGGTATGCTGCCGATGTGGAAGATCTCGTCCGCTTCGAACAGCGTGTCGAACTGCGAGCCATCCAGCAGGAAGTCGGGTTCGAGATTGTAGATATCCCGAAACGCGCTCTGCACCACCGTGATCTGCGCGCCGATGCCGATCTTGCCGCCTCGCTTGGCTTTGAGGTAAGCGCTGGCCGAGAGGTGATCGGCATGCGCGTGTGTTTCCAGCAGCCACTGTACCTGCAACCCGTGGCTGTCCACGAAGGCGATGATGCGGTCGGCGTTATCGGTGCCGATCCGCCCGGCTTTGGCATCGTAATCCAGCACCGGATCCACGATTGCACATGCGCCCCCTGATGCTTCGAAAATGACATAGCTCACCGTGGAGGTGGCGGTGTCGTAGAAACCTTCTATCTGGGCCGTCATCGGGCAACCTCTTCGATTCACGTCGTTACACTATATTGAAACATATACTATTCAATCGTAGACTGTCGACCGATCAACCATCGGGGCTTTCCATGACTGCTCAATTATCCACCGAAGAAATCGGTCTGTTGCGCGATTCTGCGTCCAAGGCGTGTGCCTTGCTGAAGGCCTTGGCGAACGAAGACCGTCTGTTGCTGCTGTGCCAATTGACCCAGGGCGAGCGAAACGTAGGGGAATTGGAGGCATTGTCCGGGATCAGGCAGCCGACGTTGTCGCAGCAGTTGGGTGTACTGCGCGACGAAGGAATGGTCAACACCCGCAGAATGGGCAAGTACATCTACTACTCGTTGGCCAGCTTCGAGGTGGTCTCGCTGATGCAGACCTTGTCGGGACTTTACTGTGGCCAAGCGCTGAAGAAGTAAGCCTCTGCACGACCCGTTGCTTGTCGCTGTGCCATCGCACCTTGCGTGGCTCGGCCGGGGCGCGGTGTTGGAACTCTCACACGGTGGCTAAGCCCGGGGTTTGTAATGGAGCAAGTGATAAAGCGAATAGACGCATCGTTCTCGGTGGCGGGCCAACTCGATCCGCAGGACGTGCCTGAGGTGCGAGCTCAAGGGTTCGCCAGCCTGATCTGCAATCGCCCTGACCATGAAGGTGGGGCTGAGCAACCCAGCCATCTGGCCATGCAACGAGCAGCCGTCGCGTCGGGGCTGGAGTTCCGATATCTACCCGTTGCCAGCTCTGGTGCTACGGCAGCACAGGCTCAAGCGCTGAACGCGCTTCTGGAGCAGTTGCCCAAGCCGGTGCTTGCCTACTGCCGTACCGGCAATCGGTCGGCCAAGCTGTACGAGGCGGCAACCAAAGGCAACCTTCTGACACAGCAGTACGATGTAGTCGTCATGGGCGCAGGCTCTGCCGGCATCACTGTTGCGGCCGGTCTGCTCAAGCGAGATTCGTCTTTACGCGTTGCGATCGTTGAACCCTGTACCGAGCATTACTATCAGCCCGCCTGGACGCTGGTGGGCGGGGGCGCTTACCCCATCGATGCCACCGTCCGCCCCATGCAAAGCGTCATTCCTCAAGGCGCATGCTGGATCAAGGCGTCGGTGTCGGCCTTCGCTCCAGACCGCAAGCTGGTGTTGCTCAGCGACGGAACCGAGCTGGCGTACCTGCAACTCATCATCTGCCCGGGTCTGCAACTGGCCTGGGAACAAATCGAAGGGCTTGAAGAGACGCTTGGCAGGAACGGCGTGACGTCGAACTACCGGCACGACCTGGCCCCCTATACCTGGGAACTGGTGCGTTCGCTGCGCAGCGGGAAGGTCTTGTTCAGCCAGCCTCCAATGCCGATCAAATGCGCGGGCGCGCCGCAGAAGGCGATGTACCTGTCCTGTGATCACTGGCGCAAGGAGGGCGTGCTGCAGTCGATTTCGGTCGAGTTCAACCTGGCAGCTCCCGTGCTGTTCGGGGTTGCCACGTTCGTCGCCCCGCTGATGAAGTATGTCGAAGCCTACGGCGCGAAACTCGCCTTCCAGTCCAATCTGGTCAGGGTCGATGGCCCGAGCAAGACCGCATGGTTCGATGTGACAGACACGGCCGGAAACGTGACGCGCGTGGAAAAACACTTCGATGTACTGCACGTCGTGCCACCGCAGCAAGCGCCGGATGTGATTCGCCGCAGCGAGCTCGCCGACAAGGCCGGATGGTTGGAGGTCGATCCAGCCACGTTGCAGCACCCGCGCTACCCTGAAATATTTGCCCTGGGGGATGTCTGCGGCACCAGCAACGCCAAAACCGCAGCGGCTGCGCGCAAGCAGGCAGTCGTGGTCGCAGACAACCTCATCGCACTGCGCAAAGGCCGTCAGCTGCCTCGACGTTATGACGGCTACGGTTCGTGTCCGCTCACGGTCGAAAACGGCAAGGTCATATTGGCCGAGTTCGGCTATGGCGGTAAATTGCTGCCAACGTTTCCGATGGACCCGACCATCCCGCGCAGGTCGGCCTGGTTCCTCAAGGCCCGATTGCTACCGTGGTTCTATTGGAATGGCATGCTCAAGGGGCGTGAGTGGCTCACCGCCTGCTCTTCGAAGTGACCTGATGCTGACATTCATATTGGGCGCATGTGTCGGCCTGGTGCTGGGGCTCACCGGGGCAGGTGGTGGGATCCTGGCGATTCCGGCCCTGACCCTTGGGCTGGGCTGGTCCGTGACCCAGGCCATGCCCATTGCCTTGCTCGCAGTAGGTAGCGCCGCCCTGGTCGGCGCGGTACAGGGCTTGCGCCAAGGCCTGGTGCGCTACAAGGCGGCAGCCACGATGGCCGTTGCCGGGTGGCTCGTCGCCCCCTTGGGGCTTTACGCGGCCGCGCGGGTCTCCAGCACCTTGTTGATGACTGTGTTCGCGGTGGTCATGCTCGTGGTGGCGTGTCGAATGTACGTGCCGGTCAGAGGCGCCGAGCATACATCAAGCACGCTGCAGCGCAACTGCATGCTCGATCCTGCGACGGGCCGCCTCGACTGGAATGCCCGGTGCCTGGCCACGCTGGTCTCGATTGGTGGGGCCTCGGGGTTTTTCACCGGTCTGTTGGGTGTGGGGGGAGGGTTTTTCATCGTCCCCGCTTTTCGAAAGTTCAGCGACGTGCGCATGCATGGCGTGGTAGCCACCTCGTTGATGGTGGTCACGCTGGTCTCGCTGGGTACCTTGGCCCATCTGTTCAATCAGGGCGTTACATTGACTTGGGCGGGTGCCTTGTTCACCGTTTCGGCGCTGGTCGGGATGATCGCTGGTCGACTCGCGGCGCCGAACATACCCGCGCCGCTCTTGCAGCAAGGGTTCTCCCTGCTGTGTGTGGGCGTGAGTTTGATGATGCTGGGCAGGGCATTCTGTGGGGTTGGTTGAGCTATTGATGCACTACCTTGCCGTTGCGTGATCAGGTCGTCATCACTACCAGGCTTGGTTTCGACGCGTCACTGTGTCGGCGCCCACTCTGCAGGTATAGGGTTCAAGGACAGCCCGGTATGTTTGACACCTCTTGGGAGGCTTGTTGAAGCATGTCATTGAGTTCGACCGCATCGCGGCTTGCGTAAATTCGTCCGCCGGTGTGTTCAGCCATGCAGTTGGAAAGAGCGTTTTTACCGATGTTGACGACGTTGACCTTCAGCCTCGGCTGGTTCTGCGCGATACGTTGGGATACGGCACAGGCATCCTGCTGACAGTTGTCTTCGCCGTCAATGAACATCACGATATAGGCATCGCGATTGCGTCCGTCAACTTTTGATGCCGCTTGCGCAAGGCTCTGGGCCAATGGCGTTCCTTGGTCGGCCTCCAGGCCGTGGATGCCTTTGATCAGCCGTAGTCGTTGTGACGTAGGGAATACTCCGTAGTCCGCGACTCTGCCGCAGCCTTCGAATGCCATGAAACCCACGTCGATCTGCGGCTGTAGGTTACCGATCATTTTGGCCAGCGACGCTTTGGCCACTTCAAGCCGAGTGGGCCGGGTCAGCAGTGGTGCCACTTGCGGGTCGCGAGGATCGAGACGAGCGCCAACTTCGCCGTACCATCGATCGTCAGCGGGTGAGGTTTTGACGTTGAGGTTCATCGAGCCTGATGTGTCTAGCACTACGACGAATTGCGGCGGCAACGCCGGGTCCACCGGTTTAGGGCAGGCCTTTGCCGACTTGGGCTCCTCGGCGGTTTCAGGTATTGGTGCCCGGGGTGGCGCTGGGGGATGCTGGGGTTCAGATTCCACAATCGGCTGAGGCGCCGGTTCGGGCAGAAGATCAGGTGGCCGAGCCACGACTTCAGGCTCGATTGCCGAGAGCAATGTTGCCGGCTGCGTGTACAAGGCCGGTGCCTGTAGGAACCACCAGGCGAGCAAGGCCAGCATCGGCAACAGCAGCAATGCTAGCAACATCCATGGCCATCTCTGCCAGCGAACCGGGGCATGTACGGCGACGGCCGTGGCAGCTGAGCTGAGGGGCGGCACATGCCTGGGTTTGAGCATATGCCAGCGGACAACTAGCGGTTCGCCGTTGAGGCTGTAAAGATTTTCGGGCAGTGGTTCGCCGATGAGGCTGCGCAGGCTGGCGGCGATGTCGGGCTCGCCCCGGCTGTGCAGTGCATCGGCGGCTAGGCCAAGCGAGTGCTGGCGCTGCTGATAGGTTTGCATCAGTTGGCGTTGCTGGTCTTCGCTCAAGGCGCTGAACCCGAAGGCCTGGCCACCCAGCTCGGTCCACCACTCCGGCACCGTACCGCTGCCAGCACGCGGAATGGCGTACAGGCTGGCGATGTTGGATGCGCAATGCTTGCGAACGATCTCCATCCTGGCGTCGAGTGCGGGCATGATATCCGCAGGCGTGCTGGCATCTCGGATGATCCGCTGCATGTCAGTTATCTCTTGGGAAGGCACAGACGCTCCTTGCGGAGCGCTGCTTGGTTTTATTGGTCGAAGCCGAGGCTGAGCTGGAGCTTGCTGACTTTTTTCTGCAGCGCTTTTAGCTCTTCTTGCTTGGCCGCAAGCTGCGCGGGGTTGCCGCTCGCAGGCTGGTTCTGTGCGGCTTGCAGTTGGCTTTGGAGCGCGTTGATTTGTTTCTGCACACCGGCCTTGTCGGCATGGCGAGTCTTGAGCGTAGATAGCAGTTGCCCTAACGACAGGTTCAGCGACGCTTGAGCTTGCTGTTGTGACTGCAGGTCCTTGCGAGTCGACGCTTGCTCGGCGGCTATGCCGTCGTAGACACGTTTGAACATTGCATTTTCATTACGAGCGGCGGTCAGCTCGTTTTCCTTGCTTCTGACTTGATCACTGTAGCCACCGGTGTAGTCGCAGTTCATCTTGGTGATCATGCTTGCGTCACGGTCGGTGGCGTCGCATGAGCCGGGAGCCGTGGCGCATCCGGAAAGCGCTATTGCGCCTCCCAGGCAAATAAGCAGGCGAGCGGTCGTGTTCATGAGATCAACCCAAGGTGATTGCGGAGCGTTGGCTGTACAGACCGTCGACTTCTTTCTGCAGCGTGGCGACCTTTTCATTCATTTTCAGAATGTTGATATCGACTGTCTTGAGCTCGGCGCTGGTGCCCTGCGCGCGTTCGGCGTCGGCGACCTTGGTGTACTCGGTCACCTTGCTGCGCATGTTGCCCAGTTCTTTTCGCAGATAAGTGATGTTTTCATCGATGCCCGCGATGTCGGTCTGGGCCTTGGCTTTGTCTAGTTTCTTGGCAGCGATGTCACGCTTGATCTGAGCGATGTTCTGTTGATCGTCGGCGATGACCTGCTGCGCGACCGCTGTACGGGCAACTACTTTGTCGGTGTCGGCCTGAACGTCCCTGGTCATGACCTGCAGGCGCTCGGTGGTATTGGAGTATTGGCTGCGTCGCTGATCCAGATAGTAGTTGGCCCCCATCGCTACGCCGCAGGCCGCGATGCCGGCAACGACGGCGCACGCTGCCTTGTTGCCCGAGTTGGATAAGGCGCAGGCCAACACGCCAGCGCCAGCGGCGACGGCACAGGCCTGATAGCCGGACTTGGTGAAAAACTCGGCCGATGCTCCTTGCGTCAGGCGCGGGTCAGGCGAGTTGCCTGTCAGGCTGCTGCCGGTGGACGCACACCCGGTCAGCAGAATGCTGCCTGCCACGACGAAGCTGATCAACAGCTTGGAATGGAAACGCAGGCCTTGAGTCATGGTGTAGCTCCTTGATGTGTACGGATAGGTTATTGCTTGACGGCTTTGCAAGCGGTTAGCCAAGCATCGGCGTCGATTTTCTGCTTTTGCAGGAAGATTTTCTGATTGCTCCAGTGGGCCTTCAGGTAAGGCTTGAGCGCTTGCAACTGCTTGTTGCGGTCCATGAGCTCGTCCATGACCGGAACCTGTTTTTCCAGCAGCGGCTGGCCGTACAGCGAAGCGGATTCCACCAGACTACTGGCGTAGTAAAGCCCGAGCTTGTGGACGCGGTTCTTCTGCTCTTCGAGTTTGGTTTGACGCATGTCGCAGGTGGGGTCTTTCTCTAAGCCTTCGCAGTTGAGCGCGTAGTTCTTTTGCATGAAGTCCAGATATTGGCCATCATCGAGCATCTTGGTGCATAGGAATGCACCCAGATTCAGACTGGCACGGATGGCCTGGTCACGGTTTTCTTCCTGCAGCAGGTTGGCAGCACGCAACTGGTTTTCCAGCGCCTGTAGCTTTTCCTTCAATGCCTTGTCATCGACGCTGGAAGCGAGGCTGTTCAGCGCCTGGACGGTACCTTTGCCGTCGCTCTGGGCAGGCTCCTCGCTGCCGGTTCCCAGGGTTTTCCAACTGTTTTCGATCGCCTTGACGCGCTCGCGAGAGGTCAGGGTCTGCGAAACCATGGCCAGCCTGAAACCGGTGGTCTTGGTTTTCATCTGGCCATCGGCGTTGTAATACGGATCTTCCTGGCGCAACGAAGTACGGATATCTGCTGATGCTGTCAGGTAGTTGCCACCTCGCACTACATAGCCGCCCGCCTGACCGTGCAGACGATCAAGTTTGTTCAGCCGAAAAGGCTCGAACATCATCTCATCGACATTGCCGAGCAGGTCGTGAAGGCCCAGCGGGTTGGGCTTGAGCAAACCGCCAAGCTGCAGCTGCCCGTTCGAAGACTGAGATCCGGCGAACCATTCGTAGGCGTTGATGTTATCCGGCATGGGGTAGCGGGTGTCGCGAAACTCCGCCGCGTTGACGTCGACGCCACCTCGTGCAGCGAACTCCCATTCCACTTCTGTGGGCAGGCGCAGGAAACCTGCGGAGCCGTCTTCTTTGGGCAATTTGTCTGCCGCATTTCTGCGCAGCCAAAGGTTGTATTTGTCTGCTGTCTGCATCGCGTCGAACCAGCTCACGTTGACTTGGGGCAGGCGCAACTTGTTGGACGGCTCGGGGCACTTTTCATCCGTCAGCGCGCGGTATTGCAGTTGGGTCAGTTCGTATTTGGCCATCAGGTAGTAACGGGATTTGTCGGTCTTGGCACCGGTGAAACTACCCGCGATGAAGGCAGGGCGGGTCTGTTCCACGTAGCCATATTCAGCACCGTCCTGACCCATCTTGATCGGAAAGTCATCCAATGGTCCGGCGAGCGGGATGTAGACTTTGCGAAATACCATGGCTCCGTCGCATGGCATGGGCAGAACCACGTCTTCCTTGTCCGGCAAGGGGTTGAATTGCTTTTCTCCCCAGGCAACCGCTGAGGCGTCGAGCCAAGGGAGCATTGTCAAAGGCAGTAGCAAGGCAATACGTTTAAAGTTCACGCAGACTCTCCGCGGGTTGAATACCGATAGCTCGAACGGCGCCGATGAGGGCGACCAGGACAGCCACAAGTAGGGACAGGACCAACGCGGTAAGCGCGTGCCAGGGCGTGATGTGGCAGACGAAAGCGCCTGTGCTCTGAGTGATGCCGAGCAATTGATCGAACAATCGACTGCCAGCCAGGTAGAACGCCAGTCCGCCAGCGTAGCCGACCAGGCTCAGCATGACGGCCTGCAGGATCACGAACCCAGCGACGGCCGGGCTGCTGAACCCCAGCAGACGCAGGACTGCCAGGCTCTTGCGCTTGCGATCGATGTTGGCCAGAAACGCGCCGACCAGCGAGGCGATACAGCCGGTCAGCGCGGCGGCTGCGATGACGCCAAAAATCAGGCCTAGCACACGGTTGATGGCTTTCACGTTTTCTATGTCGGCCAGCCGACTCGATGTTTGAATGTTCTGTCCTGTCAGCCACTGCTCGAGCGCGGCCACGCTGTCGATATTTCGCGCATACACCCTGGCCCGCGCGTAAAGCGGCTGGAGCGCGCCTAACGGCCTGCCGGAGTTCAGGCCGAACGCCGGAACCTGATAACCGTCGCGAAAATGTTCAAGCGATAGCAGCAGGGTCGGTGCGATGAAAGCTGCCGCGCGACCGAAGCGCGAGGCATCTAGAATTGCCACGACGTTGAGGTTGATTTCGCCCAGTTCGCTGACGCCATCCAAGCGGCGTGCGGCCCGCAGTCGAACGCTGCTGCCGATCTCGGCCTGCAGGCGTTGTGCGGCGGAAGCGCTCAGGATCAAATCGTTGCCCTGCAGCGAGCTGGCTGGCGTGTTCAGCAAGGGATCGCCGGCCTGAGTGGGAATAATTTCTGCGTTTTCGACAAACCGCTGCAGACCGATCTGCAAATCAGCCTGGGCGTTGAGCGAACGGGTCTGACCAATCGCGAAACCTGTCTCGGGCATTTGTTGCAAGCGAATAACCCATGGCTCGTCGAAGCTGCCGCTGCTGAGCATCTTCACTTCCAGATTGCGCGGATCGCGCATGAGTTCATTCTGCAACTGGCTCACCACGCCGTGCTTGAGCCCGAACAACAGCAGCAACGGTGCGATCACCGCGACCAAGGACGCTGCGATACAGAGCGAAACTTTGCGGTCGTGCCACAGATCTTCGACCGCGAGCTTGCAAAGCAGACGCAGCCTATCAATCCATAGGTTCAAAGCGTGTCTCCCCGGCATGGCTGATGGCGCCCATGCGATTTAGCCCGAAGTCCCGGACCAGCGCCCAGTCGTGGGACACCACCAAGGCGCTCAGACCCAGTTCCGCTACCAGACTCAACAGCAGCTCGAACAAACGCTGGGCGCTGTGCGGGTCCAGCGCTGCGGTCGGCTCATCGGCCAACAGCAACTGCGGTTCGTGCGCAATCGCCCGCACGCAGGCCACGCGCTGCCGCTCGCCGATGGACAGCGCGTGTGGAAGTTTGTCGAGTAGAGCATCGAGCCGCAACGCACCGATCGCCCCCTCTACATGACTGCTGTGTTCGCTCATGCCGAGCAGGCGGCGCGGCAGACTGATGTTGTCGCGCACTTTGAGAAACGGCAGCAGGCCGCCACTTTGCAGAATGAAACCCAAATCACGAGAGCGGACCTGAGTCAGCGCGGCCTGATCGTCTGCCGCAAGCATCTGCCCGATGTCCAGTCCATCGCGCCCGAGCCGGAATTGCCCCAGTTGTGAAGGTGCCAACAGCAAACCGATTGCCTCCAGCAAGGTGCTTTTGCCACAGCCGCTTTCCCCGGTGATCGCGAGGATTTCGCCGGCACCGAGCTGCAGGCTTGGCAGGCACACACGGTGGGCTTGTGCACCGTGTCCACGTTGCACAAGCAAATCTTGAATGTCGAGCATGGGCTGAACGATCTCGCTACGGCATCATTTCAAGGGGTACTGGATAGACGTTGTCCCTTGCATCGCTGTCTTTGGCCAAGGCGACCCAACGGTCGACGTCGGCGTTATAGCGCTGGTAATGGCGAAGCTTGGTGCTCAGGTTGCGGATGAATTTTTCCTGCGCAAGTCCGTCCCAACTTTTCCATGTCTCCTCATCTAGATTGAGCACTTCGCTGTGATAGGGCAGGTCTTCAAGGTATTCACCCAGCACACCCAGCTCTGCGACCTTGGCGTTGTTGTTTTGCTTGAGCTGGTTGGGGTCGGCACCCATGGTCGCAGCCACTGCGCGCAATTTTTCGAACATGTCCGTGGGTGAAATCAGACCTTCGTTGGCCGCGTCGAGAATCTGCTTCATCACGTCACTCAGGTCACTGAGCTGAGATTTGGTCAGCAACACGCGCACGTCTGTAGTGGGGATGTTCTGCTTGATCAAATCGCGGTCGGTGATCCATGCCTTGAACACCGGCGGGGCCTGGGTTTGGTTCTTTTCACCCAGATAGGCCAGTTGCATGGCATAGCCGATCAGGGCTGCGTCCTCCAGCATTTTCTTATCGGCGGGATCCTGCCTGGCGTTCGCTGCACTGCCTATCGCCTCGTCGCCCCTGTAAGCGGCCTTGACCTGAGAGGTGATAGCGGTTGCAAGCGAGTCCACCTTGCGGCCGAACTCTTGGACATCTCCGGCATTCACCGGGTAGTACAGGGAGGTATTGGTGCCCGGATAAGTCGATAGATTGCGGTATTGCGCCTCCGCCCGAGCGTGATCCTTGACGCCCGCTGGGGTCTTGAGATGCAGCGTGTACACGGCAACCCCTGGATTGGCTGCTTCGAGACGCACCTGATCGGCGTTCAGCCCCGTGTTGGAAAGTTTGTCAGTGCCTTCCAGCGCGCCGGCGTCGGTAATCAGTACCACATAGCGCGCGCCGAATTGACTCCAGTCCACTTTGTCGATGCTGTGCATGACGCCTGCGTAAGCGTCTTCATCGAAGGCGCCACTGGAAACCTTCGCCTGCTTGAGGTCCGCCACTTTGGCCAGGAAGTCAGCACTGTCCTGCACCTGATTGGGATCCGCGTACATTTTGCTCACGTATTCCAGGCCGGGGACGGCCTTGGTGCTGGAGCGGAACGCGACCAGACCGAATTTCACCTGCTTGCCGAGGTTCTCTTTTTCGATCTGTTGATAGACCTTGCGAATGGCTTCCCGTGTCCGATCAATGTACGGGTCCATGGAAATGGTCGAATCGATGACGAACACCACAGCCGCGCTGAACTCCTTCAACTGGCTCGGGGCAGGGGTGTTGGCAGTACCTGCTGCGCCGGTTGCAGTCTCTGCACCAGCGCTGGCCGTCGCTGGTTTTTCATCGGTCTTGCTGACCGACGCAACGTTGAGAATGCGGGTGCGAAAACCCGTTTCAGTCATCACCTCTTCGCCGCTCAATACCGGTAGCAAATAGAACTGCTTCTGCATGTCGACGAAATATTCAGGCTCCTGGGCCAAAACGCCCGGGGCCAGCGCACCTTGCTTGAGCTTGGCACGCAGCGGGGCGACCTTGCTCACAGGATCTGGTGCATCGAGTATACCTTCCAGCGTCGGACGTTCCTTGAAGAACAACAGACGATCACGGTTCGCGGGATTGGTGAACGCCAATGTCAGCTGCATCTTCCATTCTACGGTGCAGGCAGACGGTAGCCAGCCAATGGTTTTGCCGTAGCTGTCCGCCCCGACCTTGAGCCATTCCGCGTTGGCCGCCTGTGCGCGCTCGTACACGTAGAAACGGCTGAAGGTCGGTTGAGCGATGCCATCCGTGGCGCCGGCAGCGGAGCTCAACTGGCAGCCCGGCGTGGTCAAGACACGTTGGAACAGGGTTTTCTTGCCGGCCTGAATCAGCGGTTTATCGGCCGCATAGGCCCAAGGACCGACAGCACAAAGCGTCATTAGCGCGAAGCTACCCAGCATGCGTTGAAACGCGCTCATGGCTTGAGCTCCTCGAAACGTTGCTTGGCATCGGCATTGTTCGGCTCAAGCCCAAGAATGGTTTCGTACCAATAGGCGGCGGTGGCTTTATCCGGTTCGGCAAAGCAGTCGCTGGGCTGATGGTATTTGGGGTCGTATTCATGGGCGTAGGCAGTAGCGATCAATAGATCGCCTGCCTGCGAGCGGTTGGCGTACAGACGTTGGGCAATGCCGCAATGCTTGCTGGCCTTCGCCGTCTCGATGATCTTCAATAACTCGGCACTGGCAGGCGCCTGCTTGATGCATGCTTGAACGAAGGCCAGTTCAGGTTGGCTGTTCATGCTTTCCAAAGTGCACGCGGCAACCGCCGAGGGCCTCGCGGGTTCGACAGTAACTTCCGGCGTCGCAGGGGCTTGGGTTTTGCCATTGAGGAAAAACCAGAAGCCTGCCGCTGCGAGTATCAATACCAGCAAGCCAAGAATGATCGGCAGCAACCGGCTCTTTTGCGGCGGTAGTGCGACTGCAGGTCGCTCCACCGTCTTGCTTTGAATCGGTTCGGATCGAGGCTCGACCTCAGGCGTGGTGGGCGTAACGGTTACAGGCACTGCCGGGATGTCCAGCGGCTCGCTTGGCACCGTCGGGGTGGCCAGGTCAATGCCGCCATAGATACCTCGGGTTTCACCACCCGCGCTGGACGCAAGCAGCCCTGCTCCGGGACGGACCACGCCACGGTCGCTAAAACTCAATCCTTGCTCGCGCAGCTCGATCTGGAAGTTGGAGTTGGCGCTGCCTTCGAGTAACGGATCGACAACGTCGGGGCCAACCAGAGTTTCCAGCGACTCACCACTGGCCCCTTCGCTGAAATGTGGCACCTTGAACCAGAATGGATTACTGCTCCATTGCTTGTGTTCTTGCAGGTAAAACCCATCCTGGTTGCGCTGGATGGAAAACTCCAGACGCTCGTGGGAGCCTTGCCATTTCTTCACCGTCAGGCAGGCCTGCCCTGGCACGGCGGGTTCCAGGCCCAATAGATCAACTCGAATCGACATCGCTTATCTCGCTTTCAACGCGGCGAGCACATGGCCCAGCCGTTCATTCTGTTCGGATGTGATTTCCCGGCCCGCGCTGTGACCTGCGTTGCCCAAAGTAAGTGCGGCCAGACCTGACAACCAATCGCCGACGAACAGTTTCGCCTGGTTGGCCGGTTGCGCCGGCAAAACCGGCAGCTGCCCCGGTACCACATCGCCGTAAAACGCATAGAGGTGGTCTTTGCTTCCTACCAGACTTTTCGGACGCTGCTCTAAAGGTGTCTGGATAAAGCCGAACCACGAAACGAAATCACGCAACACCAGCTGCACCTCAAGTACCTGACGCTCTACCAATTGATCGCGGCGCGCCCCGCTCTGAGCCCGCTTCAATACGGCTTTGGTCAGTTGTCCGGGTACATTCTGTCGGTAAGCTGCAGTGATCAGTTCGTCGGCCACCGCTTCGATGACCGGTTTGCTCAGACCTAGCAGGTTCAGCAAATTCTGTCGGTTGGCAAGCTCACGAAGATGAGCGATCCAGGCGTTGAACACAGCCTTGGCGAAGCGATGATCGGTACCCTCCAATTCAGGTACGACCGACCAAGGCTCTGCGCCATTATTATTGCCGTCGTCTGCATCGAAAGCCGCGCCAAAATCGGCGAAGTCGAAGCCCCCGCTATTGCCGTAGAGGCTGGTTGGCGGGGTATCGAGTGGAACGTCCTCAATAGCGTGTGCGCTTTGTTCCTCATAAATGCCGCTGAGATACAGATCGCGCACGCCATCGGAAGTCAATTGCAGGTTGTCGATTAATTCGCCAACAATTGCCTGGTTCCTGCCTACGTGTTGCAGAATCGACTGGGCCTGGCTGCGTTTGGCCGCCATCGCGCCGTCACCGTCGCACTGATACCAACTGCTCAGGCCGTGCGTGGTGAGATCTTCGAGGCATTCGGTCAATTGGTCGCGGATACGTGACAGCTTGAACTCGGTATTGGCGACATCCTTGAAGCTTTCGCTGAAGCGCTTGATGCCGCCATCGTTTATTTGCAGCAGCGCTGCCCACGCCTGCGCGGGCTGGTAGATATGCCTGCCGACCAAGCTGTTTGCGCTGAAAGTCTGGCCTAGCAGATCGATGCGCTCCTGTGAGCGTTCGAGGATGCGCAACTCGTCGCCTGTCTGGCCATGAAGCTCGATGAAAGGTGTTTCCATGCGCGGCTTGCGCACCAGATAAGTATTCTGGAAGGGCAGGCCAGCCCAGTCGGTCATCCAGGGGAAGCCGCCGAATCGCTCGATCATGGTCAGCTTGACCATACCTTCCCAGCCGGCATCGAGCATATTGGCCGGCGTGTTCAGTGCGCCGGAGATACGTTTGTCGAGCATAGTCAGTGCCCAGATCAAACCGACGCCTGGGCGTTTGCTCCGTTCGTTAGCATTCACGCCTTGGGTTTTTTCGATCCAGCGGGTGAGGACAGGGCCAACATCCGGAACGTCACTTTGTTTGTCCGATGCAGTGCACACCACCAAAGCGTTCATTTCCTGGCAATCGGTGTAGCGCTCGAACAGGTAAGCGACTTTGCCGCGCAACAACAACTGTGCAACCACATTGTCGTCAGCACCGCTGGAGTCCTTCAGTTCGCGCAGTTTCATTCGGCCGCGATAACCGGGGAAGTCCAGTAGGTCGACTGTGTTGACCACCGCATCTTTGGGTTCATTTATCAGGCAGAACGTCATCTCGGTCGTCAACGCAGCCAGTTGCGCCACGGTGACTGACGTGCTGGCGCCCAACCGCCCCTCGCGCTGAGGCCGAACGTCAATCGACAGGTCGGCACTGGTGTCGAACCGATTAAGTATGTCGACGTTCATGATGCTGTCGGCCTGGCTGTAGTCGCCGTGCCCGTCGCGACTGACCAATGCAGCAAGGGGTACGAACACTGCACGTGGGTGACCCAGTTTGGCCAGCGCCGCACTGAGCTTTTCGTAAACGCGGGTCAACGCGGGTTGCTCGCCCCATAAGATCGAAAACACCTCGGCACGCTGCTGAACGCTCAGGCGTGGCGCCAGGCGCAGCACCTGCGGCCAGTACAGGTGCTGCAGTTTCTTGACCGAGCCTTTGAAATTATCGTTGAGGTAGTCCCATAGCGAAACCACGTCATCGGCGCTGAGGCCAGGCACGTCCACAGGACTTTCCCGGCCTTCGACAGCCTTGAGGATCCGCTGGATGCGTGCCTCGTCGATTTCGTACTCGATCTGCTCCAGATCGAAATCTTTAAACCACGCATTGGCCAGAATCTTGGCAATTTCAATCTCGTTGAATAGCTTGAGTTCTACCGGGAACGCCGGATCCGGGCTCGGCAATGCCGCGCGGCTGAATCGCGTGACCAGCCCGGTCGCTTCCTTGCCACCACCCACCGGATTGATGTGGGCGATGAAGTCCAGAGTCTCGGTACCGAAGCGCGTTTCCAATTGGCCACTTTCACCTGCGGCCAACGCCGAAATCAGGTACGACTTGCCTGCCTGGGAAAGGCCGAAAAAACCAATCGTCATGGGCGTACTGGCGACCCGCTCCAGATTGCCCGCAAGATTGCGGGCGCGATGCAGACGTACGTTGAGGTTGTCGGCTTCACCGTCCAGGCGCGGCGCATTGGCGCGTGTCTGCTCGATCCATTGCAGCGCCTGGCCAGCCCCGTTATGCACCGCAGCCCAGCTGGCTGCCAGCTCGGTTTGTTGTTTGCTCAGGTCGCTCATTTGCGTTTCACACTTCCACTGTCGAGCCAATACTTGGTCTCGCTCAGGCCTGCGTCGAGCATGGTGTTGAGTTCCAGCTCCAGGTCACTGCGCGGGTTGAAGTTGACGTTGTTGCTATTGGATTCAATGCCCGCCACCGTTAATCGGTCGCTGACCAGTCCATGCTTGCGAGTGTGCTTGTCCGGCGCTTTGACTTCGAACCGCACCTTGAGCAGCGGCGCCTGATCGTCGGTGCCGACGGCCCTGGAGAATTTGTCGCGACCTGCCGCCGTGAAACGCAGCGTGTACAGCGGCGATGCCGCCCAGCGCTCGGCAGCGAGCTGGCGGAAGCCCAGACGCAGATCGCCGCGCATTTCCAGTTGTGGACTGTCGGCGTCATCACCGGTACCCACCAGCGGTAGCTGGATCTTGCCGTCGTGGGATTGAACATCGCGGTAAAGGACATCGGCGTCTTTGATGACGTTGTTCAAGTCGATCACGCCAATATGCTTGACTGTCGAGTAGGGCTTGAGCGCTGAAGACCGGAAGTAGAAGTTCGGCACGCTGTGGTTGGCACACAGCAGGCACAGCATCGCCCCTACGGAAGCTGTGCTCTTCGGGTCGTCGATCAAGCCGCTCTTGTGAAACGGGTACCAGCCGCCGGTGCGATAGTTCTGCAGCGGCAGGATTCGTCCTGGGGGTAGCGGCAGCATTTTGCGAATGAACGCCTGTACACCAGGCAGCCGGGACGGTCTACCGGTCAGCAACAGTACGTCACAGGGGTAGTGAAAGATCACCTCGCACAACGCACCAAGAATTTTGCTAATGTTGATTTGGTCGTTGAGAAACGCCGCGTGCAGCTTCTGCAGGTCAAAGGTGATCGATGTATCGAACAACTCGAACGTACAGAGTGCACCGACTTCGCGGCGTACGGCTCCCTGTACGTACTCAAGTACGGCCTGGCCAATCGCTTTGTCGCCCAATAGCTCCCGGTAGCTATGAACGCAGATGTCCGCAGGGGTCTCTGGATCGTACTGCTCGTAAGCCTTGAGTAGTGCCAGGCCTAGGGGTGTGAACACTTGCAGGTTCAACTGCTGGCGTAGAATCATGTCTTGTGCGCTGGCCGTTTCATCGCCGCACAGGCGCGACATCAACGAGCCGGGGGATTGGACGCCCGCGCCGAGCAGCGCTTTTTCAAAGCTGGGCAGCACGAAATCCTGGATGACGTCGAGCAAGATATCGTCGCCGGCCACCTTGAAACCGTCGCGGAAGCGCTGTTCTGGCACGATATGGACATTGCTGCCACTGCCCACACTGCCGGCACGGTCCAGACGATAGTCGGTGATCACCAGGTCGGTGGTGCCACCGCCGATATCGATAGTAGCCAGGGTGATGCGTTCGCGATCGGTTTTATCCGGACGGGCGAGGGTGTCGAAAAACTCCTCCGGGTGTCCGGCAAAATTTTCGTTGATCTCGGTATACAGATACACGAGCTGACCGCAGGAGGCCTCATCCCACTCCACGCGGACGCTGGGTACCGGTGTACGCGGTGGGGTGAGTTCATCGGTCTGCGGGTCTTCTTCGCCAGCGTGCCAGCCCATGCTTTTCCATACCAGACCAATAGCTTGTTGCACCCGCTCGTTAAGAATGTTGCGTTCGGCCTGGGGCATGCCAGGCGGCACGGTCAGGGTGATGCTTTTGAGCTGGCGCGGCACACGGGTGTGGCCTTGACGCGAACGCTGCGCGGGGCTGTTGATCTGCGACATTGCCTGCGCCAGGACCTCGGCAAGCATGAATGTCATCAAAGAACTGCGCGAGTAACGCGGCATGAACACTGGCAACCGGTCGTCGTCATCCAAGGTGTACAGGGCTTCGCCGGTTTCGTTGATTAGATGTGAAAATGGTGCGGCGGTGGCATAGGGCTCGTTGTCGGTCTTGATATACGAGCAATTGAAACGCCAGCCATGGCCGTACGGGTTTTCGTCCCATAAGTAGCGTTTCGGGCTGGAAAGCCCGGTTGAGCCTTCGGTCCCACGACGGCGACTGGCCAGTCGACTGGCTTCACTGCCCACACGGGCAATCGTTGCCCATTGGAAGGCATCGTGTCGCCCGCTTTTGACCGAACAGTGGTCTTTGCCGAAGTACGCCTGGGAAAACTCGACGCGACTTTCGAACGGCTGGTTGTAGGTGTGCTCCGGCGTGATGAGGTCTCGCAGCTCCAGCACGTAATTCTGTTTGAGCCCGGAACCTGCCTGGCCGTGGTTCTCGATCAGAATGCCGCAGGTACGCGAATTGCCGACATCGAGCACCAGATCCACTGGAATCGGCTTGACCTGGCCCCCGCTGTCGTTGGCGACTACTTTCAACTCGGGAATCTCAACCCGGGTCTTGTTTTGCTGACGCGCATGCGTAGCGCTACCGAGCAGGCTCAGCACGTTCAGGTAATGCGCGAGGTGATGACCGGCACGTATGTCGATGTCCAGTTCTTCGCGAGAGCGGTGTGCATTGCCCTCGTTGAAGACCTCCAGCAACCATTCATTGACCCAACCCTGCGCCAGGAACCACCGCGTTTCGCGCGCTTTGGTTGCCAACTTGAAAGACACACCCGAGCTGATGTCCTCTTCGTTCGGGGCCAGATAGGCAGTGCCGTCGCGTTTAGGCATCACGCGGCTGTCGAACGCCATGGTCAGACGGTGGCTGTTGCCATCGATGTCAGGTACCGGCAACTTGACAATACGCATCCTGGCCCAGTTGGTTGGGCCTTCATCGAAGCGGTGGGGCGGCATGAACCGAAAGAACGGCAGCGGTAACCAGAGACCGTCCAGCAATTCCAGACTGCTGCGCATGTCGATGCTGAACACCGGTTTGGTCTTCTCGATTCTCTCGGCCTCTGGTTCGTAGAAGAAAAAGTCCTTTTCTTCGTTGTAGACCAACCGGCAGATGAGCCCATCGGTCATGGGTGCGAACTCGCCGGCTTGTTCTTTTCGCACGTCGAGCCGCAACGCGAAATCCAGGAACTGGACACCTGTGTCGCTGACCAGTGAAACGGTATCTTCGAATTGCGTAACTTCAGTCAACATGTCAGTTCTTCCAGTCTTATTCGGTCAACTGCCGCATGGACATGGGAAATTTCTCGGTACCATAACCGCCGGTGCAATCAGCGATGTTTCTGGCACCTTTCCCACATTCGATCTTTGGCATGTCGTAAGTGCTGCCGTCGCCGCAGGCGGCCTGGGCGCTGCTTTCGATGGACAGATTTCCGTTGTTCATCGCCGCCGTAACCGGCCCGGAACAACTGACGCCGTTCGCCTGGCGAACAGTGACTTCGCCCCTGCCATCCTTGAACTGATATTCCAGACGTAGCGGTCTGCCGGTGCGCCGATCCTGAATCCCTGCGCCTGCCCGGTAGTGACCGTCGAGGAAGTCTGCAGCACCGTCTCGCGCGTTTTCAGGAATGCTCAAGGGCGAAGCCGGTTTGTCGACAGCCGCCTGTGTAGGTTTGAATTCGGGCTTTCCGGCTGACTCGTCGGCTGGTGTCGGCTGTGTTTGCGCGACCGCGTCCTGTGCAGATACCGGAGGCAGCGCCTGGGGCTCGATGTTGGTGGCTTTGTGCGGATCGGGCGCAGCACCGCCGGCTTCATTGGTCACCGCGCCGTTACGGTCGACAACGGGTGCGTTCAATTCGCCAGCGCCATCGAGCTTTGCATGGGGCAGGCTAGGTAAGTAAGACACCTCTGGCAAAGCCGGGGCGGGCATGCCTGGAATTGCCAAAGTCGGTACGCAGCTGCGCAGCCCAAATAGCAACAACAGCAATAGCAGCAGCAAAAGAGGTAACAGCCACCACCAGCGCCGCCACCAGGATCGGCGAACCGGCATGGATGCCGCCGGCTCGACGACAGGCGCCGGCGCAGGTGTAACGGCTGGCTCTACAGTGTCTTCAGGTGGGTACAAACAGCGTAGCGGGTTACGACCCGGGTCGGCGTTGGCGTGTTGAAAGCCCCAAAACGTCAAGACCGGCTTGCCGGCGACCAGGTAGACGAAATTTTCGTCAGGGAAGTGAACGACGCGCTTGAGCAGTTTGCCGAAAACCGCTTTGTCGCCTTGCTGCTGGACAGAGTCCGCGCCCAGAAAGCGTTCACTCAATTGCTTCAGTGCAGCGTCGAGTGCTTCCAGCTGCAGACGAGCAGGCGCGCGTTCCTCTTCGGTTGCTGCGCTCCAGGGAATGACATCGCCGTCGAGGCTGCTGTACCAGTCGATCTTGTTGCCCAGCTCATCGCTTTGAGGGATTGCCAGGTGCTCGACCAGCGTGGGGTTCTTGCGTCGAATCGCTTCGAGTAATTGCAATGCGGCTCGGTACACTGGCTGACCTGTTTCGCCAAGCGCAGTGAATGACTCGCTCTTGCCACTACGTAATAGTGCGCCTTGCATCCTTGCTCCAAACGACAGTTAAGATGGGTAAGCGTTAGCGAAAGGCTCCTTGCTATCCCTGTAACTCGGGACAGTACTGGCAAAGGGCTGGCGCCGTCAATTATGCATGTCGCCAGCATTCACTAAAACCACAAGACCAGGAACTGCAACGGGAATCGCCCTGACCATTCACCGAGCCTTGCTCGGTGAACACGGTGTTAAAGTTGCTTGAACAACTTTTGTCCGTAGCGGCCTTCATGAGCCGCGTATAGGATAGAACGTCATCACACCCGCGATACGTTGATTAATCATTTCATTGCATTACGCCTGACTCATCGCTTTCATGTCATGCCCTTGAATCCGGAAACCCGATGGCAAAGAAACCTGGCACGAAGTCCGCCACCCACGACGTCTCTGAGCGCAAGAAAGCGTCGAGCCTGACTTTGATCGATGTGGCCAAGATTGCTGGCGTTTCCCCTATTACCGTTTCCCGAGCGCTGCATCGCCCTGAAGTGGTGAGTAAACAGGCGAGGGAAAAAGTCTTGGAAGCGGTGCGCGTCACCGGTTATGTATCCAACATGTTGGCCGGGGGGCTGGCGAGCAGCAAGTCGCGGCTGGTGGCGATCTTCCTGCCCACCATTGCCAACTCCATTTTCGCCGACACGGTGCAAGCCTTGATGGACCGTCTTGCCCAGGCAGGCTATCAAACCCTGCTGGGCTTGACGGGCTACTCTGCCGAACAGGAAGAGAAGCTTCTTGAAGCCGTCCTCGGTCGTCGGCCTGACGGCATCGTCCTGACCGGAACCCTGCACACCGACTCCAGCCGCCTGCGTCTGGCCCAATCGGGTATTCCGGTAGTCGAAGCGTGGGACTTGAGCGAGGAGCCGCTGGACATGCTGGTCGGGTTTTCCCACGAAGAGGTAGGGAAAGCTACGGCTGTACACCTGCTCGCCAAAGGCTACAAGCGCTTTTCAGTGATCACCATCAGCGATCCACGCGGCCTTCGCCGTTGCGAGAGTCTGATTGCCGAGTTGCAGCGTCAGGGTGCGGCCGAGGTCCCGATGCAGATCATGACACCGCCCGCCACCCTGGAAGTCGGTCGTGCGGGCCTGCGGCAGCTTTTCGAGCAGGGGGCGACACCTGACGTTGTGGTCTGCAGTTCTGACACCATCGCTCAAGGTGTGCTCGCCGAGGCCGCCAGCCGTGGTCTGCACGTGCCCGCCGACCTGGCGGTAATGGGCTTCGGCGACTTGAGCAGCGCTGCCCATGTGTATCCAGCGCTGTCGACAGTGTGTGTAGACGGCAAACGCATTGGCGATCAGATTGCCAGAGCACTGCTGGAGCGCTTCCACTACCCGGCCGGCAGCACTGCGCCCGTTCGAATCGACACTGGATTTACCCTGGTCGATCGACAAAGCACCTAATTCATTTTGTCTGAAAACCGACGAACGCGCTCTTGAATGATTGCGCAATCAGCGTAGGATTCTCGGCAATATCATCCTGGGCGAGGCAAGGATGACTTTTTTCGATCTTGAAATGATTGCGCAATCACTCGGTCTTCATGCAGTCGACGTCAAGCTCGCACCGCGACAAACACAATAAGGATAATAAAAGTGAAGACACCCGCATCGGCGACGCCAAGACGCCCTTCAGTTGGAAGAATGTTCGCGCCATTGGTGCCAATCGGATGATGCTGGGTATCTACTTCGGTCAGTTCTGTTTGACTTCCATTACCTGGTTCTTCCTGACCTGGTTCCCCACCTATCTGATCGAAGCCAAGGGCATGACCATGCTCAAGGTCGGTCTGGTTCCGGCTATTCCCCCCATCGCCGGTTGCCTGGGCTGGTGCATCGTCGGTGATGTCTCGCCAAAGCGTGCCATGGGCATCAGCGGCGCGATGTTCAACTTCTGCGGCAACATCGCCAGCATCGTTACCCCGATTGCAATCGGCGTGCTGGTCACTCAGCTGGGTTCCTTCGATGCGGCGTTGATGTATGTGGCCGCCATGGGGCTGCTCGGCGCCTTCGCCTACTTGTTCATCGTTGGCCCGCTCAAGCGCATGGACATCGACGAACTCAACGACTCGCCGACGCCTGTATCCGAGCCACTGAAGAGCTAACTGGCTCATGCACGCTCTTGATGACGCATAACCCACTTTCACAACAAGGAAAGCACCATGCTCGGACAACAAACCATGCCTGGACAACAACAAAACCACACATCATCCGACGGCGACCGAATCGCCTACGTCAAGGTCTCCTCGGTCTTTCTGCCCCTGGCCAACCCTATCAGCGACGCCAAGGTGCTCACGGGCCGGCAGAAACCGATGACTGAAATTGCGATTCTTTTCGCCGAAATCGAGACGGTCGATGGCCATAAGGGCCTAGGCTTCAGCTATTCGAAACGGGCCGGTGGTCCGGGGCAATTTGCCCACGCCAAGGAGATCGCGCCGGCGTTGATCGGTGAGAACCCGAGCGACATTGCAAAGCTGTGGACCAAACTGTGCTGGGCAGGAGCTTCGGTTGGCCGCAGTGGCTTGTCAACTCAGGCCATCGGTGCATTCGATGTGGCACTGTGGGACCTCAAAGCCAAACGTGCCAACCTGTCTCTGGCTCGTCTTCTGGGCGCGCAACGTGACTCGGTACGTTGCTACAACACCTCAGGTGGCTTTTTGCACACACCGCTGGACCAACTGTTGAAAAATACGGACCTGTCGCGGGAAAAGGGCATTGGCGGCATCAAACTCAAAGTCGGCCAGCCTGATTGCGCCATTGATGTCGAGCGAGTCAGTACTGTGCGTAGGCACCTCGGCGACAACTTCCCGCTGATGGTGGATGCCAATCAGCAATGGGATCGTCCGACGGCGCAGCGCATGTGTCGGCGATTCGAGGAGTTCAATCTGACCTGGATCGAAGAACCGCTGGACTGCTACGACGCCGAAGGCCACGCTGCGCTCGCGCAGCAGTTCGACACACCGATCGCTACGGGCGAGATGCTGACCAGCGTCGCCGAGCACGCCGAATTCATCCGGCTGCGAGGTGCGGATTTCCTGATGCCCGATGCTCCCCGGGTTGGGGGTATCACCCCCTATCTGAAAGTCGCCGCGATGGCCGAACAGGCTGGGGTGATGTTGGCTCCCCATTTTGCCATGGAGCTGCACGTGCACCTGGCGGCGGCTTATCCGACCGAGCCCTGGGTCGAGCACTTCGAATGGCTCGAGCCACTTTTCAACGAACGCCTCGAAACGCGCGAAGGCCGCATGTTGGTGCCGACGCGCCCCGGCCTGGGGCTTTCCCTGAGCGAGCAGGTCGTTCCTTGGACCGCACAGGTGGCTGAAGCGGGCAATCGTCCATAGTGGGGTCACGGACACGCCAGTGGAGCCTGCGCGATGAACTGATTTATGTCTCCTCTATTCGGCCCTGTGTTCTGCACTACCTGCCCCAGGACGCACTTGGCGTTTTACCGACGTTCAACGCGTCGCGCAAAGATCGCCGATCACCTCGGCGCGGGGCAATTGCTCCATGCGCATGAGGGTATCGCTCAAGGTTGCAACGGCTTGCGTATCCAAGGCCTTGGCCGCGTTGTGGTTGAATTTGGTCATGATGCTCTCCAGAGGGGCTGGCTGGTCGGCGGTCCTGCCGGCCGGACTGTGCGCTCGCACGGTCAGCCGCGTCCCGTTGTGCAATCGAATGTGCAACTCGGTCAGGTAGTTGCCTGGTCTGGCTAGAGAGGGAGTGGGGTGAGGCAGGGCATGTATGCGTTGCATGAGCGCCAGCGCTTCGGCGTCGTTGAAGGCGTTTTCGCTGAAGCTGTCAAGTACGATGCGGCCGTCGATCAGGGCGCGGGCCAGGCAATATTGCACGCTGAATTTGGCATCCAGGCTGGTCCGTAGCAGAGAGCGGTCGACATGGGTCAGACGCAGTGGATGCAGGTAAACCTCGATGCCTGCAACGTCGCGAACCTCGAAAGGGTGGTCACGGCGCAGCGTGAGCAAGGCATCGAGGCTGGTGTGTGTGCTGTCGCAGCAGGGGTAGAGCTTGATGCCGATACCTGGCTCCACGATGTCCAGGGGAGCAGCCCAATTCTGCAATGCCAGTGCTGGCGTATAGTTTCCGGGGCCGTTGAACACTTCGAAGAAACCTTGGCGATGTTCGAAGGCATCCAGGCTTGCGGTGAAACCGTTGCGGGTCAAAAGCGCTGCCATCAAGCCGTTCCTGGCGGCATGGCCGACGTGGTAGGGCTTGGCCATGGTGCCGAAGTTGGCCTTGACACCCGAGGCCAACGACACACACAGCGCCAAGGCCATCGAGGTCTGCTGTTCATCGAGGCCAAGCAACCGAGCACTGGCCGCAGCTGCGCCGAACACGCCTAAGGTGGCAGTTGGGTGCCAGCCCTTGTCGTAGTGATGAAAATTGACGCTCTGTGCCAGGCGTGCCTGCGTTTCGAAGCCGGCCACGTAAGCCAGCAACAGCTGGCGGCCGGTGTGTCCCCCTTCTGCAGCCAAGGCCAACAAGGCCGGCAGGATCGGCGCGGTAGGGTGCCCGCCCATGGCGATGTTCACGTCGTCGAAATCCAGCGCATGGGCTGCAGCACCGTTGACCAGGGCCGCGCACAGCGGGTCCAGTCGTTCGTGTCTGCCCAGTACCGGTACTGCGCCGAGGGTGTTCAGTCCCCCGGTCTGCAGCAGCGTGTGCACCACGGGTTCACGTGCGCCTGCCAAGGCACAGCCCACGGTGTCGAGGATGGCGAGCTTGGCATTCCATAAGGCCTGTGGGGATAAGTGCTCGAAGGTCAGACTGCAGGTGCGTGCTGCGATGGCAGAGGTCAGTTTCATTGTGAGTCCAATCGTGAAGGGAGGTATCGACCAGGCGTGTCGGTACCTCGTTCAAGGCCGCATTGCCGGGATGGAGTCAAATTCGCCATGCAGAGCGGGATCTACCTGGAGACGGAGATTGCCCCGGTCAGGACGGCAAAAGTCATGTAGGCCAGCGATGCCAGCAGCACCCATTTCCAGGCAAATTTCTGGAAGTCGCCCAGGTCTGCCTTGATGATGCCGAGCAAGGCCCACAAGGGCGCCGAGGCCGGGCCTATCGAATGGGCCATCTGGCCGATGACGGCGGCACGAGCGATCTCCATGGCGGGGATGTCGTAGCGCGCGGCCATTTCCGCCAGTACCGGCACGATGCCGAAGAAGTACGCGTCGTTGGCCATGAAGAAGCTCAGGGGAATGCCGATCAGCGCGGTGGCCAGTGGGATCAAGGAGCCGAGGTGGCTGGGCAGACTGCCCACGAAGGCTTCGGCCATCGCCGTGGTCATGCCGGTTTGAGTCAAAATCCCCGTGAAGACCCCTGCGCCTAATACCAGCATCACCACAGGCACGGCACTTGCTGCATGCCGCTGAATGACAGCGCCTTGGTCGGCAGCACGTGGCACATTGACGAACAGTGCGATGACGAAACCGGCGATGAACAACACCATGAGGTTGGCTACACCCAAGACCGGGCACACCAGCAGCAGGACGGTCAGTGCAGCGTTCAATGCCGTCCGCCAGTTGGCGGCGTGCTCGACCTGGCAGCTCTCGGCGATGATCTGCGCTGAAACCTGCGCACTGTGCTGCGGATCGATTGCCTTGCGCGCTTTGCGCCCCAGCACGTAGGCAATGAGGCAGACGAAGGCGCAGGACAGGATCATCGGGCCGAGCATTGCCGCGAAATACTCGCTGGCGTCCAGGTGCAGGATACTGACGGCCCGTGTTGCAGCACCGCCCCAAGGGGTCGTCCCGGACACGGTACCCAGCGCCATGGTGGCGATGGTCGCGATGATCAACGGGTTGATGTGAAGCCTTTTGTAGAGCGGCAGGAAAGCCGAGCAGATGATCATGTAGCTGGTGGTTCCGTCGCCATCCAGGGCGACCAGACAGGCGAGGACGGCGGTGCCCACGCAGATATTGACTAGGTCGCCTTTGGATATGCGGATGATCAGTCGCGATAGCGGATCGAACAAGCGCGCATCCATCATCAAGCCGAAATACAGCACGGCGAACAACAGCAACACGGCAGTGGGTGCTACCGTCTTGATGCCGGCGGCGATCATTTCGCCCAGCTGTGCGCCCTGGCCGGTAAACAGCAGGAAAAATGCTGGCACGACTATGATCGCGACGAAGGCCGTCATCCATTTGCGGATGACGCACAGCATGAACACACCCAAGGTGGCAAAACCGAGGAGAGCCAACATGTTGGTGCTCCTCAGCAGGCGTCGAATGGGACAGGAACAATAAAGGGGACGGGCGGATGGGGCAGGCAGTGATCTGTCTGCGAGACCAGGTTGTGTCGTGGGTTCATGAGCGGTGCCTTTTGTTTTTATTGTGTCTGGGTAGTGCTGCTGACGAGAATTGCAGCGCTTGATAAAAAGATATCAACGCCAGGCCGTTAAGCCTAACGACAAATGCTAAACACAGATTGAAGTCTGGCTTAATAGCTAATAGGCTCTTTCCATGAAGCTCGATATCGAAAAACTCAGAGTGGTGGCACAAGTCGGCAGAGTCGGCTCGATGACCGCTGCCGCACGCAGCTTGCACCTGACCCCCTCCGCGGTTTCTCAAACGGTACAGCGTGTGGAAAGCGTCATCGGGCTGCCACTGTTCGAGCGTCGACCCCATGGCATGGCGCTTACCGATGCCGGGGAGCGGGTCATGCGCCGGGTCAACCTGATCGAGGCACAGATGGCGCAGCTCGAGACGGAACTGCGCAGTGTTGCCGAAGGCCGCGCCGGCCACCTGTCGCTGGGGGTGTTTCCGACGCTGGGGTCTTCATTGTTGCCGCGAATTGTCATGCAGTTCAGGGCGCGGCATCCGACCATCACCTTGGATGTGCGCAGCACTCGTCTGGTGGCGCTGCGTCAACTCATCGGCTCGGGTGAGCTCGATCTGGCCATTACTTGGACATACCCGTGGCTGAACGAACCTGGGTCGACCTTGCAGCTACGCACGGACCCTACGGTGGTATTGCTGCCAGCAGGGCACGCAATGGCGCAGGAGGCAGGACCTCTGAACCTGGCTCAGCTCGCCAAGGAGGCTTGGGTGTGCCGGTCCGATGGTCATGAAATCACCGAGCTGCTGCACCGCACCGCTGCCCAGTGCAAGTTCACGCCACGCATCGCCCTGTTGGCCAACGACTATCAGGAAACCCAGGCAATGGTCGCTGCAGGGTTGGGCGTGGCGCTGGCACCGAAACTGTCCACCACCACCTGTAGGGCGGATATAGTCGTTCGCGATCTGGATGATTCCGTGCCGTCACGGCAATTGCATCTGGTGCAGGCACCCAATCGAAGCAGCCCGGCGGTCGAGCCTATGATCGAGCTGCTGCGCACGCTCTTGAGTGAATAAACACCCGACACCAATCGATGGGCGACACGATGGTCAGGGCCTCACTGTTTCACCAGGCTCAGCACCGCCCGGGCGAATGCCTCCGGTGCCTCCTGCGGAACGTTGTGGCCCACGCTTTCGAGGATCGATCGACGAACAGGGCCGCTGAATCGGCGTAGCGCCTGCTGCTCATCCTGAACCGGGGTGACACCGTCGCAAGCACCGGCCAGGATGACCGTTGGCACGGCAATGACGGGTTGCTTCGCCAGCCTCTGTTCGATGGCCGCGTACTGCGCATCGCCGTCGACCAGTCCAAAGCGATGGCGATAGGAGTGCGTGACCACGTCGACGAAGTCGGGAGTGTGGAACGACTGCGCCGAGGCCAAAAACACCTCATCGGTGAATGCCCAGGTCGGCGACCATAGTTGCCACAGCAGCTTGCAGAAGGCATCCCGGTCGGCTTCAAGGCCTGCGTAGCCACGGGCGTTGTGAAGGTAGTACTGATACCACAAGCGCTGCTCGGCTTGCGGGGCGGCGGGGCGGGTCGCATGGGCAATGTCCTGGATGTTGTAGCCCGGCTCGCAACTGACCAGTCCCACGACGCGCTCGGGCCACAGGGCGGACACCACGCACGCTGCGCGGCCACCCCAGTCGTAGCCGGCAAGTACGGCCTGGGGAATTTTCAAAGCATCCAATAATGCCAGCAGGTCCGACCCCAAGGCTGCTTGCTCACCCGAGCGAGGCGTGTTTGCGTCGACGAAATGCGTGCCCCCGTATCCGCGCAGGTAGGGGACGATGCATCGGCAACCGGCAGCGGTGATCCGTTCGACCACCGCGTCGTAGGCACAGATGTCGTAGGGGAAGCCATGCAATAGCACGACCGTGGGCCCATTGGCTGGGCCAAGGTCCCGGTACGCCACGTCGAGCACACCTGCTTGAATCTGTTTCACTGGCTCATCCTCCTTTGGGTGATAAAGCTGTGACAACGGCGCGACTGTCACATCTCGTTCGATCATGGGCGTGGTTATTGATATGTTATGTTATATCTATTCATATCCTCCACTGATGCGATGTATGCCATGCCCGCCACCCTCCATTACATTCAGTCGCCCGAGCCCGCCGTGCTGGCGGAGATCCTGCGCGACGACATAAACCTGGCCATCTGGACGCGGCAATTTTCGCCCGCGATTGCGAGTTTCACTGATGCGTTGTTGTGCCGTGACGATCCACTATCGGAGTCGCGAGTGATTGAGTTACAGGGGGAGGAGCCGCCGGATCTGACCGGGTTGGCTGCCGCTTTCGCTCAGTGTGAGGGTTACGCCGAGTTCGTCGAGGACGTCGCCTGGTTGATCCAGGCCTACGGTTGCCTGTTGGGTGCCGAGCGTATTGGCCTGCGTCTGCGCATTCTGGACAAGTCGATGTGTCCGCGTTATCACGTCGATTGGGTCTCCGTGCGCTTGATCACGACGTACGCCGGCCGGGGCAGCGAATGGCTCGAAGAGGGTGCGATGCCCAGGGCGGGGCTGGGGCAGGCCGGGTCCGAACCGGTGGATGCACCGCACAAGCTGCTGGCGGCTGACGTGGCCTTGTTCAAGGGTGAGCGATGGATGAGCAACGAAGGGCGCGGAATCATTCATCGCTCGCCGCAGGCACGGGCTGGCGAGCGCCGCCTGATCATGACGCTGGATTGGCTGAAATGAAGGGCGGCTCGCGGACTTAGTGTTGGTGCGCCTCGCCGACGAAGGTCAGCGAGGTGAAGAGGCTGCGCTCTGAAACGTCCTTGCGATCGATCGCAGCTACCTTGGCTTGAGCCGCGATGACGTTCAACCCGGCGTTGCGCACGATGACGGTGGCGCGACCTCGTGCATCGGTGACGACGCTACTGGCGTCCGACATGCCTCGGTAGTCATCGAGCAGGGCAATGCCACCGGCCGGCTTGCCATCGATCGTCAGTTCAACGGGTAATGGATTACCGACGCCTACTTCGCTCGGATCTTTCAACGGCCGAATGACCATGGCCAATTTCAGCGCGTCGGGGATCTGCGCGTGTGCTTTCAGGATCGCCAGGCTGTACTTGTAGCTGTGACTGGCGCTGACTGCGCCAGGTACGTCAGCCATTGCCTTGTTCACCGATTCTCCCTGAGCGTTCTTGCTCCAGACACCGTTGTCCAAAGCAACGGCGAGCACGGCGGGCTGCGCGTCTGGATGCAGACGGGCGTGGTCGCTGAACCGCTCGACCGTCACCGGGATCATCTGCCCGCGTTCATCGTAGGCCCAGGCACCTTTTATTTTTTCCGCCACATAGGCCTGGTCTTCGGCGCCGTGCCCGTAGACGACTTCGAACTGGCCGTAACGCTGCTCCGTCCAGATGCCGTGGGCAGATGCGCCTTGGGCGCCGAGAAGGGTTGCCGCGACGAACACTGACAATACCGTTTTCATGAGTCTTCCTGAGCGTTTTCAAAAGTGGGAATCAGAGGGTTGGACGCTATCGCCAGGCATCGCCTGTCGGGCGCGGCAAGCATTCATTTGGTTCTAGTAAAAGACAGTTTCCACAGGCTATATTAATACGTTATACCATAACTAAATTGGAATGATCTATGTACGGATATGCGTGTCGAGTCAAGCGCCTGATGATGGCCAGCGCCGCCCTGACCGGCAGTTTCGGTTTCTACATGCCGCTGTCGGCTCAGGAGTCAGCGCCTTCAGAGCCGACCGAGCTAGCTCCCATCGAGGTATCCGGCGGTCGAAACGGCACGAGCGCAGCGCCACCGCTGGTGCGCAGCAAGGTCGGTAACGCTTCGCAAAGCCTGCCGGCCGCCGTCTCGACGATAACCGAAGAAGACATCCGCACCCTCAACGTAGATCGCGATATCTCCAACATCTACCGGCGCGTGCCGGGTGTGGTGGCCAACAACATCGACCAGGGCGACACCGGCAATGGCTTTCGGATGCGCGGGTTCGCCACCAACGGCACCCACGGCTCCGACGTGGCTGTGTCCGTCGACGGTGTACCGCAGAACATTCCTTCCAGCCAGGGCGGAGCGGGGCACGGCCCGGTGTTCATGGAATGGCTCACGCCGCAGATGATCAAGCGTGTGGACGTCATCAAGGGGCCGGTGTCTGCGCTGTACGGTGATCAGAACCGGGCCGGTGCGGTGAACATCGAAACCCTTGACGGTGGTGACGTAGCGTCCAGCATCGGGGTGGATGTCGCCAGCTTCGATGGCCAGCGGACTAACTTGGTACTAGGCGGTGAACATGAAGGCCTGGAGTCACTGTTGGTGACTGACCTCTACAGGACCAACGGCTACCGCAAGGCCGCCGAAAACCAGCGCGACAACTATTTCTGGAAGCTTTCCAAAGTCATTGGCGATGCGAAATACTCGGCGCGGTTCAGCCATTACGAATCGGACTTCAGGAATGACGGCTACCTGAGCCTGCCCGCACTGAAGGCGGGCACCGTCGGCCGCCGGGATACCGACAACCTGTATGGCTTCGGCAATGCCAATCGCAATACCTACGTGTTCAATCGGTCGCCGGCCGAGGGCGAGGCGGGCCTGTACTACACGGCCTATTACGAAGACTTCAGGCGCGTACGCGGCATCTCCAACGGCACGAACACACATAACTATGGCAAGGACGATCGTGACATCTACGGTGGGCGCCTGGCCTATAACTTCGTGTATGAAGACACGGCATCGCTCATGGTCGGTACGGACGTGCGTCGCGACAAAGGCGATGCGTTTCGCCAGCAGTACCGCAACTTCCAGCCCACGCAAAACTTCTACTACGACTTCGACATGGACCTCATCACCTATGGGGTCTTCGCGCAGGGCCAGTACAAGCCCATCGATTCGCTCAAGTTGCTCGCCGGTATCCGTCACGATCGGTTCGACTACGATATCGACAACCTGAAGTTCCGAGACGCCAGTACCGGCTACAACAGCTCGGTGACAACGCCCAAGTTCGGCGTGGCATGGACACCGATCGATCAGCTCGAACTGTTCACCAATGTGGCTCAGGGTTTCCGCTCCCCAGCGGCGGAGTACATCAGTTCAGGCAGCAGCAGTGCGCTTCCGCTCAGGGACACGGGTGGACAAATAAACGGCAGCGTGCGCCCCAGCAAGGTCAAGTCCTACGACGTGGGTTTTACCCTGCGGCCTACCGATAGCCTGTCCAGTACCACCGAGTTCTATTACATCCAGAACGACAGCGAGACCGTGCAAACCTCACCGGGTGTGTACGAGCAAGTCGGTGACACCACGCGCAAAGGGCTGGAGACCAGTGTCAACTATCAAGCCACGTCGACCGTCAGTAGCTACATCAGTTATGGCCGGATCATCGATGCGGTCATCACCAACCCGGCGCCGGGTATCGGTGCGCGACTGGTCGTTCCAGAGCACACCTACAAGGCGGGCGTTGAGTATCGAGACGGGTTCATGGGTGGGCAAGTTACTTTGAATGCCGATGCTTATCATCTGGGCGGCATTCCCTATTACGTCGGTACTGGCAGGAAGACCATGCCTGCCTACACGCGCTATGACCTTCGGGCCAGTTACGACTACAGCGACTATCAGTTCAGCGTCTATGGAACGTTCCAGCCTCATCGGTACGGCAGCGAAGTCGCTTATGGTACCAACACCGGTCTGGTGATCGTTCCGCAGCCGTCCACGACTCTGGGTGCCTCGGTCAGGTATTTCTTTTGACGATCAGGGACGTCGTCACCACAGATCATTTTGGGTGATTACTCTGCGCGATTCATCTCGATAGCCCAGCAGTAAGTTGTAATCATCCAGTGCGGTTTCCTGGACGGTCACGATGCCCAACACCTCAGCGACCTCGGACAGATTGGCCAGGGCAGCATTCATCGCCGCTCGGATCGATTCCGGCTCCGGCCCCTGAAAGCCGGTGATGAACGGCAAGGTCGGCGCATCGGCGGTACGTGCCAGCACGCGTACGCCCGCCACTTCGCTGTGTGCATGCCGAGCCAGGTAGGCGAACGTCACGCTGTCGACGGCGGCCAGGTCTGCTTGATCCAGAGCGACATGGGCGATGCTCTGGCGATGACTGCCAGTTGCTTCGAGGTGTTTGAAAAATCGGCCTTCGCGCACATGGGGGATCAGGGCATGGCGCAGCAGGTTCATGCCGCTGTTGGAGTCGATGCTGTTGTAGGCGCCGCGGCAATCGAAAAACTCAGGCAAGGATTGCCGCGGGTCATCGCGTCGAACGAGCAAGAGGCTGCAGTGCTGTCCGGCCGATGCATCGGGCAGGGTGAAACAGGGGCGGCCCACCACGCGGACTTGTTTCTTGAGCTCGGTGACCAGAGGGAAACCGCAGGTTTGCGCAAGCAGCAGTCGCGGATGCAGCCAAAGCTCGTGCAGGGAACTCTGCCAGTTGCCCCGCCGCTGAATGCCCAGCAACTGCAGGGTTTCTTCCAGCCAGCGCTGGTAAGCGCTCCCGACTGCGGTGGGTGCAGGGTACATCGACAGTTCGGCGATCACTTCAGGACTCATGTTCAGGCTCTGGCGCTGCGCGGGTGCAGGGGGCTGTCCACGGGGCGCACCGCATAGTTGCGAAACAGCTCGCTGTAGCCGTTGACCAGAAAATGCCCGCTGCGTTGCAGCCAGTCCGCGCGGCGCTCGCGGTACACACGGGGCAGGTAGTACCAAGGCAGCCCGGGCAGGTCGTGGTGCACCAGATGCAGGTTGAGGTTGAGGAACAGCCAGCGCCAAGGCCAGCCCGCCTCGTTGAGCACCGAGCGCTGCTCTGGCGCGTCGGCAGGGCGATGTTCGTAATAGGAGCGGACCATGGACAGCGCCAGCGCCAGAACGCTCGCCAGCAGGTAATCGAAGACAGCCACGCCGTGGGCGGTGATGAATCCGCACAGCGCCAGCACGCAGAGCAGATGGGTGCCCCACATCAGCCACGCTTGCGCCTCGCCGCGGACCAGGCGTGCGCACTGCTCCTGAACAAGGCCGGCAAGCGCCAGGGCCGGGCCTACGCAGAGACGCCCCAGCAGGGTCTTGTTCAACCAGTGCAGCGCCCGGCCGAGCCCTGCGCTGCCTGACCAGGCCTGGGCATCAAGGTAACGGCTTTCCGGGTCGTCGCGCGGCACCGTGATCGTCTCGTCGCGGTGATGGGCCAGATGGCTGTCGCGGTACAGGGTGTAGGGATACCAGATGGCCAGCGGGGCATAGCCCAGGACCTTGTTGACGCTGCGCCAGCGGGTAGGGTGGCCGTGCAGAAGTTCATGCTGCAGTGACATCCACAGGGTAAGCAGCGGCACCAGCAGCAATACGGTGAGCGGTCGCCCGATGAACGAACCGAATTCGATCAGCGCCCACCAGGCGCCATAGGTGCCGAGCAGCAGCAGCCAGGTTGGCCAGTCGCTGCGCGCGGTCCAGGTAGTCTGCAGTTTCAGGATCGACTGACGGTGACGGGAATCGAGATAATTGGGCATAAGGACGACACGAATGCTGATCGGTATGTCGTCGACACTAGCATTGGTGCTTATGCCTGGATAATCACTAAACGGTTTCAGTAAATTCCTGAATGGAATAAGAGGCTTGTATACTGGACTTTGTGGGATACGAGGCTTTTCGAGCTACGCCGCCTTGGCCATCCTGGATGCGGCCCCTTTTAGATCTTGAATGGACAGGGCCAGAGCGCCCGCCTGGTTTTCAACGAGCAAGACATCATCTATGAGATGGTCGATGTTTCTGCTGCGCAGAAACAGGGCGTGGCCGCGGAGCATTTGGTAGATCATTTCCAACTGACGTGCCGCGTCATGGACGTCTTCCTGCATTTCCGTGATGTGGGTGGTGGGCATGCGGTGCTCCGAGGGCTCTATCGTTGTTTTGGCGTCCTGGCCACGGGATGAGCGTTGTTTCATTTAAGTGTGGTCAGTCTATCGGCCACAGCCCGCGTAGCTTAAATAGTCTTTTCCGATACAGGCTATAGGCCATTATGTTGCTGGATTGGATCGGATACGCCAGCATCGACGGACAGGGCCTTGCATGGCCGCCGGTTTTGCCAAGAGAGGACTTTTCGATGAGCGATGTCAGATACCGCCGCCTGGGCCGCCATGGCCTGCAGGTTTCCGAAATCACCCTGGGCACGATGATGTTCGGCGGCCAGACCGACGACGCCACCGCCAAGCGTATCGTCGACGATGCCTTGGAGCAGGGCATCAATGCCATCGATACGGCGAATAATTACAACGACGGCGCTTCGGAAATCGCGGTCGGCAAGCTGATCGCCGGCCAGCGCTCGCGTTGGGTGCTGTCGAGCAAGTTCGTCAACCCCAACCCCGGCGTGCAAGGGCCGAATGGACGCGGGGCTTCGCGCCACAGCGTGATCGAGTCGGTAGAAGGCAGTCTGCGCCGCTTGCAGACCGATTACCTCGACCTCTATTACGTGCACCGTGAAGACCCTTTCACGCCGGTGGAAGAGACCGTACGCGCCCTGGCCGATCTGATTCGCGCCGGCAAGATCCGCGGCTACGGGCTGTCGAACCACAGCAGTTGGAAGCTTGCCGAATTCTGCCGGGTGGCTGACCTGCTGGGCGTCGAGCGGCCGACCGTGAGCCAGCCGCTGTACAACCTGGCCAATCGGCAGATCGAAGCCGAGCATCTGCCGGCAGCCGAGCATTATGGCATCGGCGTGGTGTCCTACAGCCCGCTGGCGCGAGGCGTGCTGACTGCCAAGTACGACCCCGGTGCCGAACCGGGTGTCGATACCCGGGCAGGGCGCAGCGATCCGCGCCTGCAGCAGACCGAGTGGCGCCCGGAGTCGCTGAGCCTGGCGCAGCGCATCAAGGATCACGCCCAGGCCCGCGGCATCACCTCCGGGCAATTTTCCTTGGCCTGGGTGCTCAACAACCAATTGATCAGCTCGGCCATCGCCGGGCCTCGCACCGAACAGCAATGGCGTGACTATGTGCCGGCGTTGCGGTACCAGTTCACCGCCGAGGACGAGGCGTTCATCGACGCGCTGGTGGTGGCGGGCCATAGCTCGACGCCTGGCTACACCGACCCGAGCTACCCGGTGACCGGGCGTCGCGTTCAGTTCTGAGCCGCGGCGCAAATCGTCAACGGCGCCTGGACGGCGGCGGCGATCGTGCTTCCTGCCTGTGGGCGGCCGTATAGGTAGCCCTGGGCATAGTGGCAACCATTCTCCGCCAGCCATTTCGGCAGGTAGGGCAGGTGGAAGTCCTCGATGCCTTCGGCCGTGACCTTCATTTTCAGACTGCGTGCCATCCCCAGGATGGCTTCCACCATGGGCAGGTGGTCAATGCTGCCGGCCTCGAAGAAGGAGCGGTCTATCTTGATCTTGTCGATGGACAGCCGCGTCAGATGGTACAGACCCGAATAGCCGATGCCGAAGTCGTCCAGCGCCACGCTGATGCCGTAGGCGTGCAGCTTGCTCAGGTTCCGCTGGGCGGCGTCGAGGTTGCCCACCAGCGCTTCTTCAGTGATCTCCACTTCGAAGCGCTCGTAGGGGAAACGTTCATGCCTGAGTTGCTCGGCCAGGCGATCGGGGAACAGCTCATCGGTGATCATGGTGGCGCTGACATTGAGCGACAGGTGCAGTGTGTCGTCCCAGAAGCTGGCTGCCCTGCAGGCTTGCTTGACCAGTGAACGGGTCATGGCCGGAATCAGGCCAAGGCGCTCGAGTATCGGGATGAAGTCGCCAGGCATGCCGGTGCTGCCGTCGGGCCGGGCCCAGCGTGCAAGTACCTCGAAGCCCACGATCGTCTGCGACGGAAGGGTGACGATGGGCTGGAAGAACGGCACGATTTCCTCGCGCTCCACCGCGTGCCTGAGGGCTTGGTCGAGGTCGGCTTGCGCCCGCAGCTGCCGCTCGTATTCGTTGTCGTAGAAATTGAACATGGAGCGGCCCGCGTTCTTGCCTCGGTACATCGCCGTATCGGCGCAGTGCAGCAGTGCGGACGCCTCGGTGGCATCGATCCAGGAACGCGATATGCCAATGGTCGCGCCCAGCCGCACGGGGGTAGAGGGTTCGACAAAGGCTTCGCTGACCTGCTGGATGGTCGTTGCGGCAATGTCGCTCAGCTCGCGCTCATCCCTGTAATCCAGAAACAGCAGGCAAAACTCATCGCCACCCAGCCGGGCCGCGGTGCCACCGTGCAGGCGTGCGATGTGCTTGAGCCGGTCGGCAACCTCGACCAGCACGCTGTCTCCGCCAGAGTGGCCGTGCTGGTCGTTGATGGCTTTGAAGTGGTCCAGGTCGATCAGCATGATCGATACGCAGCGATGCTGTGCAAGCCGTTCGCACAGCAGGTCCATGAAGCCGCGCCGGTTGATCAAGGCGCTGAGGGAGTCGTACCTAGCCAGGGTTTCGGTCTGAAACTGGATCCGCTGCAGACGCTTGTAGCTGATTTGAGTGTTGGTGACCATGCGCTTGAGCACGATGGTCGGCACAATCAGCGAAATCATCGAGAACCCCGAGGACGTCAGCACGAAACGCCAGCGTTCGGCGTCTTCGAAGTCACCGTCGTAGGGCAGGTTCAGCCAATGCATCACATAGGCTTCGAGGTGAAACTCCCACAGAATGGAGAGCCCCACGATCGTGAGCAGCGTCAGTGATAGAAGCATCGGCAAGCGGCATGGATTACGGCGGTTGAGGTCGTTCATGGGTGGCATCGCAAGGTCTTGCGGATAGAGTGATGTCAGACAGCCATCATCTCATAAGCGTTCATACCGCTGATCGTATGGCAGGTGCATTTGGTCGCCACGACAGAAGGTAGGCCCAAGTGGCCACACGGCCTGCGAACACTATTCAAGCTTCCTGCGGCGATGCCGATAGCGGGTTCATACCGCCCACGACGCTAAGGAAAGTGCCGAACCCGGGGCTTTTTTTGGTGGACCTGACAGGATACCTGTATGACGTGGCTTCGCGATGCAAAGTTATCTTCCAAACTGATTGCGGCCTTCGGGTTGTGTGCGTTCATTACCCTGGGCGTCGGCCTGCTGGGAGGCCGTGGCGTCAGTCAGCTGTCGGAGAGCCTCAAACTTGTGTTCTCGAACAACCTGGTATCGGTTGCCAAGACGGCCGAAGCCAAGAGCAAGGCGATTGCCCAGCTCAAGGACCTCTACGCCCTGATAGCCGCCCATGCGGAAAACGATTCGCAGGGCGTCAAGGACTCGATTCGCCAGAGCATGAACACCAACCTGGCTGACAGCGAGAAGGCTTTTGCGGCGTACCGCAAGACGCCACTGGCCGACGACGAGCGTGCCGCCGGCGACAAGATGGAACGTGACTGGCCGCTGTATCAGGCGCAGCTGCAGAAAGTGCTGTCGGTGCTGGACGCCGGTGACGTTTCGGCTGCGCGCTCGCTCATGTCGGGTGAGATCCAGCCGGCCTATCGCACCGTCATGGACGAGCTGACCATCATGGTCGAATCGAACAACCGGCAGATCCAGGAAGGTGCGCGTGACGCCGACGAGCAGGAGCGGGCGGCGATCACCGTGCTTTACATCGGCATCGCACTGGCTTTTCTCGCAGCACTGGCACTGGGGCTGTTCATGAGCCGCCTGATCAGCAGGCCCATTGCCACCGCGGTGGCCAGCGCGAAATTGATCGCCAAGGGTGATCTGACCCACAGCATCGGCAGCTCGGCCCGTGACGAAACCGGGCAACTGCTCGCCGCGCTCGGCGAAATGCAGGAAGGCCTGAAGGCGACTATTCACCAGATTGCCGACGCCTCGAACCAACTCGCTTCGGCAGCCGAAGAGTTGAATGCGGTGACTGAAGACGGCAGCCGTGGGCTGCTGCGTCAGAACGACGAGATTCAGCAGGCGGCCACGGCCGTCACCGAGATGACGTCGGCCGTGGAAGAGGTCGCGCGCAACGCCATCTCCACCTCGGAAGCCTCGAAGACCGCCAGCAGCCAGGCCACCGATGGCCTGACGCAGGCGCGCAATGCTGTAGAAGCGGTGAACAATGCCACCGTCGAAATCCAGTCCTCGACGACCATCGTGGAAGACCTGGCGGTTCAGGTGCGCGATATCGGCAAGGTGCTCGACGTGATTCGCGGTATCGCCGAACAGACCAATCTGTTGGCCCTCAACGCGGCCATCGAAGCGGCCCGTGCCGGCGAGCAGGGGCGTGGTTTCGCGGTGGTTGCCGACGAGGTCAGGGCGCTGGCGGCACGTACCCAGTCGTCCACGGGCGAGATCGAAAGCATGATCGGCGCGGTGCGTTCGCGGGCAGACCAGGCAGTCGCTGCCATGGGCAAGAGCCAAGGGCTGGTGGGGGACACTCAGGTATTGGCCAAGGCCACCGGCGATGCGCTGCAATCCATTGCCACCGGGATCGCGCAGATCAACGACCGCAACCTGGTCATCGCCAGCGCCTGCGAAGAGCAGGCCCACGTGGCTCGCGAGGTCGACCGGAACCTGATCAACATCCAGGACCTGTCGACGCAGACGGCCGCAGGCGCTCACCAGACCAGCGCATCGACCCAGGATCTGTCGCGCCTGGCCATCTCTTTCAACGATCTGGTGGGTCGCTTCCGTCTCTGAATTGGTCTCTCAGGTAGTGAAAAATCGTACAACCGATTCAGCAAATGACCGCAATAGTCCGTACAATTGAGATGGGACGCATTCGCGTCTTCTATCTAGTACGGAGTTACACGCGTGGTCAAGTCGTTGAATCGGGCCCATTCCTGGGTGCTGTTGTGCTCAGTCCTGCCTTGCCTGGCCATGGCGGCCACCGAGGTGCCCTCCAGTGTCATCCAGGCCACCGGCGAAGGTGAGAGTGATGACGGCTACGCCCGCGTGCGCGGCGAAACCGCGAGCAAGAGCGCCACGCAGAACCGTGACGAGGCGCAGACCATCAATTCGGTAACGGCACGCACGCTCGACGACTACCAGGTCAAGGATTTGAACGACGCGATGCGCTTCGTCAGCGGTGTGACCCAGACCAACACCCTGGGCGGCACCAAGGACGCGCTGATCAAGCGCGGCTTTGGCAGCAACGACGACAATTCGATCCTGCGCGACGGCATCCGCTCGGCCATCGGTCGCAACCTGGGGGCGACCACCGATCACGTGGAAGTGCTCAAGGGACCGGCCTCGCTGATGTACGGCGCTCTCGAACCGGGCGGGGTCATCAACGTCGTCAGCAAGCAGCCGCAGTTCACCCGCAGCACCACCCTCGGCGCGTCCGGCTTCAGCGAGGGCGGCGGTTCGCTGTCGCTGGACACCACCGGCCCGCTGGGCGATACCGATCTGGCCTACCGGCTGGTGGCCGAGCGCAGCCACGAGGATTACTGGCGCAACTATGGGACCGACGAGCACACCCTGATCGCACCGTCGATTGCCTGGGTCGGTGAGCGGGCCAGTGCTTCGCTGGCCTACACCTACAACGACTACGCCAGCCCGTTCGATCGTGGCACCGTGTTCGTCGCCGGCCGCCCCGCCGACATCAGCTACCGCGACCGCCTCGACGAGCGCTGGGCCAAGACCGTGGGCATCAGCCAGAGCACCACGGCGAAGTTCGAGTATCAGCTGGGAGACGCCTGGCGCAGTCGCCTGACCTACGGTTGGACCCAGGATCGATACAGCCTGGCCATCGCTCAACCCAATACGCTCACCGGCAACACCTTGCGGCGCATCGCCAATGGCGGTCACTACGATTACGAAAGCCGCTACACGGCGCTTGACCTGATCGGCGACCAGCAGCTGTTCGGCCAGCGTCACGAAATCGTGGTGGGCCTGGACAACGAGTCGCTGGACAAATACCGCGGCAAGACCTACCGCAACGCCAACACCGCCGCCGGCAATATCGACATCCGCAACCCGGTCTATGGCCGTCTGGCCGAGCCGGTCACGGTCAGCGCGGCGCAGAGCAATGCCGAGAACAACCTGGTCACCACATCCCTGTACTTCAAGGATAACTGGCACCTGAACGATCGCTGGATCCTGGTGTTCGGTGGGCGGCAGGCGCATTGGGACCAATACAGCGATCAAGGCCTGGGCCGCTCGTATGCGCCCGGTGCCGATTCCAACGGCGACGAGTTCATTCCGTTCGGCGGGATCGTCTACCAGCCCAGCGAAACGGTGGCGCTGTATGCCAACTACAGCCGCTCGTTCGTGCCCAACGATGCCGACGATGCGGGCAACAGCTTCAAGCCCACCGAGGGTCGCAGCTACGAAGCCGGGGTCAAGTACACGCCAACCGCTGCGCTGAACGTGAACCTGGCGGTGTATGACATCGAGAAGAAGAACCTGGTCAACAGCGTGCTGCAGAGCAATGGCGACAGCCTCGACGAGGCGGTCGGCAAGGCGCGTTCGCGGGGTATCGAGCTGGATGTCACCGGTCAGATCGCCGCGAACTGGAGTGTGATCGGCACTTATGCCTACAGCCACACCGAAGTGCTGAAGAACGCCGAAGCGCCCGAGCAGGAAGGCAATCGGCTGCCCAACGCGCCGATGCACACGGCCAGCCTTTACCTGACCCATCACCTGGCCATGCCCGCGCAGACCGGCCAGTGGCATGTAGGTGCGGGCGCCCGCTACGTGGGTGAGCGGCCGGGCGACAACGCCAACAGTTTCTGGATGGACAGCTACACCCTGGCCGATGCTTTCGTGCGTTGGGACTTGCCCACCCAGGGTTACGAAACGCGCCTGCAGCTGAATATCGACAACCTGTTCAACAAGCAGTATTACCCAGCCACCACCGGCAGCAGCACGCTGCAGGTGGAAGAGGGCGCGTTGCGCACGGCGCGTCTGACGGCGACCGTGAAGTTCTGAGACGCTGATGCGCCTGCGGCACTTACAGCAGCCAGAGGGCGGCGATCAGGGCCGGCGGCATGACCACGGCGCCGAGCTTGAGGAACGTCCAGGCGCTGATTTCGACCCCTTCGCGGCGCACTGCGATCAACCATAGCAAGGTCGCCAGGGAGCCGGTGACCGATAGGTTGGGGCCCAGGTCGACGCCGACCACCAGCGCGCCGGTGACGTTGGGCGGCAGGTGCGCCAGTTCGTTGATGGATCCGCTGAGCAGGCCCACCGGCAGGTTGTTGCCGATGTTGCAGGCCAGCGCAACCAAGCCCCCTGCCCACCAGTGTGCCTGGGCCGGCGCGTGCCTGGCGGCCTGTTCCAGCCAATTGGCCAATTGACCGGTGACGCCGGTCTGGCCAATGCCTTCCACCAGCACGAACAGCCCCGCTACCAGCGGCAGCACGCCCCAGGCCACGCCCTTGCACACCGGCCAGGGATTGCTTCTCTGGTACAGGTGGACGACGGCGAGCGTGGTGACGGCGGCGAGGAACGTCGGCAGGCCCAGCGCTTCGTCCAGGGCCGATACGGTCAACAGCAGCACCGCCGTGACGGCCAGCCCGCAGGCGGTCAGTCGAGCACCTGCGCTCAGGCTGGGCAGTTGCTCGACGAGTTCCAGACGCTGCTGCAGGTGGCGACGCTGGGTCAGGCGCAAAACCAGATAGGTCATGGCGATGGCCGCCAGGGACGGCAGGCTGAACATGGCCAGCCAGTCGAGCAGCGGCGGCATGTGTGTGCCGAATATCACCAGATTGGCCGGGTTGGAAATCGGCAGGACGAAACTGGCCGCATTGGCAATGAACGCGCAGACGAACAGATACGGCAGCGGGTTGACGCGCGCTGCCCGGGTGGCCGCGTACACGGCCGGAGTCAGCACCACGGCAGTGGCATCGTTGGACAGGAAAACAGTCACCACGATGCCGACCACGAACACCAGATCGAACAGCCGTTGCGCACTGCCGCGGGCCTGGCGGGCAGCGACGGTCGCCAGCCAATCGAACAACCCTTCACGGCGGGCCAGTTCGGCCAGCAGCATCATGCCCACCAGAAACAGGTAGACATCGGTACCCTTGAGTACCGCTGCCAGTGCCGAAGACCAGGCGATCAGGCCGCCAGCGACCAGGCCGATCGCTGCCGCCAGCGCCCAGACGTATTCGGGAATCCGCAATGGCCTGGTGATGATGCCCAACGTCGCGAGGAGGCTGACGCCCCAGATGATCAAGCTGGCGTGGGGCAAGGCGTGGCTTCCTGTTCAGTGGCGCGGCGCAGGGTTTCCGGCATGGCGGTGAGCAGCAGGACGAAGGCCGCAGCAGCGACCCCGGCCAGGGTCAGGAAGGCTGCGCTGTAGCCAGCCTCCTGCACGACCAGGCCAGCCAGGCCGTTGCTCAGCGCAGCGCCCAGGCCGAAGGCGGTGGTCAGGGCGCCCAGGCTGACGTTGAAACGCCCGGTACCGTGGGTGAGGTCTTTGACCACCAGCGGAAACAGTGCACCGAACAAGCCGGCGCCGATGCCGTCGAGCAGTTGCACGCCCACCAGCCAGTACGGGTCGTTGGAAAACGTATAGAGCACACCGCGAATCGGCAGGATCAGGAAGCCGGCCAGCAGCAGCGGCTTGCGCCCCCATTGATCGGCACGCGCGCCTACCAGCAGGGCTGCAGGCACCATCACCAGCTGCGCGGCGACGATACAGGCCGAGGTCAATGGGGTGGCCATGCTCAGGTCGATCTGCGACAGCTTCTGGCTCACCAGCGGCAGCATCGCCGCGTTGGCCAAGTGGAACAGCGCGCAACAGACCGCGAACACCAGCAGCGCACGATTGCCCAGCAGCACCTTGAAGCCGGAGGGCTGTTCGTGCTCATCCTTGTGGTGGGCTTCCAGCCCACGGGCGACGTCGTGGTCGATGGCATCGGCCTTCACGCAGCTCACCGCCAGTACGCTGGCCAAGGCCATGGCGGCCATCAGGTAGAACACCGCGACCGGTCCGAACAGGTAGGCGAACCCGCCCGCCAGCAGGGCGGCAAAGGCGTTGCCGGCATGGTTGTAGGTTTCGTTGCGACCGGTGCGCCGGGTGAAGGCCTTGGGCCCAGTGATGCCCAGGGAGATGGCGGCGATGGCCGGAGCGAACACCGAGCCGGCGATGGCGCCAAGCGCCTGGGTAGCGGCGACCAGCCCGAACGAGGTAATGAAAGGCAGGACCACGCAGCTGGCGGTAACCAGCAGGGCGGCGACCACCACCACCGCACGTTTGTGTCGGGTCTTGTCGATCAGGGCGCCGGCGGGGGTTTGCGTGAGCAGTGCTGCCAGCCCGGCCAGGGTCATTACCAGGCCAATACTGCCGGGGTCCCATTTGTGCACCGCCAGCAAGTAGATCGCGAGATAGGGCCCGAGCCCGTCACGGACATCGGCGAGGAAGAAATTCAGGCCGTCGAGAGACAGCGCGTTACGCCGCGAAGTGGCAGATGTGGCCAAGGCAGTGGTCTCGAATGAGGGCAGGCAGGTACAGAACTGAGTGGGCGGATCGGGCGTAAGTTCCGGGCCTCGCAGCGCACTCGAGTGAAGATTCTGCTAGCGGGTTCGGGGCCTGAGAAATATCGCCAGAAAGGCAGGCAGGGCAAAGGCGAAAAGAGCAGCGGTGACACCCATGGCGCCCATCGCCGCACCGAACAACGGCGCGCCGGCCGTCTGCCCGAGTGCCAGGCACAGGAACGGAAAACCCAGGCCCAGGTCGGGTCGATCCGGCAGCAGTGCAGTGCCCTGGATCAGGTACGCACCCGAGGACATGATGTAGGCCGCGCCGAACAGGCCCATGGCGACGAAGCCATAGACGATGCTGAACTCGCTTGCGGCCAGGGTCAGGATCGCCGTGACGATGGCCAACAGCGAGCCGCCATGGATGACGGCCGTACCGAAGCGGTCGATCAGCACGCCGGTGGCGGCGCCGCTGACCCCGGCCGCTCCGAGTACGATCCAGGCCCAGGCGATGCCGTTGTCGCTGACCCCGAACGCGCCGCGCAGGATGTCGGCGCCGAAGGTCCAGATGGCGGTGCTCGACACGCCCATGGCGAAGGCACTCAGGCAGAGCAGGGCCAGCCCCGGTCGGCCGAGCAATTTCAGGGACATGCCCGCGCCGGTTTCACTGCCACCACCCTGCGGCAGGGCCCGCCACAGCCAGACGGTGATCGCTGCGCCGATCAGGGCGAACACGGTATACAGCTCACGCCAGGCGTTCACAGTCATGGCCGCAGCGGCACCCGAGAAGACGATGCCGGCAGCCGTGCCGGCGTTGATCGCCGCATTCGCCTTTGCGCGGCCGGCAGTGTTGAACCGAGCGGCGACTGCACTCGCCAACGGTGGCGAGGTCAGTCCGGTGCTCAGCCCGGCAAGCGCCACTCCGGCGCCCAGCATCCACCCCGATGTAGCGGTCACTATGCAGGTCATTCCAGCCGTGGCGGCCAGACCCGCGAGTACGGCAAGGGTGCGAGGAGTGAGCGTGCCGTTGCATACGAACGTCAGGACGATGCCGGCGCAGTAGGCCGCGAACGCGCCGCTGCCGATCCAGCCTGCCGCCGTGGCGTCCAGCGACAGCTCCACGCGCATCTGCGGCAACAGCAGGCCATAGGCGAAACGCGCCAACCCGTACGAGACCGCGGTGAGGGCAAATGCGGCGGCGACCAGGTTGCGACCGGAGTTCATGATGCCCGGACCTTTTTTGCGTGAATCGCGAGGCTCAGCGCCGCCTGCCTGACCTTATCGATGGCAGCCACGCCAGCCACACTGGCGGCAGCCATGGCACCGTCGAACGACCGCTGGAATTTCTGAGTTCTTGTCCATCAGGCGACTGTAAAGCGATGGTGTTGAGTGTCAACTCAATGATACAACTCACAGCGGAATTAGTTTGATAGCGCTTAGCTATCATTGCTTCGCGAAATGCCAATTGGCTTCCTTGCCAGCAGCGCCGTAACGTCCGCCGCTTCGGCGCGACTCGACCTCCGGTTCGCGCGTCTTTTCCGTCCTCATCGGGCGAACTTTCGAGCCTGCCATGAAAAAACCTCTGTCTCTGGCCACGCGCATAGCCCTGAGCTTCGCGGCCATTCTCGCCTTGTTGGTGATGATCACCGCCATCGGCATCCAGCGCGTTGCGTTCATTGATTCCACGTTGACTGACGTGAGCGAGAACGCGGCAAAGATCCAGCGTTACGCCATCAATTTTCGTGGCAGCGTGCACAACCGCGCCATCGCCATCCGTGACGCGGTGCTGGTGGACAACGATCGCGACCTGGAAAAACACCTGGCGCAGGTGGCCTCACTGGAAAAAGACTATGTCGATTCGGCGGCGCCGATGGAGCAGCTGTTCCAGAGCGCTGGCGTAACCGGCGAGGAGCGTCAGTTGCTGGCGGCCATCAAGGGCATCGAGCGGCAGACCCTGGAGTCCACCCGCACGCTCATCGAGCTGCGTCGGGGCGGTGATGTCCAAGGTGCCCAGGCCTTGCTGCTGCGCCAGACTTCGGCTGACTACAGCGAATGGCTCAAGCGCATCAACGCACTGATCGACTACGAGGAAGCCGCGATCAAGGCCAAGCTGGGTGATGTGCAGGCCACTGCCAGCCAGTTCAGCACGTTGATGCTGGTGGCCACCGGTATCGCGCTGCTGCTGAGTATCGTGCTGTCGACCGTGATCATTCGTTTCGTCAAATCGACGCTGGGCGGTGAGCCGGCCGAAGTGGCCCTGGCAATCGAGCAGCTTGCTGCGGGCAACCTGAACCAGACCATCGTGACCGATCACCCCAACAGCGTGATGGGCGTATTGAAAACCGCCTTGGGCCATTTGCGCGAAACCATCGAGCAGGTGCGCACGGCGGCGCGGGAAGTCAATCACTCTTCGGCGCAGCTGTCGGCGACCTCTACCGCCAACGACGCACATATTCGCCTGCAGACCCGCGAGGCCGAACAGGTGGCCACTGCCATCACGCAGATGGCGGCGACCGTGGGCGAGGTGTCCGGTTACGCCGCCCAGGCCGCAGATGCCTCACGCCTGGCGGACATCGAAGTGGAAAGCGGCAATCGGCTGGTGGCCAGCACTACGCACGCCATCGAGCAGTTGGCGCTCACCCTGGAACAGACCACGGACACCGTCGACCAGGTGTCGCGCCACAGCGAAAAGATCGAGTCGGTCATCGACGTGATCAACTCGATTGCCGCGCAGACCAACCTGCTGGCCCTCAATGCCGCCATCGAGGCCGCCCGCGCCGGCGAGCACGGCCGTGGCTTTGCCGTGGTCGCCGACGAAGTGCGCTCGCTGGCCAATCGCACCCAGCAGTCGACCGAAGAAATCCGCGAAATGATCAGCACCTTGCAGTCGGGCACCGAGACGGCCGCGCAAACCATGCGCAACAGCTGCGAACTGGTGGGGCACACCGTCACCCAGACGCGCAGTGCGCAGCAAGCCCTGGCCAAGATCAGCGAGCAGGTGGGCGCGATCAACCTGATGAACGCACAGATTGCCAGCGCTTCGGTGCAGCAGAATGCAGTTGCCGACGACGTCTCGCAGAACATCACGCGCATCCATGGCTCGACGGTGCAGTCAGCGACCGGCTCGCAGCAGGTCGCGACCGCCAGCACCGAGCTGGCTCGCCTGGCGGACCGGCTTTCGCAGAAGGTGGCCTTCTTCGGCGCTGTCTAGGGAGACGAAGGGCAGTGGTGCTCTTGGGGCAAAGCTGTATACAGTTCCCGGAAAGGCTGCCGATACAGGGATGCAGCCTTGTCTTGAGTGCCTCCCTTTGCGACTGACCATCGGGCAATGAATACCGTGATGACCCACTTCGCTCCACCTTTCCCGGACAACGAGCGCGAGCGCGTTCGCCGCGTAGCCGAGCTCTGCTACCGCGACGCGGTCGACGACGAGGTGCTGGATCGGATCGTGGCGCTGGCCGCTGAAGTCTTCGGCACGCCGATAGCGCTCATTTCCATTCTCGAAGAACAGCAACAGTGGTTTCGGGCGAAAGTCGGCATCACCGTTTCATCCACGCCACGGGATGTGTCCTTCTGCGGTCACACCATTCTGGTCGACGACTTCTTCGAAGTGCCGGACACCCACCGCGACCCCCGCTTTCGACACAACGTGCTGGTCACCGGACCGCCGGGCATACGCTACTACGCCGGGGTGCCGCTGCTGACCGATGACGGTCACGCCCTGGGCAGTCTGTGCGTCATCGACAAGCAGCCGCGCGCGCCGATGTCCACTGGCCAGCGGGAAAGCCTGCGGCATCTGGCGCAGTTGGTGGTGCACCGGCTGCACGACCTGCGCGCCGACTCGTTCATCGACCGGCCCACCCGCCTGATGAACCGTATTCGCCTGGAAGACGACATCCATCGGCATCTGAGCGCAAGGGAAGAGCCGTTGCTGATCGCGGTCGACTTCCTCTCGCCCAGTTTCGTCAACGATATCGTCAAGGCGCTGGGCTATTCGTTTTCCCAGCGTCTGGTCAGCGAAATCAGCCGTCGCGTGGCGGGCTTGATCGGACACGACTGCGTGCTTTATCGGATCGGTCTCACCCGTTTCGCATTCATCAAGCCGCGGGACGAATGCCTGGCGACCTTGTACGCGAGGTTTTCCACGGCCTTCGCCACCCCGGTCGAACATGACGGGATTCCCATTCGCACGCAGATCGGCATGGGTGCGCTGGAACTGGACTGCCACACCATCAACGACCGTGACTGGGTGCGTCTGGTGGTCAGTGCCGCGGACTACGCGCGCGACCGAGGGATCGGCTGGGCCAGATACCAGGCGGAACTGGACATCGCCCAGCAGCGTGCCTTCGTGCTGCTCAGTTCATTGTCGTACGCCCTGGAAGAGTCCGAGCAACTGGGCCTGGTGTTCCAGCCGCGCATCGACTTCGCCAGCGGACGCTGCTGCGCGGTCGAGGCGCTGTTGCGTTGGACCCACCCGACGCTGGGGCCGATAGGGCCGGACGAGTTCATCCCGCTGGCGGAGAAAACCGACCTGATCCGGCTGCTGAGCGTCTGGGTGGTCGAGGCCGCCATCAAGCAGACCCGGCATTGGCGGGATGCAGGCTACGCCTTCAAGGTCGCGATCAATATCAGCCCTTGCGATCTGGAGGGGCCGGCTTTCACCGACCGGCTGATCCAGACCCTGGAACGCTATGGCGTCGAGGCTGCGACCCTGGAGATCGAGTTCACCGAGGGCGCGTTGATCAAGAACCCCGCCGAATGCCGGAACCAGCTGACACGCCTGCGTGCGCTGGGGATCGAGATATCCATTGACGACTTCGGCACTGGCTACAGTAACTGGACCTACCTGCGCGAACTGCCTGCCACCTCGGTAAAGCTCGACCGTTCGCTGCTCAAGGACATCGAAAGCCAGGAAAAGGATCGTCGCCTGGTCACCACACTCATTGATCTGGCGCAGCGTCTGGGCTACAAGGTGGTGGCCGAAGGCATCGAGAACCAGGCCAGTTTCGACGCGGTGAAAGGCTGGGGTTGCAACGAGGGGCAGGGTTACTTCATTGCTCCGCCGATGGCCAGCGAACGACTGATCGAGTGGATCGAGCGCGAAGGCGGTGCCGCTGCCGTTGAGCAGGCCGCGGACGAGGTGTCTTGCTGAACCCGACGTTCGCGCCAAGGTTGCAGCCGGTGACCGCCCTGTGAAGGTCAGATGGGTTTTCGAGACTGATGGATTGCCGGTCAAGCATGGGTGCCGAATCAGCCGTTCTTCGCAAAGCCGCCCATCGCAACCCACGAGTGCGCCATTAAGTGGCAGAATCTGCGCCACTTGATTCCGATGGAGACCCCCATGCTTCGTGCATTCGAACGAAGGCTCGACCCTTTCCCACCCGATGAAGTACCGCCGCCACCCGATGGCCTGGCCCGTTTTCTCTGGGCCTGCACCCGCGGTGCGCGCGGCTATATCCTGGCATTTGCGGTGCTCAGCGCTGCGGTGTCGGTCTATGAAGCCTGGCTGTTTTCCTTTCTGGGCCAGGTCGTCGACCTGCTCACCACCTGGCAGCAGGGCGGCGATGCCGCCGCCCAGGAAAGCCGCGTGTTGTGGGGCATGGGCTTGGTGATGGTGGGCAGCATCGCCTTGGTCGCCTTGCGCACCATGGTCCAGCACCAGATTCTGGCGATCAACCTGCCGCTCAGGCTGCGTTGGGACTTCCACCGGCTGATGCTGCGGCAAAGCCTGTCGTTCTTCTCCGACGAGTTTTCCGGCCGGGTCACCACCAAGGTGATGCAGACTGCCCTGGCCGTGCGCGACGTGCTGTTCACCCTGATCGAGATCCTGCCGGGTATCGGCGTGTATTTCATCGCCATCATCGCTCTGGCCGGTGGTTTCGCACCCAAGCTGATGCTGCCGTTCGTGGCCTGGCTGGTGCTGTTCGGCCTGGCCATGCTCTATTTCGTGCCGCGCCTGGGCAAGGTCGGGCAAGAGCAGGCCCACGCGCGTTCGTCGATGACCGGACGCATTTCCGATGCCTACACCAACATCGCCACGGTCAAGCTGTTCTCCCACTCCAACCGCGAGGCGCACTTCGCCCGTGCGGCCATGGAAGACTTCAAGAACACCGGCTTTCGCCAGATGCGTCTGGTCAGCCAGTTCGAGATCGTCAACCAGGCACTGGTGGTGGGCCTGCTGATGGCGGCCGGTGGCTACGCACTGTGGCTTTGGCATCTGGGCGAGATCGGGACCGGCGCCGTGGCGGCGATCACGGCCATGGCGCTGCGTATCAACGGCATGTCGCACTGGATCATGTGGCAGATGACCTCGTTGTTCGAGAACATCGGCACGCTGCAGGATGGCATGGGCACGCTGACCCGCGGGGCGAAGGTGCAGGACGCGCCCGACGCAGGTGCGCTGACGACTTCGGGCGGGGCGGTGACGTTCGACAACGTGAGCTTCAACTATAACGGCGAACGCCAGGTGCTCGACGGTTTGAGCCTGGACATCCGCCCAGGCGAGAAGATCGGCCTGGTCGGGCGCTCGGGTGCGGGCAAATCGACCCTGATCAACCTGCTGCTGCGCTTCTACGATGTCGACAGCGGCGAGATCCGCATCGATGGGCAGAACATCGCCCATGTGACACAGGACAGTCTGCGCAGCGCGATCGGCATGGTGACCCAGGACACCTCGCTGCTGCACCGCTCCATTCGCGACAACATCGCCTATGGGCGTCCCGATGCCACCGATGAACAGGTGCGCAGTGCGGCCGCCAGCGCTCAGGCCGATGAGTTCATCAGCCAGCTGAGCGACCGTCAGGGCCACAGCGGCTACGACACCCTGGTGGGCGAGCGGGGCATCAAGCTGTCCGGCGGCCAGCGCCAACGCGTGGCAATTGCACGGGTGATGCTCAAGAATGCGCCGATCCTGCTGCTCGACGAAGCCACCAGCGCGCTGGACTCGGAAGTCGAAGTGGCCATCCAGGAAAGTCTCGATCACATGATGCAGGGCAAGACCGTGATCGCCATTGCCCACCGCCTGTCGACCATCGCCGCCATGGACCGGCTCATCGTCATGGACCAGGGACGCATTCTCGAACAGGGCACCCATGCCCAGCTGCTGGCGAAAAACGGTATCTATGCACGGCTCTGGCAGCACCAGAGCGGCGGTTTCCTTGGCGAGGACCAGCAACTGACCGAGGGCGTCAATCAGGACTGAGTGGCGCGCCATGTCCCCTGCGCCGCATCGGCTGGCAGGGGGCACATCGAGGATCCAAGCATGCTCCACAATCAGTTGATCAGGCGGCTGGACCTGGTCACCCTGCAGCTTTTCGTGGCGGTCCATGAGGAGGGCACCTTGACCCGTGCCGCCTCACGGGAAGCGATCGCGGTGTCGGCCGCCAGCAAGCGTCTGGTAGAGCTCGAAGCAGTGCTGGGCATCGCGCTGTTTTCCCGCACTGCCAGGGGCATGACCCTGACCGCTGCCGGCGAAACCCTGCTGCACCATGCTCGGCGCATGCTCACCGAGGTGGAGAAGGTCGGCATCGAAGTGGGCGAGCATCTGCAGGGGCTGCGTGGTTACGTGCGGATGCTGGCCAACCTCTCGGCGATCATCCAGTTCCTGCCCGAGGACCTGCACAGCTTCGTCTCCACCCATGACCGGGTGAAGGTGGATCTGGAAGAGCGACCCAGCAAAGGCGTGGTCGAGGGCATCATCGACGGCGTCGCCGATCTGGGTATCTGTGCCACGGACAGCGACACCAAGGACCTGTGCAGCGTGCCGTATCGCAAGGACCGACTGGCCGTGGTCATGCGCAGCGATCATCCATTGGCGAACCGTGGTGAGGTGGCATTCGCCGAGACGCTTGCGTACGATCACATCGGCCTGCATGCCGCCAGCTCGATCAACCATCGCGTGCATGCGGCGGCCAAGGCCCTGGGCGAGCCCCTGCGCGTACGCATTCACGTTCCCGGGTTCGATGCGGTATGCCGCATGGTGCAGGCCAACATGGGCGTGGGCGTGTTGCCGTGCAAGGCCTACGAACTGTTCGGGCGTGGGCTGGGGTTGCAGGTAGTCAACCTAAGCGACGACTGGTCGCACCGCACGCTGATGCTGGTGGTGCGCGAACGGGACGCGCTGTCGCCCGTCAGCCGGTTGCTGTTCGACCATCTGCAGCAGCCCGCCGGGCAGGTTTGATCGTTCGCCAAACGCGAACGGGCATTGCCGATCCAAGGTTGGAATTCGCTGCCGGTATGCCTCTAGTCTTGGTACAAATTCCAAGAAACATCGAGGCTGCCCATGACTGCTCTTAGCGGAATCCGTGTCATCGAGATCGGAACCCTCATCGCTGCGCCGTTCGCTGCGCGCATGATGGGCGAGTTCGGTGCCGAGGTGATCAAGATCGAAACCCTGGGGCAGGGCGACCCCCTTCGCAAGTGGCGAAAACTCCACGAAGGCACTTCGTTGTGGTGGTACCTGCAATCGCGCAACAAGAAATCTCTGGCGCTGAACCTCAAGTCCGCCGAAGGCATCGAGATCGTCAAGCAACTGGCCGAAAGCGCCGACGTACTGATCGAGAACCTGCGTCCCGGCGCCTTGGAGAAACTCGGCCTGGGCTGGGACGTCTTGCATGCGCTGAACCCCAAGCTGACGCTGGTGCGCATCTCCGGCTATGGCCAGTCCGGCCCTTATCGCGACCGCCCGGGTTTCGGCGCGATCGGCGAGGCCATGGGCGGCATTCGCTACACCACCGGCCACCCGGACTCACCGCCGGCACGGGTGGGGGTCAGCCTGGGTGATTCGCTGGCGTCCATGCATGCGGTGATGGGCGCGCTGATGTCGTTGCTGCGGGTCAAGACCGGTCAGGGTGACGGTCAGGTGGTGGATGTTTCCCTGGCCGAAAGCGTCTTCAACGTGATGGAAAGCCTGGTGCCCGAGTACGCCATGCTCGGTCATGTGCGCGAGCGCAGCGGCGGCGCTTTGCCCGGTATCGCTCCGTCCAATACCTACCCCACTGCCGATGGCGGTTATGTGGTGATCGCGGGCAACAGCGATCCCATTTTCAAGCGCCTGATGAACGCCATCGGTCGAGCCGATCTGGGCGACGACCCGGCTTTCGCTCACAACGATGGCCGAGCTGCGCAGAGCGACCTGCTCGATGGCGCCATCAGCGCCTGGAGCGCCCAGCGCCCCATCGGGGATGTGTTGCAGGCACTGGAAAACGCCGAGGTGCCTGCCGGGCGTATCTACTCGGTCGCCGATATCGTCGCCGACCCGCACTATCAGGCGCGCGATATGATTCTCGATGCGCAGCTGCCCGGTGGCGTGGCAACGAAAATGCCCGGCATCGTGCCCAAACTCTCCGCCACGCCGGGTGTAGTCAATTGGCAGGGGCCAAGCCTGGGGCAGCACACCCAGGCCGTGCTGACCGAGCTGGGCCTGAGCGAGAGCGCTATCCAGCGCCTGAAGGATGAGGGGATCGTGCAATGATCAACGACTACTCGCAACGTCTCATCGTTCAGGAAGTGGCGCCCCGTGATGGTCTGCAGATCGAGCCGATCTGGGTTGCCACAGCAGACAAGATTTTCTTGATCGACCAGCTTTCCCTGGCGGGCTTCAGCCGCATCGAGGCCGGTTCCTTCGTTTCGCCCAAGGCCATTCCAGCCCTGCGCGATGGCGAACAGGTGTTCCATGGCATCGCCCGCCAGCCGGGTGTGACCTACGTGGCGCTGATTCCCAATCTCAAGGGGGCGCAGCGCGCGCTTGCCGCCAAGGCGGATGAACTCAACCTGGTGTTGTCGGCCAGCCAGAGCCACAACCGCGCCAACATGCGCATGACCCGTGAACAATCCCTGGCAGGCTTCATCGAAGTGCTCGAGCTGGCCCGCGGTACGTCGGTCAGCCTTAATGGCACCATCGCCACGACCTTCGGCTGTCCGTTCGAAGGCGCCATCGATGAACGCGTGGTGATGGACCTGGTCGATGCTTACCAGCGGCTCGGCATGCAGGGCGTGACCCTGGCCGACACCACGGGCATGGCCAACCCGCGCCAGGTCTACGCATTGGTCCGGCGGGTGCTGGAACAGTTGCCCGCCGAAGCGCTGACCCTGCATTTCCACAATACCCGCGGGCTGGGATTGAGCAACGTCCTGGCCGCCTACGAAGCCGGTGCGCGGCGCTTCGATGCGTCGCTCGGTGGTTTGGGCGGATGCCCGTTCGCGCCGGGTGCCTCGGGCAACATCTGCACCGAAGACCTGGTGAACCTGTGTGAGGAGATGGGCATTCCCACCGGCATCGATCTGCCCCGTCTGCTCGACCTTTCCCGCACCTTGCCAGCGCTGCTGGGGCATGAAATGCCGGGGCAGGTGGCGAAGGCGGGGCGCAACGCAGACCTTCATCCGCTGCCGCCGGGACTTGGCTGAGCAGCACCGCAGCATCGTCGTTCGTTACCCAGACAACAACAACAAAAGAGCACCCCGCTCGGGGGGTTCGCCTGGAGAAAAACAGACCGTGCTCGAACGTAGGAGCGGCCCGTGGCCGCGAAAGGCGCACCGCGGTGCATCAGGCATACCGCATAACGGCTTTCGCGGCCGATGACCGCTCCTACAGTGGGGACGCGATCGAATGTAGGAGCGGTCCGTGGCCGCGAAAGGCGCACCGCGGTGCATCAGGCATACCGCATAACGGCTTTCGCGGCCGATGACCGCTCCCACAGTGGGGACGCGATCGAACGTAGGAGCGGTCCGTGGCCGCGAAGGGGACGCTGCGGTGTATCAGGCATACCCCATAACGGCTTTCGCGGCCGATGACCGCTCCTACAGTGGGGACGCGATCGAACGTAGGAGCGGTCCGTGGCCGCGAAAGGCGCACCGCGGTGAATCAGGCATACCGCATAACGGCTTTCGCGGCCGATGACCGCTCCTACAGTGGGGACGCGATCGAACGTAGGAGCGGTCCGTGGCCGCGAAAGGCGCACCGCGGTGAATCAGGCATACCGCATAACGGCTTTCGCGGCCGATGACCGCTCCTACAGTGGGGACGCGATCGAACGTAGGAGCGGTCCGTGGCCGCGAAAGGCGCACCGCGGTGAATCAGGCATACCGCATAACGGCTTTCGCGGCCGATGACCGCTCCTACAGTGGGGACGCGATCGAACGTAGGAGCGGTCCGTGGCCGCGAAAGGCGCACCGCGGTGAATCAGGCATACCGCATAACGGCTTTCGCGGCCGATGACCGCTCCTACAGTGGGGACGCGATCGAACGTAGGAGCGGTCCGTGGCCGCGAAAGGCGCACCGCGGTGAATCAGGCATACCGCATAACGGCTTTCGCGGCCGATGACCGCTCCTACAGTGGGGACGCGATCGAACGTAGGAGCGGTCCGTGGCCGCGAAAGGCGCACCGCGGTGAATCAGGCATACCGCATAACGGCTTTCGCGGCCGATGACCGCTCCTACAGTGGGGACGCGATCGAACGTAGGAGCGGTCCGTGGCCGCGAAAGGCGCACCGCGGTGAATCAGGCATACCGCATAACGGCTTTCGCGGCCGATGACCGCTCCTACAGTGGGGACGCGATCGAACGTAGGAGCGGTCCGTGGCCGCGAAAGGCGCACCGCGGTGCATCAGGCATACCGCGTAACGGCTTTCGCGGCCGATGACCGCTCCCACATGAGGACCGCGATCGGATGTGGGGGCGGTCGGTGCGTGATCAGCCTACGCGGTCCAGGCGGGTGTCGAGGTTTTCGCCGTCGCCCTTGTAGTCGTCATGCTTGACGTCGTCGAAGCCTTCTTCGGGCAGATGACCTTCCTCGGCGTAGAACTCGTACTCGCCGTCGCGATACTCGAAGATGCTTTTATCGTCGGGCGCGTCGCGCTGGCCGTAGTTGTACATGTAGGTGTCGAGGAATTCGAAGCGCTTGTCTCCGTCTTCGGTCAGCAGACCCTGTTCGGACAGGTCGGCAAACAACCCTTGCAGGTCGTCGCGGTGGTCATCCATGCGGTTGTTGTGCTTGATGTCTTCGACGATCAGGAACGGCGTCAGCGCCAGGGTGAGGGCTGCCCCCGCCCACAACAGTGGCCCGGTCAACGCCCTGGCCACGTTGGAACCCACCAGCGCGGCCATCTGCGCACCCCCACCGGCCACGTTGAAGGCCCCGGCGGCCACGGTGATCGCGCCCTGTGCGACGACCGTCTGATCGTTGCTGTTGAGCCCGCTCTTGATCTTCAGGCCGCCCAGCACCAGATCGGCCACACCGGTAAAGGTATTGGCGCCGGCGTCCATGACCCGCAGGAATGCCGAAACCGCGCGGGTGCTGGGCGTGCTGCCATTGAGCCCGGGATTCTTGGCGAAGCCGTCGCGGAAGCCCTCGGTCAGGGTCTTCATGTTGTCTTCGGAAAGGTCGAGCTTTTCCGCCAGCTTCTTCTTGTCGTCAATCGGCGCTGCATCGACGGCTGCATTGAAGTCCTCGAACAGCTTCTTCAGATCGCCTTCCACCACACTGAACGGCCGCCCGCCGCCCTGGGGCTGGTCCTTGCCGAAGATCTGCGGCAGCGACTTGTCCAGGCCCAGCATCTGGTTGACCTGAGTGCCACGCACGCTGTCGACGATATTAGAGCCCAGATTGACGAAGTGCTGGCCGGCGCCGAGCACGCTGACCATGTCCTTGGCGATGGCCAGTCGCTCTTCCGGGGTATCGGCCAGGCTGCCGCCTTTGCCGACCAACTGATAGATACCCGAGGCCAGTGAGATCAGTCCGCCGGCCGATCCCAGTACGCCGTTGCCGTTGAGCTCGCTCAAGGTGCGCAGCATGCTGCCATGGGCGCCTTCGCCGAGGGTTTTGTAGACGTCCTTGCCCATGACCTTCTCGATATCGGTCTGGGTCACCGTGCCGTTCTGGCTGAACGTGGCGCCCAGTTCCTTCAAGGCGCTGGCGAAGGTTTTGGCGGTTTGCTTGTTGCCGAGAAATTCCTGGACGAAACGTTCGGTTTCCACGGTACGTCGAGGGATGTCCACGCCGCCTTTCTTCAAGGCTGTCAGCAGCGTCTTGATCGTATCCTGGGTGGCCAGCGCCGTGTTCTGATCGTTGATGCCCGACGGATCGGCCAGCAGCTTGTCCAGGTCCATGGTGGTCGCATCGATCATCATGTGCTGGGAAAACTGCGCGGCTTTTTCGGGATCGAAGGCGGCCAGGGCGGCGTAGGTCTTGCTGATGTCGGCTTCGGCCAGGCCTTCCTTGCCACTGTTCTTCAGGTCGGCGATGTAGCGCGAGTAGTCTTCGGAGAACGCCATGCCTTCAAGCTTTTCGCGCACCGCGGTCTTGTCCGGCAGGGCGTCGAGGGACTTGGCCTGCTGCGCCTGGAAGTCCTTCTGCACGCTTTCGGCGCCGAACAGTTCGGCCGTGCGTTCGTCGACCTTGACCCGGTCGATGATCGACGACAGATCGTCGCCGCTGACCTTGGCGGTGTTCTGACCCATGGACATGTCCAGCACCACCATGTCCAGACCGCCGTCACTGGCGGCCTGCGCGCGCAACGCCGTGTAGAGCTTGGCGCGGTCGTCATCCTTGCCGATGCTGCCGTCCTCCACGCCGGTTTTCCATTGCGCGATCAGGTTCTGCCAGGTCTGCTCACTGACGGTGAGCTTGCGGTTCGCATCGTTGGGGTCGACCGTGCCGGTCTCCAGATTGCCCACATCCAGTTCGGTCATGGCGGGCAGGTCGGCGTCCTTGCGCGCATCGTCCAGCTTGCCGTCGTCGTTGCGGCGGCCCTCATCCACGGCGACGAAACGCTCGTACAGCTGCGGATTGCTCTCCTTGGAAACGATGACCTTGCGACTGCCGCCGTCGGCATCGAACACCTCGGCGCGAACCAGGCCCGGACCGACCTCGTCCTTGACCCCGATGGTCGCGCCGTCGATGTCGGCGTCGGTGAACGGGTTGTCCTTGACCTGCTGGTAACCTTCGTCTTCGCTGGTCTTGATTCCGTCCAGGGTCTTGCCCATGTTGTCCAGGGTATCGAACGCCTCTGGAGTCAACTCGCGGGTAACCACCACCACGCTGTCGTCGTGCTTGTACACCATCAGCACGTCCGGGTTGCTGGGGTCACGTTCGATGGTGCGCACCTGATCCAGGCTCGGCGCCTCTTCAGTGCGCAGCACGCTGGCGTCGTGCAGTTTTTCCTGCAGCTCGATCATCTCCCGGGTTGCGGGGTTCTCGATGGGCAGAGGCTTGGGCTGCTGCTGGGCGATGCTCTTGGCGATCGCGATCAAGGCATCGAAGGTCAGCTCGGGATTGGTTTGCGGTGCGACCGGATCGGTCGAGGTGGCAGGCTGAAGGGTATCGGTCATCGACTTGCTTCCTTGTGAGGTGAATGAGCGCGGCGCGACAGCCAGAAAGCCGCCGAATGTCTACCGTACAGCCCGAGTGTTTAACTTTTGGGTCACCGCCTAGATCAACCGCGCACCGACCAGGATGTCGGCGACTTCCTGGAAGGTTGCATCCGGTACCGCGTCGCCGGCCGCACGCACGGCAATGCGGCGCGCCAGCGGCGCGTTCACGGCATGGGCGATGCCCAGCGTGCGTGCCTGTTCCAGCATCGCTGTCGATTCCTCCGGGCCCGCGCGGCTGACGATCACCGGCACCGGTGTCTCGCCACGGATGTAGCGCAGGCCCACCGCCCATTGGCCCGCCTCGCCGATCACCAGCGTGGCGTTGTGCAGACCGCGCTTGGTGGCCAGCGCATGCATCTGCTTGCGCTGGCGCTGGCGTGCCTGGCGGATCAGGGGGTCGCCGTCGGTGTCCTTGGTCTCGCGCTTGCGATCGCTCTTGGTCATGCGCATCTCCCGGCCGAACAGCCACCGCTGCATGAGCACGTCCAGCCCGCCTACCAACACAAAGGCGATGATCACGGTGGCCAGCAGCGGCCGGAACATTTCCACAAACGAAGCCCGTACGCATTCGGTGCCGCAGCCGGAGGACTGCATCAGGCTCTGCATGCCGGCGCGATACACCAGGACGAAGGCGACGGTCAAAGCGCCGAGCTTGAACAGCCCCTTGAGCAACTCGATGAGGCTGCGCAGCGAAAAAATGCGCTTGAACCCCGCGACCGGGCTGATGCGTTCGAACTCGGGCTTGATCGGGTCGGCGCTGAACACCGGCCCGCCCATGGTCACCAGGTTGCTCAGCACCACGGTGATGACCGTCACCGCCAGCAGCGGCAGGGTGACGCTCAGCAACAGATCCACTGCAGTGCTCTGCACCCGTGGCCAGAGGCTGGCGAACGGTTCGCTCCAGACCTGGGCAACCAGCTCGACGAAGGCCATGCAACGTTGCTGCAGGCCTTCGGCGACGCTGATCAGGTACAGGCTGCAAGTCAGGATGACCATGGCGGTGACCATGTCCTGGCTCTTCGGCAACTGGCCCTTGTTGCGCGCATCGCGCAGCTTTTTCTGCGACGCGGGCAGTGACTTCTCTTCGCTGGGTTGCTCGCTCACGGCGCACCTGTCTGCAGGCCGGCCTGCACCGTCGACTCGACCACGTCGAACCAGCCGCGCATCGCGCCCAGCTGGCTGAGCATGTAGGGAATCATGAAGCTGACGTAGACGACCATCAGGAACGAGAACAGCAGGTTCTTCACCGACAGCGACAGGTCGAACACGTGCAACTGCGGCGCCATGCGTGCCAGGTAGGCCAGCAGCAGGTCGGCGGTCAGGATGGCGATCACCACTGGGGCAATCATCAGCACGCCGGTCTGCATGACCTTGTCCAGCACTCCCACGATCTCCATGACGCTGTGCTCGCCCAGTGCCGGCGCCGCCGCCAGTGCCGGCCACAACTGGTAGCTGCGGTACAGCCCGTCGAGCATCAGGGTGAACCCGCCGGACATGAAGAACAGCGTGATCAAGGTGATGCTCAGCAGCGTCGAGGTGACGCTCGATTCGCCCGAGCTCAGCGGGTCGAGCAGCTGCGCCATGGTCGAGCCACGTTGCAGGTCGATCAGCTCGCCGGCGACCTCGGCGGCCCAGAACGGGATACCGAAGATCAGCCCGATGACCACGCCGATGATCATTTCCTTGATCAGCAGCGCCATCAACATCAGGGTCGACGGTGCCTGCTCGCCTGCCAGGGCGATGAAGATGTCCGGGGCGATCGGAATCGACACCACCACCGCGACCGCGCTGCGGATCATGCCAGTCAGGCCCAGCCGATTGAACGCCGGGGTGATGATGATCATGCCCAGGGCGCGGGCCACGGCCATGCCGAAGGCGCTGAGCAGGGGGTAGGCGAGGTCGAAGAACCCTGCCAGTTGCTCACCGAGCATGGGCCACCGTCAGCGTGTCCACGCGGGAAAGTTGTCGAGCATCTGCCCGGCCAGATTGACCACCTGACTCGCCAGCAGCGGACCGAGTACCAGCAGCACCAGCATGACCGCGACCAGTTTGATCGCCTGCGGCAGGGTCTGGTCCTGGATCTGGGTCAGCGCCTGCACCAGGCCGACGCCGAAGCCCACCACGATGGCCACCAGCAATGCCGGCGCCGACAGCAGCAATACCGTCATCAGCGCGTCTTTCATCACTCTCAGGAAGATGTCCTGGCCCATGACTGCTACCTCGCAAGGGGTGGGTGGTCGACGTTCATGCGCCGTAGCTCATGATCAGTCCGTGCATGAGGCGCGACCAACCGCTGACGGCCACGAACAGAAAGATCTTCAACGGGATCGAGATCAGCGTCGGCGACACCATCATCATGCCCATCGCCATGAGGATGTTGGAGACGATCAGGTCGATCACCAGGAACGGGATGTAGAGCAGGAAGCCGATCTCGAAGGCACGGGTCAGCTCGGAGCTGACGAACGCCGGGATCAATACCACCAGATCGTCTTCGCGAAGATCGGCGCGGGCTTCCTCGGACCAGATGCTTTCGGTCGCCTGCAGAAAGAACGCCCGCTCATCCGGATTGGCGTAGCGCGACAGGTGCGCCTGCAACGGTGCGCGCAGCACGTCGCCGGCTTCGCGAATGCCGTCCACGCTCTGCAGGCTGATGGGCTGGGCTTCGAGGCGGTGCAGCATTTCCCCCACCAGCGGCGTGGTGATATAGACGGTGAGGATCAGCGCGATGCCGTACAGCACCAGGTTGGGCGGCGTCTGCTGCACGCCCAGAGCGTTGCGGATGAGAAACAGCACTACGGAAATCTTCAGGAAGCCGGTCATGGTGACCACCACCAACGGCACCAGGCCGATGGTGGAAACCACGATGATGATTTCGATCAGATTGGGTTGCAGCTCATTCATGGGCTGTACGGCTCGTCAGGCGCACCCCCAGGCCTTCGCCCAGGGTAACCAGTTCGCCTCGGCCGAAGGCTTTGCCATTGGCATGCAGCATGACCTGCTGGCCCTCTCGATCCGGCAGGGGCAAAACACTGCCGCAGACCAGTGCGCCGAGGGTCTGCACCGTCACCTCGAGGTGCCCGACTTCGCAGACCAGGGTGACGGGCAAATGCGCCGCAAGGTGGTCGGGGAATTGCGCCATGATGGTTTCTCCAGAGGAAGGCGAAATGAACGGAAAGGGGGCAGGCGACGGTGAATCGTCCAGGCGCAGGCCGCCGGGGATGAGCGTGGCGAACGCGTGCAGGCGCTCGGCGATGCGTACCAGCACGCCTGCGCAAGGTCGATCGAGCATGACCACGTCGCCTGGCGCCAGGCTGTGCAGTTCGTCAAGGGACAACAGCTGCCAGCCGCAGGCGACCGACACCGGCAGGGGCAGCCAGCCAGGGTGCTCCGGCACGCGTGGCACCTGGGTATCGAGCAGGGCCAACAGACGTCGGGCGGCGTCCGGGTCGAGTGCCAGACCCAGCGTGGCGTGCCATGCTCCTTGGCTCACGCTCAACCCCAGCCGCACCGGCAGCGAATCGTCGGCAAATTGTTCAGGGGTGCATTGCAAAGGCTGATCGGTGGATTTTTCCAGGGCTTCGACGAGGTCGAGCAGCAGGTACTCGAGCAGCAGGCAACGCTGTTCCGGGTTCGCCTGTTGCAGGCTGGTGCTCGTTTCAGGGCCAAACGCATTGGCCAGCAAGCCCCTGGGCAGGTAAAGGACACCTGTGTCCGGGCCCAGCCTGAAGGCGACGTCGAGGCGATCGTCGAGTGGCTCCGGCCAGGCTCGTACAGCCATCTGGCAGGCGTGCCCGCCCAGTGCGAACTCGATGACGGCGCGCGGGTGCAACCATTGGTTGATCAGCTCGCATGCGGTGGCATCGACCGAAGGAAAACAGGCAGTTACCCTCGGCAGCACCGGTGCGCGGCGGATCGGGCGGACGTCACCCATGGGGCAAGCCACCGGGCCGATCTTCAGCTTCCGCTTCGGCGTGCCCCTGCGCGCGCAGGCGAACCAGGCGGACTTCTTGGGCCAGCAATTGGGCCATGGCGTCACACTGTCGCTGGTGCTGTTGACGCTGCTGCCGCAGGGTTTCCAGGCGCGCGTGCACTTGGCTCCGTTCCTCGCCGAGGACTTGCAGCTGCTGCGCAAACTGTCGATCCAGGTGAACCCGCTCGGAGGCCTGCTGCTGGTAGCGCTGGACCTGCCAGTGTTCGACGATTTCACCCAGCAGCGCCGCGCCGTTGCGTGCATCGCGGCGGGCCAGGGCTTCGCTGTGCAGGCAGTGCGCCTGGGTCAGGGTGTCTATGCGCTGCTCCAACTCGTCGCGGCAGCGCGCCTGTCGGGCGGCAGCCATCCGTGCCTTGCGTTCGCGCAACTCGCGCAGTCGCAGCAGCGCCTGCAAGCGCTCGGTGCCGGTCACTGGAGCAACTCGAACAGCGCACGCACGGTCTGTTCATAGTCGCTGCAACTATCGGCCTGCTGGCACAGGAATCGCTCGATGGCCCCCTGTCGCGCGATGGCCGCATCGGTCTGCGGATCGCTGCCAGCGCTGTACTCGCCAACCTGCAACAACAACTGGACGTCGGCGTACAGCGCCATGGACTGACGAATCTGCGCCGCGCTCTGGCGTTGCAGCGGCCGCACCACGGCGTCCATCAGGCGGCTGCGGCTGCGCAGTATGTCGATGGCCGGGAAGTGGTTCTTCTGCGCCAGGGCGGCGCTGAGCACGATGTGGCCGTCCAGGATCGAGGTGACTTCTTCGGCCACCGGGTCCTGGCTGCCGTCGCCTTCGGTAAGGACCGTGTACAGGCCGGTGATGCTGCCGCGTGCGGCCGGCCCCGCGCGTTCCAGCAGGCGCGGCAGGGCGGCGAAGAACGAAGGTGGAAAGCCGCGCCGGGTCGGCGGTTCGCCTGCTGCCAGGCCGACCTCGCGCTGGGCGCGGGCGAAGCGTGTGATGCTGTCCATCAACAGCAGCACATGCAGGCCCTGATCGCGAAAGTATTCGGCGATGCTGGTTGCCACGTGCGCCGCCTGGACCCGCTCCATGGCCGGCCGGTCGGACGTGGCGACCACCGCGACCGTGCGTGCGCGGGCCTGCGCGCCGAGTTGGACGTCGAGCAGTTCGCGTACCTCGCGTCCACGTTCGCCGATCAGTCCCAGCACGATGACGTCGGCGGCGGTGCCGCGCACGATGCTGGTCAGCAGGGATGACTTGCCCACCCCCGGCTCGCCGAAAATGCCCACCCGCTGACCACGGGCGACGGTCAGCAGGCCGTCTATGGCGCGGATACCCAGTGCCAGCGGCTGCTCGATCAGGCTGCGCGAGAACGCCGTCGGCGGCTCACCATGCACCGGGTAGTGACGTGCCGGCCCCGGCGCCAGGGGCGGCGGTGGACCGTCGAGAAAGTGGCCCAGCGGGTCGATGACCCGGCCCAGCAGATGCTCACCCACCCTGACCTTCAGGGGTGCGCCGGTGGGAATCACCTCGCAGCGGGTGGACATGCCTTGCAGCTCGCCGATCGGCGTGAGCAGAGCTTCGTCGCCTTCGAAACCGATTACTTGGGCCGCGACCAGACGCTGGTCGAGGGGATCGCGCAGGTAACACAGCTCACCGATGCGGGCCATTGGCAGGCTGGCGTAGACCATGATTCCGCGAATTCGCCGGACCTTGCCGCGCATCGGTCGGGGTAGGGCCGTTGTGGCGCGCGCGAGCAATTCCGGCAGTGCGCTGTCGAGCACGACGCTCACTGGGCAGCCCCGACGCTTGCAGGCGCGTCCGGCAGGCCCAGTGCAAGGCGCAGGCCGCGCAGCTGCTCATCGATGTCCAGGTCGACCAGCGCGGCCGGGCTCGACAGCGTGGCCTGACGCGGCCCCAGGCTGGCGTCGCTCTGGACTTGTACAGTGCCGAGCAGCCCCTGCAGCAAACTTGCGACCGCCGCCAATTGGGCGGGCGGCACGCGCAGGGTCAGTTGCTGCTGGTCGCGGAAGTCGTGCAGGGCGCGCTGGCACAGCTGGGCGATCAGGGGCGCGGCGTCGAGGTCGTCCAATACCTGGCGCACCAATGTCAGGCTCAGCTCGGCCAGTTGCACCTGCACCGTGGCCAGATAGCGCTCGACGGCTACGGCGGTCTCGACCAGCTGTCGACCCGCCGCCGCCTGGCCCTCGGCAAGTCCTTCGGCGCGGGCGGCAATGCGCAGGTCCCGGGCCTGCCGCTCGGCCAGCTCGAGCAGCTGTCGAGCCTGCTCGCGGGCGTTCTGCAGATATTCCTGACCGTCGATCCAGTGCGCGGCTTCATCGACGCGCACGATGCGCTTGCCAGGCGTTGGCAATGGGCTGGCTTCACTCATCCATGGCTCCATGGGTCGGCGGATCGCTGCGCACTACCCGCCGCACGATCATTGGCCCGTACTGCTCGTTGCGCGGGGTAATCGGCGTGGCGGCGGCCGGGTCAGCGATTTTCAATCGGTACCAGGCGGCCAGTGCGCGAGGTTGTTCGGCCAGCCAGGCGTTGACGCAGGCCTGGCCATCTCGTTCGACCACAGCGTCCAGTTCCTCGAGAGAAGCCGGCAGCTCGTGGCTGGCCAGCGGGCAAGCCAAGGCATGTTCGGCCAGGGCCAACTCGAACAGCGCAGTACCGAAGTGCTCGCGCAGCGCGCGTACTGCCGGTGCGCGAATTTCCCGAACCAGCGCTTCGGCCCAGAACACCACCCCGCAGCGACGCGCCAGTTGCTTCAGTTGCGCGCTGCCCAGGGTGGCCACCGGCACATCCTCGGCCGCCGGGGCCTGCAGCGCCTCGAGGGGTTGCAAGGCAAAGCGTTGCTCGAGCATGCGCGTCAGCCGCTCGCGCAGGCGTGGCTGGGCCAGCATCGCATCGAGGGTGGCTGCGGGCAGGTCGAGGTTGTCGAAGCAGGCCTGCAGGCGTGCCCGGTGCACGTTGTGCAGAGGGCGGGCGGTAAAGGTTTGCCAGCGGCGTTCGTGTTCGGCTGCAGCGATCGTGTGTTCCGGCGTGCTCATGTGACATCCACCAAGGTGTAGCTGCGCGGTCGACGTGCCTGCCACAGCACATAACCCAGCACCCCGGCCAGCGCCACGATGGCCAGCAGCATCACGCCGAACAGGGTTGCGGCGCGGGTCTGACTGCTCTCCAGCACCCAGATGCCCATGACCGAGGAAAACGCAGGTGCCTGGCGTGCGCGCTCGCGAACGGCGGCCTGTACGGGAATGACCGAGACACCGTCGTAGCCCAACCCGGCGATACCGTTGGCGACCAGGGTCTTGATCTGCGGTATCAGTGCATTGATGTCCAGCCCGGCTTCGTAGCGCACGAACACCGAGGCCGAAGAGGGGGTGATGTAGCGCTTGAGCAGATCGTTGTCCGGCAGCACCACATGCACCCGGGCCGAGACCACCCCGTCGACCTGCGATACGGTGTGCGCCAGTTCCTCGCTCAATGCGTAGATCAACTGAGCGCGTTCCTGGGTGGGCGACGAAACCAGGCCGTTGCTCTTGAACACCTCACCCATACTGGCGAAGGTCTGCTCCGGCAGGCCGGCCTGTTCCAGGATCGCCATGGCTTCGGCAAAGCGCTCTTGCGCCACGTTGACGGTCAAGCGCCCGTCCTTCTGCACCACGCGGTCGGCGGGGATGCCTTCGTGCAACAGCGCCGCGACCATGGTATTGGCCTCGCGCTCGCTGAGATTGGTGTACAGCTGGGTCTTGCAGCCCTGCATCAGGCAGGCGAGCAGGACGATGGCCAGCAGGCGGCGTGTAGTGCGCTGCCGTATCGAGAGAGGCATAAGGTTCATCATTGACCCTTGAGCAAGGTGTTGGCGGCGCCGGACACCTGGGTGGCACCGCGCACCACCATCTGCGTTTCGATGGAGTGATCGAACATCAGGCTCAACGACTCCACGACCTTTTGCAGTTGCGGGTCGGCAGCGGCCTGCGCCGGGGCCGGGTGACCGGCCGCCGCAGGGTCGGTCTGTCTGGCGCCGAGGTCGGCGGCGCGCTCGGCGAAGCGCTGGGTGCGATTGAAGAAGCCGTCGAGGTTGTCCAGAACACCGGCCCCCAATTGTGCGGGGCTGGTGCCGGTGGGCGCGACGGCAGGCTGCCGTGCCATGTGCTCGAAGAGGTTCTGCGATGCCTGGTTGGTGCCCACTGCATCGGCGATGGGTGGCTGTGCCGGTACGGCAGTGGCGGCAATGGGCAACATGGTCAGGCTCCTGTTCGACGATGGGAAGGTTCAGCGCGACGCAATCACTCGTCGGACATCGCTTCGTTCAGCATTTCGTTGGCCTTGGGCATGATGATCATCTGGCCAGCCACGGTGACCGCGCCGCTGACCAACTGATCGGTGAACTCGGCGTCGCTGAGTTCCGTGGAGCTGTCCAGCGCGGCGTTGAATTGCGCCTCGCCGTCCGTGCCGGCGGAGGGGTCGAGGTTCGGATCGATAGCATTTGTAGCCATGGTCGTTCTCCTTGCAGGTGAGCCCGAAGGCGGGGTTGAACTCAGTCCAGGCCCGAGACCACCTGGGTCTCGGCGCCGCCACGAAAGATTCGCACACTGCGGGAAGCAGGTTGCCTAGCGGCCGTGTGGCGCAGCGGCGGCCGCAGGGCGGCGAGTTGCTCGTCGATCAGGCTCAGGTAGCCTGGCGAGCCGGCGGCGCTCACCCTGCGAGCGCTGGCATCGATGCTCAGCCGGGCGCGTGGGCCACCGGCGAGTAGCGGGGCCAGTGCGCCTTGAACCGCAGCGGCCGACAGCGTGCCGGTGTCGAAGGTGCGTGCTGCAGTGTCGTTGGCGCTGTCGACGAACAGCGTGCTGCCATCGAAGTACCAGCCAAGCCCGTTGGCCGTGCTCAACGCGGCGAGAAAATCGGCGGCGCTGTCGCCAGCCACCTTGCCGCGGACCTTGCCTTTGACGGCGTCGGCGATGACCACTGCAAAGCCAAGGTTGCTGCCCATTTCCTGCAGAACGCCGCGTACATCCTGGTCGATGATCAGGTAGGGATAGGGCTGTGCGGGCCAGGCCGGCGTGGCAGCTGCCGATGCGCAGGCATCGGGTCCGGCCAGCATGGCGAGGATCAGCAATGCGCATGGCAGCCCCGGCGTGCTGCGCAAGCGCTGGCTGGATCTGGCGGTGATGTCTGGGCCGTGCTGGCTCATGCGCTGTGCGTTCCTGCCGATTGTTTGAACGGGCCGAGTGTAGCCGCGCGCACTTTGCGTTTTTGTGACGGCCGGCAAACGCGTCAGGTACTGAGCGCCATGCACCCCATGCAAGTGGCCGTTGTCACCGGACTGTCACCTGAGTAGGTTTCACTCAGCCCTTTGTCAGCCTTCAGGGGAGGGGTGCAGTGGGTGTTTCAAGACCTGGAAAGTCTCTGCTGGTCACGGCATTGGCCGCGGCCTGCGTGCTGTTGAGCGGCTGCGCAACGCAGACCCCGCCCAGCGATGACGGCGCGCGATTGATGCAACTGGCGGCCGAGGTCGACCGTCGCGGCGATCCCTCATCGGCGGTGGCGCTCTACGAGCGCGCCGCCGTACTCTCCAAGGAGGCGCCCGAGGTCATGCTGCAGTTGGGTGAAGCGCGTTTGGCCAGCGGCGATCCTCAAGGCGCGGCGCGGGCCTTCCGTGGCGTGCTGGTCAACCAGAGCAAGGAGCCGCGAGCGCTGCTGGGCCTGGGCACCGCGTTGCTGCAGAGCGGCGAAGTCAGCCGCGCCAGTGACACCCTGGCGCAGGCAGCGCCGATGATCGGCACGGCCACTGCCTACAATCGCCTGGGTACCGCTGCGATGCTCGCGGGCCGGCAGGCGCAGGGCATTGCCGCGTTGCGCCAGGCCCATGACCTGGCTCCGCAGAACCTGGATATCAGTACCAACCTGGCCTTGGCTCATGCACTTGGTAGTCAGCCGAACGAGGCCGTCGAACGCATGGCACAGGTGGTACGCTCGCCACTAGCACGTCCCAGTCACCTGCGTCAGCAACTGCTGGTGCTGACCCTGGCCGGTCAGGAGCGGCGCATTGCTGCCGAACTGCCCGACCTGAGCGAAAGCGAGCGGATCGCGTTGATCGGCAAGGCACGGGCCATCAAGGTGCTGCAGGATCCGGCCGACCGCGCTCGCGCCCTCGGCATTCTCGCGCGCCAGGCGCGCTGAATCTCAGGGCGCCGGCGCAGCCAGACGTTCACGCTCCAGCTCGCGCCGGCGCTCCACATCGGCCGTTTCTCCAAGCAGATACTGTTGCGCAGCGCGACCTACCGGCGCCGCCAGGGTCGGCCCCATGGCTTGCCCCCGATGCAGGTCGCGGGTGTCTTGCATCATCCGCTGCAGGTTCAAGGCATTGGCACACCCCAGCGGCAAGCGCGCGCGGCCTGCGATGTTATCGGCACCCGTACACGCTGCTGGCACGGTGCGCGCAGCGCCCGTCGACGGTTCGTCGCGCAGGCGCAGGTAATCCATCGGATCGTCCGGGGTGTCCAGCTCGGTGGCGCACCCGCCAAGCATCAGCAGGGGCGCGACACAGGCCAGGGTTCTGCAGCAGGCCATCCATCGACGATAAGCCCACACAGGTTTACTCCACACAGGTTCAGTCCACACAGGCTCAGTCCACATAAAAGCCGAACTCCGTGTGGGCGGTGAGCGCAACGTTGCCTCCCGCCAGCCGCCAGGCCGGGTTGTCGCTGGCCGGGTCAAGCGGTGTGGCCAGGCTGCGGTCGGCCACCGGTTCGACGATGTAGGGCGTGATCAGAATGACCAGTTCGGTTTCACTGCGCTGGAAGCGTTTGGACCGGAACAGGTTGCCCAGCACCGGCACGTCGCCCAGCAGTGGCAGCTTGTCGATGTCCTGCGAACTGCTGCGCTGGAACAGCCCGGCGATGGCGAAGGTCTGCCCGCTGCCGACTTCGACGCGAGTGTCGGCCCGGCGTACCTGAAAGCTGGGTACGCTGAACCCGCTGATCTGCACCTGGCTGGTGGTGGAGAGACTGCTGACTTCCGGCCGGACCTGCAGGCCGATGCGTTTGTTGGGCAACAAGGTCGGGGTGAACTGCAAGGAAACGCCGAACGACTTGTAGTCGATGCCGATCAACTGGTTGCCGACCGGGACGGGCACGGGAATCTCGCCACCGGCCAGGAAGCTGGCGGTCTGCCCGCTCAGAGCGGTGATGTTCGGCTCCGCGAGGATTTCCAGGAAACCGTTGCTCTGCAAAGCGTCGAGCAACACATCGACGCTGGCGCTGCTGGAGTTGAACCCGGCCGACAACAGGTTGGTGGCGCCGGCCACCGCCGAACTGGCTAGCGGGCCGCCGGTGATCAGGCCGAAGGAAAACGAGCCGCTGTTGATCAAGGCATTCCAGTTGACGCCGTAGCGCAGCAACTGCTCGCGGGAGACCTCGGCAAATCGCACACGGATATTGACCTGGGGCGAGCCGTTGTAGGTCGCGGCGTTGATCGGCGGCACGCCCGGCGCCGCGCTGCTGACCAGTAGGGCGTTGAGTTCGATGGCGCTGTCGATGTCGGCCACCGCACCGTCGGCCAGCAAGCGCTTGCCCTGGCTGCGAACCTGCACCTGATTGTCCGGGTTGTGCTGCCGCAGCGCTGTGCCGATCGGCGGGCGGACGCTTACGCCCACGCTGCCCTGCGATGCTTGCTGGGCGTCCAGGGCAATCAGGTTGGTCTGGCCGTCCGTCTTGCCGAACACATAGGCTACGCCGGGCGAAACGATGCGAATGTCGGCGACCGCGTTGTCGGCAACGAATACCGATTCCACGGGCGCGGCAAAGCGCAGGATCCGCCCCTCACCCACACTCAACTGCACCGTTTCGCTGGGCGCCGGATCGAAGTTCATTCCCTGTGCCGGCCCGGCCAGCGCAAGCGCCAGCCATGCGCCGGCGTACGGCACTCGGCGCAGCAGACCGAGCAGCCGGCGGGTGGGCATCGACAGTCGGTTCATGCCAGGACGCCTGTATCGGGAGCGGCGAGCGCAGCCGCAGGGCTGCCGGGCAGGGCGATGGAGCGCAATGTATGCAAGGTGAATTCTCGGGTCAGATCTTGATAGGACAACACGGGGATTTCCAGGTCGTGGCGCACCAGCCACTGGCGCAGATAGCGGCGCAGATCGGCCGACACCATCAACACCACTTGAAAGTCGTCGTCCGTGCGGCTGAACGCTTGACGCAGTTGCTCCAGCAATTCTTGGCCGAGGGCTTCCGGCAGGCCCGCGCTGCGGCTCGCTTCGGTACGGCGCAGCGCTTGGCGAATCGCGTCCTCGGCAGGTCGGGCGAGGACAAAGGCGGCGATGACCCGGTGCTCGTCGGCGTAGCGATGACAGATCTGGCGTGACAGCGCGCCGCGGGCGTGTTCGCTCAGCACATGCAATTCCAGATCGCGCGGGCCCCATTCCACCAAGGCTTCCAGCAGGCCACGCAAGTTGCGCAAGGCAATCCCCTCGTCGAGCAGGCGACGCAGGATGTCCGCCAGACGCTGTAGTGAGGTGTGCCGCAAGGTTTCGCGCACCAGTTCCGGATAATCGGCTTCGATACGGTCGAGCAGACGGCGGGTTTCCTGGATGCCGATGAAATCCGCTGCGTAGCGCGTCAGCACGGTCTGCAGATGTGCGCCCAGCGCCTGTTCCAGCCCATGAAAACCGATGCCCGCCTGTTCCAGCGCCTCGCGGTGAACATGGTCGACCCACAGGGTTTCGCTGCGGCCCACCAAGGCCATGCCGTGCTGCGGCTCGACGTCGAGCAACTGCAAGTGCAGCGGGTCGTCGCGCACCCACAGGTGGGCGGCAGGCAACGGGCCGGCGCTGATCGGAACCCCTTCGAGCAGGACCGCGAACTGATCGGCAGCCATGCCGGGATCTATCCGCGTTCCCACCTCGGGCAGCTCGATGCCCAGTTGCTGCATCACCGCCTGGCGCGCGTCCTCGGCGTGCTCGCGCAGTTCGTCCGCAGTGAGGTGCAGGGCCAGGGTCTGGCCGACCCGCAGCATGATGCGCCGCTCGGGCTCCACCGGCTCCGGCAAGCGTTCCACCGAAGCGGTGGCACTGGCTGCGCCGGACTGATCGATTGACGTGGTGGGCACGCTCTGGGTCAGGGCATGGCGCGCCTGGCGTCGGTGTAACGCCCATGCGGCGGCACCCAGGATCGCCGAGATGATGACGAACACCGGCGCAGGGAAACCGGGAATGAACGCCACCGCCAGCAGAATCACGGAGGTCAGGGTCAGTGCCCGCTGGTTCGAGCCCAACTGGCCGATGATCTCGCTGCCCAGGTCCTGGTCGTCATCGCTGGCAACGCGGGTCACCACGATGCCGGCGGCCACTGCGATCAGCAGTGCCGGGATCTGCGCGATCAAACCATCGCCGACGGTCAACAGCGAATAGGTATGGCTGGCTTCGCTGAACGAAAGCCCGCGCTTGGCCATGCCGATGGCCATGCCGCCGAGCAGATTGACGAACAGGATCACCAGGCTGGCGATCGCATCGCCCTTGACGAACTTCATGGCCCCGTCCATGGCCCCGTACAGCTGACTCTCGCGCTCCAGCAGAGAACGCCGCTGTTTGGCCTGCGCCGGTTCTATGTCGCCGTTGCGCAGGTCATTGTCGATGCTCATCTGCTTGCCGGGCATGGCGTCCAGGGTGAAGCGTGCGGCCACCTCGGCAACCCGTTCGGCGCCCTTGGTGATCACCAGGAACTGGGCCACGGTGATGATCAGGAACACCACCAGACCGATCACCACCTCTCCAGCAATCACGAACTCGCCGAAGGCCGCGACGATCTCGCCGGCGTCGCCCTGCAACAGGATCAAGCGCGTGGTGGTGATCGACAGCGACAGGCGCAACAGGGTGCTGAGCAGGATGATCGGCGGCAAGGCGGAGAAATCCACCGAACGCGAAACGTAGAAAGCCACCACCAGCACCAGCAGGCTGAAGGCGATGTTCACCGCAATCAACGCGTCGACCATGATCGTCGGCAAGGGAATGATCATCATCACCACGGCCAGCATCATGAAGGCGGCAATGACCACGTCGCTGCGCTGCGATGCCAACACCGCCAGGCGGTTGAGTGGGGCGAGATTCATGGGTTCGGAGTCCTTGGCGGGGCAGGCCCCAGCAGGTGACGGGAAAAGCACTCGCGTGCGCCGGCCTGATCGCCGCTGACCCACAGGGCGCGGCTGCGCAGCAGCGCATGGCAGGGGTGCTCGCCTTCCAGGCCGATCAGGTAGTCGAGTGCATTGAGCGCTCGGCGTCCGTCACCCGATTGGGTGAACAAGCCGATCAGGCTGCGCAGGATATGAATGTCGTCCGGACAGATTCGATAGGCCATCAGCAGGTAGGTCAGGCCACGGCGCTCCTGGCCGCTGCGCGCATACGACTGCCCGCGGCTGTGCAGCCACTGGGCGCAGTCACGCGCCGACGGTGCCGCGCGGCTCATTTCCATCTCGCCGGTCAGTTCGCGTTCAGCCGTCATGGTCAGCGCCGGCTTCCAGGTGAATCTCGATGTCGCGCTGCAGTTGCATCTCTTCGTGCAGCAACGCCAGCGCCACCGCTTCGGTTTCCGCATCGGCGCCCAAGTGCGGCACGATGACGTCGATCAGGTGCTGGAGAATCTGCGCGGTGCGGTGCGGGCTGAATATCGTCGGGTCCTGAACCTGAACCTGATTCAGTTGCTCGAGCCGTCCGCGCAGCGATTTGCCGACATCGGCGCGCCGGTTGCGAATGGCTTTCTCGAAGGCCTCGCGGGTCGCCGGCGCGGCACTGGCGGCAGATGGCTGCACCGGCTCGCTGCGCAGGCTGCCGGCCGTGGGCTCCGACCCCTTGCGCGCTTCGACCTTCAAGCCGGTCGCTCCCGCTTGGCCAGCACGTTCATAGGGTCAACTCGAATTCCTTGCCCTGGCGGGCAAGAATCAGCCGATCGTGTTCGATACGCTGCAGAACCCAGCCATCGGCCAGCGCCGTACCGGGGTAGAGCCGCTCGCCGCGCTCGCCCACTACATAGGGCTGCGGGCCCAGCCAGACCGCCCGGAAATGCACCCGCGGCGGAACCAGCGGCGCCGCCGGCAGAACATCGTTGCGCAGCACCGGCGCATTGCCCCAGGTCCGGTCATACCAGCTCTGTACCTCGATCCAGCGGGTACGCTGATCACTGTCGACCAGGCCACTGACCCGCAGCGTGTTGCCCTGGATGTCGATCGACAACGGTTGCAGGCCCGCTTGATCCAGGCGATCGCGCAACGCCGCCAGTGCCTGGGGCTGAGCGCCGCCGATTGCAGGCGGAGCATCGGCAGTCGGGGCATTGCTATCGGCAGCCAGCGCCGGTGCGGCATCGGTCCATGGCTGCCACAGGTAGCCTGCGAGGATCAGCAGGCACGCCACGGCGAGCAGCGTCCAGCGAACGGTGCCCAGCCGGCGCGGTGGTTCTCCGCCGGGCGGATGCGCCAGGCGCAGGGAGGTCTGGCCAACGCCCAGTTGCACCGGCAGGCTGCAGCGGTAGCCGTGGCCTTGGGCAACGCGCACGTCGCCGACCATGACATCGCCGCCGGTGGCCTCGATCGCCAGGAAGCGCCGGTGCACATGCACGGTGAGGTGGGTTGCATGGATCTGGGGGTCGCGCAGGACGATGTCGCAGTCTTCATGGGCGCCGATGCGACAGACACTGCTTTCAAGCGCAACGACCGCACCGGCGTGGGGGCCGCTCAGTACGTTGAGCTCGGGAAGAAGGGGGTGGGCAGTCAATGGCAAGGAGCGGTGTGCAGCAATCACAGGCATTCATCACTCGGCGTCGACAAGAACGGGTGGGTGGCGCAGCACGCCACCCACCAGCGAATCAGTTCTGCGGACGCTGCTTGGCGGCGTCGAGCTCGGACTTCTTCTCGGTGGTGATCTCAGTCACCTTGGCCGATTTCTCGATGGCCGAGTCGAAGGCCGCGGTCATTTTCTCGATCGCTGCGTCGGCGCTGCTGGTGCTTGCTGCTGGCGTGGTGGTGCTCATGGTGTCTCTCCTTGTTGAGGGGATTAATGTCTGATTCGCTGCAACTGCACAGATGCAGACGGCATGTCACCACAGCCACCGTGAGGTGAGTCCCGTTGGCTGCAGGGGTACCCTACAGGCAAGGCGGTTAAGGAATTGTGTCAGCGGCGAAATGCGCAGCGCTCAGTTGTAGCGGCCATACGGTGGTTGTCGGATAATGAAGTCTGAAGGATGGCGCCGTCGCCGAGCACGCTTCAGCCGTTGAGATGGCGGCAGATGTGCTCGACGACGCAGGCCTCGACCTCGCCTTCGCTGGTGTCCTGGGCGAACGCTGCATAACTGGCGCAGACGTCACCCCGGCAGCCTCGGTACACCGCGACGACGCTGCCGGGCCCGCAACCGGTATGCCCTGCCAACACCAGGCCGCCGTCCACCGGACCGCGCATCAGCCCCAGTGCATAGCCCGGTGCCCGCCAGGGTCTGCCGGCAATCGGGCCGCCCAGAGTGTGTGTTTCCTGCATCGCCTGCAGCAAGTTGGCCGGCAGCAGGTGTTCGCTGAACAGACGATCGAGCAGCAGCACGGCCTGTGACAGCGGGCCGATCAGCAAGCCGTGATACACCCAGCCTGGGTCGTAGGTGGCAGGGCCGGTGCAGGCTTGCTGCAGATCGGCTCGCGCGGTGGCGAAACGCACATCGGTGATGCCCAATGGCAACAGCACGCGCTCGTGCACCGCATTGGCCAGCGGCAGGTCGGCGGTGCGTTCGATCAGCCTGGCCACCATCAGGTAGCCAACGTTGGAATAACGCCAGCCCGCGCCAGGGCTGTAGCGGAGCCGATCGGCCTGCAAGCGCTGCAGCATCTCTTGCTCCGACCAGGCCGGCTCGTGGTTGGCGACAGCGGTATGGTATTCGGCCAGCTCGGCATAGTCCGCCAATCCTGCCTCATGCCGCAGCAACTGGCGCAACGTGTAGTCGTGGCCCGTCAGCGGCTCGTCGAGGTTCAGCCTCCCGTCACGCACCAGGGTCAGTGCAGTGGCGGCGAGCACCGTTTTGGTGAAACTCCACCAAGGCAGCGTTGGCTCGGGGTGCTCTGCCAGCAGTAAAGGCTGGCCGTTGAGGACTGCGGAAATCAGCATGCTGGGCTCTTGGGTGAATGATTGGAGGGATGCGGCTTTGCGACTGGCGCATTGCCTGCGCCCGTCCCATGGTAGACCAGACCCGACCGCACTGTGCCTGAACTGTCTGGTCATCTGCGAGCATGTCGTGGAAATCGTGTGGAGTTTTCGGGCGACTTAACTGTGCTGCGGCAGCTTCGCTATCACCTTGATCTCGAAATCGAAGCCATACAGCCAAGTAACGCCCACGCAGGTGATGTTCGGGAAGGGGGCTTGTCCCCAGTATTCGGGAACCACTTCCCAGATGGTCTCGAACCTGGACTGCGGATCGACGATGAAGACCGTGACGTCCACCACGTCATCGAACGTGCAGTCGGCCGCCTGCAGTACGGCGTTGAGGTTCTGGAATGCCAGCCGCACCTGGTCCCGCAGGTCGGGCTCGGGCGAGCCGTCCTCGCGGCTGCCGACCTGGCCGGACACGAACAGCAGGCCATTGCTGCGAACGGCGGGGGAGTAGCGGTTGCGCTCGTAGAGCGCCTGGCGACCGGCTGGGAAAACGACGTCACGCTGAGTCATGGGATTGCCTCCTCGGGCGGGTCGGGGGACCCGTCATCTATCGAGCAGCCACGGTAGACGCTTGCCAGGGCTGCATAAACGAGCAAGTCTGGCCAGAACTGTTTGGATTTCCCAAACAATGGCCAGCCAAGACGAGGTGCCGATGGACCGTTTCGATGCCATGCAGGCCTTCGCGCGAGTGGTGGAGACGGGCAGCTTCACCCGCGCGGCGCAGACCTTGCACATGAGCAAGACCACGGTGACCCAACTGGTGCAGCAGCTCGAAGCGCGCCTGCGGGTGAAGCTGCTGAACCGCACCACGCGCAGGGTCAACGTTACCGCCGACGGTGCCGTCTACTACGAGCGAGCGATACGCCTGCTGGCCGATCTGGACGATGCCGAAACCGGCCTTTCCAGCGCCGCGATCGCGCCGCGCGGCAGGCTGCGGGTAGACGTACCGAGCCCGTTCGCCAGCCATGTGCTGATGCCGGCCATGCCCGACTTTCATCGGCGCTATCCGGATATCCAGATCGACATGGGCGTCAGCGACCGCATGGTCGATATCATCGGCGAAAACGTCGACTGCGTCGTGCGCGGCGGTGAGCTGACCGATCAATCGCTGATGGCGCGTCGCCTGGGTGATCTGCACCTGGGGGTCTATGCCTCACCTGATTATTTGCACCGGCTCGGCACGCCGCAACATCCCAGCGAACTCGACGCCACGCAGCACCGCGTCATCGGTTTCCTCTGGGCGCGCACGGGCAGGGCGCTGGCCTACACCCTGCACCGTGCCGCCGAGAGCATCACGGTACGTGGCCAGCCGGTGCTTTCGGTCGACGACGGCAATGCCTACCTGGCTGCCGGTCTGGCCGGAATGGGGGTGTTGTGGCTACCGGAGTACATGGCCAGGGCGCCACTGGCCCGCGGCGAGCTCGTTCCGCTGTTCCAGGACTGGCAGCTCGATACCATGCCGATGTACATCGCCTATCCGCCCAACCGACACATCAGTTTGAAGTTGCGGGTGTTCATCGATTGGGTGGTCGAGTTGTTGCCATTCGAGGGGCCTGCACGAGGGCGCTGACCTGGCGCGCTCAGCCGATGATCACCGTACCCACCGCGATCACCGTACAGGCCAGCACCTTGCGCACGGTCAGGCTTTCACCGAGGAAAAAATAACCGATCAACGCGGCAAACAGCACGCTGGTTTCACGCAGTGCCGAGACCATGCCCATGGGAGCATCGGTCATGGCATAAATGACGATACCGTACGCCAGCAGCGAGACCAGCCCACCGGCTGCAGCAGTCGCCATTCCAGGCCGCCAGGCGAACAGGCTGCGCGCGCCACGACGTGCGATATACACCGCTGGCATCAGCACGCCCCACAATGCGCACATCCAGACGGTATAGGCCATGGGCGCACCGGACAGGCGCGCGCCGATGCCATCGGTGACGCTGTAGGCCGCGATGAAGGCGCCTGTGCCCAGGGCGTAGGGCAGGCTGGGCACAGCAAGTTTGCCCTTGCTGAAGGCCAGCAGAATGATCCCGCCCGAGACCAGAAAGATACCCACCAGGGCACTGGCCTGGATCTGCTCTCCGGCGAACAGGGCTGCGCCGAGGGTAATCAGAATCGGCGACGAGCCGCGTGCTACCGGATAGGTCTGGCCAAGATCGCCCGCCCGGTAGCTGCGCACCAGAAACAGGTTGTAGCCCACATGCAGCACGCCCGACAGTACCGCATACGGCCAACTCGCCTGGGCTGGCGCGACCATGAACAAAGCCAGGGTGATGCAGGTGACCGCCACGGCCAGGCACATGACGGTCATGGACCACAGGCGGTCTTGGCCGCCGCGCAACAGCGCGTTCCAACCGGCATGCAGCAGGGCGGCGAACAGTACGAGGGAGATGATGGAGATAGGCATGCGCCATGTTAGGCCGCCCATCAGTGGATGTAACAGAGAAGTCTGCTCATTGCATCATGAGCAAAACCTCATGGGACATCACGATCGTACGCCAGTTGTGCTTGCGTTGACTGCTCGCTCAACCATTGCCGGAATGAAACCACGTGGGGTTGGGTTTCGATACCTTTCGGGCAGACGAAGTAGTACGCCACCGGCGAGGGGAATGGCACCTCGAAGAGCCTGACGAGGCTGCCATCGGCGATCTGTGACTCGACGTGGCCGCTGCGAACCAGAGCAATGCCTTGTCCCAGCAGGGCAGCGTCGACGGTCATGTTGGTGTCGGCGAACCGGACATTTTCCTTGAGCGTGGAAATGCTCAGGCCGACGTGCTGGAACCACACTTCCCACCGTGGTACCAGATCGTTTCCGTCACGGGTCAGCAGCGGGTAGCGCAGCAGCTCACCAGGGTGCTGCGGCAGCCCGAAGCGCGCGAGCAAGGCGGGGCTCGCGACGGGGAAGATATGTTCGCGGAACAGAAACTCGGAATAAAGGCCGGGGTAGTTACCGGTGCCCAGGCGGATCGCAACGTCAGGGTCGGTGCCGGAGAATTTGATTGCCGTATCGGTGGTGTCCAGCGTCACCAATATGTCCGGGTGCTGCTGGGCCAGACTCGGCAATCGCGGCAGCAGCCACTTCAGTGCGTAGGAGTAGGTGGTGCTGACCTTGAGCCGCACTCTTCCCTTATGCTCCCTCAGTTCGGCGAGCATCGCCTCCAGGTCCGCGAAAAAACCACGGACGATGGGTGCCAGAGCCGCTCCGGCGGGTGTCAGGGTGAGCGACTTGCCCCGTTCGAACAGCTTCAACCCCCACAGATCCTCCAAGTGCCTGAGCTGATGGCTGACAGCGCTTTGGGTTACATGCAGTTCTTCGGAGGCCGAGGTGAAGGTGGCATGCCGCGTTGCCACTTCGAAGGCGCGCAGGCTGGCGGTTGGTGGCAGGTCTTTCATGGCAGGCTCATGACTGATGCACAAGTGGGCAATATGAGTGAATGCTCATGATAGGCGTCTGGCGGAAACGCATCAATGCACGGTCTGGGACGGCTGGGCAGGGATGCCGCGCGCGTTGGTAAAACACAGTACGACGGGCCGTCTCTAAGCTGGGTGCCAGGCTTGCCGACATCGATTTCTTCTTGAGCATCATCACGCAATTTGGTTGCGGTTTCCAAGAAGATGGACCTGCAGTTGGACAAAGAGCGTAACCTGCCTCAGATCCCCGTCTCGTTGCCCACGAGGTGGGCCGAGATACAGAGCGTGAAACCTGACCCGAGAACGTTTCCATGCCGCCAAGACGCTTCGCCGCTCACGACATGGACTTCGATCTTGGCCCCGATGCCGCAGCCAATTGGTCTGACGTCATGCTCGAGCACCACGGCCTGTACTGCCGGTTCGACGACTCACGCGTGCAGGCTTCCACATCGAAAAGTTGGACATTGGGTCACATAGGCCTGACCCAGGCCGACCTGGCGTGCGTCGTGCTGGCGCCGGTGGGCGAGGAGCGATCCTCGTGGCAGGGCGATTGGCTGTACTTGAAGCTGATGACGCAAGGGCATGTCGACATCGAGGAGGCCGGGCATCAGCGTCGATTCGACGCCGGGAGCATGTTTTTCATTGACCCCGAACGGTCTTTTCAAGAGTCTTTCACCGAGCGCGCTCAGATGACGGTGCTGCGCATTCCAAAGAGCGATTTGCGCGAACGCGGGCTCAGGCATTCCCTGCCCAGGCCGGTGATTGCCGACTCGAGCTCGGCCGACACGCGCGCCGCCCGCGCACTCATTCACTGCATCGCACAGCAACAAGTAGCACCCAGCCCCGTGATTCGCGACCTGATGGGTCGACAACTGCTGGAGTTGATCGACGCGTTATTGGGTGCTCCGGGGGACAAGGCCACGTCGCGCAGCACGGAAGTCGTGTTGCTGCGGGCCCGCCGCTACATCCACACAAGCCTTGCGCACACCGGGCTGGACACTTCGGCGATCGCCGCCGCCGTGCACGTATCGGTCAAACACCTGCAACACGTGTTCAGAAGCCAGGGCACTACCGTCATGGGCCATGTCTGGCACGTTCGCCTGCAACACGCGCAGCGCTTGCTGAGCGCCAGACAGACGCTCACCCCCAGCGCTCAGGAAGTCGCCTGGCAATGCGGATTCGCGACCGCCGCCCATTTCAGCCGAGCCTATCGCGCCGAATTCGGCATTTGCCCCTCGCAGGTCCGAGCCAGTACTCGCTGAACGCCTTCACTTTGAGCCCACTCTTCAAGTGCAATTGGAAAGCGCCTTCCAGGCAAGCAGCAAGCGCCTCTTGGGTAACGGGTCGGGGTTGTTCACGCCCTAGAATCGGTCGTGTCTTCGCAGACAGATTGTTTCCCCGGCGGCTGTGTCCAGCGCCCTTGGTCGTACACCTGCACCTCCTTGCAATGGCTGGCAATGTCGTTCGTTGTCACCCGTTTGAGGGGGTGTTCAAAGGCACCTACATGAACAGCTATACAAGCGCTATGCACAACGCGGACTTCTCGCGTCGTGTCGAACACAATCAACGTCAACTAAAGGCCCGGCTGGCCGACGCTTATGACTACATTGTCTGTGGCTCTGGTACGTCCGGATCGGTGGTTGCCCGCCGCCTTGCGGAGAACCTCGACGTCAGAGTGTTGCTGATCGAGGCCGGCGGCACGGACGAGGTGCCCACTGTCACCGATGCCAGCCAGTGGTTCCTCAACCTGGGCGGTGAGCGCGACTGGCAGTTTCAGGCACAACCCAACCCCCATCTCCATGACCGAGCCATTCCCTTGTCCATGGGCAAGGTGCTCGGCGGGGGTGCATCGATCAACGTCATGGTCTGGTCGCGCGGTCACAGCAGCGACTGGGACTATTTTGCCAGGGAGGCTGACGATCCAGCCTGGAACTACGCTTCGGCCCTGGCAACCTTTCGACGTATCGAAGACTGGCAAGGCGCACCGGATCCGCTGCGGCGCGGCACGGGAGGGCCGGTTTTCGTCCAGCCTGCGCCAGATCCCAATCCGGTTGCACCGGCCATGCTGCGCGGCGCCGCCGCGCTTGGCCTGCCTGTCTACGACGATCAGAACGGCGCAATGATGGAAGGGCCTGGAGGCGCCGCATTGGCCAATCTGTGCCTTGAAGACGGCCGCCGTCGTTCGATCTTTCGCAGCTATGTGTACCCCTTGATGGCTCAGCCCAACCTGACCGTGCTGACGCATACTCATGTGCTGCGGGTGCTGCTGGACGGTAAGCGGGCGGTGGGGGTGGAAGTGCTTCACGAGGGCAAAGTCATCAGGTTGGGGGCTCGACATGAGGTCGTGCTGTCTCTGGGCGCCATCAATACACCCAAGGTTCTGATGCTCTCCGGAATCGGCGACACGCGGCAGTTGAACGCGCAAGGTATCGATGTAGTTCAGGACCTTCCGGGTGTCGGTCAGAACTATCAGGACCACATCATGGTTTCCGGGTGCATCTGGGAGTATCAGCATCCCCAGCCACCGCGTAACAATGCCGGCGAGTCGACGTTCTTCTGGAAAAGCGATCCATCCCTGGATGTCCCGGACATCCAGACCTTTCTCGCGCAAATCCCCATAGCCACGCCCGAGGCTCAGGCCATGTTCCAGCCACCTGCTGCTGCGTGGTCGCTGCTACCGGGCCTGGTGCGGCCCAAAAGCCGGGGCTCGATCACCCTGGCGAGTGCCAATCCAATGGATGCCCCGCTCATCGACAGTGGCGCGCTGTCGGATCCTGAAGACTTGCAGGCCCTTGTGCGGGCAGTCGAGTTTTGTCGCGAGCTCGGCAACAGTTCGCCCATGGCGCCGTATGTACGGCGCGAAGTCATGCCAGGGCTCATGAGCCGCAAGGCGCTGGAGTCGTTCGTGCGCAATACGGCCTCGACCGTGTGGCATCAGTCCTGTACGGCGAAGATGGGCAGGGATGCCATGTCCGTAGTGGATTCGCAGTTGCGGGTCTACGGCATCAGTGGCCTGAGGGTGGCAGACGCCTCGATCATGCCGCGAGTGACCACCGGGAACACCATGGCGCCTTGCGTGATCATCGGGGAGCGCTTGGGCAGTTTGCTGACCCAGACCGCGGAAGCCGAACGCGAAACGACAAACGACCGACCCACAGGTCGAGCGTTTGCCGTTCAAAGGGAGAGAGCCGTCGATTGACGGCCCTGGAGGTCCAGCCGAGGCCTCACTTTGATCACATGAGTGATTCAGACGGTGACGTGCAGGCGAACCTCGACATTGCCGCGCGTGGCATTGGAGTACGGGCACACCTGGTGGGCAGCTTCGACCAGCGCCTCGGCATCGGCCTGTTCCAGACCTGGCAAGTTGATGTTCAGGTCGATGTCCAGGCCGAAACCGCCGGGAATCTGGCCGATGCCCACCTGGGCGGTGATCGAGGTGTCGGCTGGGATGCTGCGTTTGTTCTGGCCGGCGACGAATTTCAGAGCACCGATGAAGCAGGCCGAGTAGCCGGCAGCGAACAGTTGCTCGGGGTTGGTGGCTTCACCGCCGGCGCCGCCCAGTTCTTTGGGTGTAGCCAATGCCACGTCGAGAATCTTGTCGCTGGAAACGGCACGGCCATCACGGCCGCCGGTGGCAGTTGCAGTTGCGGTGTAGAGAACGTTCATGGCTTTTTTCCGTTGATGGCTGGAGGAAGTGCCGTCAGTCGTGTATTTGCGAGCTAGCGGGCTGGGTTTAATCTATCGCGCTAATATTTAGTGCGCAAGATATATTTTACAATACAGTTTGCATTGCGACGCTAGCTGCCAGGGACATCCCCGAAGCTCGGCGTGTTGGCGTTCAGTCGGATTTCGGTTCGCCAATCTCGTCAGCGATACCGCCGCACTCACGGCCAATGCTCGCATGCAGGCTGTCCCACAGCGCCATCATCTGATCGACCGCAGCGTCAAGCGTGGCAGCCGAAACACCGTCGCGTGCCAGGGTCGACAGGCCAAGCATGAAACTGTCGAATGTGGCGGCGAGCACCTCGGGGATCATCGTCTGTGTTAGTTCGCCAGTGCTGACGGCTCGCTCGACACACGCCACCAGACCGGCCCGGTTCACGTTTCTCGTACGCGCCAATGGCTCGGATATCGCCTTGCTTTCCTCCGAACATGCGCTCATGAGGCCCAACGCGACCAAGCACCCTTTGGGATGACCGGGCTCGCATTGCATTTTCGCCGAGCGGCGCAGGGTGAGCTCGATCGCCTTGCGCGGCGGCAGGGTCATATCGAACAGGCTTTCGGTGACTCGACCATGGGTGTCGAGATAACGCTCGATCACCTCATGGAACAGCGCCTGCTTGGAGCCAAAAGCGGCGTAGAAACTGGGCGCACTGATGCCGCCCCCGATTCTGGCCTTGAGCTGGCTCAGCGAGGTGGCGTCGTAGCCATGCTCCCAGAACAGATGCATCGCCTGGGTGATTGCGGCATCACGGTCGAACGTACGCGGGCGTCCCATCTGTGCCATGTCAAGTCTCCTTCTGCAAGACTTAAATACTAACCGATACATAAGTCGTTGACCACTGCACGCTATCGCCTTACATTTATACCGACCAGTATATAAATCGAAGGGGACAGGCATGACCACACATGAGCGACACAGCGACAAGCTTCCGCTTGGCGCATTGCTGGCTTTGGCGATGACCGGTTTCATCTGCATCGTCACCGAGACATTGCCGGCCGGATTGCTGCCGCAGATCAGCAGCGGCCTGGACGTCTCGCCATCACTGGCAGGGCAGATGGTCACCGTCTATGCATTGGGTTCGCTGCTGGCGGCCATTCCGCTGACCATCGCCACGCAAAGCTGGCGACGCAGAACGGTGCTGTTGATGACGATCGTGGGGTTTCTGTTGTTCAACTCCATCACTGCATGGTCTTCCAACTATGAGCTGACCCTGGTGGCCAGATTTTTCGCGGGCGTCTCCGCGGGGCTGGCCTGGAGCTTGATCGCTGGCTACGCTCGACGCATGGTGGTACCGCGACTGCAGGGCCGTGCGCTGGCGGTGGCGATGATCGGAACGCCGATTGCCTTGTCGCTGGGCGTACCCTTGGGTACCTGGCTGGGCGGTTTCATGGGTTGGCGCATGGCCTTCGGATTGATGTCCGGGATGACCTTGGTATTGATCGTCTGGGTGCTGATCAAAGTGCCCGACTACCCGGGGCATTCGTCCTCGCAGCGGATGGCGTTGCGTGAGGTCTTTTCCACACCGGGGGTGCGACCGGTGCTGGGCGTGGTGTTCACCTGGATGCTGGCGCACAACATCCTCTATACCTATGTCGCACCGTTCGTTTCCAAGGCCGGGCTGGCGAAGGACGTGGATCTGGTCTTGCTGGCCTTTGGTGTGGCAGCGCTGGTGGGCATCTGGGCCACGGGACGGCTGGTCGAAGATCATCTACGAAGAACAGTCCTGGTCAGTTTGGCCACTTTTGCGGCGGTCGCGGTCTTTCTCGGCGTGTTCTCGGCGTCGGCGTTGGCCATCTATGTCGGCGTTGCGATCTGGGGCCTGACCTTCGGTGGTGCCGCGACGCTGTTGCAAACAGCGCTGGCCGACTCGGCAGGCAGAGGCGCTGATGTCGCGCTGTCGATGAATGTCGTGGTGTGGAACAGTGCGATAGCGGGCGGCGGATTGCTGGGTGGCGTGTTGCTGGGCCACTGGGGCGTGAGTTCCTTTCCCTGGGTGTTGCTGGTGCTGGTATTGATCAGTCTAGCCATCGCCGCGCAGGCTCGGGTGCATGGCTTCGTTGGAGGAACCAGGGCGTCTGGCCAGATGGTCAGTGGTCACTGATGCATGGGCTGGGCGAGCAGGGGCGCCGCGCCTGGAACGCCCCCGTGACTCGGCCCTTCGAGCTCAGGGCTTCAAGGCAGCGCTGACGGACTGTGCAATCGGTGTCGTGGGGCGTCCCAACAGTTGGCTCAACTGCCGGCTGCCGTCGTACAGATCGCCCTTGGCTGCCGCTGCATCCGAGTCAGCCAGCATTGCCGCCAATTCATCGGGTAATCCAATGCTGACAAGGGCCTCTTTGTACTGAGCTTCCGGCAAGTCGTTGTAGGCAACCGCCTTACCCGATTGCTGCGCCACCTCCGCGGCCAACTCAGTCAAGGTGTAGCTGTCGTCGCCGGCCAGTTCGTAGATCTTGCCGGCTTGGTCGTCTTGCGTCAGCACACTCGCGGCGGCCTCGGCGTAGTCCACTCGAGCCGCCGAGGAGATTCGACCTTCCTTTGCACTGCCCAGGATCACGCCGTGCTCGACAGCCGGTGCGACGCTGGCGGTGTAGTTTTCGTTGTACCAGCCATTTCGCAAAAGCACATGGCTCAAACCGGATTCGGCCAGTGCCTGTTCGGTATCGCGATGCTCCGCTGCCAATCCCAATGTCGATGTGTCTGCGTGCAGCAGGCTGGTGTAGGCCAACAATGCCACGCCTTCTGCCTGCGCGGCGGCGATGACGGCGCGGTGTTGTGCACGGCGCTGTCCCACCTCGCTGGAGGAGATCAGCAACAGGCGGTCAACACCTTTCAACGCGCTGGCCAGGGTTTCAGGCTTGTTGTAATCCGCCGCTCGGATCTCGATACCTTTGGCGTGCAGATCGGTTGCCTTTGCCGGGTCACGTACCAGCGCGATCAGCTCGGCAGGGTCGATGGTTTTCAGCAGCGAGTCGAGAACCAGGCGGCCCAGTTGGCCGTTTGCACCGGTGATAGCAATCATGACAGCACCTTCGTTCGAGTTTGAGAACGTCCGATGCTAGAATATAAGCTTACTAAAAGTAAGTACGTACATAAAGGTAAGTGCAATGGTTGATCTCGAATCCGCTTCCCATACGTTCTCCGAGAAAGTCCGCCGCGGTGAAGTGCTGCAGGCCGATTGTCCGTCTCGGGAAATCCTTCAGCACATGACCAGTCGATGGGGCGTTCTGGTGATGGTGGTCTTGTTGGGCGGCACGCATCGGTTCAGCGAACTGCGACGCAAGATCGGCGGCGTCAGCGAGAAGATGCTCGCCCATACGCTCCAACGGCTCGAAGGGGATGGACTGGTGCTGCGCGTGGCCCGGCCGGTGGTGCCACCGTACGTCGAGTACAGCCTGACGCCACTGGGGACGGCGGCGGCTGCGAAACTGGAGATCGTCGTTGATTGGATCGAGGACAACCTGTCTGCAATCCTGGCATTCAGACGAGCGCACGAACCGGGGGATGAAGGCCAGGCATGACTCCGGGTCTGCCAGGCACAGGCCCTATGAGTCTTGGGTGTCGACCTCAAGCTCGATCAGCAAGCCTGACATCGCCTCCCTGAGTCGTTTCTCGTTGCGTCGGTAGTAGGTCCACTTGCCAACCTTGCTGGCCTCGACGAAGCCTTGGTCGAGCAAGGCCTTGAGGCAGATCGAGGTGGCCGGCTGCGAGAGGCCGGCCTTGTCCTGGATCAGGCTGGCACAGACGCCATGCACGCTGAAATCGTACAGCTGGCTGTAGCCTTCGAACGAGCGATGCGGGTCCTTGAGCCAGGTCAGAACGGCCCGTCGCGTGGGGCTGGATAGAACCTTGAGTGCCTCGTTCAATGCCGTCATTTCGCTGCCTGACCCTTTTGACCGGCGGGAGTGATCGCGCCGAGGAGTGGCTATTTTAGGGCGTCGCGAAGGGATAGTCGACGTAACCTGTCTCACCGCCGCCGTAAAGAGTGGCGTAGTCGACGGGATTGAGCGGCAGACCCCGTTTGAATCGCTTCGGCAGATCGGGGTTGGCGATGAACGTGCGACCGAAACCGAACAGGTCGCCATGGCCGTCGGCAAGCACGCGCTCGGCCTTTTCCTGGGTGTAGCAACCCGAGTACATGATCGGCCGGGTGAACGTCTCGCGCAGCGCCTTGCGAAACGACTCGGGCAGTTCCGGGGCGTTGTCCCAGTCGGCCTCGGCAATGGACAGGTAACCGATACCCAGCTCATTCAACATGGCCGCCGCCTGGATGTAGGTAGCCTGCGGGTCGCTTTCCACCAGGCCCAGATAGACGCGTTCTTCAGCGGTTGTCTCGAACAGTGGCGCGAAACGTACGCCGACACGCTCGCTGCCGAACACCGAGATCACCGCTTCGGTCACCTCGCGCAGGAAGCGCAGGCGATTGTCCAGCGAACCGCCATATTCGTCGGTGCGCTGGTTGGTGTGTTCCGATATGAACTGATTGAGCAGGTAGCCATTGGCCGAGTGCAGCTCGACGCCGTCGAATCCCGCTTCCCTGGCGTTGACTGCCGCGACCCGATACAACTCGACCAGCGCCTGGACCTCCGCAGTTTCCAGGGCCCTGGGCATGCTCGGGTCGGCCAGCGCACCGGCGTCAGGACCGGTTTCGATGAAGACCTTCACGGCCGTTGCGCGAATGGCGGAGGGGGCGACGGGGGGCTGGTTGTCAGGTTGCAGGCTGTCATGAGACACGCGCCCGACATGCCAGAGCTGACAGAAAATCACTCCGCCTTGTTCATGGACGGCGCGGGTGACCTGCTGCCAGCCAGCGATCTGTTCCTGGCTGTAGATCCCTGGCGTCCAGGCATAACCCTGGCCACGCGGCTCTATCTGGGTGCCCTCGGTGATCATGAACCCGGCACTGGCGCGTTGCCGGTAATAGTCGCTCATCAAGGTGTTGGGCACGTCACCGGGCTGAGTACTTCTGGACCGCGTGAGCGGAGGCAGGGCAATCCGGTTCTTGAGGGTCAGGCCACCGAGTGCGAGGGGGGTGAACAGGCTGGAGTCGTTCATGTCAGTTCCGTAGGACAGCGAGAGTGACAACACATTAACACATTCGAATGTGTAAATGTATTAGCTGTCGATGTCCATGAGAGGCACGCGCTAGCTCGCCTTGGATGCAACCCCAGGCACCTGCGCGCGCGTGACCAGACCGATACCGGCGCACACGAGCATCAAAGCTGCCAGGTTCTTCCATTCGAAAATGCTCTCGCCCAGAAATATCGCCGACAGCCCGGCCCCGAACACCGGTACCAGGAATGCGAACACACTGACCCTGCCAACCGGGTTGTATTTGAGGAGCAGGCTCCACAGCGTGAACGCTACCGCCGACAGCAGCGCCAGATAGATGAGCAAAAGGGTCGACGTGGCCGTCATGTGACCCAGGGTCCCGCCCGTCGCATAGCCGCCCACAAGCAACCCCAGGCCGCCAATGGCCAGCTGCCAACCCGTCATCACCATCGCATCCATTCGGTGGGATACATATTTCCCATAGATGGACGCCGCCGACAGCACGAACGCGGCGATCACGATGAAGCCCTCGCCATGCACGGACGGCAAGGCCTCGAGCGGACCCGCACCGGCGTTCACCGTCAATACACCGGCAAAACCGAGCAGGCAGCCCAGGCTCTTGCGCGTGGACAGTTTGTCGTTGTGGTAGACGAAGTGCGCCAGCAGCACGCTGAAGAAGGTGGTGGTGGCATTTAGAATCGACGCGCGGACGCCCGTCGTGTACGCCAGGCCAATGTAGAAGAACACGTATTGAAGCCCTGTTTGCACCAGCCCCAGCAGCGCCACCTGGCCGAACGTGCGCGGGCTCAAGCGCAAGACGGGCTTGCGCATCATGACCGCGAGCAGCAACAGGCACAGGCCTGCCAGAAGGAAACGATAACCTGCGAAAATCAGCTTGGAAGACACGTCATGCGGGGCAATCTGCAGCAGCTCGTAGCCGTTCTTGATCGCCGGGTAAGAGCTGCCCCAAAGGGCGCAACACAGGGTGGCCAAAAGCAATACGGTTTTCGGGTCAGAAAGAAACTGCGACACGTGGCGCGTGGCGGGTGCGTTCATGGGTGGCTCATCATAGGGCAGAAGTAAGGGCGTCGCCGCACATGGTTGTCTGTGCGGCTGGGTAGTGATCTGCGTGATCTTGTTTTTTTTGGAAATGCAGTAATACCGGGTGATAAGACATCGTACAAGATAGGATGCACTATGTTGGTACTGCGCCTGTCTAGCCTTGCCTCACATCCGATGCTGAGCGAGCAAGAAATCCACGAACACCCGCACCCTGGCCGGCATCGTTGCGCCGCCGACGAAGACGGCGTGGATAGGCTCTCGATCACCGGGGTTCCAGTCCTCCAGCAGCGATACCAGATTGCCCTGTTGCAGGTCCGTGGCCACGCTGAACTCGCCGATACGCGCGACGCCCGCGCCTTCGCGTGCCAGTTGCGCCAGTGCTTCTCCACTGCTGCATTCGATGTTGCCGCTAACCTTGAGGGAGAGCGTTCGGCCGTCGCGGGCGAACGGCCAATTGGGCTCGGCGCGGCGGAAATTGAAGCGCAGACAGTTGTGCTGCAGCAGATCCTCGGGTTGTAGCGGGGTGCCGTGGCGCTGCAGATAGTCGGGTGAGGCCACGATGATTTGGCCGGTGTCGCCGATTCTGCGCGCGGTGAGCGGGCTGTCTGGCAGCTGGCCGAAGCGCACGGCCACGTCGGCCTGCCCGCCGAGGATGTCGGCCACCTCGTCGCTGAGCGTGAGGTCGACGATGATCTGCGGGTAGCGCGCGCTGAAAGCCGCGACCAAGGGAACGATGGCCAGCCTTCCGTGACCCAGGGCCGCGCTGATGCGCAGGCGTCCCCTGGGCACTCCCTGGTCGGCGATGGTGTCTTCGACCTCGTCCAGGTCGGCCAGGATACGCCGTGCACCGCGTAGATAGCTCTGGCCCTCGGCGGTAAAGCTGATGGCTCGGGTAGTGCGCAACAGCAGGCGAGTGCCGAGCCGTTGTTCGGTTCGCGCGATGATTCGACTGACCGCCGATGGCGTCAGTCCCAGCGCCCGCGCGGCGGCCGACAAGCTGCCCTCGCGCGCCACGGCGACGAAAACGCCCATTTCTCCTGATCTACCGCTCAGATCCATTTGTGCTCTCAATGCAAAGGTGCATGCCCGAACGGCTATCTACCGCCGCATGATTGAGGATCGTAGCATTGGCCGCACAGATAAGGAGCTTTCCATGCGCATCAATCCACCGCTAGTCGCGTTGTCCATCGGCGCCTTTGGCATCGGTGTTACCGAATTCGCCCCCATGGGTATGCTACCGGGTATCGCGGCAGACCTGGGTGTTTCCATCCCCGCTGCAGGCCTGCTGGTGAGTGCCTATGCCTTGGGCGTGCTGCTTGGCGCGCCCTTGATGACCCTGACCACAGGCCGGATCTCCAGGCGCCACCTGTTGATCGGGCTCATGGCAATTTTCACCCTGGGCAACCTGATGTCGGCGCTGGCGACCGACTACTACAGCCTCATGATCGCCAGGGTAGTCACCTCGTTGAACCACGGTGCGTTCTTTGGCGTGGGTGCGGTCGTCGCCGCCAGCGTCGTGGCTCCAGAAAAGCGCGCCGGCGCAGTTGCTGCCATGTTCATGGGCCTGACCCTGGCCACTATCGGGGGTGTACCGCTCGCCGCCTGGTTCGGCGAACTGTTCGGCTGGCGCACCGCGTTCTGGGGCATCACCGGCCTGGGCGTCGCTACCATGGCGGCGTTATGGTTCGCCTTGCCCAATCTGCCCGCGCCGGCCAGCGTCGGGGTGATGGCCGAAATCCGTGTGCTCGGCCGTGGGCCGGTACTCGGGGCCCTGGCCCTGACAGTGGTCGGCTCGGGTGCCATGTTCACGGTATTCACCTACATCGCTCCGATCCTGAGCAGTGAGACCCATGCGTCGACCGTCTTCGTCACCGCCATGCTGGTGCTGTTCGGCGTCGGGCTGACCCTGGGAAACATCTGGGGTGGCAGGTCCGCCGACCATTCCATCGACCGCACCCTGATCGTTTCATTGAGCGTGCTGATCGTGGTCCTGCTGGCGTTCACCGTGCTGATGCGGTGGCCGCTGCCGGCCGCAATCGCCATCCTGATCTGGGGCATTGCCAGCTTTGCCCTGGTACCGCCGCTGCAGATGCGCGTGATGGAAGCCGCCAGGGACGCCCCCAATCTGGCCTCGGCGGTAAACATCGGCGCCTTCAACCTCGGCAATGCGATTGGTGCCGCGCTGGGTGGCGCGGTCATCAATGCCGGGCTGGGCTACCCTGCGATCTCCCTGGCCGGAGCGGCAATGGCGACCCTCGGGCTGTTCATGGCGCTGGCTTTTGCGTGGCGCTCGCGAACTGCGATGGGTGCAGCTGTTTGATCTTGATTGGTCCCGGTCACACGCGGTATCCGCGAGGATGAAGGCATTCCCTTTCCTTCAGCATCAATCCGCCCGATACCGCAATGCCTCGACCAGCAACGTAAACGCCGGCGACGCTTGCCGGCGGCTTGGGTAATACAGGTGGTACCCCGGGTACCAGGGGCACCAGTCCTCAAGTACGACCTGCAGCTGCCCGCTGGCAATGTACGGCGCAGCCATGTCGTCAGGAATGAAGCTCAAGCCGAACCCGTCCAGGGCGGCGTCGAGCAGTTGGTACGCGCCGTTGTAGATGACCTGTCCAGACACCCGCACGTTGAGGGTTTCATCGTCCTTTTCGAACTCCCACGCATACAGTCCGCCGTGAGTGAGCAGGCGCAGGTTATTGCACAGATGGTTGGTCAGGCAGCGCGGTGTGACCGGGCGTTCGCGTCCGGCGAAGTAGGCAGGTGAACCCACCACGAGCATGCGCATGTCGGGACCGATGCGCGTGGCGATCATGCCATCGGCGACGGCCTCGCCCAGTCTCACGCCGGCGTCGAAACCCTGGGCCGCGATGTCGACGAAGTTGTAGTCGCAGCAGACTTCGATGGAGATGTCGGGGTACTTGGGCAGGAAGGTTTTCAGCACTGGGCGCAGAACCAGCTCCAGGGCATGGTCCATGGCGTTTATGCGGATGTTGCCGGCGGGGCGGTCGCGCAGTTCGCTGAGTGCCGCCAGCGCAACTTCGATATCGTCGAAGCTGGGGCCAACCGTGCTGATCAATCGCTGGCCAGCCTCGGTAGGGGATACGCTGCGGGTCGTGCGCGTCAGCAGCCTCAAGCCCAGGCGCGCTTCCAGCCCACGCACCGAGTGGCTGAGCGCAGACTGCGAAACGCCAAGCTTGCCGGCGGCCTTAGTGAAGCTGCGCTCTTTGGCCACCGCGAGGAAGGCGAGCAGATCGTTGGCGTTGTCGCGAAGCATTGATGAATACCGTTCATTTATCCATGCCGATCATAGTGGCTAATCAGAAGGATATCTAACTGATAGATTGAAAATCTTTGCGCAAGACACAGGAGGACTCTTGGTGAAATCACTCGCAGCCGCCGCGCTCTCATTGTCCTTGTTAACGTTTGAAAGCGAAGGAGCCCAACCCATGAAAGGCACTCAATCCCTCAACGTCACCGTAACACCCGCAGGCTCCCAGCCGTCCGCAGTCGGTCCCGCCGAATACTTTACCGGCAAGGTTCGGGTCGATGCGCCGTTCAAAGGCACTGACGGTGCTCGCATCGGCGGCGCCACGGTCACCTTCGAGCCCGGCGCGCGTACCGCCTGGCACACCCACCCGCTGGGCCAGACGCTGATCGTGACCGCAGGCGCCGGCTACGTACAGCAAGAGGGCCAGGGCCGCCAGCTGATTCGCCCCGGCGATACCGTGTGGATTCCTCCCCAGGTCAAACACTGGCACGGCGCGCGGCCCGATACTGGCATGAGCCATATCGCCATTGCCGAGGCGCTGGAGGGCAAGGTGGTGGATTGGCTGGAGCAGGTCAGCGATGCGGAGTATGGCGAGGCGCAGTAAGGCCAATGTCCAGCGTGCATTGGCAATAATAACCCGTGCACCGAACGGCTGCTGACTGCCAACCCGACTTGCTATAAAATCGATGCCAAAGTGCCATGCCGCTGGACGCTCAGTCTACAACCGGACAGCGGCACGTCCTTGCTCTGACAGGGCACATCGATAGCAAAGGCGGGGAGCCTTGGTATGCCGCTCAGTCGCCAGGAGTTGGGGAGAAGTTTCGCGCGCCGCATCTACGGACCGCGCTCGATAGGCTGCCTGCTCAGCGCGCTCTTCATCGGTGCAGTGTTGCTGGATCAGCCCGGCACGGCCACGTGGGTATGGGGAGCGATGTTGGCCAACCTCGTGGCCTGGCCAACCGGTGCGTACCTGCTCGCACGCAATGCCTTGGATCCCTTCGCTGCCGAACAGCGCAACCTCATGCTGGACGCCCTGTTCGCCGGCGGCTGGGCAGGGCTGATGGCGTTCAACCTGCTGCCGTCGGTGCTGCTGCTTGCCATGGTCGCCATGAACGCCATGGCCGCAGGCGGTTGGCGCCTGTTACGGGCCAGCGTTGCGCTGCAGGTTGTGGGTGTGCTTATGACGCTGAGCCTTGATGGGTTTGAGTTGTCGATGGCGACCACGGCGCTGCAGCAACTGGCCTGTCTGCCGATGCTGATTATCTACCCGCTGATCGTGGCCCGCGCCAGCTACGGCGTTTCGGTGCAACTGGCAGTGCACAAGAAGGCCTTCAAGCTGATCAGCAAGCTGGACGGCATGACTCGTCTGCTCCATCACGCTTCGTGGAGGGAAAAGCTTGACGAAATCTTCCCTCGCTGCAGGAGGGGCGAGGTGATGGCAATGCTGGCCTTGATAGACATCGACAACTTCAAGCGCATCAACGATGAGCACGGTCATCTGGTAGGCGATGCAATCATTGGCCGCCTGGCCAACCTGCTGCGTTCAGGGCTGGGGACTTCCGCCGTGCCGGGACGCTACGGCGGCGACGAGTTCTGTTTGTTGCTGTTCGATGTCAGCGTCCAGGAAGCGGCCCGGCAGTTGGACGACATTCGCCAACGATTCGCCGACTGGGCCGACCTGACCGTGCCCGTGGAGGTGACCCTGAGCATTGGCCTGGTGCCTTACTCCCACGAATACGCGAGCGAGCGAGACTGGATAAAAGCCACGGACGAAGCGCTGTATCGGGCCAAGCGCAGTGGCAAGAATCGGCTTTGTGTGCAGCCGTGGCCGGCCAGCGTTGAGGGCTGATGGCTGCTCATACTGCAAGCCCGGTTTGCCTATACATCTGCAGTAACCCGGCATAGCCCGATCACAAATGCCTGCGTTGACATTCAATATCGCAACCTTCAACCAAGCGCGAGCTTGGGCAGTGAAACCGTAGGATCGCCCAGGATTACCAAGGTCTGGCGATCCATAGCCACCAGTTGTCGATACAGCGCCCAGTTGCGCATGCCCGGTACGTTTTTATCGATCTGGTCAATCGCTTCTTGCCAGGCTCCGTAAAAGTGGCCTGCTTCTTTGTAGACCCCGCTCAGGGCATAACCTATCGGCGTGCGCGGGGCCTGACGATACAAGGCCGGGTAAAGTGCGTCACACACGGCGTAGGCCTGCGATTGGCCTGTCAGCGGGTCCTTGAGGGTCCAATCGAATGTCGGCTCCACATGGCCGACGAATGCGCGTAGCGGCGACGGCGCTCCAAGCAAGGCACGCGGCAGCGGTGCGATGCTTGGCCCGGCGCCCTCGGCGACGGCATTGAGCATTTGGCCGATGCGATTATCTGCATCAAACAGGCCGCGATACCGGGACTTCCCGTCTACACCGGCCGAGCAACAGGCGTGTGCGTACCAAATCGCGCCATTGGCCTTCCAGGGTAAAAGACCTGCAAGCGCGATGGGGCTGCCTGTTACATCCACGGGCAGCCCGAGCTGCGCGGCCAACGCGGTTTTATCGTCGAGCGGGCCGGTCATACCATGGCTGGTAGTCACCACCAACCCAGGCTGCCGTTCGCTCAGCGCAGCGTACAGCGAGGCGGCGGTGGCCGCGTCTTCCTTGAGCTGATGACGCCTGGGCAAGTCTGGATCGCTGCCGAAGCTTTCCCAGACCTTGTCCGCCACCACTCGGCACATCAGGGCGGTGATATCCCCCGCGCCTTGATTGACCTGCCAGATCAAGGGTGCAGCTGGATCGCAAGGTTGATGTTCCGCCCAATCGCCAATCAGTGCATTGACATAGTTCGCCAGACCTTCACCGGTCAAATCGAGGCGTCCTACGAACGTCGAGATGTTCAGAGCGTATTGGACGGCCCACGGAATTTGCCGCGGGCTGGCGTAGATCAACAGGTAGCGAGGTATGTGGCCTTCTTTGATCCCCGGTTTGAGCGAAAGCGACGAAAGATCTTCTGGTGATTTGCCGTCGGCGTAATATCGGCGCAAATAACCTTGCTGCAAGTCCTGCCGCCAGCGCAGGACCGGCGAGCCGGGTCTCGATGCCAGGAGCTGCTGGATAGGGAGTGGCGCATCTTCGGCGCCTGCTCGCTCGTGAGGCGACAGGTCGTCATTGTCGGGTAGCACCAACCCCCAGCCTACTTCTGGATGTTGCCACTCGCGCAGGTCGACCTCGCCAGGCGCCGCCAGCCACTGCGGCGGCTTATCGCCTTGGCGACGCTGGGCGAAAGGCGTGGTGGCACTCAAGTCACCTTCGACAGTGTGCTTGCCGCTCCAGGCGTTCACCTGGAGGGTTACAGGCCGCTCGATAAGAGTCATCAGATATTCCCATTGAGGTCAGGCCAAAGCTGCGCAGGTATCGATGGTTCTTTGGCGAGCAAACCAAGGACATCGGAACGCACTTGTGGCGGCGTGTCGGATGAAAAACCTTGCAAGACCTTTGCTATAGCGTCGATGCGTGTCTTGGTCTTCGCGTCTATCCGCGTGATTTTCAATGGGATGTCGCGCAGATAGACTATCGGCAAGCACCAACGGGCGAAGCCGTTGGGCAGGTCACTGTTCTTCGCACACGCGGTTCTATACAGCACCTCGCGTGCGGCTTTGACGGCCACGCTCAGGTCGATGATGATCGACTGACCTTGGTTGAGGCTTGCAGTGGCTTGATGAATGGTTTTAAGGGCGGATTCATAAAAAGATTCGGCGAACAGCTTGGCGTCCCGATAGTCGATGGGGTCTGCCATGCCGATCGTGATGGGGGATACCGACTTGGCCAGTGTCGCGGCCATGGATGAGAGTTTGGACACCGAGGCTGCGCCCGAACAGCAATTGAGCAAGGTAAACCAGGTGGTACCGGTCGCCGCCAGGCTTTGTTCGAGACGGTCGAGTGAAAGCCGTATCGAGCCTGGAGCGATGTTAGAATGATCAGGGTCCGCGTTTCTATCGTGATCGCTGATCGAAGCGAACTCGAGAAAAGCCTCGCCTTCCCGGATATCACCGTGGGCCAAGAAGTGCAGGATCTGCGCACGATCAGCCTTGAGGGACGCTTCAAACGCCAATGCATTGGCAGGGATAGGCCGGAGCTCAATAGCCTGCGTGCCGTCCAATAAGCTGGCAGCGGTATCGAGTAGTTGCTGTTCACCTACATAGAGATACGTTCGAATGTTCAGGCCTGACTGGCGTACGGTTTTCACCGCCTCGATCAGCGCCTTGCATTCATCAAGAGCATAGATACCGCTAGCGGACAGATACGCACTGAACGTGATGGTGCCGGAATAGTCGCGGGACTCGCTCAGAACAGGTGACCTGCCGCTGGCGATACGAAACATGTTGCAATTGTTCTCCGCCGATAGAAATAGTTTTGATACCGGATTGTAAAGTGCCTCCCAGCGATAAAGGGCCGCGGTCGAAGTGGTCATGTAGAAGGTCAGCGTTGTCGCGATTTTGTTTTGGTTGAATAGGCCCGCCAACTCCAAGGCAATCGGTCCATGAGCATTTAGCGCATCAAGAAGCGCCCGACCGTGGCCTGCCGCATCGTCTCGGGTGTTAATCGACATGGATAACGGCAATATTTGCGCCGGCATCGATGCGAATCGAAGCATTTGATCTGGATCATGCAGGCCGTGCCCTGTAAGTAAACGTACGCCCAAGGACGCGCCCGAATCGCAGATTTCTACCTTGACGAGATGGCTCATGGTCAAGACTCCTTGCCGTCGTGTTTGATATAGGACGCCACCACCGAGGAGATTTCGCTCAACGTTCGTTGTAGGGTCGTCGTGTCCACTTCGGCAGCTGAGTGTTCCGCAAGTGCGCTTCTGCACAAGGTGTCGTGACTGGCGAGTACATCGGTCGAAAGTCTACGAAGCTCCTCCAGGGCCGTAGACTCCAGAAACCGTTGGTAGGCGATTGCCCACCCGGGAGCCTGTTCAGGGATCGCGCTGGTTTTCGAAGTATCGAGCGCCAAGCTGGCCCGTGTGGCAAGGCTGGGGAGCGACGCCCGCTCTATCAGGGCTGTGTTCGTCACCAGCGCGTCGAAAGACCAGGCTGCACGCTTTGACTTGTCTTTGCGGGTGAAATCGGGATGGCAATAAACGAACCCATCCTCAAGCTTAGGCACCTCGTAACTCTGCTGGTCGAACAACAGTTTGCAGGCCTGTCGATAGCCATCGCGGTCATTCAGGCGGTGATACATCACAGCCCCGGTCTGGCGCTGTGCGAAAGTGTCGGCAACGTTAGCCATGGCCTGTGCATGTTCTGGGGCGGACGGCACGAATACCGTGGCCCAACTTCCGGCGCGGTTGAGCTGCAGATTCAGCTCATCGAGTTCCAGTGTGTGGTTGTACACCTGCATATCGCGTGAAGAGGGAGAGCTCGATAACACCAGTTCTGCCGCCGATTCATTCCACCGGCTGCGCCCAACCAGATACACGACATCAAGTGTGCTTCCATTCAGGCCCTGGATAATCCAGTTGACCCAGGCAATCGAAGCCATAGGCATGCCTGGAATGCTGAGATCCTGTTTGACCGCCTCATCACGTGTTGGCGCCAAAGAAGGGTCATGCAAGGTGATCTTGGGGTTATTGCCCAGTATGCGTAGGCATTCGAAGGCTGGCGCTGCGGCGAACACATGGACATGGCTCTGCTCCCTCGAGGATTGCTCGATAATTCCCAGGCAAATGGCGTCGATCATCGATAGCAGGGCCGTAGGATCGATAGGTGCGCAGGCATCAACGATAACTGCGCACTCGAGTACGTAGGGGCGCTGCGTGGGGCTGATCGGAGAGTCGGGCAGACGCAGGAGCGGTCTGCCCAATGCCGTACCGATTTGCTTCTCCCAATCCAGTGCGCCCAATATCCCGTAGGGCCTGCACAGGTTGAGCCAAAGTAGATTGGGTGTGCCGTTCTCCAAGCTGTGCAGGCGGTAGCGAAGATCTTCTTCGAGCGTGGGAGGAAGGCAGAGGGTGTAGTTGCGTACCTGATCGGCATTACGCTCGTGGCCGGCTTTCACAACGTCGGCGAATGGAAATTCCCAGGCAAGTGCTTCGGGCGTGTCATCGGACTCCGGTCTGGCTTGGCCGGGCGCGTACTGGCTGGCGGCCAGCTTGAAGTGGAGCATGGCGGGCTGGGTGAGTGCCAGCTTGATTGACAAGACGCTGGAACCGGGGCTTTCGACCGGCTTTGAACCCCTGTAAGCGCTGACGGCATCCAGCATTTTGCGTCGTCTTCTGCTGCTCATGGTTGCACCCCCGCGCGTAGTTGCAGGTACAACAGCCACGCAGTGATTGGGGTTGCGACATCGCCATGACCGTTAATGCGTTTGTCGATGGTGCCATCGAGGGCGAGCGGAGGATCGCCAAGGTGGATGCGCAAAGAGGTATCACCCGCCTCAGGCACGTTAGCGTGCGGAGCATCCGAGCCAGGTGGCCCATATCCGCCCAGCGCAGCGTACTTGTTGGGAGGCTTACCCGCCTGTTCGGACGGAGAGGCGGGGCGAGGCACGAATTCTCCTACATCCTTGTCTCGCAACAGAGCGAGGTGAAAGAAATCATGCAGTGGCCCATCGTGGCCGCTGTACGTGATCATCAGGGCTTGCCGAACGTTTGTCGCAACGTCACGGAAGGCACCATGTCGGTCAGGCTCGTCGGGTAAGGCCCGGGCCATGCACAAATAGGAAATCGCTGGCTGCAACAACAACACGGATTCGATTTTCTCGCCCTGATAGGAGGCCAGCGCCGACATCACGACTTTGGCGCCGAACGAGTGGCCAACCAGATGCAGAGGTACGAGCGGCGCGGCGGCTTTCAACTGGCTGAGCAGGGCACTTACGCCATTGGTCCCTACCGTGCCAGCACGGTCTTTCATCTGATAGAGGGAGGCGATCCGGATAGCATTGCGTGGATCGAAGATATCCAGGAGGCCGGCCGACTGCGGGTCACCTAAAGAACCAATCAAGGCATGCGCCTCGTCATTGGTGTCATCGGCGCTAACGCTCGACATTGTCAGGCGCTGGACCGAAGTGAGTGCCTTGAACAACTCACCTGCGTCAGGCGCTGTACTTTCCAAAGCCTCAGGAACATGCCCTCCGATGTTGCGCAATGCCCGGCTCAGCAGATCGGTCAGTTGTTTGGCCTGTGCTTGATCGAGTCGGGTGCTGGCCAGTAGCGATATCAGCCTCTGCCGATCGGGCACGGCTAAGTTGGCTGCCCATTCTTCGGCCAGACGTTGGCTCAGTTGCTCTTGCGGATCGGGTAACTCTGCAGCTACGGTTGCACTCGCGCTCCGCGGGCCGGTGTCGAAGGACATCCATGTACTGGGCCAGATAACGCCGACGAACAACAATGGGATAGTCGGCGGATGATCTGCAAAGTGTCGCTGAAGCTCAAAGAGAAAACGACGGTACAAACCAGTTGCATCGCCGTACTCGTTATTCCAGCCGTGGGAAAATAAAACAATGGCAGGTGGAGGAGTGTCGTGCAGATGTTGTAAAAGTGCCTGTTGCGTCTTTTTCGATTCGCAGTTGCCGTGCTTATCAAACTTCAACAACCACGTTTGGAAGTTGACGCCGTCAAGTTTGACGGGTCCGATGATTGGATCGGACATGGTCCGAACTCCTTCGATCGAAGGCAGCGTCCAGCTGTCGTGGACTGCGGGTATTTCGGGCGTTGCATATTCTAGAAGTGTTCGACATGCCAGACGTGCGCTTCATGAAACCACGTAGAGTCATGGCGAATGGCGCTGGGCGGGTATCTGGCATGCTGATTATAGACAGTGGTTCCAAATAGCAAGGACGACCGGCTGTCACGCTGACCAACGGTTACAGTGACTACACGGCGTCTCCTGCTGAATGCCGCAGGCTGACCCTTGCTGCGTGATGTTTACACAGCCGCCGAATCAGCCCTCCACCGCAAACTCTGGAAGCACATACTCCTGCAGTTCCGCAATCACCTCCAGCGCCGGGCGCCGTGTTGGCTTGAGGTTCAAGGCAACATGGTTGACGCCGGCATCGCGTTGGCGCGCGAAGAACGCCTTGAGGGCATGACGGCCGCCGCGCAGCACTCGACCGGTCTGCAACGGTGCGTTGGCATCGGTGTCCAGGTCGAACATCGCGCCATAGCCGAACGGCACGAAACCGCGGGCAGCGGTCACCTCGCGCCAGTGCGGCACCACTTCGGACATCCGCTGCGCATCGCCGTGCCAGATCCAGGCGTCGACGTGTTCGCCCAGCCACTCCAGGCTCTGGCCGGCACGGCCGATGGCGATGATGGGAATGCGTGAAGCCGCTGGCTTGGGTACCAGGTCGATGTCGCCTCGCAGATGGCCGAAATGTTCGGTTTTCAAGCGCGGGAAGGACACCGAGGTCAGGGTCTTGATCAAGCCCACCGCTTCGCGATAGCGCTCGACGCGGGTGGCGAAATCGACGCCGAAGGCCGGGTATTCGGTGGGCCGGTCGCCGGAGGCCATGCCGGCCAGGAAGCGCCCGCCCAACAGTTGGTCGGCGGTGGTGATCTGCTTCGCGGTAATGACCGGCTCGCGCAGGGGCGTGACGAACCCGGCTGTGCCTATGGCGATCCGCTGGGTGAGTGCGGCCAGCCAGCCGGCGTATACCAGCGGGTCCATCACCTGGCCGGTGTCACCGAACGAAGGGTCGTAGAACGGCACATCGCGCAGCCACAAGGCTGCAGCGTCACCGCGGTCGAGGCTTTGTACGATCTCGGCCTGATCGGACAAACCCGGAAAGGGGCTGTCGGGGTAGCCACTGGCGGGGGAAATGAAACCAATGGTCAATTGACCCTGTTGGAAGGTGCGGCTGAACGCGTCGTGGCCAGCCAGATCGTGCGATTGATTGTCCTGATTCACAGTGCCTGCCCCAAGATCCAAGAGATGACACCAGTCTAACGCTCGGCCTGATGCCCGTTTCCGACCTTTTGGATCGACACTGATGAATAACTTTCCCCAATCAGCGTAGTGTGTCTATCAAGAATAGAGTGATGCCATAAGGACATCACTCTTTAGGATAAGTTCAAAAGCTTTACAATAAAATTAATTTGTACAACCTTCTGTAAAGTTCTTCGGATCGCTACCGATACGCACGTTTGACCGCAGAACAATTGTGCGCAGCCACATGGGCCGAACAGAGCCCAGGCGTCCGAGAAATGGACCGTTCTCACCCCAAGACCCATTACGAACCGTCCCATTTCGGGCTGTGAGAACCTCATGAACATCCTTGCTCCTGCCGTAGCACTGGCCAACCGATTACGCTTTCCGACGAAGTTTGCGGTACTGGCCATCATCGTCCTGGTTCCCCTGGCGCTGCTGGGCACCCGTTTCATCATTCAAATCAACGAGAGCCTTGCGGTCATCCGTTCGGAGCAGGCAGGCCAGCGTTACCTGCTGGACGTCACGCCCATCCTGCGCTTGTCCATGATGCAGCGCGCCCAGAGCAATCGCCTGCTCAGCGGTGATTCGACTGCGCAAGCCGATGTACTGGCCAACCAGGCCAAGCTGGAAGATGCATTCTCGAAACTGGCCGCCACGGACCGCCAGTTCAACGAGCCGCTGGAAACCGGTGACCGCGTCCAGGATCTGCACGCAGCAGCCACGCGGTTGATGGCGCAGGCCAAGCCGGGTGCCGACCAGAGCGGCGTGTTCGATGCGTGGAACGACCAACTCACCGAGACGTTGAATTTCGTCTACTACGTGTCGGCTACATCGGGGATGGTGCTGGATGAAGATTACGCATCGCTGTTCATGATCGACCAGAGCACCTTGCGCCTGCCCCGCCAGATCAACATCGTCGGGCAACTGCGTGGGCTCGCCAGCGGCCTGCGTGAAGGGCAGGTGTTGAGCCCGGCTACGCGCGGCGTGATCAAGTCGATGCTCAAGAACGAACTGCTGATCCACAAGGAACTGCAGCAAAGCCTGGCCTTGCTGCGTCGCCGTGAGCCTGCGCTCGCCGATCGGATCCAGGCACCCATCAGCAGCGCTTTCGCAAGCCTTGAGGGCTTCCGTGCGGACCTCGAGGCAGTGACGTCCTCTACCAGCGATACACTGGGCAACGTGCAGAACGTACCCGCCAAGGGCAATGCAGTGGTGGCTGAGTTGTACAAGGCCCAGGACACCCTCCAGGTGGAGTTGCTGAATCGGCTGGAACATCGTGTCGAGGAAAAGAATGCTCAACGCCAGTTCATCATCGGCATGTTCGTGCTTGTCGGCCTGCTGCTGGTGTACGTGTACTGCGGCATCTACAGCGCCATGCGGCGTACCATTCAGGATGTGCTGTTGGCCACCCAGCTCATTGCCCAAGGCGACCTGAGCACGCGCGTCCAGGTCCGCGGCAAGGATGAAATGGCCGACGTAGGCAACAGCCTGAATCATATGGTGCAGGCCTTCAGTGGTTCGCTGGCTCAGGTCGAGCGCAGCTCGCAGTCGGTGTCCGACGCCGCCACGCGCATGGGTGTGTCCATCGACCGCGCCAAACGCTCGATGAACACCCAGCAAAGCGAAACCGAGCAGGTGGCCACGGCCATCAACGAAATGACCACCAGCGTTGCCGACGTCGCGCAGAACACCGAAGGTGCTGCCCACGCGGCCGAACAGGCCAGCCAGTCTTCCCATGCCGGGCTGGCGCAGATGCACGAAACCAAGGTCACCATCGAGGCCCTGGCCGACGAAGTGGAGCGCAGCGCGCAGAAGGTCTCGGCGCTTGCCCAGCACAGCCAGCAGATCGGTGGGGTCATCGAAGTGATCCGCAACATTGCCGACCAGACCAACCTGCTGGCCTTGAACGCCGCCATCGAAGCCGCCCGTGCGGGTGAGCAGGGCCGCGGCTTCGCGGTGGTCGCCGACGAGGTGCGGACCCTGGCATCGCGTACGCAAAACTCCACCGAAGAGATCCGCCGGATCATCCAGGAACTGCAATTGGCTACCGCTGCCGCCGTCGAGCAGATGAAGGCTGGCAAGCAGCGCGCCCAGGAATGCCTGCAGTCCGCCGATGCGGCCTCGATCAGCCTGGATGCCATCAGCGATGGCGTCGAGCAGATCGTCGGCATGAACACCCAGATCGCCAGCGCGGCCGTTCAGCAGCACGCCGTGTCGGAGGACATCAACCGCAACGTGACCGAGATTCGCAATGGCAGCCTGGCGTTGATGGAAGGTATCGAAGACAACGCCGTGACTGCAGAAGAGCTATCACTGCTTGCAACCGAGCTGCGCACCGTGGTGGCGCGGTTCAAGCTATAGGAAGGCGCGCCGGGGCGGCGCCGATCTGCGCCCAAGGGCAAATCGGCGCGCTGTGGTCCATCGAAGCTGACAGTCGGAGCGCTACAGCGATGCAGCCAGCTTGGTGGCCGCATCCAGGGCGGCGTTGAAGCTGGCCTCGGCCGTTGCGGCATCGCCCAGCGTCGCTTCCGACTCCACCGTGTCGATGGCTGGAATCCCCACCATGCGTGCCCAGGTTCTGAGGAATGCAACCTGATGGTCGTAGTCCTCGGTGGGGTAGTCTTCGCCCAGCACCACCCCACGGGTGGCGAGCACCACCACCTTCTTGCCCTTGAGCAGGCCGCACATGCCCTGTTCATCGAAATCGAACAGCACGCCGCGCTGTGACACCGAGTCGATCAAGTGCTTGAGACGATAGGGCACACCGAAATTCCACATCGGCACACTGAAGACAATCACATCGGCGCGATGGAAGCGCTCGCCCAAGGCGTGGATCTGTTTCCACACGGCCGCCTGTTCGGCATTCATTTCCACGCCTTCGAGGTCGGCGTACTTGGCATTCAACGCGGGACCGTCGAAAGGCAGCAGATCGGTGGTCCACACATCCAGCACGTCGACGGTTGCGTCAGGCTGATGGGAGGCGACGGTTTCCAGGTAGCGCGCGGCCAGTTTCAGCGAGGCGGAACGCTCGCCACGCGGAGAGCTGGCAATGTGAAGAATATGCATACTGGGGTTTCCTTTGTGGCGCAGCTGCGCGGGGTTTCGATTTAGTCCTGTGCGCGAGCGCCGATGTTCAATTCTGCAAAGCGTACCGTCGGCAGTGCTCCAGGTACCCTTGCTCATGACTGCCCACCAGATGAACCACGCTGGACCACAGCCAGGACGGCGCGTCCAGCGTATTCGAGCGATTGGTCTGCAGCTCGCGCATCCAGTCAGCCCTGGTCGAAAGGTCCATCTGCCGTGCGTGAGCGGCACCCACGACCCTGGCCAAGTAACTCGCCGCGCGCATGGCTTGGGTTTCGCTCAACTGGTCGAGCTCAAGCTTCATGTCCTGAGGCAGCAGTTCACGAATGAAGAAGCCATGGTCGAGCATCCGCGTGGCCAGCATCCGATTGCCCAAGCCGGGCGACAGATGCCGGGCGCCTTCGACCACGCGCCGGCCGTTATCGCGCGGCATGCCTGCACGAACCGTGCGCGGCGCCGCAGCGGCGACCGCTTCCTTGATGTCCAGCAGACACAGTTCCTGGTCATCGTCGTCGCCCACGCCGAGCAGCACGGCATAGCGCTTGAGGCCCAGGGAGCTGCAACCCTTGACCCAATACGCCGAATCCAGCAGTTCCACGCTGTCACTCCCCGAGCGCCCTTTGAGGGAGGTGACCAAAGCATGGATCTCGTCGGTGGCGCACAGGGTCTTGATAGCGCTGCGCTCGGCCTTGGACAGGGCCCAGAAATGCTTGCCCAGCGGAATCGTCGGGCGCATGTCTTCGATGCGTTCCTGAGCCAGGTGTTTCCAGGTGCGCTGAACAGCGCTGCGCATGCCGGCCTTGACCTGTGCAGGGCGCTGCGGCTGTTCGTCCTGGTTGTTTTCGAAGGCTTGCTCGTAGCCCACCATCATCTCTTCGAGCATGCGCGCGGTGGCCACGCCGGGCAGGTCCGAACCGCGAGCCGCGGTCGCCAGCGACAAGCCGAGCCGAACCAGGTCGTGGACAGGGTTGCCGATCACGGTCTGGTCCAGGTCGCGGATATGGATGTCGATACGACCCTTCAAATCGCCGGTCGGGCCGAGGTTGCCGGCGTGACAGTCGCCACAGATCCACACTGGCGGCCCACTGGGCAAGCGCCGACCGGACTGGGACTGCAGCCATTCATAGAACTGCACGGTACTGCCGCGCACATAGGCATGCGCGGATCGGGCCATCTTCAAATTGCGCAGTTGCTCGAGGGGTTCCAGGCGTGCGGCAGGACGGGGCGTTTTCATGGAATAGTCTTTGGGGGAAAGACTATGGAGTGGTTATCCGAGGTGCATGTTTCAAAATGTTTCTAGTTTTTTGTCCGGGCAAAAACACGACGAGAAGTGCATATGGCTGTGCCAGGCGCTGAGCCGTTCGATGCCGGCCGGCATGAGGCCACCGGCGCAGATGGGTGCAGGGTTCATCCAATACGCGTGGGCTTGGATTCCTCGATGAATACATCTGGCTTGGTATGGAAGCGCTGTGCCAGCGCATAGGCCATCTTGTGGCTGATGGGGCGCGTCCCGGCCAGCACCTTTGACACCACATGCTTATCGCCAATTTCGGGCAAATCCGAACCGGTAAGCCCCAGCATCTCCATGAAGTCACGCAACAGCTGCACGGCAGTGCTGGTGGGTTTCAAATGGGCGTTGATGGCCTCGAACTGCTGCGAATCACGCTCGTAATTCAGAAGCGCATCCTCGAGCTCGACCAGTACCTGCTCTTCATACTTGTTCAGGGTGTGGCCATCAGTCAGCTCGTCGAGCAACGCAGACGCAAGCGCGTATTCAGCGGGGCTATGGATGCCGCCAACGAACGACTCACGTAGCTGCTCAACCAATACTTGAAGGCTTTCCAAGGCAGCACGGATGCTTTGAGGATCTTGAAGTACGGTGGTCATGGTTTCGCCCCCTGGTTGTTTCTGGCATACCAGTTATTTGCAGCGTCATATTCAGCATGGGTATAGATGTGTTTGACGTACAGCTTTTGTCGCTTGTAATTGACGCCTGCGATCAATCTCAATTTGTTGCCGCCGATATCGATCACAACCCACCCCACCTGTGCCCGGGGCTTGAATAGATCCAACCGGCTCCCAAACAGGTCTGCCAGATCGTTGTAACAGCTGGGTTCCAATGCACACAGAATTCGATAGCAGGCTTTGAGGGCAGTGGCGCAGGTAGGGTGCCTACGGCATGCGTCGTCAAATCGATCCTTCTTCAGAACATCCATATGTTTTCCTGGCGTTTATCGTCATGATACGCCAGTTGTCATTTTTGGCAACCTCAAGCCGGCCGTAGCAGTGATGTGCAAGCTAGGGCCCCAAGCATTTGCATGTCAGCCATCAACCCTATGACGAGCCAAGTCGGAACTGCTCTCAACGCGGCCCGGACGGTGGCGGCTTTCGCCCGGTACTATCCGCTTCGGGAACTGCACAACTGCCGTTCCTGCAGCGAGCACTGCCGTCCGGGTGGGGCAGCCAGGCCAGATGCGGACGCCAGCGGCAGAACAGCCTATAGCCAACGTTGAACAGCGGCCTGGCCCACCGCCAGGACAATGGCGCGGCCCATAGGCCAAGGCCCGCGGCGCGCCAGCTCCAGAGGGTCGCGTCCAGGCCGGTGACCCATGTTCCATCGCTGAACCGGGCATGAAGCAACGACTCCATGTGCGCATGGGTGAAGCCCAAGGATTGAGCGTTGAACGCCGGATCGCTGATATCGATGAAATGCAGGCGTTCGGGCAAGGCACGCGCCCTCAGAACCTTGATTTCGTGGGCGCAGAGGGGGCAGTCACCGTCGAAGTAGAGGGTCAGCGGCCACTTTATGCTGTCGTGCATCGATGAGTGTCCTGGGTGGGTGTGCGAATGAAATGTCTGAAATCGAGCGAGGTGTGCTTGATTGGAATAGACACCCGGTTCTCCCTTTCACTCGTTTTTTTTCGTTAGCGCGCAGATTGTTCCGCGCAAAAGCGCGTTCGATCAGCGCCCAAGCGCCTTGCCCCACCCCTGATCCTTTGCGTGGCGCCAATCGCGGTCTTCCTTGCTGTCGATGCCGACATGCCGTTGGAAGTCAGCGATGGCGCTGGCTTGGCATTGCCGGAAGCCGTCGTCCCAGCCGGTGGCGTATTGGCGATCCGAAAGGTAGACAGGCACGTTCTTGCGAAATTCGCCCAAGGCTTGCGCGGCGTGCCGACCACTGCTGCAGCCGTCTTCGAAGCCGGTAGCGAAGGGGGCAGGGTAGCCCTCGGCCAATAGCTGCTCCCGGGTCGTTTGGCAGGCGCTCAACACTACTGCCGATAAGGCCAGGCTCAGCAGCACCCCGGCTCGTCTACCAGTCATCCATAGGGCGTTCATCGCCGGTGTCCCTCGGGCACAAGGGCCGCATCCGGCACAGGTGAAGGCTGTGTCGAGGGGCGGTAGAGAATCCAGCGATAACACAGCACGCAAATCACCCAATCGATCAGCAGCGTCCAGATGTTATGGGAAAGGAAGTGCGCACCTTGCGCCATTCGCCCTAGCGAAAAGACCGATCCCAGTGTCAGCGCCACCGCCAGTGCGATTCGCGCAGTGCGTGGGCGGCGATCGCGCCAGAAAAAGAACAGGGCAAGCAGCGAGAAGCCGCTCGACGCATGGCCGCCGGGCCAGCACAGACCAGGCTTTTCCGTTGCGGCGCGGGGGCTGAGCAACGGTGTATAGGTTTCCTGGCCGCCGAACTCCTTCAGGCTCCAGGGGCAATGCACGGCTGTCAGCACCTTGAGCGGCATGACCACCGACGTCGTCAGCGCCATCGCCAGCACCACATACCCCAATGGTCGACGCCATTGGCGCAGGCGCGTGGCCCACAGACTTCCCACGAAACCTGCAAGTGCAAGTACGGCAAAGGCGATCACCGCCTGCTTGGCGCGATCATGCAGAATGTTTTCCAGCCAGTAGCTCTGGCGTCCGATGAAGCCAACCCCCGGCACGTAGAAGATCTGCGCCAGGGCGAAGTCGAGGGCGGGCGGATACAGCCACAGCATTGTTGCCATCAGCACGAGCGGAATGCCCAGCGCCAATCGAAAGTCAAAATGGCGGGACTCAGGAACAGGTAATGCGATAGCCATGACAGGCTCCGATCCAGTGATGAAGAACAGGTGAAAGTTATGTGGGGAATTAACGACGACGGCCTGTCATCAATGGATCCATTGGCCGCTTGCGTTACGAGCGACGATAAGTTCGCAGCGATCAGAACGACGTAAATGAACTGTGAAAAATACGTCGAGAATGGCCGTCACTCCTACTGACCAAAAAGACCGCACTCCTGTAGTCCAACGGGCAGCTTGAAACGGACTCGCGGCGAGCTTTTCCTCGCGAATCTTTCACGAAAATTTGAATTATCCGCGTCTAGAGTCCGCACCATCGACAACCGTAGCACGGCGCACGGCTCGCTTCTTTGCCCGACGGCAGACTCCCATGTTCAAACTGAAAGCTATACGCCCGGAAACCGCGACGGTGCTTGCCAGTGTCTTTCTGCTGGCGGTGTTCAACGTGCCCCTTTGGCAGCATCTGGCCGCAATCACCGGAGAGGGTGGCGCAGGAACACAACTTGCACTGGCGTTCGCCATCATGTTGCTGGGCGCGTTCAATATCGTACTGACGCTGTTGGCTTTTCCGAAGATATTCAAGCCGGTATTGACGGTGCTGTTTGTCACCAGTGCGAGTGTCGCCTATTTCATGAATCAATACGGCGTTCTCATGGACGTTGGCATGCTTCGCAACCTGGTCGAAACCAATATCACCGAAGTGGAGGGCCTGTTGTCGCCGACGCTCTGGGCCTATCTTTTAGTGTTGGGCGTATTGCCGTCGGTGCTGTTGTGGAAAACGCCCATTCGCTACCGCAAAGTGCATCGCGAGTTGTTCAGCAAAGTGCTGGCAGGCACGGGTTCGGCGGCGGTGATTGCCGCGGTCGCGCTGCTGGACTATCAGGGCCTGTCGTCACTGCTGCGCAATCACCACGAGTTGCGCCTGATGGTGGTGCCAAGCAATTACATCGGTGCCTCGATCGCCTATGTACGCGAACAAGTGTCGACGGCACAACAGCCATTCAGGTCCATCGGCGAAGACGCTGTGCGGGCCGTCAACGTGGCCAGCCATTCGCCCAAGTCACTGACCGTACTGGTGGTGGGCGAAAGCGCACGCGCCGAGAACTTCGGAATCCTTGGCTATCAACGCGAGACCACGCCGCAACTGAGCAAGGAAGCTGGCCTGGTGGCCTTTACCGACATGCATTCCTGCGGAACCGAAACGGCGGTTTCCGTCCCTTGCATGTTCTCCAACATGGGCCGCAAGCAGTACAGAGCGGACATCGCGAAAAACCAGGAAGGCTTGCTCGACGTGCTCAAACGCTCGGGGCTGGATGTGGTGTGGTGGGACAACCAGTCCGGCTGCAAGGGCACCTGCGATCGGGTCACGCTGCTGGACGTCAGCCATGGCAAGGATCCAGCGTTGTGCGCGAACGGCGAGTGCAGGGATGAAATCCTCCTGCAAGGTCTGCAGGCCTTCATCGACCATTTGAGCAAGGATACCGTTCTGGTATTGCACCAGATGGGTAGCCACGGGCCCGAATATTACAAGCGCTACCCCCAGGCGTTCGAGACATTCACGCCGGTGTGCAAGAGCAATGCGCTGGATGCGTGCAGCAGAGAAAGTATCGTCAACGGCTATGACAATACCGTGCTGTACACTGATCATGTGTTGGCACGGCTCATCGATGTACTGCGCAGCAATCAGGACCGTCTGGCCACTGCGATGATCTATCTGTCGGATCATGGCGAGTCGTTGGGCGAATACAATCTGTTCCTGCACGGCACCCCTTACATGCTCGCACCCGAGCAGCAGAAACATGTGCCACTGCTGGTATGGCTTTCCGAAAGTTATCAGCGCGCGCTCACGGTCGACAGCCGCTGCCTGCAGCAGACGCGCAACGAACCGCTGAGTCAGGACAATCTCTTTCACTCGATGCTAGGCTTGTTGCGAGTACAGACTCGGGTATACAGCCCTGCGCTGGATATGTTTGCCAGTTGTAGAGGTACCCGCGTTGCCGTCGATGCCAAGGCCAGCCAGGTAGCATTGGGCGAGTGAATTGCAGCGTTCGGTCGTGCTCGAACCCGTTATAACGAAGAGAATCCCATGCGCATACTGGTCATCGAAGATCACGCCGATATCCTTGCCAACATCTCCGAGTATTTCACGCTCAAGGGCTGTGAAGTTACCGGGGCGCTGGATGGCGTGACCGGGCTGCACCTGGCGATGACCGGCAACTTCGACGCCATCATTCTCGATGTGATGCTGCCCGGCATGGACGGCAATCGGGTCTGTCACAAGCTGCGCTCGGTCTCCAGGCAGAACACGCCCATCCTGATGCTCACTGCCCGTGACGAATTGGAAGACCGCTTGACCGGTTTCAGCGTTGGTGCCGACGACTACATCATCAAACCCTTCGCACTGTCCGAGCTGTTTGCCCGCGTCGAGACGGTGAGTCGGCGGTCGGCAGGAGTGCGGAAAAACGTGCTTCAGGTCCATGACCTGACTTTCGATCTGGATTCGCTGGAGGTGAAGCGGGCGGGCAAGCTGCTCAAACTCAACCCCACCACCCTCGTGCTGCTTGAGCTGCTGATGCGCAAAAGCCCCGCCATCGTGAAGCGTCGCGAGTTCGAACTGGCACTGTGGGGCCAGGAAACGCCCGATTCCGACAGCCTGCGAACGGGCATCTACATGTTGCGCAGAACCATCGACAAAACCTTCGATGTGCCCCTGCTGCACACCGTGCACAGCATGGGCTACAAGCTTCAGGCGCCGTCCGGTGGCGAGGCGTCGATCGACCGGTACTGACCCCGGACCGACCCTCGCAGCTCTCCAGGCTCAGGCGAGTTCTAGCGCTTTCAGCATCTGCACCAGGCGTTCTTTGGACTGCCGGTCGAGCCCCTTGAGGGGAAGAGGCAGGCAGTTGGCTGCTGCATGGCCCATGATCTCGGCTGCGGCAGCGACGACCCGGACACTGCCATATTCACGGAACATTGCCCACAGCGGTTCAAGCCCTGCCGACAGTTCGACGGCGCGGTCAGGGTGTGCACCCCTCGTTGCCTCGATGAGCGTCCGCGCAGTTCGCGGAAACAGTCCGCCCAGCACGGAGTACCACAGCTCGCACCCTGCATTGAGGCCCGTCACTGCAAAGGCATCGCCACTGATGCCGATACTGATGTGGTCAGGGATGCTTGCCCGCAGGCGTGCCACCCGGGCTGAAGCTTGCGCTGGATCGAGGTTCATGCCGGGGATCTTGATCGAGGCGACGTTGGGCAAGGCTGCAATGTGCCCGTGCAGCTCGTCCGTGAACTCGAAGTGCGTAGTGCCGGGGTTGTCGTAGACCACCAACGGCACCGAAACGTGGTTGGCGAGGGTTTCGTAGAACTCGAATACTTCATCGGCACCAAGCTTCTGGTAACTGACGGGTGGCAGCAGCAGCGCGCAGGCTCCAGCGGCCTGCGCATCATCTGCCAGCAGCAGCACATCTCGCGTAGCGACCGAGCCGATCCCGACGATAACAGGCACTTCACCGGCCACGCTGACGGCAAGCTGAGTCGCAAGGCGTCGTTCTTCCCGGTTCAGGTACGCGTAGCTTCCCGTCGAGCCCAGAACGCCAATGGAGTCGACCTTTGCCGACGACAGGTTTTCAATCAACCCGGCGAAAGCCGTTTCGTCGACGATACCGTCACGCAGCGGGGTCAAAGGGAATGCGCTCAAACCTGTGAACATGCAAGAACTCCTCAAATTTCGAACGGAACACGCACGTTTGCATCGGCGCCCGGCGTTGCTATAGGGTACTTGAGTAGATTGTTAGCGACACAACAGAATGGGGCCATCCATGTCGTTCGATATTCACCATCTGCTTTTGGTGTTCGTGACCTATATTGTCGGCGCAGCCAGCCCGGGGCCCAGCAACATGCGAATCATGAGCGTCGCGATGCACCAAGGCAGACGCCCCGCGTTGGTGCTGGCGGCAGGCGTCATCAGTGGTTCGTTCTTCTGGGGTTCCATGGCCGCTACGGGTGTCTCGGCAGTGCTCGTGCAATACGCCGGCGCGCTGTTCATTTTGAAAGTGGCAGGCGGCGCCTATCTGCTTTTTCTGGCCAGCAAGGCCTGCCGTTCCGCGCTGACTTCCAATCAACGTCTTGCCAATGAGCTGGTATCTTCACCGAAGGCATCCTGGCCGAGTCTGTATCGTCGGGGCTTGCTGATGCACCTTACCAATCCGAAGGCCCTCCTGAGCTGGATCGCTACGATGACCCTGGGCTTGGGCCCAGGCGCTACGAGCTCGACCGTGGCGATCATCCTGGCGGGTTGCGCTGTACTAAGCGTGACCATTTTTGGCGGTTATGCCGTGGTCTTCTCCACGGCCCCGATGGTGCGTGGCTATCGAAAAGCGCGCCGTTGGATCGAGGGAACCTTGGCGATGGTCTTTGCCGCAGCCGGATTGAAGCTCCTGTTTGCCCGGCCCTGATCTGCTGCAAGCCCGGCATCGTGCTCGTTTCGCTATCGTCGTGAGCCATATCCGATAGGCGCCGACCTGCCTCATGCTCAAGATTCCCCCCAGCAGGCCGATGATCGTTGTCATCAACCCCCGATCGCAATGGAATCCTGCATGATCATCCGACGCCTCAATCTCGCCCCTCGGGCGATCGCTTTCTTCTCGGCCGTAGTCGCGGTCGTGATCCTTCTGGGCAGTATCTCCATCGTTCAGATGAACAAGCTCTACCAGGCTGAGCAGGACGTGGAAACCAACTGGATGCTCGGCATTCGCGATGCGGGTCAGATGAACAGCGGGCTGCTGAGGTTGCGGCTCGAAAGCATGCGCGGTGCCACCACCACCGATGCCGCGCTTCGTGAACAGACGATCGCTGCGTTTCCGGGATATCGCCGTACTTTCCAGGAAACCATCAAGCACTACGAAAGCACCGTTGCGAGCGACGATGACCGTAAACTTTATGAATCCATACGCTCCGACGCGGCAACGTATGACCAACTGCTGGGTCAGCTCGAACCTATGCTGCGTGCTGCCGACACCACTGCGGCAACTACCCTGATCAACACGGCCATTCGCCCGCTGACCAATACCCTCGAAGGCAAGGTCAACGAACTCATGGCGCTGAACGACCGCGGTGCCACGGATGCCGGCGATGTGGCGCTGGCGACTTTCGAATCGGGACGCAACTGGGTCATCGGGCTGATGGCTGCGGCCGTGCTTGCTACCATCCTGCTCGCTGCGCTATTGATCCGCAGCATCACCCAGCCCATCAAGGAGGCCGTGCAGATTGCCCAGCGCATCGCGCGCAAGGACCTGACCGAAACGATCGTCGTGGTCGGGCAGGACGAGGCCGCCAGCATGCTCACCGCGCTGGCCCAGATGCAGGCCAACCTGCGCCAGACCATCGCGCACATTTCCGACAGTTCCAGCCAGTTGGCTGCTGCCTCGGAAGAGATGAGCGCCGTGACCGAGGAATCCAGTCGCGGTCTGGCGCGCCAGAACGACGAGGTCAATCAGGCTGCCAGCGCCGTCACCCAGATGAGCTCGGCGGTCGATGAGGTGGCGCGCAACGCAGCCGAGGCCGCCGACGCGTCGGCAACCACCCAGTCCCTGGCCAGGGACGGGCTGGGCAAGGTCGAGCAGACTCTGACGGCCATTCAGGCACTGGCAACCAACGTGGGCAGCACCAGCACGCAGGTCAAGCAACTGTCGTCACGGGCGCGCGAGATCAACACCGTCGTCGAGGTGATCCGCGCCATCGCCGAACAGACCAACCTGCTGGCATTGAACGCGGCCATCGAAGCGGCCCGCGCCGGAGAGCAGGGCCGCGGCTTCGCCGTGGTAGCGGATGAAGTGCGTGCGCTGGCTCACCGTACGCAGCAGTCGACCCAGGAAATCGAGAAGATGATCGGCTCCATGCAGACCGATTCGGTGCAGGCCGTGCAAGCCATGGAGCAGAGTCAGCAGATGGCCAGCGATTCGTCGGCCGTGGCCCAGCACGCCAGCACCTCGCTCAGCCAGATATCGGCATCGATCAACCTCATCAGCGAACGCAACACCGTGATCGCCACGGCAGCCGAGGAGCAGGCACAGGTGGCGCGGGAAATCGACCGCAACATCACCAGCATTCGCGACCTTTCGATTCAGAGCGCGGCGGGCGCCACGCAAACGGCCACCGCCAGCGGAGAAGTGTCGAGACTGGCGGTCGGTCTGACCGCACTGGTCGGGGCGTTCGCGATCTGACCGTGGCCGAGTGGGAGCGGCGCAACCTTAGCGTCAGCGATTGTTGCGCAGAATCGAGAAGTTCAGCGCCGCTGCCACGCAGAGCCAGGCCAGGTAGGGGAACAGGATCAGCCCGGTGATGACGTCCAGGCGCATTGCCAGGGCGACCATGGCGGCGGTCACCAGCCACAAGACCACGATGATCACCATCCCGGCGAGCAGGCGATGGGCGCCGAAGAATACCGGCGTCCACAGGGTGTTGAGGGCGATCTGCGCGGCCCACAGCGCCAGGACGGTCTCGCTGCCCGGCAGTTGCGTCAGTCGATAGCCCGCCCAGGCGAGCAGCAGGTAGATGACCGTCCAGGCCACGGGAAACGCCCAGTTGGGCGGGGTGAAACGCGGCTTGACCAGCGAGGCGTACCATTCGCCGGGCTTGAAGATGACACCGGTGCTGGCTGCGGCGGCGCAGGCCAGCAGAAAGATGAAGAAAACCATGATGAGTCCTTGTGCAGGGGCAGGGGGACGCTGCAATAGCGAGATGTGCTATCAAGCTGACGCCTGAACCACGGAAAAGTTTGCGCGGGCGCGCAGTGCGTTCAGCCTTCCTCCCGCTGTCCTGCCTGGCCAACCGCAGCGCTCAGGTGACCAATGGGACGTAGCGGCACCAATCGAATTCCAGCTGAAATTGTGCAAGACAGCCGTGATCATTGTGGTAGGTTTCGATGATCCCCTGCTGCCAAGCTGTTCAATCGACCCTGCGTTTCAGTCCGGAGAATCACCATGTCCCAGAGCAACGTTTCCAAGGCGCCGCGTCAGACCCTGACCGAACAAGTCCTGCAGGCCAAGGCCACGCACAATCTGACCTGGGCGGCGCTGTCCGAGGGGACCGGCCTGAGTACGGTGTATGTGACAGCCGCGCTGCTGGGCCAACACCCGCTGCCGCAGGCGGTTGCCGAAGTGGTGGCCGAGCGTCTGGGCCTCGACGCGCAAGCGGTGATTCAGTTGCAGACGATACCCTTGCGCGGCAACGCCGAAGACGTGTCCAACGACCCGACCATCTATCGCTTCCACGAAATGGTCCAGGTCTACGGCACTACCTTGAAGGCTCTGGTGCATGAGCAATTCGGCGACGGCATCATCAGCGCGATCAACTTCAAACTCGATATCAAGAAAGTCGAAGATCCAGAAGGCGGATCGCGTGCTGTGATCACCCTGGACGGCAAGTTTCTGCCCTACAAGCCTTTCTAGGACCTTCGATATGAACCAGGAAAACCGCCCACCGTTGCCGCCTTTCACCCTCGAAACCGCCATTCAGAAAGTGCGTGGCGCCGAGGATGGCTGGAACTCCCGGGACGCCGCAAAGGTGGCGTTGGCCTATACCCAAGACACCTACTGGCGCAACCGCAGCGAGTTCATCGAAGGTCGAGCCCAGGCCCAGGCGTTTCTCGAACGCAAGTGGCGCAAGGAACTGGACTACCGCCTGATCAAGGAGCTGTGGGCCTTTGCCGACAACCGCATTGCCGTGCGGTACGCCTACGAGTGGCACGACGATTCGGGCAACTGGTTTCGCTCATACGGCAACGAGAACTGGGAGTTCGCCGCCAACGGACTCATGCAACGGCGTTTCGCCTGCATCAACGACCTGCCGATTGCCGAGTCCGAGCGCAAATATCACTGGCCCTTGGGCCGTCGCCCCGACGATCACCCAGGCTTGAGTGATCTGGGGCTTTGATAACGCGTTGACGAAGGTCGTCAGCGCAACGTGCTCAGGCCAGTTTGCCGCGCGACACGCCCGTTTGTTCCGAGGCCGCCACGCGTGCGGCGGCTTCTGCATCGACCGTGCGCAACGACTTGCCACGGGTTTCCCGGGTCAGGCTGACAGCGACGATGGAGATTACCGCAGCCCCGACGAGGTACCAGGCGATCGGCGTTGAGCTGTTGTATTTGTTCAGCAGGGTGATTGCGATCAGCGGCGCCAGCGAGCCGGCGAAAATCGGCGCCACTTGATAACACAGCGACAGCGCCGTGTAGCGCACATGGGTCGGGAACATCTCGGCCATGAGTGCCGAGTAGGGCGCATAGGTCATGGATTCGATGGCCAGGCCCAGGGTGATCGCCGCCATGATCAGCCAGTTGTTGCCGGTGTCCATCATCGGAAAACCGACGAAACCCCAGAACGCCGTCAGCACCGCGCCGGTCAGGTACACCGGTTTGCGGCCGATCAGGTCGGACAGGTAGCCCATCAGCGGAATCATGAAGAAGTGCAGGAAGTGCGCGCCGAACATCAGCAGCAGAATCTGCGACGTATCTTTGTGAACGACCAGTTTCAGATAGGTGATGGAAAAGGTCACCACCGTGTAATACAGAATGTTCTCGGCAAACCGCGCGCCGATTCCTACCAACACTGAACGCCAGTGATGACGCAGTACTTCGACCACACCCAGCTGTTCGGATTGAATCAATGCCTGGCGCGCCTGGGCTTCCTTGAAGATAGGCGCATCGTCGACGCTGCTGCGAATCCAGTAGCCGATCAGTACCACGATGGCCGACAGCCAGAACGCCACGCGCCAGCCCCAGGCCAGGAACTGCTCTTCGGAGAGCCCGGTAGACAGCCCCAGCAAGGCGACGGTAGCGATCAGGTTGCCCGCCGGCACGCCCGCCTGTGGCCAACTGGCCCAGAAGCCGCGGCGGTTGTCGGGGCAGTGCTCGGACACCAGCAGGATTGCACCGCCCCATTCGCCGCCGAACGCAAAGCCCTGGATCAGCCGCAACAGCACCAGCAGCACCGGGGCCGCGTAGCCGATGGTGGCAAAACCTGGCAGGCAGCCCATCAGGAAGGTGGTGATGCCCACCACTACCAGACTCAGTTGCAGCAGGCGCTTGCGGCCGAACTTGTCGCCGTAGTGGCCAAACACCAGCCCGCCCAGTGGTCGGGCCAGAAAGCCCACTGCGTAGAGCGCGAAAGCGGCAATGATGCCGTCGATGGGGCTATCGGTCTGGCGAAAGAACAGCTGGCCGAACACCAGCGCCGAAGCCGTTCCGTACAGGAAGAATTCGTACCATTCGGCGACGGTTCCGGCCATGGCGGCCGCCACGACACGCTTGAGTCCCGCTGGGGTAGTCGCGTTGGAAGAAGTGGACATGATCAGGCTTCCTGGGGGTGGCAATGACAGGTACCCGGGCCTGGCGGAGGCGCCTGGCCCGGTCGTGATTCAAAGACCGACGTCGGGCAGGGTGGGGCGGTTGGCCAGAGCCTTGGCCATGATGCGTTCGACGAACAGGCGGTCTTCGTCGGGCAGGGCCAGGCGCGGTGGGCGAGTCAGGGCGCTGCCGCGGCCCATGATCGCTTCGCACAGCTTGATGCACTGCACCAGGTCCGCACGGGCGTCCAGGTGCAGGATCGGCATCAGCCACCGGTAGATTTCCATGGCTTCGGCAAAGCGTCCGGCCTTGGCCAGGCGGAAGATGGTTTCGCCTTCCTGCGGGAAGACGTTGGACATGCCCGACACCCAGCCCTCGGCGCCCACTGCGATGCTTTCCAGAACGACGTCGTCGAGGCCGGCGAACAGCACGAAGCGGTCGCCCACTTCATTGCGCACGTCGATGAAGCGCCGGGTGTCGCCGGAAGAGTCCTTGAAGCACACCACGTTGTCGCAGTCGGCCAGGGAAATCAGGATCTCGGCGGTGACGTCGTTCTTGTAGATGGGTGGGTTGTTGTAGACCATCAAGGGCACGTCGGCGTGCTTGGCCACGTAGCGAAAATGCTCGGCGGTTTCGAAGGGCTTGGAGCCGTAGACCAGCGCCGGCATCAGCATGACGCCGTCCACCCCGGCCTTGCGTACGGCGTTCGCAGTTTTCGCGGCAGCGACACTGGTGAATTCCGCCACCCCGCAGATGACCGGCACGCGCCCACCGGAGGCGTCGACGGCCACTTCGGTGACAGCGATCTTCTCTTCGGCGGTCAATGAGGTGTTTTCACCTACCGAGCCGCAGACCACCAGGCCTGACACGCCGTCGCGAATCACATTGGAAATCACCTGATGAGTCTTTTCCAGATTGATGGAAAAGTCATCGTTGAATTGAGTGGTGACCGCCGGGAATACGCCACTCCAGTTGATGCGCTTGCTCATTCGAGTTACTCCGTTGATTTATGGTATTTCGTATACGCTTTGGGTCGGATGTACTTTGGACAGGCTGCTGCGGTTCAAGACCATTGATGCGATCGGGCGCAATAGCGAACGACGCATCGGCGGGGCCTATTTGACTGACTTCAGGAACGCGGCCGTTTCCGGCTGCAACGGGTTGCCAATGACCTGGTCCGGGCTACCGATTTCATGCACCAGGCCGTTGCGGAAAAACGCCACGCGATCGGACACATCGCGGGCGAAACGAATCTCGTGGGTCACCAGCACCATGGTCATGCCGTCTTCGGCGAGCATGCGCATGGTGTCGAGCACTTCGCCCACCAGTTGCGGATCGAGCGCCGAGGTGGCCTCGTCGAACAGCATGTAGTCCGGTGACATGGCCAGCGCTCGGGCAATCGCCATGCGCTGTTGCTGGCCGCCCGAGAGCTTGCCGGGAAAGGTATTGAATTTGTCGCTCAGGCCGACATGGGTCAACTGCTGCACGGCCAGCGCCTCGGCCTGCTCCTTGCTCTTGCCCAGTACCTTGCGTGGCGCCAACATGACGTTTTCCAGCACGGTGAGGTGGGGAAAGGCGTTCCATTGCTGGAAGACGATGCCGATTCGCTGGCGCAGCTGATTGAGGTTGGTGCTGCTGCCGTGGACCTCGACCCCGTCGACCCGAATGCTGCCTTTCTGGATCGGCTCCAGGCCGTTGATGCACATCAGCAAGGTGGATTTTCCCGAACCCGAGCCGCCGATGATCGACACCACCTCGCCCTTGCTCACCGTCAGGCTGACGCCCTTGATGACCTCCAGTTGGCCGAAGGATTTGTGTACGTTGTCGATCTCAATCATTTTCCTGCCACCTTCTTTCCAGACGAGCGCCCAGGCGAGCGACCACCAGGCTCATGACGTAGTAGATGAGCCCGGCGATGCACAGCACCAGCAGCGGCTCCTGTATGCGCGTGACGATGGTCTGCGAGGCACGCAGCAGTTCGACGATGCCGATCCACATCACCAGCGCGGTGTCTTTCATCACGCCGAGCACCAGGTTGAGCCAGCCGGGGAAGGCGACCCGGGTGGCCATCGGCAGGACGATGTAGCGCAGGTCCTGCCAATAGCTCAGGCCGAGCGAACGGCTGGCCCGGCGCACCGACGGCGACACGGCCAGCACCCCGCTGCGGACGATCTCGGTGAAGTACGCCGCCGCGTAGACACCCAGCACGATGCAGCCGACGCTGAACGCGCTGATGTTCAATCCGACGATGCTCTTGAGCGAATTGAGCAGCACGAACTGGATCAGCAACGGCACGCTGCGAAACACGTCCAGCACCCAGGCCAGCGGCAGGCTGGCGCGCGGTGACAGGGCCCGCAGCAGGCCGCACAGCAGGCCGCCGAAGGAGCCCGCGAGGATTGCCCAGAAGGTCAGTTGCAGGGTGACCCAGGCGCCATCGAGCATGTACAGGAGGTCAGTCGCGGTGAGGCTGGTGGAAAACATGCGCCGCTCCTCAGTAGCGAAACAGACGCCAGCTCAACAGCCGGGCGAGGCCGACGATCAGCTTGGCGATCAGGTAATAAAGCACCGCGGCCATCGCGAAATATTCGAAGGTGCGGAAGGTCTTCACGTTGTAGTCCTGGGTGACCCCGGTGAGGTCGTCGTTGAGCCCGACCACCACGCCGAGGGACGTCATCAGCACCGCCCAGACCATCTGGTTGCTCAGCGGGTAGAACACCACGCGCAACAATTGCGGAACGATGATCATGCGGTAGGCCTGGAAGGCGCTCATGCCCAACGATCGCGCGGCGCGCATCTGCGTGTCCGGCACCGCCTTGAGACCGCCGCGGAAATTTTCCGCCAGGTAGCCAGCGTTGTTGAAGGTGATGCCGGCCAGCAATGCCAGCCAGGAGCTGACGTGCAGGCCCAGCGAGCCGAGGCCGAAGTACAGGATGTAGATCTGGAACAGCGACGGGGTATTGCGCGCAATCGACACCCAGCCGTCGCCGATGCCGCGCAGCGCCCGGCCGCGGAACGTCCGTTCGGAGCCTGCACGCATCACGGTCAGAAGCAGAGCAATGAGCACACCGAAAATCATCGACAGCGCCGCGGTTTCGAACGTCACCCACGCGCCTTGCAGCATGTCGGGCAGGGCGCGCCACGCAGCCCGCCATTGGAAGGTGTAGTCAAACATGCTCCGCGCCCTCCGCTGCACAGGTCGCCAGCCAGGCGGGCGGTCGAGCGCTGGTGGCGCCGCTGCACGCGCTGTCGACACAGGTGCCGAGGCTGGCGAAGTGAACGCTGCGCCCGACCAGGCCGGGCGCGTAGTGGGCGTACTTGCCCGAGTTGGTCATCAGGCTGCGCACGCCTGCGGGAATGACCGGCTCGCCCAGCATGCACCAGCAGGTGTCGGTGATCAGCGTGGCGCCGAAGGCCTCGAGCACGGCGACATGACCCGCCGCCCGTGCCTGTTCCAGCACCGCTCTACCGCAGGTGATGGCCAGTACCACGTCCGGGTGTCGGCGCAGGCCGCGGCAGAGTTCGGCCAGGCGGGCGAATTCGGTCAGGGAGAAGTGCGGGTTGCCCAGGGATACCATCCTTACCTGGTTGTCCCGCGCGCTGTTGAGCTCCATCCAACTGGCGTGCAGGTCTTGCAGGGAAATCGAGACGCGCGGCAGCGTATCCGGTGAGTCACTCGAATGCGCGAGGTTCAGGGCTTCCGGAGTGACGCCGGCGATATGAAACATCGGTGCAGCGCTGGTGGTGGCGAACGCGGCGCCGAATGCCTTGAGCTCGTCCAGACTGGGGCTGAGGTGCTGCAGACCGCTGATCAATGGAATGCGGCTGCCGCACAGGGTCCCGACGTGATAGCCGAGCAGCGGGTAGAAGCTGTCATCCAGTTCTTTCAACGCCGGTACGTCGATCAGCAGTTGGGCCCGACGTTGCTCTTGGAGATGACAGCCGATCAGCGGCGCACGGCCAGTCAATGCAATGCAGATGTCCAAGTAGTCCGGGTACTTCAGCGTGCGCGCGCCGAGCACGCTGTTGGCGTAGACCACAGCGTTGGACTCGGCCCACACCACTTGCTCGCCGAGGGCTGGCGCGCTGTCGAGCAGATAGGGCGCGCAGGTGAAACTTGCGCGCGCACCCATGGCCATGTACGCATCGCCCAAGGCGCTGGCAGGCTCGCCCAGGGCCGGGTCGATACCCAGTTCGCGCCAGCGGCGCTGGTCCACCGAGATGGCGTTAAGGGTAGTGGGCACCCGCACCCGTGCGCCCCATTGCACCAGTTGTTCGGCAAACCGCAGGCTGGCAGGGCCGGTGTAGATGCACCCGTCGATGTGCGCCTGGATGATATCGACCAGTTCCCGCGCGCCCTGGAGACGGGCCATGCGCAGGACGATCTGCATCGCCACCTGCGCCGCCTTGCCGTGGCTGCCTGCGAGCAACTCATGGTCACGGCTGTCGAGTGCAAAGCCGTCATCGAACGGCTCGGTCTGGCCTGCGCCTGGCTGCGGCTGCCAGTCGTCCGTCGGCGCCTGGCTGTAGAGACCGAGCGTTGCGCCATCCAACCGAGCCCATGCCGCGCCGCGCAGCGTATCGAAGGCTTCCTGACCGATGCACAGCACCGGCAGCGAGCGGGCGAAGAAGTGCTGTGCCACCAGCACGCCCAAGGTGAGGATTTCATCGGCTTCGGCCAGTACCAGCGCCGCCGGTGCGTGGCCGTTGCTGATCAACTCCATCATCACGCTGCTGCCGGTGCAGGACCCGCGACTGCCGGGAATCGCCAGAATGCGGCCCGCCACCCGCTGACCACTGAGCGGATGGTGGCGGTCGATCACCTCGCCACTGCTGGGGTCGACCCCGCCCCAGAAACTCAGGCCGGTGTCGGCAAACAACAGGGCGCCTTGTGCGCTGCCGTCGATCAGGCTGCGTCCACCGACGCTGCGTGGCATGGTCGTCACCTCAGTAGTAGACGTTGGGTACGGTGAGGTTGGCGGGTGCGATGTCGGTGCCGACCCATTTGACGAACAACTCGTTGTAGCGGCCGCTGCGCACTTGCTGGTTGACGAACAGGTTGAGGTAGTTGAGCAGACCGTATTCGGTGCGCTTGGCACCCAGGGAAACGTAGTCGATCACGTAGGGCGCATTGCCGGCGACCTTGAGGTTCTTGTATTTGCCGGATTTCAGAGTGGCGGCTGCCACGGTGTTGGTGACCACGGTGGCCTGGATATGGCCTTGGGCGACGGCCAGGATGGTGTCGTTCTGCGATTGATACGCACGGAAGCTGCCGCTACCCCAGCCCTTCACATCCTTTTCCAGTGCGATGGCCTCGTAGGTGCCGCTGGTGTTGCCCACTGCCTTGCCCTTGAGGTCGTCGAAGCTGTTGACGCCGGTGTCGTCGCGGGTCAGCACGACCATCTGGAAGGCGAAGTAGGGCACGCTGAGGCCCACGGTCTTGGCTCGTTCCAGGGTGTCGGAGGTGGAGGCCACGATCACGTCGGCACGGCCCGAGATGAGCGCCGGAATCCGGTCCGGAAACGGCGTCTCGATGACTTCGGCATCGACGCCCAGCACCTTCGCCAGGTCGTTGCAGTAATCGACGTCGAACCCGGCAGGCTTGTTGGCGCTGTCGCGCATGCCCATGGGCGGGAAGTCCAGTGTCACCGCACAGCGCAGCTTGCCGGAACCAATGATGTCGTCCAGCTTGTCGGCCTGGGCAGTCGCCATGAAAGAAGTACTGAGCACAGCGGTTAGGGCTACAGCGAAGGCAGGAGTTTTCATGGAGGCCTCGGAATGGAGTGAGCACTGGAATGCATCTGAGAATTTCGTATACGATATTTCAAATGCAACAGGCGTGCCTGTTTCTGTCCATGTCCGTACTGTCGTCGTAAGCCCCTGAATCAGGGCGCATTCATTCAGGATCGACGGCGGAGGAAGAGTTGGGTGTGATGCGGTGGGGTGTTACATAAGGGAGCATTGCTCCGCTGACTGCCCGCTAACGGAACATCAGCGGTGGCTTTCGCGGTACAGGCTGGGCGAAAGGTGCGTCAGCGCGCGGAACTGCCGGCTGAACGCACTGTGGTCGGTGTAGCCACAGCGCAGGGCGACCTCCGTGATGGGCAGGTCTTCCTCGCGCAGCAGGCGCGAGGCCTCTTCGAGACGCGCCTTGTGAATCAGCTGGCGCGGGGTCAGGTGGAAGATCCGCTTGCAGTGACGCTCCAGTTGCGCGACCGACAGCCCGGCAATGGCGGTCAGCTCCGCGAGGCTGACCGGGCGATGGAAATGCGCACGGATGTGCGCGTCGACCGCCGCCAGTTTCGCGAAGGCCGGGTGGCTGGACTGAGGCAACTGCAGGTCGCGGGAGATGCCGGCCAGGCCGATGATCCGACCCTGTTCATCGTGCAGGGCGATCTTGTGGGTCAGGCACCACACGGGCTGGTTGCCATAATAGAGGTGCAGCTCCAGCTGATTGGCCAATTCGCGGCCGCTACCCAGGACCTTGCGGTCCTGTTCGGTGTACAGCGAGCCGAAACGCGCCGGAAACACTTGCTCGGCGGTCAACCCCAGCAGCTGCTGACTGGTCTTGAAGCCGCAACGCTTGGCCAGGGTGGCATTGACGAAGGCATAGCGGGCGGCGTCGTCCTTGATGAAAAACACCACGTCGGTCAAGGCGTCGAGCAAGGGGGCCAAGGGTTGCAGGCTCCCCAGCAGGTTCGGTAGTTGGCACGGGCTGGCGCTGAGGAATGCGGCGAGCATGGGGTCGAGGTCCGGAAGTGACTCCCGCAGGATAGTGCTGCCGGGCTGCTGCGCAAAGCCCGAACACTGTATTCAGCAGAGCGGGGTTCAGCAGGGCGGGTGGCCGTCGAGGTGCAGCAGGGTCTCGATCCGTGTCGGGCTGAAGGGCGGTCGCGGTGCCGAGGGTTGCCAGCCGAACAGGTGCGCGGTGGCGGCGCCACACACCCGCCCCTGGCAGGCGCCCATGCCGCAGCGGGTGGCGAGTTTGGCCTCGCGCCAGTTGCAATGGGCGGCGAGCGCCGCAAACGGCACGTCTTCGCAGCGACAGACCAGAGTGTCCGGCGCGCACAGGGCGGCGAGCGCAGGATCAAGGGCAAACGCCCGGTTCAGCGCGGCGGCGAAGCCTTGCCAACGGGTGCGCTGTGGCCAAAGCCGCTGCGCCGCCGCCTGGTCGCCAGCTGCAACGTGCCCGGCGATACTGCCTTCGACCGAGGCCAGCTCGCTGCCGCCGAAGCCGGTGCATTCGCCTGCGGCAAAATGGTCCGCCAGGCTGCTCGCCTGCCAGGCATCGACGGCGATGGCCCGGTCCTGCAGCGCACAGCCCAAGGCCTCGCCCAGCTGCGTGTTGGGCACCAGGCCGAAGCCACAGGCCAGCCGGTCACAGGGCAGTTCCCTGATTCGGCCCTGCTGCATCAGTCGTACGCCTTCCAGGCGGTCGTCACCCAGAGCAGCCAGCACATGGCTGCCGGTGCGATAGGCGGGTGAAAACAGTTGCAACGCCTGCAGCCATTTATGCGGCCAGCGTGGCAGCTGCTTGGCAAATCCCGCCACGGCGCGGGTGCTGGCCTGCTCGGCGATGCGCACGACCCGTGCGCCGTGCTTCGTTGCGCTGTGGGCGCTGGCCAGCAGCAGCGGGCCGCTGCCGGCAACCACCACGCGTTCGCCCGCGACCGGCAGACCGCCCTTGATCAACGCCTGCAGGCCGCCGGCACCGGTTACGCCAGGCAGCGTCCAGCCGGGGAAGGGCAACAGCAACTCGCGGGCTCCGGTACACAGGATCAGCTTTGCATAGCCGATGATCCAGCCGCGCTCGTCGTTCTCCACCAGCAACTGATGAGGTGCAGGCCGGGCGATCACGCGGGTGGAACCCTGGATCTGCACGTTGGTACACGCCTGCAGGCGCTGGCGCAGCTGGGTGGCCTGGTTCGGCAGCGAGGCCTGCGGGCCATCGCGCCAGATCTGCCCGCCGGGCAGCGGATTGTCGTCCAGCAACACGATGCGCAGGCCGCTGGGTGCCGCTGCCAGCGCCGCATGGATGCCGGCCGGCCCGGCACCGATGATGAGAATATCGACGTGCTCGATCATGGCAGGCTCCGTACCTGCATGCCGTCGCGGCAGGACGTCTGGCACGCCAGGCGCCGCGCGCCGTCGATGGTCACACGGCATTCCTGGCAGATACCCATGCCGCACAGCGGCGCGCGCCGTTGGCCGCTGACCGAGGTGCGCGTGCAACCGTCACCGGCCATCGCCAGTGCCGCGGCGACGCTGGTGCCGACTGCGACCTGCAGCGTGCGTCCATCGACGGTCAATTCAAGCATGGCTGGACCCTCCGAGAAAACGTTGCGGCAGGTAGGGCCCTGCCGCCAGCGGCAGTGATTCGTCGAACAGTTGCGCCACCAGCAAATCGGCAGTCGCCGGCGCAGTGGTCACCCCCAGGCCTTCGTGACCCACTGCCAGCCACAGGCCCGGACGCTGGGGGTGCTCGCCTACCAGGGGCAGGCCATCCGGGCTGGCGGCGCGAAAACCGGTCCAGGCCCGAATCACGTTCAGCGTGTTCAGCGCAGGCACGTACTCTGCCGCGCGCCTGAGCATCTTGGCGAGCATCCAGCCCTCGACCTCGGGATCCGTGGTGTTGAATTGCCGCGAGGCGCCGATGAACAATTGTCCGGTCGGGCGCGGCTGGATGTTGCAGGCTGTAGACGGCCCACTGGCGTTGTGGGCGCTGGTGACATAGCCCAGTTCCACCAGCGTGTGGGTGATCTGCGCCGGGTAGCGGTCGGTGATCGCCAGATGGCCTTTCTTGGCCTGGATCGGCAGCTCGGGGCACAGCTCGCTGGCCTGGATGCCGTTGGCTAACAGCACCATGCCAGCACTGAGCCATTGGCCGTCGGCCAGACGCACACGGTTGCCGTCTACCTCGGTGACCGTGGCGCGTTGCTGGCGGATCAACGGATGGTCGAGCATCCACTGGGCGGCAGCCGGCGCATACACTATGCCGTCCCCCTTGATCAACAGACCACCCTCCAGCCCTTCGCGAAGCAACGGTTCGCGCTCGCGCAGAGCGTTGCCAGCGAGGATTTCGCAGGCCTCGCCATGCTCGCGCAACACCTGGAACTTGTGCTCGGCAACGGCCATTTCCTCAGCGTTGGCGGCCAGCCACAGGGTGCCGTTGCTGCGGTAGGCGCAACCGTTGGGCAACGACCCGGCGATGTCACGCCAGCGCTGCAGCGAATATTGGCTCAAGGCCAGTTCCGCCGCGTTGTCATCCAGCACCAGCAGGTGGCCCATGCCGGCGGCCGTGGCACCGGGCGTGCCGGCGTCCAGCACCCGTACGCTCAGCCCGCGCTGGGCCAGGGCCTGGGCGCAGGCAGCGCCGACGATGCCTGCGCCGATGACGATGGCGTCGGCCACGGCCGTGGCGTTCACAAGCGGATACCCCAGGCGAAGGGGTCGTCGGCCTGCAGGATCAGTGTGGCTTCGGCGCTGATGTAGGCCCGGCCGCGAATGGTCGGCACAACCGGCCCGTCGCTGCCGTGTTCCAGGGTTTCATAGGAACCCTCGAACTCGCTGCCGATGACGCTGGCCTGACGCCAGATCTGCCCGGGCTGCAGTTTGCCGTCGGCGGCCAGGCACGCCAGCTTGGCGCTGGTCCCGGTTCCGCAAGGCGAGCGATCGTAGGCTTTGCCGGGGCACAGCACGAAGTTGCGGCTGTCGGCCTGTTCGTCTTCGGCGAACAATTCGATGTGGTCGATCAGGCCGCCGTCTTCGCCGCGTATGCCTTGGTCCTCCAGCGCTTGCTGCACGGCGACGGTGTAAGCCGTGAGGGCGTCGAGGTTGTCACCGCTGACCGCCAGGCTATGCTCGGCGACCAGGAAAAACCAGTTGCCGCCCCAGGCGATGTCGCCGGTGACCGAACCAATGCCCGGCACCTGCAGGGCGACTTCCTTGCGGTAACGGTAGGCCGGCACATTGCGCACACTCACCGAGCCATCCTCGTGCAGCGTGGCCTGGACGGTGCCGACCGGCGTTTCGACGGCGTGTACACCCGGGCCGATCCGGCCCAGATGGGCCAGCGAGGCGATCAAGCCGATGGTGCCGTGGCCGCACATGCCGAGGTAGCCGGTGTTATTGAAGAAGATCACCCCGGCGCAGGCGTTCGGGTCTACCGGCGTGCACAGCAGTGCGCCTACCAGCACATCGCTGCCGCGTGGCTCCAGCACACAAGCGGCGCGCCAGGCGTCGTGCCGCTCGGCGAGCAATTGCTTGCGCTCGGCCATGCTGCCGGTGCCCAGCTCGGGAAAACCGTCGATCACCAGGCGGGTGGGTTCACCACCGGTGTGCGAATCGATCACTTGGATGCGGGTCATGGGGCCACTCGTCGGGTCGGTTAAGTGACCGTTAGAATGGCGCAGATAGCCCACTGCGGCTTGAGCTATTTAGCCCGTGGCAATGACGAATTCGGCACAGTGCCAAGGTTCAGCGGGCGCTTGGCAGATGCTCGAACAGCGTCTGGCAGACGCCGGCGATGTGTTCGTCGAGCAGGCGCACGGCCAGCTCCACGTTACGCTCGCGGCAGGCCTGGAGAATCTCCCGGTGTTCGTGGTCCGCGCGATCTTTGCCGGCCGACAGGCTCATCTGCATGCGCAAGTAGCGCTCCAGTTTATCGTTGACCGAACGAATCATGCTCACCAGGAACGGCCGTTGCGCGGGCTCGTAGAGGCAGGCGTGCAGCGCCCAGTTCAGCTCGGCCCAGCGGCCCACGTCGTTTTCACCGATGAACTCGCGGCAGATGCTCTCGGCGCGGGTGAAAGTCGCCTCGGTCATGTTCGGGATGGCCAGGCGCAGCACCTTGTCTTCGAGCAGCATGCGCACTTCGAACATCTGCGCCAGCTCCGACTCCGACAGGCGCGTGACCATCGCCCCGCGATTGCGCTGGAACATGACCAGCCCCTCGGCTTCGAGGCGCTTGAGCGCTTCGCGGACGGGGATCTTGCTGACATTGAACTGGCGGGCGATGTCGTCCTGACGGATCGGTTCGTCCTCGGCAAAGTGCCCGGCAACGATCGCGTCGCGCAGGTGCCGGGTGATGATCTCCGAGGTCGAGGGAGAGTTGCCGAGGTCCGGCGCGTTGAGTTTGGTCTGGGCCACGGTGCTGGGTCATTCGAGGGATTGAGCGCATATGGTATACAGTTTTGCGGCGGCTTGAACCGGCTTTGATTCGGCTAAGGTCTCAGGCCCTGCCGCTGATGGCGCCGCTGCAGTTTCATCAGCACCCCTGCCAGTACTGCGCCGCAGCCCAGCGCTACCGCTTCCACACTTGCGCGCTGCCAGTCGCCGGCGGCAGCGTAGCGCCAAAGGTTCTGCCCCGTGGTCCAGTGATTGAGCAGCGGCAGGCACAGGCACAGCAGCGCCGCCAAGCCGAGCTGTTCGGCCCATGCGCGGTTGCGCGGCCGACACAGTGCGTGCAGCAGGGTCGCCAGCCAGATCAGCAGAAAACAGCGTATCTCCCAGTTGGCCCGGTCCGGCAACTGCAGTGGCAGCAGCCGGTTGGCATAGAAGTAGGCACAGCACGCCAGGCCAATGCCCACACTGCACGCCACGTTGAGCGCTTCGATACCGTGATAGAAGCATCGGGTCGCAGCGCCGAATTCGTGTTGCCCCTTGATCCGTCGCTTGATCGAGAACAGCAGCGTGCCGGCAACCATCATCAGCGTGCCCAGCAGGCCGCTGGCGAAGTACACCCACCTCAATGCCCAACTGCCGAAATCGGCGAAATGCAGGGAACGCATCACGCCTTCGATACGTGCGCCCATGGACACGCTGTCCGGTTCAGGCAGCCTGAGTTGCAGCACGTCGCCACTGGCCGCGTCGAACAGCACGCTGGCTTGGGGCGTGAATAGATCGGACAAAGGCTGGCCGGGGTCGAGACGACCGATGACGCGCACGCTGGCGCTGGCAGTGCCAGGCTTGTCCACCAACAGCATCTGCGCCGGCTGCCCGGTCAATGCATGGGCCTGTTCAAGCAGCCGCTCCCACGCAGGTGTCAGGGTGTCGAGCGCCGCAGTGTTACGCACAACCGGAGCCTGCGGCGCCAGGTCGGAGCTGAAGCGTGCATGAGCACCGTCGTTCGAACCGTACACGGCGTGCACCGGCCACGGCATGTAACTGCTGGCAAAGATGCACAGGCCTGTGTAGGCGATCATCAATTGGAACGGCAAGGTCAGCACGGCCGCGGCGTTGTGCGCATCGAGCCAGGCCCGCGGCCCGCGGCCGGGTCGGAAGGTAAAGAAGTCGGCGAAGATACGTCGGTGAATCACTACCCCCGACACCAGTGCGACCAAAAAGCCGACGGTCAGCGCGCCGACGATCCAGAAGCCCAGCACCGGCAGTTGCAGCATGTAGTGGAACGACATGAAATGCCGGCCGCCTTCGGTCTTGCGCAGCGCCCCTTGCACCACCGGAGTACCGGTTGCAGGGTCGAGGTCGACCTGCGACGTGCCGCTTGCGTCCCGCCACAGCAGGCGTATGGCTTCGCCCGCGTGCGTTGGCAACTCCACCCGCCACAGCCGCGCGCCGGCGCCGTGTGCCAAGAGGTAGCGCTGCGCTTGCCAGGCAGCAGAACCTTGATTCACCGGCCCCCCGGCGTCGAGTGGGGCGATCGGCTGTGCCTCCATCCAACGGGTGATGGGTTCGCGGAACACGCTCAACGAGCCGGTCAGGAAGATCACGCACAGCAGCCAGCCGCAGACCAGGCCGCACCAGGTGTGCAGCCAGCCCAGGGAGCGGCGCAGGGAGCCGTTCAGCGCACCGATCCCGAAGTCGACGCGATCAGAAATCGCCTCGCAGGGTCAGCATGTAGCTGCGCGGCTCGCCGAACACGTTCGAGCGGTCGACCGCTACCGCAGTGGTGTAGTAACGCTTGTCGAACAGGTTCTCGGCGTTGAGTTGCACCTTCCAGTGCTCGTCCAGCTTCCAGGCCACGCGCGCATCCCAGATCGCATAGCCCTGGCTGCCGAAGTCCAGCCCGGTGGTCGACGAGGCCTTGTAGTAGGACTGCGCCGACACGCCGCCACCGACGGTCAGCCGGTCCCAGGCGCCGGGCGGGTTGTAGCTGGTCTGCAGGCGCAGCATGTGCTTGGGCGTCTCGTAGGCCACCTCGACGTCTTCGGTATTGTTGCGCAGCAGGTTGAAGGTGTAGCCACCGAACACCTGCCAGCCTGGCAGGATCTCGCCGCTGGCTTCCAGGTCGACGCCCTTGCTGCGCTTGATGGTGCCGTTGACGTAGCAGGTGCCCTCGGAGTCGTTGCTGGTGCAATTGGTATTGGCCAGGTCGACCAGAGCGACGTTGGTCTGCTTGATGTAGAACAGCGCCATCGACAGGTTCAGGCGATTGTCGAGCAGCGCGCCCTTGATGCCGGTCTCGTAGTTGTCGCCTTCGGAGGGTGAAAGCGGCGTGCCGCTGGTATCGACGTAATTGCCTTGGGCGTTGAAGATTTCCGCATAGCTGGCATACCACGCCCAGTCGTCGCTGATGTCGTAGATCACGCCGGCGTAGGGGGTGACCTTGCGTGTCACCTTGGACTCGTAGGGCAGGGCGGCGCCGCGCTTGATGTCGTAGTTGTAGTCGTACCAGCTGGTGCGACCACCCAGTACCAGGCTCAGCGGTTCGCTGAGGCGCAGCCGCGAGTTGGCGTACAGGCCCGCGCGCTCCTCGGTCATGTCGATGTCGGTGCTCCATGCCGGTCTGGCAGGCTTGGCGATGGCATGGTGGTCGACATTGAAGATGTTCAGTGGCCGGTTGCCCAGGCTGGCGGTGGCCTGCTGAGTGTTGGCTTCCTGGCGCGACCAGGTGCCGCCCACGGTGACGTCATGGGTCAGGCCGAAAGCATCGAAATTGCCGCTGACATGGCTGTCCACCCCGGTGCTGGTGACCTTGTCCTGGCGAAACAGTGCGGCCTGAAACACCGAGCCGGTATTGGTCACCGGGCTGATGGTGCGTCGCGCGTAGGCGATCTGTTGATCGAAGCTGCCTTCGGAAACGGTCACCGAGGTGGTGCTCGACCAGCGTTCGTTGAAGCGGTGCTCGATTTCCGCGAACGCTTCGCTCATCTCGCTTTGATGGCGGTTCCAATCCTGCACCAGGGAGGTGGAGCGGGAGATGTCCAGGGCGTTGCCGTTGCTGTAGCGCGGCAGGCCGTAGATCGAATATCCGTTGATGACGTTTTCCTGGTGGCGCAGGCTCAGGCTCACGGTGGTGTCCGTGTCGATATCGGCTTCGACGATGCCATACACCAGCGGCGTGCGGGTGTTGCGTTCATCGAGGTAGGAACCGTTGTCTTCGTAGGCCGTGACCAGTCGGCCACGCACGCTGCCGGTTTCGTTGAGCTTGCCGCTGGCGTCCAGGTCCATGCGGTAGCGGTCCCAGGAACCGGCGCTGGCCTGTACCGTCAGTCGCGGTTCGGCGGTCGGCCGTTTGCGCACCAGGTTCACCGCGCCGCCGGGCTCGCCTGCACCGACCAGCAGGCCGGCCGCGCCGCGCAGCACTTCGACCCGGTCGTAGATGGCGGTGTCGGGCCTCATCCACCCGGTGATCTGATAGCCCTGGCCGGGCACACCGTCCACCAGAAAGCTCTCCGCCAGCAACGAAAAACCGCGGGAGGTGTACACATGCCCGCCGAAGTTTCGGTACTGGAACGTGATGCCCGGGGTCTGTTCCAGCACCTTGTCCAGGCTGGTGAGCTTCTTGTCGTCCATCAGCTGACGTGTGACCACGCTGACGGTCTGCGGGGTGTCCTTGAGGCTCAGGTTCAGTTTCGCAGCGGTACTGCTGCTACCGGTGGTGTACGAACCCGTGCCGTCGGTGCTGCTGCCCAGATCGTTCATGGCATTGACGGTGGTGGCGCCCAGAGCCATGGCGGGATCGTCGCGCGCGGGCAGCTTCTGCAGCACCAGGGTGCGTGCATCGAGCATCTGCCAGCCGAAGCCGCTGCCGCGCAGCAGCGTCTCCAGGGCCTGGTCGAGGGTGTATCGGCCTTTCAAGGCCGGTGCGCGCAGGTTGGCCACATCCGAGGAGTTGAAGATCAGACGCACGTTGGCCTGGTCTGCCAGCCGCGTCAGCGCCTGATCCAGGGACTGCTCTACCGATTGCAGGTCCAGGGCAGTGGTCGCCTCTGCGCCATGCGCCAGAGGTGCAAGCGCCGGCAGGCCTGCTGTCATGGCCAGCATCAGCGCCAGGCTCAGGGTGCGACCGGTGACGGGAGTGAACAACGGGAAACGTGCCTGCATCTGAAAAACGTCCGTAAGCCAATGGTGGCGGAATGCCCGAGAATCATGCTTCTCACTCCAACGACGAACGAAGTGACCCGACCTTGCCGTCCAGACTGAAAATATTTTCATTATCATCCGCGTTTCTGATGATAACTGTTCTCAGCTGGGATAGGATGCGCGCCTCAACCGCCGGGGCCGTGCGCATGTCCGTGTCACCCAACTCCAACCCTCTGCTGATGGTCTTTCAGGAGCACTACGCCGACCTGTTGGCCTTTCTGGCACGGCGCCTGGGGAATGTGGAGAAGGCGGCCGACGTGGCGCAGGACACCTACGTGCGCCTGGCTGGCCTGAACGACACAGCGCAGATTCTCGAGCCCCGCGCCTTCGTGTTCCGCGTGGCCGGCAACCTGGCCATCGACCGCCTGCGCCAGGAACGGCGCTATTGTTCGCTGCAGGTCGATGAGCCCGACGAGGAACCCTGCGATCCCATGGCCTCGCCGGAACGCTCCTTTCTCGCCGCCGAAGCCATCGAGCAGCTCGACAAGGCCCTGCAGTGCCTGCCCAGCAATGCCCGCCTGGCGTTGCTGCTCAGTCGCCTCGAAGGCCTCACCCACGCACAGATCGCCACGCGCCTCGGGGTGTCGGAAAGTTCGGTGGGCAAGTACATGGTGCACGCCATGCGGCACTGCCGCGATTGGCTTCGTCAGTCGGAGTGCCTTTAGAATGCAAGGTACTGACGCCTATGCGGCGGCGCCCGCGAGCCGAACACCATGAACGAGCCCATCAAGCCAAGCGCTTCTGCCATCGACCTGGAAGATCAGGCCATCGAGCATTGGGTGCACCTGACATCGGGCCGAGCCAGCGAGGCGGACCACCGCGCCTTCGCCCGCTGGCGCCGACGCAGCGCGGAGCATGAGGCAGCGGCACGCCTGGCCGAGCGGATGTGGCAGGCACTTCCCCAGACGCGCTCCGCGCAGAGCTTCGTCGTACCCGCCAGTGTCGCGCGCAGGCCGCTGCGCTGGGCAGCGCTGGCAACGGGAGTGGGCGCCCTGGCACTGACCGGGTTGAGCGAGCCGGCCAAGGTGTATTTTGCCGACTATGCCACGCCGGTCGGCGAGCGCCGGGCACTGACCCTCGAAGACGGCAGCCAGGTCTGGTTGAACAGCGGCTCGGCGCTGTCGGTTCACTATTCCTCCACGCGGCGCGAGATCAGCCTGATCAAGGGTGAAGCGCTGTTCCAGGTGAGCAAGGACGCTTCGCGACCGTTCGTGGTACAGGCCTCGGGCGGTAGCGTACAGGCGGTGGGCACGCGCTTCGACGTCGATCGTCAGGGTGAACAGGTGCGTGTAGGTGTGACGGAGGGCGAAGTGAAGGTTTCGTCTGGCGGGGCTGTGGTACCCCTGAAGGCAGCCCAGCGTCTTGAATACGCTGCCGGAGCAGCACCCTCGGCGACTGGCGCCCTGGACCTGGGTACCGCGTCGGCCTGGCAGCGCGGCAAGTTGATCTTCAACCGTCAGCCGTTGGCCGAGGTGTTTGCGGACATTGAACGCTATCTGCCCGGTTCGCTGGTGATCGCCGGCAGGCTGCCGAGTACCGCAGTGAGTGGCGTGTTCAACCTCGACGACATTCCCGGCATGCTCGATGTGCTCGCGCGTACCCAGCCGGTGCGGATCTATCGGATGCCTTGGTTGACCTTGGTGGTAGTGAATCAGACGCGTGCATGAGCCTGGCATAAAGCCTTGGCTATCGAGGAAAGTGACATTTCGGGGGGAACAGCGGTATCAAGGGGTAGGACGCTAGGGCGCGAGGCCCTAGCAGACAACGGATATCACTTTTTCTTCTTCGCAGGCTTTTCTGCTTTTTCGATCTTGTCCGACTTCTTGGCCTTTTCCGGCTTGCTGTCGGCTTTCTTGGCAGTTTTCTTCGGCTCGGCGTCTTTCTTCTTGTCTTTTTTCTCCTTGTCGGAGGACTTCGAAAGCGCGGAGGCTGCGGCAGATTTCTTTTCCGGTGACGACTTTTTGTCCTTCATTTCCTTGCTGGCTTTCGAAGCATCGCTTTTGGTTTTCTTCTCGTCTTTAGCCACGTTGACCACCTCTGGGGAAAGTGCCGATATTGACACAGTGCCTGTGGGAATATTCACAAGCTGATCATTAGGTGAATGGCTGCAAAAGCAGTTCAACTTTTTTTTTGCGCGGTCCGCTTCTGCGCCGACGACCTGCTGGCAACCGTCGGCGCAGCCAGCTTCAGGCGGGTTGAGCCACCACGTTGTTGCTGACATTGCGGCCCAACACCAACACCGTGGCGAACCCTGCGCCGACCAGGGCCGTGGCCAGGCTCAACAACACCGAACTCCCCAACTGATCGACGATCTGCCCGCCGAAGAACGAACCCAGGGCGATGATCACCTGGAACAGCGCAACGAACAGCGGCATGCCACGCTCCACATCCTTGGGCGCGACCACGAACATCCAGATGCTGGCGCACGCCGGGAAGGCGCCGAAAGCGAAGCCCCACAGGGCTATCAGCATGGCAGCCCCGGTGATACCGGTGGCGAAATGGGGGAACAGGGCGGTGCTGGTGCCGATCATCAGCGCCACCAGCAACAGCGTGTTGCGCACGCTGCGGTTGGCGGCGAAGCCGGCGAATACATTGCCCAGCACGCCGGCCATGCCGTAGAGCAGCAACAGCGAGCCGATCGTGGATCCATCGAAGCCGGCGCTCTGCTTGAAGAACGGCGCCACGTAGGTGTACGCGGCGAAGTGCGCCAGGCCGATCAGCAATACGGCGATCAAGCCAACCCGTGCCTGCGCATTGGTGAACAGCGCAGGCAGGTCCTTGACGCGAATGGCTCGGTCCGGGTACAGCGGCGGCAACAGGAAGATCTGCGCCAGCAGCACCGGCACGCCCACCAGCGCGGTGACCAGGAAGGTCATGCGCCAGCCCATCAGGCCACTGAGCCAGGTGCCGACGGGTACGCCCAGTACCGTGGCCAGGGTCACACCCATCATGATGATCGACGTTGCCTTGGCGACGCCGACGCCCTTGGGCGCCAGTCGACCGCTCAAGGCGATTGCGGTGGCCCAGAAGCCGCCGATGCTGACCCCCAGCAACACGCGGCCGATCAGCAGGACGTTGAAGTCGCTGGCGAAGGCCACGATGGTGTTGGCGATGATCATGATCAGCGTCAGACCGGTCAGCAGGTAGCGACGGTCCATCGCACCGATGCCCACCGACAGCAATGGCGCCGCAAGGGCGGCCATGATTCCGGGCAGGGTGACCATCAGGCCGGCACGACCGGCAGTGATGCCCAGGTCGCTGGCAACATCGTTGAGCACGCCTACGGGCAGGAATTCACTGGTCACCAGAGCGAAGGCGCCGACGGCGACCGACAAAATCGCCAGCCACTGTTGCTTGACGCTTTGCGGGGTACGTTCGGAAAGGCCGGGGGCGGCCGAGTGAGGGGTGGGCATGGGCATCGGTTCCAAAGGGGCGTGTCGCCTGAGTGCAGGCGTGAAGAGCGGGGAATTGGCGGCGATTATAGGGGAGGGTTGCCGCAGCCTGGGAGGCGCGGCGCTTGATAGTGATCATCAGTGAGATCAATGCGCCGCTCCCCCTTGTGGGAGCGGGTCTCTGCCCGCGAAGGGCGCACCGCGATCTGCCTGATTCACCGCAGCGCCTTTTCGCGGCCACGGACCGCTCCTACGATGGCCTGGCGTATTTCTCCCCCGTAGGAGCGGTCATCGGCCGCGAAGGGCGCACCGCGGTCTACCTGATGCACCGCAGCGCCTTTTCGCGGCCACGGACCGCTCCTACGATGGCCTGGCGTATTTCTTCTCCCGTAGGAGCGGTCACCGGCCGCGAAGGGCGCACCGCGGTCTGCCTGATGCACCGCGGCGCCTTTTTCGC